>NZ_JBYTDH010000005.1:153694-352231 GCF_058791175.1 Aeromonas sp. EU05-FHT14A05 | reverse complement strand
GTTGCGGGGGCCGGATTTGAACCGACGACCTTCGGGTTATGAGCCCGACGAGCTACCGAGCTGCTCCACCCCGCGTCTGAGGGGGCCAATAATAGGCTCCAACGCTGAGATTGCAAGTAATTATCCTAAAAAAAGTTTATCCGGGGATTAAACCATCACATCCTGTGTTCTTTTGCAACAAACCGTAGTTTTTTCAGTCAACTAGGTGCTTCCCTTGCCGCTCACTGCCCTCGCCTGCCAAGGTTGAGCTACCGGATCCGGCGTGCCATTCCCCTCTCTATGTATGAAAAAGCCCGCGTCTATACAGGCGCGGGCTTGCTCCCAGACTTGCCACTGTGCGACTCAGGCCAGCTGGTGCAGCACGCTGGTCGCCGCTATCTGGGCGATGATGAGACCGCACAGGGTCACGGACAGCACCACGGGGGCCGTCTCCTGCTGCCGGTAGACAGGACTGAACCAGAGCAGCAGGGCGGCGATGAGCAAACCCGCCTGGGTCAGCACCCCGGGGATCAGGGCATCCAGCCCGGCGCCATTGTCCTGCCCGCTCACCAGCACCGCCAGCCAGATCAGGCTCAGCATGGCGGCCAGCAGCCCCGCCAGCGGCAGCAGCAGGTTGAAGGCTTGCAGGCGGTGGCGGGCACGCAGCAGCATCAGGTGGGCGAAGGCCGAGCCCAGCAGCACCATCTGCAGCACACCGTTCAGCCAGCCCTGGATCTGCAGCAGGCCCAGGCCATAGAGGGCGAGCGGCATGGCGGGCAGCCACAGCAGACTGGCGGGGATGGCGCGCTTGCCCTCGAGGCGCGACTGGGCCAGGGAGAGCCCTATCCCCAGGATCAGGGCGGTGCCCCCGCACCAGGGAAGCCAGCCGGTCACCCCGGCTTCAATCCCCAGCATCAGGGAGAGGCCGGTGATCACCCAGATGGAGAAGAGCTGGTTGGTGATCCGCGAGCGCTGGCCCGGGCAGATATCCCCGCGCCACAAGACGATCCCGAGCGCGATCAGGGCCCCCAGGGCCATCAGGCCGGTCAGGGAAAAGAGCCAAAAAGGAAGTTGGACGAACATAGGGTCTCCGGCAGCAAACAGAGGACAGGGCCAAGGGCCCCGGCAACAAAAAACAAGGGGCGAGTATACCCAAACCCGCCCCCATCCCCAACGCCTGCGAGACTAGCTCTGGCCGCGAGCCAGGGCGACCACCCGCGAGAACATCTGCTTGAGCATGGGAGGAATGTGTTCGCTGCCAAGGCGCTCCGCCTCCTCCACCACGGCCAGGGCCAGGCCGGGCTTGCTTCGGTGATGGATGGCCTTGGCGATGATGCGCCCGGCGTTGAGGGTGGAGCGCCCCCCGACCCCGGCCTCGCGCCTGAACACCGCCTCGAATCCGTTGTGGTAGAGGTAGTGCTCTATGTCCGCCGAGGGCAGCTGGGTGATCCTGTCCCGCTCCCGCTCCCCCTTGAGCAGGGAGCGGGCGGAGCTCGCGTACTTGGCGCCCGCCTCGTCGCCGTCGGTGAGCAGGTGCCACTCTATGCCGAAGTCCCGGGCCACCTTGATGAGGGGGGCCTGACCGCACTGGGCAAACTCTATGATGCGCACCCCTTCCGCCCGCAGGCTGTAGCCGCAGATCTGGGCGAGCTCGGAGAGCAGCCAGATCTCTGTCTCCCCCTCCACCAGCAACCAGCAGCGGGCAAACATCGACATGGGCCTGTTGATCCGCACGTGGAAGGCGATTTTGCGCAAGTCGTCGCTGCTGTAACGCTCCCCCCCCAACTGGTGGCAGAGGATGTCATGCTGGCGGCGCACCAGGCGGCGCACCTGATTGAGCGGCAGGGAAGAGAGCAGATCCCCCGAGTTGGTGGTGAGCAGCTTCTGGCCGGGCAACTGCTCGAGCAGGCCCCAGGCCAGCGCCAACATGGTGGGGTGCAGGCGGCTCTCGGGATCTTCCAGCATCAGTATGGGCCTGGCCCCCTCCTCCAGCTCGCGGTTGCCGCGGGCATGGAGCAGCATGGCGGCCATGCCTGCCATGGCCAGTTGCAGGGCCCGGTTGTCCGCATTGCGCAGCAGCACCTGCAAGTTGCCGGGGTTGCGCAGGGTCATGGGGCGATTGACGATTTCCCGCTGGCTGCGGGGCTTGTGCTTGATGGGGGCCAGGGCGCTGAAGTAGTGCTCCATCAACTGCTGCACCGCCTGCAGCGCCTCTTTCAGCTCGGGTTCGCCGATGCGCTGGGGCTCGTCGGTCAGCTTGCCGGCGAGCTCCCCGAGCCGCTGCTCGGAGAGATCGTCCCAGGGCAGCCGCTCTATGCCGTCCCGGGCGGTACGGGCATCCCGCAGCCGGAACACGGGGTTCATGGTGATGAGCAGGCGCACCAGCTCTTCGTTGTTGTCGATGGCCAGGCTCTTGCCGATGCCGTCGAGAAAGTCATGGGTGCTCTGCACGCTGCCATCGTCCAGCAGCTCGGCGCTGGCGCGATAGTGGATACGGTGGAACTTGTCCCTGTGGGGGATCCAGGCCGCGCCAAGGCGCGCCAATCGGCGGGAGTGCTGGCACATCTGGGGGCGGTACTCGCTGAAGGTGAGCACCAGTTGCAGGGTGCGCGACGGGCTCAGCTCGGGATCTTCGGGCTGATGGAAATCATCGCGACTGAATTGATAGGGTTCGGCATCCCCCAGCAGGCACCAGAGGGCACGCAGCAGGCTGGACTTGCCCCAGGCATTCTCACCGATGAGCACCGTGGTGTGATCCAGCCCGAGCGAGAGCCGATTTATCCCGCGAAAACCTTTGACTTCAATGCGTTCCAGAAACATGCGGCCATATCCAGTCCATCCTGATGGCGCAATAGTGGCAAAGTTGCCGGAAAAATCCTATCGGGTCTTGGGGTTTTCAGCGGGAACTGTGAGGCACTACGGGTTCGGGAGGGGTGGGCAGGCAGGCGCGATCCTGAGGGGCATTCCAGTGGCTGAACCAGAGGTGGCGGGTGCGGGTCTGACGTTTGCGATGATTCAATGGGCATTCCTTTTTATGGGTAAGTGGTAGAGGGTACACCTCTTTCACCCAGAGTCTCAGCGTTATCTGTGACAGGAGAATGACAATTGGGCCCGCCACTGCCCCGGGCTCAGGCCGAAGGCCTCCCGAAAGCGATTGCCAAAATGGGCCTGGGAGGAGAAGCCGCACTGGGCGGCGATGCTGGCCAGGGGATCGCTTCCCACCAGCAACTGCTTGGCCCGCTGGAGCCGCAGCCCCTGCAGGTAGCGGTGGGGCGGGCAACCCAGGCTCTGGCCGAACATGCGGGCGAAGTGATATTCGCTCAGGCCCGCCTCCCGGGCGAGCTCGCTCAAGGTGACGGGCTCGGCCAGGTGGGCCAGCAGATACTCCTGTACCCGCCGGATCACCGCAGGGGCCAGGCCGCCCCGCACCTCGGGGAGCCCCGGCGCCTCCCGGGTATGGTGGCGATAGGCATGGAGCATCAGCATCCAGGCGCCGTGGGAGAGCGCCATGCGATCGACCCCGTGCTGCCAGTCCAACTTCATCAGCTGTGCCTGCACCAGGGCCGCGGCCTGGGGATCCTCGATGAAGGTCTTGTCCTGCAACACCAGGTGGCGCCCCTCCTTGTCGCACACCTGCTCGGCGATGCGGCAGAGGTGCTCAGGGGTGAAGTAGAGGTGGAAGAAGCGAAACTCCTCGCGCACCAGCCATTCGGATCTGTGGTGATCCGGCATGATGCACACCTTGCCGGTGCCGCCGTGGCCGCCGGGACCGTCGAGGCGCTCGGTCTGCTCGCCCCCTTGCAGATAGACGCTGATGGTGTGGTGACCCGGCTTGTGGTAGCGGGTCTGATCGTAGCGGTTGCGCCAGCTGGCCACCCCGAGCCCGGGCTCCAGCCAGCAGGAGTCCTCCAGCCGCGCCCCCGTGCTGACCAGGGCATCGAACACCCCCGCCTGTCGTCTCTGCTGCACCTGTCTGCCTCATCCTTGTTCCCGTGCCGTCATCTTATCGCGGCTGCTCGCCAAGCGCTGCTGCCGGCCACAAAAAACCGCAAGATGGTGCAAGCCAGAGCGGGCCATCGGGCCCATGCTGATCCCCATGTCACTCCCTTTTTCATCGGATCCGCTTATGAATCTCCTGCTGTATGTTTCTACCGTCCTCATCTGGGGCAGCACCTGGATCGCCATCGCCTGGCAGCTCGGCCCCATTCCCATCGAGGTCTCTGTGCTCTATCGCTTCGCCCTGGCGGCGCTGGCGCTCTTTGTCCTGCTCACGTTAAGCGGCAAGTTCCCGCGCCTGCCCTGGGCGGGCCAGCGTTATGCGGCCCTGCTCGGCGCCCTGCTCTTCTCCACCAACTTTCTCTGCTTCTACCACGCTACCCTCTATATACCGAGCGGCCTGTCGGCGGTGATCTTCGCCAGCGCCAGCATCTTCAACGGCCTCAACCTCTGGCTGTTCGAGGGCAAGCGCCCGGGCCTGCGCTGGTTGCAGGGGTCGCTGCTGGGGCTCATGGGCACACTGCTGCTGTTCTGGCCCGTGCTGGCGGATGCGCAACTGGGTGCAAACGGCTGGAAGGGGCTGCTATTCGCCTGCGGCGGCACCCTCTGCTTCTCTCTCGGGAACCTTGTCTCTGCCCGTGGCCAGCGTCAGGGCTATCAGGTGTTGCAGATGGTGCCCTGGGGCATGGTGTACGGGGTGGCGCTGCTGCTGGGCTGGGTCATGGTGCTCGGGCAGTCCCTGACCCTGCCGACCGAGCCCCGCTACCTCGCGGCCATGGTCTATCTGGCCATCTTCGGCTCCGTCATCGCCTTCACCGCCTACCTCACCCTGGTGGGGCGCATCGGCGCCAGCAAGGCCGCCTATGCCACCGTGCTGTTTCCCCTGGTGGCGCTGAGCCTCTCCACCCTCTATGAGGGCTTCGTCTGGCAGACGGTCTCCATCGTCGGCGTGGTGGTGAGCCTGGTCGGCAACCTGGTGATCTTCGCCCCGCCCGTCAGGGCGTGGCGCTGGCCGTTATCGAGGGCTACAAACGGTACTTGCCCCTGATGCCGGCAGCCCCTAAGGTAGGCCCTCCCAACAGCGGTTGAACGGAGGAAGCATGTTACTGGAAGGGCTGGAGACACTCTGCCTGCTGGCGAGCGAGGGCACCATGGCCAAGGTCGCGAGCCGCCTCTATATCAGCCAGTCGGCGGTGAGCAAGCGCATCACCCAGCTGGAGCAGCGCCTTGGCAAGCGGCTCATCGAGCCGGATGGCCGCCAGACTCGCCTCACCCCCCAGGCCCGGGAGCTGCTCGCCCGGGTGGCCCCGAGCCTGGCGGAGATGAAGGGGGTGCTGGCGGACAGCCAGACCCTCACGGACCAGACCCCCCTGCCCGTCGCCTGCTCAGAGACCCTGCTGGCGGGCTACCTCGCCCGCTTCATGCACGACTACCTTGGCCGGGATCCCCACCTGGCCCTCTCCACCCACCACACCCCGGTGATCCTGACGCGGGTACGCGGTGGCGATGCCCTGCTCGGCATCTGCGCCGGCCGCCTGCCCCCCGGCCACGGCCTGTGCGCCGAGCTGCTGCTGGAGGAGCCCTTCTATCTGGTGGGGGACGATCAGGAGGAGGCGCCGCAGCCGGATCACAGAGGCGCCTCGCCAGACGGGGCGAGTGGCAAGCCGTTGACGCAAAGAAATCCGGGTGAGGAAACCCGGGTGCAGGAGACGCTGTGCAAGATCCTGACCATGGATCTGGAGAACCCCTCCAATCGCTATCTGCGGGATCCCCTGGCCGCGCTCGGGCTGGTGCCGGCCATGGAGCTCGACTCCTACCTGGCGCTGATCGAGCTGGCCAAGGCGGGCATAGGCCCAGTGCTGCTGCCGGCCGGTCTGCTGGCCCTGGTGGGGGATCAGGGGAAACGGGCGCGCGCCCTGCCGGGGCTGGCGCGCCCGCTGCACCTGGTCTATCGGCCGAGCAGCCTCAAGCGGCTGCGGATCCAGCGACTGGTCGAGGAGATCCGGGCCCACTTCGCCCGGGTGAGCCAAGGCCAGCGCTGACTCAGACCAGCCAGCTGAACAGCTCGGGGTACTGACTCCACACCAGTTTGGCGGACATCAGCAGGGAGACGGTCACCAGCAGCGGCTTGATGAGCTTGACCCCCTTGATCAACACCAGCTTGGAGCCGAAGCGGGCCCCGATGAACTGACCCAGCGCCATGCACAGGCCCACGCTCCACACCACCTTGCCGCCGAGGGCGAAGAACAGCAGGGAGGCGATGTTGGAGGTGAAGTTGAGCAGCTTGGTGTGGGCCGTGGCCCGCGCCATGCCAAAGCCTGCCAGGGCCACGAAGCCGATGGCAAAGAAGGAGCCTGTGCCTGGGCCGAAGAAGCCGTCATAGAAACCGACCCCGCCCCCCACCAGCAGGGCGAACAGCATGGGGGTGAGGCGGCGCTGGCTCTCCGCATCGCTCACCCTGGGGGAGAAATAGAAGTAACAGGCGAACGCCATCAGCAGGAAGGGCAGCAGGCGCTCCAGGATGGCGGCGTCTATGGTCTGCACCGCCAGGCTGCCGATGGCTGCCCCGATGAAGGTGCAGATGACCGCCGGCCAGATGATGGCCCACTCCAGCAGCCCCTTGCGGGCATAGAACCAGGTGGCGGAGAAGGAGCCAAAACTGCTCTGCAACTTGTTGGTGCCGAGCACCAGGGCGGGCGGCATGCCGGTGGCAAGCAGGGCCGGCACCGTCAGCAGGCCGCCGCCTCCAGCGATGGCGTCGATAAAGCCGGCGATGAGGGCGACCCCGAACAGGGCAACCAGGGTGAGCAGTTCCAGTTCCATCCATAAACCTCGTGTGATGCGGCCACCCGCGGCAATCCCGGGTGTCCTGTTTGAGCACAATGCAGGTCGCTATCCTAACGGGGGCGGGCTCATGAGGCTAACGAAACGATGGCAGCCAATTGATTCCTGATTTTCATCAATGATGACACTTCTTTGCCATCAGCTGCCAAAGCGAACGGCGCAGTGGCAGGCGATCTATCCAATTCCTGATTTTCATCATTCTACCCCGGTGGCTCAGGCAGCGTCCGATCCCTGCAGGAGAGGGTCAGCCAGTCCAGCGCCCTCCCCCTTGATCGCCTCAAGAGCCTGCAACAGCGAGATCTCGTCCTCGCCCGGGGCCCGACTCACCCGGCCCGCCATATAGCGGCTGCTGAACAGGATTAAGCCAGCGCTGCCTCGCCCCGCTCAGCGGCAGACTCGGCAACCTCCCCTTTGATCGCCTCCAGGGCCTGCAACAGCGAGGTCTCGTCCTCGCCCGGGGCCCGGCTGACCCGACCCGCCATATAGCGGCTACTGAACAGATTGAACCAGTGCTGCAACGCCTGCCCAGCCTGCAGCTCCCCGGCCACCTCCAGCACGCAGGCCGCCACCTCGGCGGTGCAGAGGTGCTCATCGCAGTGGGCGACCCGCATGCCATAGGTGGAGAGCGCATCAGGCCGCACCGACAGCACGGGGAAGCCATCCAGATAGGGGCTCATGTTGAACATCTTGCGCGCCTCGGGCCAGGTGCCGTCCAGCAGGATGAAGAGCGGCTTCTTGCCGGGGGCCAGGGCCACCTGCTCGGTCACCCGGGCCGGGTTCTTCTCGCAGGCGGGGAACACCACATAGGGCTGCCAGGCGGGATCCGCCAGCAGGGCCAGCAACTCGGGATGGGGCTGGGTGCGCTTCCAGAGGAAGGCCCAGGTGGTCTGGGGCAAGACGTCGGCGATGAGACGGCCGGTGTTGGACGGCTTCATGGGCTCGCTGTCATACATCAACAGGCAGAAGCCCGCCTCGGCCTTGAGCTCGGGGCGCCACTCGCAGGCACACCAGGCATGACGCAGCTGGCAGGCCTCGCAGCGGGGCACGCTGCCGCCACGGGCGAGAAAGGGACGGGTTGAGATGCTCTTGCGCCAGATGCGCAGGCGATTGACGGCATGATCGGGGATGGGCTTCATGGGGCGCGGCTCGGCGACAGGGTCTGCGGTAAAAAGGGGGCAGATTGTAGCGGGCGGGTCTGCCGGGAGCAAGGTGCGCGGCATCTGCCCAGCCAGGCGCACAGGCCCGACACACCGCTCTATACTTGGTCCTCATCCCATCATCCCACGCACGGGAAGGCCGATGGGACAAGGAGGACAAGATGGCAGAACCAGACATGGCCAGGGAGCATGCCCTGGCCGAAGGATCCACCTTTACCTGGCACGAGCTCTATGTGCCGGACGGCGAGGCCGGGATCCGCTTCTACGCCGAGGTGCTCGGCTGGGAGAGTCAGCTCATGGAGATGGAGGGGGGCAACTACCCCATGCTGGTGGTCAACGGCCGACCGGTGGCCGGGGTGCAGTCCACCCGGGACAACCCCCAGATGGCTGGCGTGCCGCCCCACTGGGCGACCTACATAGCGGTCGATGACGTGGACGCCAGGCTCGCCAGGGTGACCCAACATGGCGGCAGCCTGGTGGTGCCCGCCATGGACATCCCCACCGTCGGGCGCATGGCACTCATTGCCGATCCGCAAGGGGCGCACATCTGGCTGTTCACTCCCTTTCCCGGGGATTGCCAGCAACCCTGAGGGTCATGACGACAGCGCTACATTGGCGCTCATCGCCGATCCGCAAGGGGCGCACATCTGGCTGTTCACCCCCTTCCCCGGGGATTGCCAGCAGCCTGAGGACCATGCAACACCGCAGAAACGACAGAGGGGCCCTTGGGCCCCTCGCTTGTTGATATGCCTTGTCGGTCCCTCAGACGGGGCGCAGGTTCTGCTCGAGGAAGGCCGCGAAGCTGTGACCGTGATGCTCCAGCAATTTCGGGAACATGGAGATGGAGGTCATGCCCGGGAAAGTGTTGATCTCGTTCAGCAGTATCTCGCCATCCTCGGTCAGGAAGAAGTCGATGCGCGACAGATGGGTCAACTTCAGCTGGCGGAAGGCCTTGAGGGAGTAGGCATGGATGGCGTCAGACTGGGCCTGGGTCAAGCCTTCGGCCTTGAGCGCCGTCTCGGTGTGGCTGGCGCTGCTGTACTTCTCCTCATAGGTGTAGAACTTGTCCTGGGGCACGCAGATCTCCCCGGGATAGGTGGCCACCAGCTCGTCGCCATACTGGTAGACAGCCACTTCCAGCTCGCGGGGCTTGACCGCCTTCTCGATCAGCACCTGCTCGGAGTAACCGAAGGCATCCTTGATCCCCTGCACCAGCTCCGCCTCGTTGCTGGCGGAGTAGCAGCCCACGGATGACCCTTGCGAGGCCGCCTTGATAAACACCTTGCCCCACTTGGCCAGCGCGGCTCTCGCCTCGGCGAGCGCCTCGTCACCCTGCTCGGTCAAAAACAGATAGGGGGTATTGGGAATGCCGATGGCGGAGAGCCACAGCTTGGTGCTGATCTTGTTGAAGCAGATCTTGCTCGCCTCGGCATCGCACCCCAGATAGGGCAGGCCCGCCAGCTCGAGGAAGGATTGCAGATCGCCGGTCTCACCCGGATAGCCGTGGATGCAGGGCACCACGTAGTCCACCGGACGGGCCACGCTGTCAAAGGAGAGCAGCTTGTCCAGACCCAGCTTGCACTCGCGGCCGTCGGCACTGAGCCAGCGGTCGGCAAACATCTCGACCCGGGTCACTTCGACCCCAGGCAAAAGACCGAGCTGTTGTTCGAGGAAATTGGCACTGCGCAGAGAGACTTCGTGCTCGGCGCCACCGCCGCCGCACAGCAGCAAGACATGCATGTTCTTCATTAGATGTGATCCCTTGGGAGAAGCGGCTTCGTCATGGCCGGGGAAAATCCGGCTGCGCGACCTGCGCACCAAACAACGGGCGAAGCCAGATACGAACATAAGTGCGGCCAGTGTAGCAAGGGAGAGGAAGCCTTGTCAGCCGATGGGGGCGCCATCCCCCCATCCTGGCCCGTAAAAAGCGGCGCCTGTGTCAAAAACGGGACGAAACGGATTCAGCGAGGGGGATCGACCCGCCCGGCGCCATTGCCATTGACCCGAAACCAGCCGGCGATGCTGTAACGCTCCTCGCTCGCGGGCAGCACCTCGTGGGGAAACTCCTCCGACAGGAAGAGCACCAGCCGCCCCCCCTTGGGGGAGACATCCATCAGAAACTGCTCGTCGTTGTCATAGACCCGCAGCACGCCCCCCGCCTGGGGCTGCCAGCCGTTGTTCAAGTAGAACACCGAGGTGAGACGGCGGTTGGAGCGCCCGGCAAAGGCGTCGCGGTGGGTCGCATAGAAGTCGCCCCGGCGGTAGCGGGCGAAGTGGGCCTCGTAGTCGAACAGCCCCAGCATCAGGCTGCGATTGGCCGCCAGACGCAGGGACTCCATGCGGGCCAGATAGTCGGCCACCGGGGCGCCCAGGTCGGGATCCAGCCAGTGGATCTGATCACGGCGGATCTCAGGGTTGCCCTGATGCAGCCCCTCCCGCCCAATCCCTGCAGGTTGCCACGCCCCCGGCAGGCAGGCCCGCAAGGCATCCACCTCGGCGGCGGTTAAGAAATCATCCACAATCACCCATCCCCGGGTGTAAATGGCATCCATGACGGCTTGATAGTCCAAGATTGACTCGCAGCGAGTGGAGAGAGTGCGCTTTGTAGCGACTTCCCCCCCTTGGCACAAACCGGATTGCTTCTCTTGAGAAGTCCCGCCATCAATAAGGGCCTGGCCCCGGGCGCCGATTTCCCCTTGCCCCGCCGCCCCTGGCCCGCTAACGTGAAAACAAGGCCCGAAACGGATCTCCCTCTGCATCCATGACTCAGGAGAGCGCCATGCCCTTGCCCACTATCCCCCTGCAACGACTCGATGGCAGCGAGTTTCCCGGTGACGCCCTGCAAGGGAAGGTCCTGCTGGTTGTCAACGTGGCCAGCCGCTGCGGCTTTACCCCCCAATACACCGGGCTGGAGGCGCTTCATCGCCAGTTTGGCCCGGCGGGACTGGTGATCCTGGGCTTTCCCTGCGATCAGTTCGGCCACCAGGAGCCCGGCGATGCCGAGGAGATAGCCAGGTTCTGCTCCATCGATTACCCGGTGAGCTTCCCCCTGATGGCCAAGTGCGAGGTCAACGGCGAGCAGGCCCACCCCTTCTATCGCTGGCTCAAGCAGCAAAAGCCCGGGCTGCTCGGGAGCGAGGCCATCAAGTGGAACTTCACCAAATTCCTGCTCGATCGGGAAGGCCGGGTGGTGGACCGCTTCGCCCCCCAGACCAAACCCGAGGATCTGGCGGGGGCCATCCAGGGGCTGCTGTGAGCCGGGCGACGGACGGCCCAGGCCCCTCTCCCATCGGCGCGGCAGGCCCCCTTTGTGCCCCGAGTCCTCATTCGTGACGCCGATACTGCGTGCCTGCGTCACTTCTGCTATATTACGCGCCCATTATCTTTTTCGTGTCGTAGCGCCCGCGGGACGGGCCTGAAGGGATCAGGCCATGCCCTGACCCGCTACCCACCTTCTTCCATGTCGTGACGGGCCCAGGCTGTCGTCACCCGTTGAGCCCAAGGCTCGGAGTTTCTCTCGAACATGTCATTCAATGAACTGGGTCTGTCACCGCATATCCTTCGGGCCGTCAAGGAGCTGGGTTACGAACAGCCCACCCCCATCCAGCAGCAAGCCATCCCGGCCATTCTGGCCGGTCAGGATGTGCTGGGCGGCGCCCAGACAGGGACAGGCAAGACGGCCGGTTTCACCCTGCCCATGTTGCACCGCCTGCTGGCCAACCACGGCCGTGGCGGCCGCCGTCAGGTCCGCGCCCTGGTGCTGACCCCGACCCGGGAGCTCGCCGCCCAGGTGGGCGAGAGCATCATAAAGTACGCCCATCATCTGCCGTTCCGCACCCTGATCGCCTATGGCGGCGTCAGCATCAAGCCGAACCTGGACGCCATCAAGCTCGGGGTCGACATTCTGGTCGCCACCCCGGGCCGCCTGCTGGATCTGCTGACCCAGGGGGCACTCACCCTGAGCGCCCTGGAAGTGCTGGTGCTGGATGAGGCGGATCGCATGCTGGACATGGGCTTCATCACCGACATTCGCCGCATCATGAAGGCGCTGCCGGAAGAGCGGCAGACCCTGCTCTTCTCCGCCACCTTCTCGAGCGACATCAAGGCGCTGGCGGACGATCTGCTCAATGACCCCACCCTGATCGAGGTGGATCCCAGCAACACCGCCGCCGATCAGGTGACCCAGCGCGTCATCCAGGTCGACCGGGAACGCCGCCGGGAGATGCTCTCCCACATGATCGGCCGTGGCAACTGGCAGCGGGTGCTGGTGTTCGTGCGTACCAAGCAGATCGCCGACCGCCTCGCCCAACAGATGCAAAAGGATGGTCTCAATACGGTCGCCATTCACGGTGACAAGAGCCAGGGTGCCCGCAACCGGGCGCTGGCCGATTTCCGCGAGGGCAAGGTGCGGGTGCTGGTCGCCACCGACATCGCCGCTCGCGGCCTGGACATCGATCAGCTGCCCCACGTGATCAACTTCGAGCTGCCCCAGATGGCGGAGGATTACATCCACCGCATCGGCCGCACCGGCCGCGCCGGTCGTGGCGGCGAGGCCATCTCCCTGGTGAGCCAGGACGAGCTGGGCCAGCTCAAGGAGATCGAGGCCCTGATCGGCCAATCCCTGGCCGTGGAGATCCTGGAAGGGTACGAGCCGAGCGGCAAGCCGAGCCGCCAGACCCTGCCAGGCAGCAAGCCGGTGCAAAACCCGCCCCGTGCCCGCGGCCATGCCAACGCCAAGAGCAACAATGCCAAAGGCAAGCCTGATGCGGCCAAAAGCAAGGGCAACGGCCCCAAGAAGCCGGCTCCGGCCCGCAAGCGCGAGGTCGTGGGGGAAGACATCGGCTTCACCCCCATGCGCCGCCTGCCCAAGGCCCAGCGGGACGACTATCAGGACAACTCCAGCGAGGAGTGAGGCAACCCCGTGCCGACCTGACACAAAAAACCGCCCACTTCGGGCGGTTTTTTTATGCTCTGGCGCCCTTATTCGGCGGCCAAGGCCATGTGCAACAGGGGATAGGGCTTGCCCTGGCCATCCAGGGGGGAGCGCCCCGTCACCTCGAAACCCAGGTGCTGATAGAAGCCGAGGGCCTGGGCATTCTGCTCGTTGACGTCCACCCTTCTCGCCCCTTGCCCATTGATGGCGTGGGCCACCAGCAGGCGGCCGACCCCGCCCCCTCTCGCCTCGGGGGCGATGAAGAGCATCTCGATGTTGCCATCGTGCACGCCGCAAAAACCGGCTATCTCCCCCTCCTCTCCCCTGGCGCAGACCAGATCCACCGCCGCAAAGTAGTGCGCCAGGATCAGGGGCTTGAGCGTGGCAATATCCGCCTCTTGCAGGAAGTGATGGGTGGCGCGCACCGAAGCCTCCCAGAGGGCGATCAGAGCCTGGTAATCCCCGGTTTGCGCTTGTTCAATCTTCATGATGTTGTGACTCAATCTCTGGTAAACGTTGGCAATGCGGTGCCCAGCGTCAGGGGATTGCCCTGGCCTCGGCCTGCTTGATGACAAAGCCCTTCTCGATGCCGGCCTTGAAACCCAGCTTTTCGTACAGGCGATGGGCCTCTTCGCGCCCCTCCCCCGACAGCAGCATCACCTTGTAGCAATCCAGCTCCCAGGCCAGGGTCAGGGCCTGCGCCAATACCCGCTGGCTCAACCCCTGACGCCGAAACGCAGAGGCCGTCACCACGTGCTCTATGATGGCGAAGGGCCTGCCGCCGTTGGTCAGGGTCGGGATCACCCCGAGCTGGCAGGTGGCGGCGAGCTGCCCCTCCACCTCGGCCACCAGGATCCGCACCCCGGGCTCGGCCAGCAACTGCCTGAGCGCAGCCCTCGCCACCGATGGCGTCAGCACGGGATCCCGGGGCCTGAGCTCGGCGTAAAGGCCGAGCAAACCCGCCAGATCCTGCTCCCTGCACTCTCTGATCACCGCCATGGCAACCCTCCTGATCTTCTGCGCCCCTGCCGCCCTATGCGGATCTGGGGGCAAACATGATGATGGCCATGCCCGTGAGGGCGACCCCGGAGCCGACCCAGTCCCATAGGGTGGGTCTGATGCCATCCACCGCCCAGAGCCAGAGGATGGCCACGAAGATATAGACGCCCCCATAGGCGGCATAGACACGGCCGGCGGCGGTCGGATGCAGGGAGAGCAGCCAGGCAAAGAGGGCAAGACTCAGGCTCGCGGGGAGCAGCAACCAGGCGCTCCGCCCCTGGGTCAGCCACAGATAGGGCAGATAGCAGCCGACGATCTCGGCCACCGCGGTGATCAGAAACAACCCGATCGTTTTGAACTCCAGCATCATGGGTCTCTAGCAAGGGGGTGACAGAGGCTGAATGTTAAAACAACGCATTGGGTTATGTAAGCACGGCGACGGCGCAGGCCAGGAGGAAGGAGATCCTTCCCCCACGGGCGCGGGGGAAGGGAGACGTCAACGGACCCTGACCGCCTGCAGCAGGGCAGAGACATCCGGGCCAAAGGTTCGGCTACGAATGGCTTCGCGAATATCCGCTTCGCCGTAACGGCTGGCCGGGTAGACCACCACGCAGGCGGTGTCGCCGGGCGCGAGGAAGTGAGTCTCGCCGAAGGGGGTGTAGCGGGTGGCGCCTATGCTGATGAGGGCGTGGGCCGGGCGCCCCGCCTGGGCCAGCAGCCCCTGGATATGCTCGGCCGGGCCTTCATCCTGCTGATGGTTGAACTTGTCGATGGCCCAGTCGAGCAGCTGCCGATGGAAGTAGCTGTAGTCCACCGCCGCGCTGTCGACGCCATAGGGGTGCAGCTCCCCATCGCGCTCCAGATAGCAGGCGATGCGGTAATCGTCGAGCTCGCAACCCGGGGCAAAATGGCCGAGGGGCAGCAGAGTGGTAGCCAGTCCCTTGCTCTCCTCCCCCCAGTTCTTCTTCTCGCTGATCTTTTTGGCGTTGGGGCGACGGATGGAGCAGTCGTTGTAGGCGCCGAACGCCTTGGGATGGATGGCCACCACCTGCTCCCCCGCGTACTCCAGCTCGCACCAGAGCGCCACCTCGGGTTCGATTTGCACCTTTTCGTCGCCGCTCACCGCCGCCTCTGGCAGGAAGATGGCCTCGCCGCTCAATGGGAAGACGCCGAGCTGGCCCGGATGATCCGGCACATAGAAGGGGAACAGCGCCTTGGGGGCAACCTTGTCCGCGACCTTGACGGCGACGAAGTCCGCCGCCTCGCCGGCCTGCTCCAGATGGCCGGCGAAGTTGCCCGCCACCCCCAATCCGATAAAGCGGTTCAATCTGGTGATCTGCATCTGTGGCTCCATTGGCGCGGCCCGGGCCGCCGCCTCGTTGTCTATGTTCAGGGCGGCAGCACTACCGCCAAAGAGGGAGCGTATTAGAGCACAGCCCCCTGGCGGCGCCCAGTTGCCCGGCCGCAAGCTGTGCACCAGGGCGGATTTTCCCTCACCAGATGGTCATAAAGAGAGCAGTCAGCGCCAAGCTGTGATCCCGGTGCTTGGGCGAGCCCCGCGCTTTTGCTAGTCTGCCCTATTCATTTTTCGTTTGGGTGCCGGTGCCGAGCCATGACCACACATTTTCAGGGTCGCTTCGAGGTGGAGTTCAAATACCGCCTGACGGATGGCGCGGCCTTCCTCCGTGCCCTCGAGGCCCTCGGCCCCGAGGTGATGGTGGCGGACAATCATGAGCAGGACTGCTACTTCGACACGGCGGACCGCGCCCTGGCAAGGGAGCAGAAGAGCCTGGTGATCCGCACCATGGCGCCCTCCGGCATCCGGCTCTGGATAGTCAAGGGACCGGGGCCCGATCGCTGCGAGGCGGTCAACATCACGGACGCGGACAAGGCCATCAGCATGGTGCGCACCCTGGGTTACCAGCCGGTGCTGACCATCGACAAGCGGCGCAGCATCTACTTCCTTGGCCCCTTCCACCTGACCCTGGACAGCCTGGCCGGGATCGGCGATTTTGCCGAGCTCGCCATCATGACCGACGAGGAGGCCGCGCTGCCCGCTTACCGGGAGCAACTGCTGGCGCTGGCCACCCGGCTGGGGCTCGGCCCCGAGATGCGGGAAACCCGCTCCTATCGCACCCTGTGCGAGCAGTCCGCCCACCTTCGACAAGAGGAATCAGCCCCATGATCGACAAACTCGCCTGGCTCACCTTCAAGGAGGGGCAACTGCTCTGTGCCCGTTCCCACGGCAAGGCCCTCTATTACATCCCCGGCGGCAAGCGTGAGCCGGGGGAGAGCGACGAGGCGGCCCTGGTGCGCGAGCTAGCGGAGGAGCTGGCGATCAGCCTCAAACCCGAGACCCTGCGCCTCGCCTGCGAGTTCAGCGCCCAGGCCGACGGCAAGCCGCAAGGGGTAGAAGTCAGGCTGCGCTGCTACACCGGCGAGGCCGACGGCAGCCCCACCGCCTCGGCAGAGATCGCCGAGCTGCGCTGGCTGGACAGCCGCCATCTTGACGAGATCTCCCCCGTCTCCCGCCTGCTGTTCCAGTGGCTGGTTGAGCAGGGACTGATCCGCTAGCGGCATGGCTCGTGGACGAATATCTCCCATGCCCCGCCCGCTGTTCCAGTGGCTGGCCGAGCAGGGGCTGATCCGCTAGCGGCATGGCCCATGGACGAATATCTTCCATGCCCCGCCTGCTGTTCCAGTGGCTGGCCGAGCAGGGGCTGATCCGCTAGGGAGATGGCTCGTGGAGAGGCTTCCAGCTCCGCCCAGTAACACCGGCTGACAGAGCAAGATTGAACCGTTAATCCCGAATTGATTGGCAATTGGATACAAGAAGAGGAGTTTCAATGGAGATCCTTGAGGTCGATAGCACCAGAGGCATCAAGCCTGCGTTGATCACACTGCTGCAAGATTGCGTGGCCAGCGGCGCCTCGGTGGGCTTCCTGCCTCCCCTGCAGGAAGAGCGGGGATTGGAGTACTGGCAAGGCATCGAAGGGGAGCTGGCCGACGGGGTGCGCAAGCTCTGGGTGGCCTTCGATCAGCACCACCTGGTGGGCGCCCTGCAGCTCTCCCTGTGCACCAAGGCCAACGGCGGCCACAGGGCCGAGGTGGAGAAGCTGATGGTACACAGCCAGGCCCGCGGCAAGGGGGTGGGCCGCGCCCTCATGCAGGCCATGGAGCAAGGGGCTCGGGAGGCCGGGCGCACCCTGCTGGTGCTGGACACCCGGGTCGGCGACATCGCCTCCACCCTCTACCGCCAGCTGGGCTACCAGGAGGCCGGTCAGATCCCGGACTTCGCCCGCAACGCGGACGGCACCCTGGCGGCGACCCAGTTCTTCTACAAGCAGCTCTGAGGGGCGAGAAACCCAAAGGCCCAACGCAACAAGGCCAGCCCCGAGGCTGGCCTTGTTTATTGGCGCGTTCACTGCTCAAATGGCCCCTTCATCCAGAGACGGCAAGGAGCCATCATGATATTGGAAGTCGCCCCGCTGCAGATCATCCCGGGCCAGGCTGCCGCCTTCGAACAGGCATTCGCGCAGGCCCAGCGCATCATCAGCACCCTGCCCGGTTACGCTGGCCACCAGCTGCAACGTTCACTGACCGACTCACACCGCTACCTGCTGCTGGTCAACTGGCAACGGCTCGAGGATCATACCCAGGGCTTTCGCGGCTCCCCCCAGTACCAGGAGTGGAAGGCGCTGCTCCATCACTTCTACGATCCCTTCCCCACTGTGGAGCATTTTCAGGCGGTACAACCTTGATCAGCCAAGGATGAGCTTGGCCGATCACGGTTGCCGCATCACGCCACCTCGCCTGCCAGGCGCTCGGCCCTATGTGCGATCCGCGGCTCGGCGAAGTCGGCCTGGGCCGCGATCAGTTGCAACTCGTAGGCATCCGCCTGCCAGGTCTGGCGCAGCACCGCATCGACCGCGGCGTTGGTGCGCTCGAAGGCCGCCACCGCATCAAACCCCGCCTGCAGGTTGGCCAGCATCAGGGCGCTGATGAGATCCCCCACCCCCACCGGCTGGCGGGCAAACTCGTAGAGCGGCCGGGCGATGAGATAATCCCCCTCGGGGGTGGTCAGTAGCATCTCGAAACGGCCGGGATCACTGGCGGCGCGCCCCAGGTGCTTGACCAGCACCATCTTGACACCGCTTTCCAGCAGTTGGTGGGCGGCGGCGCGGGTCTGGGCCAGGGTCGTCAGGTGGGCGCCGCACAGGGTCTCCAGCTCCAGCAGGTTGGGGGCCATGATGTCCGCCACTGGCAGCGCCTGCTCGGTGAGGAAGCGGGTCACGCCGGGGGCGACTATACATCCCTTCTCCGGGTGGCCCATCACGGGATCGCAAAAATAGATGGCCGCCGGATTGGCCGCCTTGACGGCCGCGACCACCGCCAGGATCTCGTTCCCCTGCTCCGCCGATCCCAGGTAGCCGCTCAGTACCGCATCGCAGTGCCCCAGCACCTCGATATCCATCAGCCCCTGACAGAGGGCGCTGATATGGCCGGCGGGCATCGCCATCCCCTGCCAGCCCGCCGCGTACTGGGTGTGATTGGAAAACTGCACCGTGTTGACGGGCCAGACCTCCATGCCGAGACGGCGCATGGGAAAGACGGCGGCGCTGTTGCCGGCACAGCCAAATACCACGTGGGACTGGATAGAGAGAATGCGTTTCATCGACACCACCACTGAAGAAGCATGAGGAAAGCGGGCAATATATCGGATGCAGAGCAGGCTCTGCCAGTGATTCCCGGCAACCCTCGCCATTTATGCGGCAAAAAGACCATTCAATGGAGTGTTACGCCAACCCCCGCCGCCCTTGCTCAACCTGGCGAACCAGAACCGCCTCGGTTTCTTCGGTGTAACATGGGCTCTTCACACTCTTGTTTGATGGCATATGAGAACATTTTTAATACAAGGTGGCGGATGGCGGGAGAAAAAATGAGGAAAAGCAATGAGGCGTGGAGGGCACTGAGCCCGGGGCCTATGACCCCGGGCTTTGCAGTTAAGGATTAAGGCCTGGCGAAGTGATAGACCCAGCCTTCGTCCAGGGGGAAGTCGGAGGGCGCAGAGACAAGATCCGGCAGGGGCGCGGCCGCTCCCCCGGCGGCATATTGCAGCGCCATCAGGGCGCAGAGGGCGGCGTCGTAACGATCCGTCCCGGCCACCACATCAGCCGGCAAGGAGGCCGCTATCTCCTCCCTGGCAGGTGAAGCCTTGCCTGCGACCTTGGCGAGGGCCGGATAGACCTCCAGCACGGCGCGCTCGGCCCGGGGCTCGAGCCTTGGCACAAGCTGCAGATCCCCAAGGCGCGGCAACATGGAGAGCGCCAGGGTGGCGTTGTTGCCGAGCCTGTCGAAGGTGGCAGACAGCGGCTTCTTGCCGTATTGATGATGCAGCCAGCGTTCGCAGTCCCGATAGGCATAGGGGTTGTCTATCTCCCGCTGGGGCACGGCGCACTCGACTCCCCTCCCCGCCAGCAGCTCGCCGAGGGCGCGGGGAAAGGCCAGCGGGGCATCGATGCCGAGCGCCAGTCGCGGGCAGGCCAGCACCTGCATCTGCGCCATCTCGTCTTGCAGCGCCGGGCGCAGCAAGGCGTCCAGATCCGGCGCCACCCGGGAGCTCAACCGAAACAGGGGGGAGACCCCGAGCCAGTGCAACTGCTGCGTGCGGGCCTGCCAGCCCACCACGGCCACCGCCTGGGCATTGCCCTGCCAGCCCCTCACATCCCAACCGATGCCGATGGCATCCAAGTATTCCGTTGTCATGCCCCTGTCACCTCTGCGCACTATTGATGGTGCACAGGGTAATGGCTGCGTCCCCTAAAGCAAGACCGAGTGCCCCTGCTAGAAGGATTTCTTGAAGTTGATGAGGGGCAGTATGGGGAAGATGCCGTTCTCGGCGTAGTTGGCGAGACCTATCTGCAGACCATCGAGGTGCTTGGTGGCGTTGATGAAGCCAAGCTGGAAGGTGGTGCGCTCGGCGTAGTTGACGAAGCCGAGGTTGGCCAGGGCATTGCCCTTGGCGATGTTGACCGCCCCCCAGTTGAGCCCCTGCACGTTGTTGGTCAGGTTGACGAAGCCCAGG
The DNA here is from genome assembly GCF_058791175.1 of Aeromonas sp. EU05-FHT14A05. Taxonomy (NCBI): domain Bacteria; kingdom Pseudomonadati; phylum Pseudomonadota; class Gammaproteobacteria; order Aeromonadales; family Aeromonadaceae; genus Aeromonas; species Aeromonas sp. EU05-FHT14A05. Next base: position 332,238 of record NZ_JBYTDH010000005.1, on the reverse strand, counting down.
TTGACCCCGGTGTCCTGCCCCTCGTGCCAGTTGACGGCGTTGATGGCGACCCCGCCGAACTGGTGACGCACCCGGGCGGCGCCGAAGAAGATGCCCAGCTGCAGACCGGTGAACTGATCCACGTCGGAGAGGGCAAACACCGGCAGATCGATGCCCTTCACCTGACCGGTGCGGCCATACAGGAAGGAGGCGCGCGCCCCTTCCACCTGGTGGGAGGCTGGCAGGTTGATGCCGGGCAGGGAGATCTGGACCGGGGTGCTGGCCTGGGCGACACCGGCGAGGGTCAGCGCGGTGCAACCGAGCAGCAGGGCGAGAGGTTTCATCGGGATTCCTTGGCAGTCTGAGTGACATGCCAGACTACCAGCGCGGCGCTGGCGGGACGAGCGTGCACCAGGCCCCGTGCGTCACCTCTCGTCTGACCCAGGCCCCCGGCGAGGAACGCTGACATAAAAATTCAAACAGAAATTAACATTTATGTCATTTACACCAAACCGCATTTGATTGCAGAATGCTCAAACGTGTGTTTGAACAGAGCAAACAACACGTAAACATGGATGACGAGTTGTACCCACTCTGGGCCAGTTGGCTCATAACAATACAGTTCAGCCGAAATGGAGACGCATGATGAATATGGACATACTCAAGAGCTTTACCGAGCAGATGCAAGGCTTTGCCTCCCCCCTCACCCGCTACAACCAGTTGCTGGCCAGCAACATAGAGCAGCTGACCCGGTTGCAGCTGGCCTCCGCCAACGCCTACGCCGAACTGGGCCTCAACCAGTTGCAGGCCGTGAGCAAGGTGCAGGATGCCCAGAGTCTGGCTGCCCTGGGTACGGTGCAACTGGAGACCGCCAGCCAGCTCTCCCGCCAGATGCTGGACGATATCCAGAAGCTCAACGCCCTCGGGGTACAGTTCAAGGAAGAGCTGGATGCCCTGACCGCGGACGGCATCAAGAAGAGCACGGGCAAGGCCTGATAACCCCTGGCTGCCCGCTCGGGCAGCCACATCTCCCCACGACTCGACGGTGCGGGCGAGTTCCCGCCGCGGGTGTGGGTGAAGGAGAGCACATGAGCCAACCATCTTATGGCCCGCTGTTCGAGGCCCTGGCCCACTACAACGAGAAGCTGCTGGCCATGGCCAAGGCCCAGACAGAGCGCACCGCCCAGGCGCTGCTGCAGACCAATCTGGACGATCTGGGCCAGGTGCTGGAGCAGGGCAGCCAGCAACCCTGGCAACTGATCCAGGCCCAGATGAACTGGTGGCAGGATCAGCTCAAGCTGATGCAGCACACCCTGCTGAAAAGCGCAGGCCAGCAGAGCGAGCCGGTGATCACCCCGGAGCGCAGCGATCGCCGCTTCAAGGCCGAGGCCTGGAGCGAACAACCCCTCTATGACTACCTCAAACAGTCCTACCTGCTCACCGCCAGGCACCTGCTGGCCTCGGTGGATGCCCTGGAGGGCGTCCCCCAGAAGAGCCGGGAGCGGCTGCGTTTCTTCACCCGCCAGTATGTCAACGCCATGGCCCCCAGCAACTTCCTGGCGACCAACCCGGAGCTGCTCAAGCTGACCCTGGAGTCCGACGGCCAGAACCTGGTGCGCGGGCTGGCCCTCTTGGCCGAGGATCTGGAGCGCAGCGCCGATCAGCTCAACATCCGCCTGACCGACGAATCCGCCTTCGAGCTCGGCCGGGATCTGGCGACCACCCCGGGCCGGGTGGTGCAGCGCACCGAGCTCTATGAGCTCATCCAGTACAGCCCGACCACCGAGACGGTGGGCAAGACGCCGGTACTGATCGTGCCCCCCTTCATCAACAAGTACTACATCATGGACATGCGGCCCCAGAACTCCCTGGTCGCCTGGCTGGTCGCCCAGGGCCAGACGGTGTTCATGATCTCCTGGCGCAACCCTGGGGTGGCACAGGCGCAGGTCGATCTCGACGACTACGTGGTGGACGGCGTCATCGCCGCCCTGGACGCCGTGGAGGCGGCCACCGGCGAGCGGGAGGTGCACGGTATCGGCTACTGCATCGGCGGCACCGCCCTGTCGCTCGCCATGGGCTGGCTGGCGGCGCGGCGCCAGAAGCAGCGGGTGCGCACCGCCACCCTGTTCACCACCCTGCTGGACTTCTCCCAGCCCGGGGAGCTTGGCATCTTCATCCACGAGCCCATCATAGCGGCGCTCGAGGCGCAAAATGAGGCCAAGGGCATCATGGACGGGCGCCAGCTGGCTGTCTCCTTCAGCCTGCTGCGGGAGAACAGCCTCTACTGGAACTACTACATCGACAGCTACCTCAAGGGGCAGAGCCCGGTGGCCTTCGATCTGCTGCACTGGAACAGCGACAGCACCCATGTGGCGGGCAAGACCCACAACAGCCTGCTGCGCCGTCTCTACCTGGAGAACCAGCTGGTGAAGGGGGAGCTCAAGATCCGCAACACCCGCATCGATCTCGCCAAGGTGAAGACCCCCGTGCTGCTGGTGTCGGCGGTGGACGATCACATCGCCCTCTGGCAGGGCACCTGGCAGGGCATGAAGCTGTTCGGCGGGGAGCAGCGCTTCCTCCTGGCGGAATCGGGCCACATCGCCGGCATCATCAACCCGCCGGCCGCCAACAAGTACGGCTTCTGGCACAACGGGGCCGAGGCCGAGAGTCCGGAGAGCTGGCTTGCTGGGGCGACGCATCAGGGCGGCTCCTGGTGGCCCGAGATGATGGGCTTTATCCAGAGCCGTGACGAAGGGGCGGAACCAGTCCCTGCGCGGGTCCCGGCGGAGGGGCTGGCCCCCGCCCCCGGCCACTATGTCAAGGTGCGGCTCAACCCCGTGTTTGCCAGCGCCACCGAGGAGGACGCCGCATGAGCCCACTGCCCCTGGAAGTAGGCCAGAAGGCCCGTCTCAGCAAGCGGTTCGGGGCGGCGGAGGTGGCCGCCTTCGCCGCGCTCTCGGAGGACTTCAACCCCCTTCACCTGGATCCGGCCTTCGCCGCCACCACGGCGTTCGAGCGCCCCATCGTCCACGGCATGCTGCTCGCCAGCCTCTTCTCCGGGCTGCTGGGCCAGCAGTTGCCGGGCAAGGGGAGCATCTATCTGGGCCAGAGCCTCAGCTTCAAGCTGCCGGTCTTTGTCGGGGACGAGGTGACGGCAGAGGTGGAGGTGATTGCCCTGCGCGGCGACAAGCCCATCGCCACCCTGGCCACCCGCATCTTCACCCAAGGCGGCGCCCTCGCCGTGACGGGGGAAGCCGTGGTCAAGCGGCCTTGAGCACCGACGGCACACAGACACAATCAGCCCGGCCCTCGCCGGGCTGATTGTTTGCCGCGCTCCGTTCCCCCTTTTTCGGGGCAATTGGGCCCAGGCCCTTTCCCTGCCCCGCCTAACTGCCTAAAATGGCCGCCCTGCCGTGTAGGCATTCATCCAGCTAGAGGATTTCCCATGGAGACGTTTCTGCTCGAAGGTCACCCCTTCGTTGCCTTGTGTGACCTGATCAAGCATCAGGGTTGGGCCGATTGTGGCGGTGCCGCCAAGGCGCTGGTCGCCGAGGGCCTGGTGGAAGTGGACGGTCAGGTCGAGACCCGCAAGCGCTGCAAGATAGTGGCCGAGCAGGTGGTCAACTTCAACGGCATGAAGGTCGTGGTGAAGGAAGGCGTCAGCCCCGAGATCCTCTAAGCCCGAGAGCTGCCCCCCAAGCGCTGCCCGGCACAGTCGCCGGGCCAGGGGCATCAAGACCGTGCTGAAGGAAGGATCCAACCCCGAGATCCTCTAAGCCCGAGATCTGCCTTCCAAGGGCTGCCCGGCACAGTTGCCGGGCTGGCGGTCAGCCTGTCGCCGGCCAGGGGCATCAAGACCGTGCTGAAGGAAGGGCCCACCCCGAGATCTGCGGACCCTTGCCCCCGCCCTGCCAGCACACTGTGGCGGGCTAGCTTGCCTTGATCGACAGGGTCAGCACGAAGCGCGCCATCGCCTCATCCCCGTTGAGCGACGGGCAGGTAGCCACCACCTGGATGGGGCGGTTGATGCGCTGCCCCGTCGCCAGGGACTCGTCTATCATGGCGTCGATGGCCTCCCCGGCCGCGCAGTCAAACTGCACGTCCCCCTCGGGGCGCTTCAGAAACTCCCCCTGCACATCCTTGAAGGCAAAATGCACCTTCTTGCGCCTTGCCCGCCCCTTCTCCATCACCAGCAAGCCCCCCACCAGATCGGCGCCGGTGGCGAGCGCCCCGAAGTACATGCTGCCCAGGTGGTTGCGGGTGCGCCAGCCGAGGGGAATGCGGATGCGCAGCGCCCTGGCGTTCATCTCCTCGATGACGGGGGCGCAAAAACCGATGACGGGAATATAGCGCCAGGCGAACAGGCGCAGTGCCAGATTGGCTTTGAAGCGTTGCAGGTCCATTGCAAACTGATCCGATGAGTGAGTGTGAACGAAATGTTGCCAGTCACCACCCCAATAGACAAGCCTCCATTGCCGTCGTTGTGAGGGCGATCGGCTCCCGGGTGCATTTGAAAATCAAATGATGGGCGCCATTGCATTCGATGGGCAAATGATGGGCCCGGGCATTCGCCGCCACAGCGACGCCATTTCCCCTCGATGGCGGCGGTTTTTTTTCAAGAAAGAACTCATATGGCACTTTAATGACAGCCCTAGTCGAATGAAAGCTAACGATAAACGAGGTTGCCCCGGCGCTAGCCCACTCATCCGCCAGCGCCACTGGGATTAGTCACAGTAACGAAATGCCGCCCCCCTCGCTAGGCTCTGCTGGCTCGTGCATGGCCACTCGGCACCGAGCCATCCTGTGACACCAATCTCAGCATAAGGATAGAGAGATGAGTAACGTTCAACAGCTGTTCAACGGGGGCGAGAGCGCCGGTACCTTCCTGCTCGACTTCAACAACAACCGTGCCTTTGAGCTGTTTGGCCGGGAGTACCTCAAGTGCTATGCCAACCTCAGCACCAAGGGGAAGATGAGCAAGCCCCTGCCCACCGGGCCGCTCAGCTACGCCGTCGACTTCGCCATGGATTGCGGCTGCAGTTCGGTGCTGTTCGACTTCAACCTCGCCTACAAGAAGACCTTCGGCAACCAGGCCCAGGCCCCCCTGTGGCGCGAGTCGGACTACGAGGCCGAGATAGTGCTCTGCCAGCTGGTGCGCGAGGCCCCGGCCAACCGCCTGAGCAACCATGATCAGTTCGCCGAGGCCGAGGCCTTCTTCAACGACGTCAACCTGCCCACCTCCGCCAGGAATGTGGGAGGTGATCCTTATGCCGACAAGGACGGTCTGGTGGAGTTCATCGTCGCCAACGAGCTGCTGGACGATCCCGCCGTCATGGCCAGACTGGCGGAGCAGAAGGCCTACCTCATCGCCATCACCTCTGTGGTCACCGCCTACATCAACCGCTACGCCGAGGCCTATGGCGAGCAGTACAAGACGGACGCGGATCTCTGGGCCAGGGCCCTCTCCAAGATCCCCCTGATGGGGCCGAGCAAGATCGATCAGCAGAGCTACAGCCGCCACATCAAGGGGCTCAGCATCGCCACCGACTTCATCAACTTCATCATGGACGTGGTGGTGAGCCAGGGCACCACGGCGCTGGCGAGCTTCAACAAGTTCCTGCAAAAACAGGGGGATGCCATCCGCTTCGGGGTGGAGAACAACAAGGACTTCTACAAGACCATCACGGTCGGCATCACGGTGGAAGTGTTCAAAGTGGGCAGCGAGCTGGTCTATGTGCCGAAGATCAAGCAGTACCGCGTCAACTTCGACCGCCAGAACAGCAAGTTCACCTCCGCCTGTGCCAGCGCCGAGTTCGTCGACATCCACTTCAACTACCTCTACGCCGCCAACGTGTTCGACTACGAGGCCTTGAAGGATCCCGAGATCAAGCGCGACTTCGACAACTTCATCCAGAAGCAGCGCAAGGCCCAGATCGAGGAAGCCGACACCTTCTTCAACGACGACTTCCCGCCCCTGGAGCCCAAGCTGATCGCACGGCGCAAGGCCACGGTCTGAGGCACATTCCCATATAAAAAAACAGCCGGCATCTGCCGGCTGTTTTTTTATGAGGAACCTCAGGCCCGTTTCTCTTCGAGCCAGGCCCCCTGGCTCTGCATCTCGAACAGCTGGGCGTAGTGGCCCCCCAGCGCCATCAGCTCGGCGTGGGTGCCGCGCTCGCTCACCTGACCGCGGGAGAGCAGCAGGATCTCGTCGGCATCGACTATGGTGGAGAGCCGGTGGGCGATGGCGATGGTGGTGCGGCCACGGCGCGCCGCCGAGAGCGCCTGGGAGAGCGCGAGCTCCGTCTGGGAGTCCACGCTCGCGGTCGCCTCGTCCAGGATGAGGATCCGCGGATCCCCCACCAGGGCGCGGGCAAAGGAGAGCAGCTGGCGCTGACCGGCGGAGAGGTTCTTGCCCCCCTCCTCCATCAGGGTCTCCAGCCCCTTTGGCAGGTGGCGCACGAAGGCGGCCAGCTGCACCTCCTCCAGGGCCTGCCAGAGCCTCTGCTCGTCGATGCCGTCACGGCCGAGGCGCAGGTTGTCCGCCAGGGTCCCGACGAAGATGAAGGGATCCTGCTGCACCAGGCCTATGCTGCGGCGCACCGCCGAGAGCGACAGCGCGCTCATGGGGTGATCATCGAAACGGATGCAGCCCTGATCCAGCGGGTAGAAGCCCATCAGCAGGCTGATGATGGTGGACTTGCCGCTGCCGGTGTGGCCCACCAGCGCCAGCATCTGGCCGGGACGGGTGGCAAAGCTCACCTCCTGCAGCACCGGTTGCTGGCCATCGTAGGAGAAGCTCACCCCCTCGAAGCTGACCCGCCCCTGCAACGCAGGGCTCTCCCCTTGCGTGCTTTCACGGGATTCGTCCAGCAGGGCGAAGACCCGCTCCCCCGCCACCATGGCCTGCTGCAGCTGGTTGAGCTGGTTGGTCATCTCGATCAGGGGCTCGATCATGCGCCCCAGATAGCTGATGAAGGCGTAGAGCACCCCCACCTGGATGGCGCCGCCCGTGCTCAAACCCTCGTGGGCAAACAGCGCCAGCAGGCCGATGAGCACCATCATGTAGAAGAGATCGATGAGGGGGCGCAGCAGTATGCCGTTGATCTTGAGGCTCTTGATCCTGGCCTGCCAGTGCTGCTGGTTCACCTCGGCAAAGGCATTGGCGAAGTGGCGCTCCTGCACCATGGCCTGAATCACCGGCATCCCCTGCAGGGACTCGTTGAGCCGGCTGTTGATGTCGGAGAGCAGGCTGCGAGTCGCCCGCACCACGGGCACGCTCAATTTCTGGTAGAGCCACATCACGGCCCCCACCGCTGGCAGCAGGGTGGCGCACACCAGCATCAGGCGCAGATCCAGCAGCGCCATGGAGATGAGGATGCCGCACAAGAGCACCACTTTTTGCACCAAGAGCCCTATCACCTGCACATAGAGGTTCATGATCGCCTCGGTGTCGTTGGTGATGCGGGAGATGAGGGAGCCCGAGCGGTGCTTGTCGAAATAGCGGGCAGGCAGCCGGATGGCGGTGGCAAACACCTGCTCGCGAAGGCGCTGCACCACCGCCTGGGCGATGCGGTTGAAGCGCAGGGATTGCAGGTAGAAACCCGCCGCCGAGAGCACCTGCAGGCCGAGATAACCGGCGGCAAGGGCGGCGATGTCGGGCCACACCAGCTGGCGCGGCGCCAGATAGTCGTCGATGAAGAGCTTGATGAGCAGGGGCCCGGCCACTTCGGCGCCGGTGGCCAGCAGCAGGCAGACGCCCGCCTGCACCAGCCAGCGCGGGTAACGGGCGCAATAGGCGAGCAGCCGTTTGATGGTTGGATTCACAGGCTCTCCTCCACGTCTTGTTCCAGGCGCTGATAGCGCACCATGTCCGCGTACCAGCCGTTGTGGGCCATCAGGGCGCCGTGAGTACCGCGCTCGCTGATGGCGCCCTGATCCAGCACCAGGATCTCGTCGGCCTGCTCCACCGCCGTCATGCGGTGGCTCACCAGAATGAGGGTCCGTCTGTGGGCCTTGAGCGCCAGCAGGATCTGCTGCTCTGTATGGGCATCCACTGCCGACAGGGCGTCGTCCAGCACCAGGACAGGTGCCGCCAGCAACAGGGCGCGGGCGATGGCGAGGCGCTGCTTCTGGCCGCCGGAGAGGGTCACCCCCTTCTCCCCCACCTCGGTCTCATACCCCCTGGGGAAACGAACGATGTCGTCGTGGACGCAGGCGATGCGGGCCACCCGCTCTATCTCCTCCCGGCTCGCCTCCGGCTTGCCGAGGGCGATGTTGGCGGCGATGGTGGTGGAGAAGAGGAAGGGCTCCTGTGGCACGTAGGCAAACTGGCTGCGCAGGGTGCCCAGGGGCAGCTGGTCGATGGGCACGCCCCCCATGGCAATGGTACCGGCCGTGGGATTGGCCAGCCGCATCAGAAGCTTGAGCAGGGAGCTCTTGCCCGCCCCGGTGCGCCCCACCACCCCCAGCATGCCTCCTTGCTGCAGGGCAAAGTCGATGCCCGCAAGCAGGCTGCGCTGCTCCAGCCGATAACCCAGCCCCCTGGCCTCAAGCGGCAGAGCCGAGACAAAGGCCGCAGGCCGGACCGGCTCTTCGATGTCGCTGCGCTCCCCCAGCATGCTCTCGATGCGGGAGTAGGCGGCGCTGCCCCGCTCTATGATGTTGAACAGCCAGGCGATGGCGAACATGGGCCAGATAAGCTGACCCAGGTACATGGTGAAGCTGGTGAGCTCCCCCAGGGTCAATTTGTCTTGCAGCACCAGGGCGCTGCCGCCGGCCACCGCCAGGAAGTAGGAGCAGCCGATGCACAGATAGATCACGGGATCGAACTTGGCATCGATGCGGGCCACCGCCATGTTGCGCTCCCCCGCCTGGCGGGTCAGTTCGGCGAAGCCCTGATCCTCAAGGGACTCCACCGCGTAGGACTTGAGCACCCGCACCCCGGAGAGAGCCTCCTGGGTCTTGTTGTTGAGCCGGGAGAAGGCCCCCTGCGCCGCCTTGAACTCCTTGTAGATCTGGGTGCCAAAGCGGTTCATGAAGAAGGCCATCACCGGCAGCGGCAACAGGGAGAGCAGGGTCAGCTGCCAGGAGTACTGGCTGCACATGATGGAGAGCACCAGGATCCCGACGATGAAGGAGTCCACCAGGGTCAGCACCCCCTCCCCGGCGGTCATCTCCACCGCCTGGATGTCATTGGTGGCGTGGGCCATCAGATCGCCGGTGCGGTGGTGCTGATAGAAATCCGGGCTCATGCGGGTGAAGTGGGTAAAGAGCCGGTTGCGCAGCACATAGGCGAGCCGGTAGGAGGCACCAAACAGCATGACCCGCCACACGTAGCGCAGCAGATAGATGAGCAGCCCAAGGCCCAGCAGCCCCGCCAGATAGTCCATCAGGGTGCCGTCATCGAGCTCCCCCCTGGCGATGCCATCCACTACCCAGCCCACCACCTTGGGGGGGATCACGGTCAACAGGGCCACCATCATCAGCAATGAGATGGCCATCAGATAACGCCGCCACTGATCCTTGAAAAACCAGCCAAGCCGCAAAAATACGCTCACAGTAAAGTCCTTGCTCGCGGCACAGCGGGGGCCGCGTGGTCATAAGAGAAGCTCAATACAATCGCCCCCGAGGTGGGGGCGATGGGAGTGGGTCATCATAGCCTGAAGCGGACGACTTGAGAACGATTGCTATCTCACCGGTTCACAGCCGCTTGTCCGGGGAGGAGAACGGGAAGGCGACCGACTCCTGCTGCTCGCCGGTCAGCAGGAAGTGGGAGACCTCCTCCCGGGTCTGGGTGAAGACCTGCTGCAACTGGTTGAGCTCCCCCTCGCTCAGCTCCTCTTGCAGCCGCAGCCGCCACTCCAGCTCGCCGGCCAGCAGCTGCAGCCGGGAGGCGGAGATGTTGGCCGACACCCCCTTCAAGGTGTGCAGCAGGCGGCAGGCCACCTCGGGCTGCTGGCGACGCAGGGCGGAGCGAATGTCCCACAGGTCGTCCTTGTGCTCGGAGAGGAACAGCTTGAACAGGATCTGCAGCGCCTCCCTGTCCTGCTCCAGCCGGTGCAGGGCATCCTCCAGATCCAGCACCCCCATCAGGTCCGGCGGCTTGACCTCGAGCGGCACCCGCCGCTCGCCGCTGGCGCTCTTCACCCACTGCAGCAGGTTGTTGTAGAGATCCAGCTTGCTGACCGGCTTGGTGACATAGCCGTTCATGCCGACCCCGAGGCAGCGCTCCCTGTCCCCCGGCATGGCGCTGGCGGTGAGCGCTATGATGGGGACGTCGTGCTTGTCCACCATCTTGCGGATCTGGCGGGTCGCATCCAGGCCGTCGAGCACCGGCATCTGCAAATCCATCAGGATCACGTCAAAGGGCTGCTCCGCCACCTGCTCCACCGCCTCACGCCCGTTGTCCACCACGGTGACCACGGCCTCGACCCGGCGCAGGTACTCCATGATGAGCTGCTGGTTGACGCGGTTGTCTTCGGCCAGCAGCACCCGGGTCCCGTGCAGCAGCTCCCTGAAGTGCTGCTGATCCCCCTGCGCCTCGGCCTGACGGACCTTGTTGTCGTGGGAGCTGCCGTTGAGCAGCTCGTCCACCTTGGCCAGCAGGGCGTTCTCTGTCATGGGCTTGGGCAGGAAGTGGGTCAGCCCCATGCTCTCCATGCGCCCGTGCAGCCCCTCCCTGGACCAGGCGCTGGTCATCAGTATGGGCAGGCGCCGCCACTGGCTGTGCTGATACATCTCGAGGGCGAGATCCAGACCGTCCTCCTGCCCCATGCGCCAGTCGAGGATGGCGAGCCGGATGTGGTGGCCGTCCTCACGCAGCGCCTGGCGGGCGCGGGAGAGGCTGTTGACCGCGATCACCGAGGCGCCGGCCCGGCCCAGTATGTCCTTGGCGAGCTCCAGCACCAGTTCGTTGTCATCCATCATCAGGATGAGGGGCTGGTGATCGAAGAAGACCCGGCGCCCGGAGACCCCATAGACCGCCTGTGAAAGGGGGATCTCGAACAGGAAGGTGGAGCCCACCCCGGGCTTGCTCTGCACCCTGATCTCCCCCCCCATCAGCCCCACCAGCCGCTGGGAGATGTTGAGCCCGAGCCCCGAGCCGCCATATTTGCGGGTGTTGCCCGCCTCTAGCTGGGTAAAGGGCTGGAACAGCTGCGCCTGCTTCTCCGGCGCTATGCCGATGCCGGTGTCCCGCACGCTGAAGCAGACCCGCATCGGGTATTGATTGACTAGAGTGATGGCCACCTCCACCTCCCCCCGCTCGGTGAACTTGATGGCGTTGTTGACCAGGTTGACCAGCACCTGGCCGAGGCGCAGCGGATCGCCGCGCAGGAAATCGGGCACCGCAGGCGACTTATTGATGATGACCTCGAGCTGCTTGCGCTCCGCCAGATCCGCAAACATGGCGGCCAGGGAGTCGAGCTGCTCGCTGAGATCGAAGTCGATCTCCTCCAGGGTCAGCTTGCCGGACTCCACCTTGGTGAGATCCAGGATGTCGTTGATGAGCAGCAGCAAGGTATCGGACGATGACTTTATCTTGTTGAGATAGTCCCGCTGCTGCTGATCGAGCTTGGTCTGCAGCGCCAGGGCACTGAAGCCGATGATGGCGTTCATGGGGGTGCGGATCTCGTGGCTCATGTTGGCCAGGAAGTCGCTCTTGGCCTGGGCCAGCAAGGCGGCGTGGCGGGACAGCTCGCTCAGCTTCTGGTTGCGGCGCCACAGGGTCGCGGCCACCAGCGAGAAGCAGAGCAGCGCGCCCCCCAGCACTATCAGGTAGAAGCGGCTCTTGAGGGAGGAGGCCAAGTCCAGCTTGCTCTGCTTCCAGGCCGGCAGCGAGGCCAGCCCCTTCATCTCGACGATCTGGTTGCGCAGGCGATGGTATTCCATCACCTGCTGGTTGAGCTCCTGACTGAGCCGGGTGAGGGCCATGACCTTGGGCTGCCCGGAGTAGGTCTCCATCAGCCGCCGTTGCAGTTGCTGCAGTTGACGCAGCTCGCTCGTGTCCCAGCTGCGCCTGAGGTAGTGGCTCAGGCGGGCGAGCTCGGTGAGATCGCGGGCCTGCTCGGCCCCGGCCGGCAGGGTTGCCAGCAGCGCCTTGAGCTGGCCCTGGAAACGGGGCGCCAGGTATTCGATGGTCATCTCCATGGTGTAGAGCCTGGCGAGATCCAGCAGATAACCATCGATGTCCCGTTGCAGCGCCTGGGACTTGGGATCATCCACCGACCCCGGGTCTTCGCGTACCTGGCTCACGAAACGATCCAGGCTGCTCGACAGCAGGCTGAGGCGCTGCTGTACGCTGCCATCGCTGGCCTTCTCGCGTCCCAGCAGATAGACGGTGTCGGTATTGACCCGGTTGAGGACCAGCTCTGCGGCCACGCTCAGATCGGAGGCGCGTTGCTGCTGGCTCAGCAACTGCCAGCAATAGGCAGAAAACGCCAGCAGCGATACGATGATAAGGCCAAAGACAACACCATTGTCCCGTGCAACACTCTTCATCCCGTCTCGATTCTCATGTCATGGTCGGCCATCCGGTGACCCTGGGTCAGGGCCAGACAGCCGAGTGTGAAAAACAACTGAGCACTATGTTACCGTTAGTCTGCTCTGTGAATGCAATAAAGATGTTGCCGGGCCATGAATAAAGGAGCCAATTATGTCACTTGTCACTACCTATTGTAGCCACTGCTTTACCCGCAATCGCCTGCCCGGCGACAAGCTGGACGCCAGTGCGAAGTGCGGTCGCTGCCACCAGCCCCTGTTTTCCCACTCCCCGGTGTCGGGTCGCATGGCACACTTTGATGCCCTGATCCAGTCCGACATACCGGTGGTGGTCGATTTCTGGGCCAGCTGGTGCGGCCCCTGCCTGCAGTTCGCCCCCGTCTTTCAAGAGATAGCCCAGGAGCTCGAACCCCGCATCCGCTTCGTGAAGCTCGACACCGAACAGGAGGCCGCCATCGCCAGCCGCTATGCCATTCGCAGCATACCGACCCTGATGATCTTCAGAGGGGGGCAGATCCTGGCTCAGCGCAGCGGCTCCCTGCCCAAGAGCCTGTTCAGGGAGTGGCTGCTGTCCGTCACGGCAGCGCCCAAATGAAAACGAAATGTTTAATTTCTGTTTAATCCCAGATCCATTTTCACTTGACTCTGTGAGTCGCCACATGCTTTGACCATATCCCCCTGTTTCAAACAGGGGGATAAATGTAACCTCGGCAACACAACAACAACCATAAATTAACCGAGAGAACAACATGCATACCTCTGCAGTCCCTTCCGCCCCTACACGCTGGCTGGACATCAAGGCCGGGATCGTCATTCTGGATCTCCTGCTGCTCTGTGCCATGCTCGCCTGGCTTCCGTTTGATCCCATGATCAACAAAGGCCTCGGCATCCTGATCTTCATCGCCATCCTCTGGCTGACCGAAGCGGTGAACATCACCATCACGGCCTTGTCCATCCCGGTGCTCGCCACCCTGCTCGGGGTGTTTGACATGAGCAAGTCGCTGACCGACTTCGCCAACCCTGTCCTCTTCCTCTTCTTCGGCGGCTTTGCCCTGGCTGCGGCCCTCTCCAAGCAGGGGCTGGATACCCAGATCGCCGCCAAGGTGATGCAGCTGGCCAAGGGGCACCTGGGCTGGGCAGCCATAGTGCTGTTCACCATCACGGCGGCGCTCTCCATGTGGATCAGCAACACCGCCACCGCCGCCATGATGATGCCGCTCGCCCTCGGCATGCTCAAGGGACTCGACGTTCACAAGGAGCGTCGCACCCTGGTCTTCGTGCTGCTTGGCGTCGCCTACAGCGCCAGCATCGGCGGGATCGGCACTCTGGTGGGCAGCCCCCCCAATGCCATCGCCGCCGCCCAGATGGGGCTGGGCTTCACCGACTGGCTCAAGTTCGGCATCCCGGTGGTGCTCATCTTCATGCCGGTGGGCATAGGCCTGCTCTACTGGGTGACGCGCCCCAACCTGTCGCACCAGGTCAGCACCGAGCAGGTCACCATAGAGTGGACCGGCCAGCGCAAGACCACCTTGCTCATCTTCCTGACCACAGTGCTGCTGTGGATTGGATCCCAGCCCATCGCCGCGGCGCTCGGCGGCATTCCCCAGTTCGATACCCTGATCGCCATGGGCGCCATCCTGGCCATCGCCGTCAGCCGGGTCGCCAGCTGGGATGACATCAACCAGAACACCGACTGGGGCGTGCTGCTGCTGTTCGGGGGTGGCCTGACCTTAAGCGCCATCCTCAAGCAGACCGGCGCCAACGCCTTCCTGGCGGAGCACCTCTCCAGTGCGCTCGCCACCATGCCCATCTTCATCATACTGCTCTGCCTTGCCGCCTTCGTGGTGTTCCTGACCGAGCTGGTCTCCAACACCGCCACCGCCGCCCTGCTGGTGCCGCTGTTCGCCGGTGTGGCCGAGGCGCTGGGGGTCTCCCCCATCGTCGTGTCCGTGCTGATCGCCGTCGGGGCCTCCTGCGCCTTCATGCTGCCGGTGGCCACGCCGCCCAACGCCATCGTCTTCGCCAGCGGTCACATCCAGCAGCGGGAGATGATGCGCGCCGGTCTGGTGCTGAACCTGGTGTTCACCGTCATCCTGACCCTGCTGGCCTATTTCATGGGTGACATCCTCCATTGATCCCCGGCCAGACAGATGGGCCTGAGGATGCTGACGGGCCCAGCCCCTGAGCCGTCGCCCACCTGGCCCGTTGAAACACCAGAGCCCCGCACCGTCGGGGCTCTTGTTTATTCTTCCCCCCAGCGCCTCCCCCCAGTCTCTCCCCTTCTCCCTGCAACCGGCCCTGCCCTGTGACGCGCCCCGGGCCATTAACACGGCCTTAAGAAAGTGCCTCCATGATCCGGACAAGGGCGTGCCGACATCAGGCGCATGGAAAGTCGGTGTGCATCACAACGAGAGGAAAAAAATCATGGAGAAAGCGATGGGAAGCGGCAGGGCCATCAGGGTATGGGATCCCCTGATCAGGGTGTTTCACTGGGCCACCGTCCTGCTGTGCGTGCTCAACCTGTTCATCCTGGAGGAGGGCAGACGCAATCACCGCTATGTCGGGTACGCCCTGGCCGGATTGCTGGT
Source organism: Aeromonas sp. EU05-FHT14A05 (assembly GCF_058791175.1). Taxonomy (NCBI): domain Bacteria; kingdom Pseudomonadati; phylum Pseudomonadota; class Gammaproteobacteria; order Aeromonadales; family Aeromonadaceae; genus Aeromonas; species Aeromonas sp. EU05-FHT14A05. The sequence continues at coordinate 317,170 of NZ_JBYTDH010000005.1, read as the reverse complement.
GCTGCGCATCCTGTGGGGATTTGTCGGCTCCGACTACGCCAGGTTTACCCAGTGGTTTCCGACCCCGGCCCGCCTGGGCTGCTACCTGCAGGCCAGCTGGCAGGGCAGACACCCCTATCATGCCGGCCACAATCCGCTGGGCGCCTTGATGATACTGCTGCTGTTGACCTGTCTGGTGGGGACGGCCGTCACCGGGATCATGACGGGGTACGAGCAGCTGTTTGATGAGGAGCTCATGGAGGAGCTCCACGAATTCTTTGCCAAGGCGCTGCAGATCGCCATCTTCATCCATGTGCTGGCGGTCATCGTCCTCGATCGCCTGACCCGGGGGGATCTCATCAGGGCCATGATCACCGGCAGGAAGCGCGTACCGGCCGACACCGAGATCGTCGACAAGCGCTGAGGTCTCCTCGATCAGAGGAGATAAAAAAACCCCGCGATGCGGGGTTTTTTCATATCGGGAGTGGTCAGCCGACGTTGCAGCTCTTCAATTTCCAGATCCGATCCACGTAGTCCTGGATGGAGCGGTCGGAGTTGAACTTGCCCATAGTAGCCGAGTTGATGATGGCCTTCTTCGCCCACAGCGCCGGATCCCGATACCAGGTATCGATCAGCTTGTGCGCTTCCGAGTAGGAGGCGAAATCGGCCAGGGTCAGGTAGGGATCTCCCCCTTCCAGCAAGGAGCGCTTGATGGAGGCGAGCTCCCCCGGGCGACCCGGCGTGAAGTAGTCGGTGTCGAACCAGTCCAGCACGGCTTTGAGCTCGGAGTTGGCGTAGTAGAAGTCGTACGGGTTGTAACCGCGCGCCTTCAGGGACTTCACCTCGTCCACGTTCAGGCCGAAGATGGCACAGTTCTCGGCCCCCGCCTCTTCGGCGATCTCGATGTTGGCGCCGTCCAGGGTGCCTATCGTGATGGCGCCGTTCAGTGCCATCTTCATGTTGCCGGTACCTGAGGCTTCATAACCTGCGGTGGAGATCTGCTCGGAGACATCCGCCGCCGGGATCAGCTTCTCGGCCAGGCTCACCCGGTAGTTCGGCATGAACACCACTTTCAGCTTGCCCTGGATGCGGGCGTCGTTGTTGACCCGCTCCGCCAGCTTGTTGATGGCGTAGATGATGTCCTTGGCCAGCTTGTAACCGGGCGCCGCCTTGGAGCCGAAGATGAACACCCGCGGGTGCATGTCATAGTCCGGGTTCGCCAGCAGACGACGGTAGAGCGCCATGATGTGGATGAGGTTCAGCTGCTGGCGCTTGTACTCGTGCAGACGCTTGATCTGGACGTCGAAGATCGCCTCGGCCGAGACATCGATGCCGGTTTCCGCCTTGATGACCTTGACCAGCTTCTCCTTGTTGTGACGCTTGATGGTCATGAACTGCTGCTGGAACGCCTTGTCGTCGGCAAACTTGGTCACGCTGCGCAGCTTGTCCAGCTGCAGCGGCCACTCCTTGCCCACCACTTCGTTGTAGAGGGCGGCAAGCTCGGGGTTGCAGGCCAGCAGCCAGCGACGGGGGGTCACGCCGTTGGTGACGTTGCACATCTTCTCGGGCCACAGCTCGGCATACTCGGGGAAGAGATCCTCTTTCACCAGCTTGGAGTGGATCTCGGCCACGCCGTTCACCTTGGAGGAGCCGATGACGCACAGGTTGCCCATGCGCACCTTGCGCACGTCCCCTTCTTCGATGATGGAGAGCTTGGCCTTGATGGTGTCGTTGCCCGGCCACTTGGGCTCCACCAGATCGTTCAGGAAGCGGGCGTTGATCTCGTAGATGATCTCGAGATGACGGGGCAGCACCTTCTCGAACAGGCTGACGGACCACTTCTCCAGCGCTTCCGGCAGCAGGGTGTGGTTGGTGTAGGAGAAGACCTGGTAGCAGATGGCCCAGGCTGCATCCCAGTTCAAGTCTTCCTCGTCCACCAGCACCCGCATCAACTCGGGGATGGCCACCGTCGGGTGGGTATCGTTGAGCTGGATGGCAATTTGCGCGGCAAAGTTACGGAAATCCGAACCATGGACCCGCTTGTAGCGGCGCATGATGTCCTTGATGGAGCAGGCACAGAAGAAGTACTGCTGGATCAGACGCAACTCTTTGCCTGCATCTGTCTCGTCATTCGGGTAGAGCACCTTGGAGATGGTCTCGGCCTGGGCCTTCTCTGCCTGGGAGTCGATGTAACCACCGGCGTTGAACACGTCCCAGTCGAAGAACTCGGAGGCGCGGGATTCCCACAGGCGCAGGATGTTGACGGTGTGACCGCCAAAGCCCACCACAGGAATGTCCCAGGGCACCCCTTTGATCTTGCGACCGGCGTGCCACACCTTCTTCAGGCCGCCCTTGTCACCGAACACGGTTTCCACGTAGCCGTAGAGCGGGATCTCCTGCACCGACTCGGGGCGGCAGATCTCCCAGGGGTTGCCATATTCACGCCAGGAGTCCGGGCGCTCGATCTGGCGGCCATCCTGGATCTCCTGACGGAACAGGCCGTGCTCGTAATGGATGCCGTAGCCCACCGCCGGGTAATTCAGGGTGGCCAGGGAGTCGATGAAGCAGGCGGCCAGACGACCCAGGCCGCCGTTGCCGAGGGCCATGTCCGGCTCTTGCTCGCACAGGTCGGTCAGTTCCAGACCGAGTTCACCCAGGGCCTCTTCGCAAGTCTTGTACAGGGAGAGGTTGTGCAGGTTGTTGGAGGTCAGACGCCCCATCAGGAATTCAGCAGAGAGATAGTGAATCGCACGAGTATCTTTCTTGAAGTGAGTCTGCTGAGTACGGGTCAGGCGCTCGTACACCTGTTCGTTGACGGCGGCAGCGGTCGCTTTCCACCATGCTTCGGGAGAGGCTTTCTGTTCGCTTGTACCCAAGGTAGAACGCAGGTGACGCACGATACTCGCCTTGAGCTGATCTTTATCCAGTTGGAGATCCTGGTCTGTCTTCTTCTTGGTAGCCATAAACCATTTTCCTTCGTTACAAATAAAAAATGTTATCCCCTTGAGGGACCGGCGCTGTTGTTATCTCAGAATATGTTCCGGCGTGGGCATACTAGCTAAAGCCGGGGGTTTAAAAGTTAACGTGAGTCACACTTTAACGTATAAAAATGACAGTTTCACCATGAAAACCCTTTCCTATATCCTCCCTGAACAAAATAAAAATAACCTTAAAAATCAAATCATTGAGTGAAATTCAAAAAGTTGGATTCATGAATAGGTTTTCAATGATTGCCAGCGGCTGAAAATACGTGAAAATAAGCGCCGACTCGGCCGGTGATGAAATCGCTTTCAATGCTTGGTGCATCGGCACGGCAATAAAAGGAAGCTGCCCCAATTGGGGCAGCTTCCCGAGCTGAATTAACCATGGGCCTTGAACTGGTTACTCATAGGGTCGTAGTGATAACCAATCTGCTGCAGACGGGTGGCCAGCTGATCCTCCGTCATGTCGTAGTAAGCCAGCAACTCTTCCAGACCATCGCACTCCAGCCGCAGCTTCTCGTTGATGATCCCGAGCAGAATATTGGCGTCCAGCCGTTGCAAGGTGCTCACATCCATCTTGGTCCCTCCTCTTGCCATACATACTGTATAACCATGAGCGCCGGCCCGCGCTTTGTCTACAGGTTAAAAAACACCCGCCCCATCATCAATATAAATAGTGTTTAAATTCAAATAGTTAATAAAAACCCCTGTTAGTCGGCTCACATTTTTAATCACAAACGCCTTGTCACTGGCATGAGATAGAACTACTGTATACACATACAGCATGGTTATTCATACAGGACACACATATGAGCCAGCCCCTGAGTCACCGCCCACTCTCCTCCTCTGCCGGTGTGATCACCACCTGGCCCACCCGCCATCAGAGCAAGGCGGAGCATGAGCATCGACTGGCCATGGATCTCCATGAAGCCCCGTTGCTGGATGCGCTGGGAAGATTGAGCCAAAGCGACAGCGGCTGGATCCTGCTCATAGCCCCGCCAGGGCTGCCCGTTGCCAAGCAGCTGCAGGCCCAGGGAATCAATCCCGCCCGGGTACTGGTGGTTCACGGCCCCAAGATCAAGAACTGGCAACGTCTGCTGGAGCAGAGCCTGGCCAACGGCCATTGTGCCGCCGTCTTGACCTGGCTGCCCGAACGGGTTGCCCTGGATCGCAGCCGCCTCAGCACCCTGGGACAGCGTGCCGGTGTCCTGACCCGCTTCTTCGAGCCCGCCCCTTCCCAGGGGGGCACTCTCTGCTACGGTGGGCAGGACGTCTACCTGAACCATTGAGTCATATCGTGCCGACTCGGGCTGGCAGGGCTCCCCACCCCACGTCAGTCTGGCAGGGCGGCAACCAAGACGAGAAAGGCGACCCTGAGGTCGCCTTCTGTCATATGGCCTGGGCTGCCATCTGCCCGGCGCCCCACCAGGGGCTTGTACCGGATCAGGCGAGCCTGGTATCCAGCTCGGCAATTTTGGCAGACCAGTAGGCCGGGCCGGTTTCATGGATGTTGTTGCCCTGGGAGTCCACCGCCACTGTCACCGGCATGTCTTCCACCTCGAACTCATAGATGGCTTCCATGCCCAGATCGGCGAAGGCTACCACACGGGCCTTCTTGATGGCCTTGGCCACCAGGTAGGCGGCACCACCCACTGCCATCAGATAGACGGCCTGGTGTTGCTTGATGCTCTCGACGGTTTTCGGACCCCGCTCGGACTTGCCTATCATGCCGATGAGGCCGGTTTCACCCAGCATCATGTCGGTGAACTTGTCCATCCGGGTGGAGGTGGTGGGACCGGCCGGGCCGACCACTTCGTCACGCACCGCATCGACCGGGCCGACGTAGTAGATGAAGCGGTTGGTGAAGTCGACCCCTTCCGGCAAGCCTTCGCCATTTTTCAGCATGTCGGCAATGCGCTTGTGGGCGGCGTCACGGCCGGTGAGGATCTTGCCGGACAGCAGCACGGTATCGCCGCTCTTCCAGCTGGCGAGCTCGGCCTTGGTGATGCCATCGACATTGACCCGGCGCACGTTGCCGCCCGCTTCACGGGTGATTTCCGGCCAGTCACTCAGCCTCGGCGGAGTCAATTCGGCGGGGCCAGAGCCATCGAGCTCGAAGTGAACGTGGCGAGTGGCGGCGCAGTTGGGGATCATCACCACCGGCTTGGAGGCGGCATGGGTCGGGGCGGATTTGACCTTCACGTCCAGCACTGTGGTGAGGCCCCCCAGCCCCTGGGCGCCGATCCCCAGCCGGTTGACCTTGTCATAGAGCTCGACCCGCAGCTTCTCTTCTGTGGTCTCTGGACCCCGGGCGATCAGCTCCTGAATGTCGATGTGCTCCATCAGGGCTTCCTTGGCGAGCACGGCCGCCTTCTCGGCGGTACCGCCGATGCCGATCCCCAGCATGCCAGGCGGGCACCAGCCGGCGCCCATGGTCGGCACGGTTTTGAGCACCCATTCGACCACGTCGTCGGAGGGGTTGAGCATCACCATCTTGGACTTGTTCTCGGAGCCGCCGCCCTTGGCCGCTATGCTCACTTCCACCTTGTCCCCCGGGATCATGTCGATGTGCACCACGGCAGGGGCGTTGTCCTTGGTGTTCTTGCGACTGCCGGCGGGATCCGCCAGCACGCTGGCACGCAGCGGGTTGTCCGGATTGGTGTAGGCGCGGCGGGTGCCCTCGTCCACCATCTCCTGCACCGTCATGTCGCTGTCCCACTGCACCTGCATGCCGATCTTGACGAAGCAGGTGACGATGCCGGTGTCCTGGCACAGGGGGCGATGCCCTTCGGCAGACATGCGGGAGTTGATCAGGATCTGGGCCAGGGCATCCTTGGCGGCCGGGTTGATCTCGCGGTCATAGGCAGCCTTGGCGGCGTGGACAAAATCGAGGGGGTGGTAGAAAGAGATGTACTGCAGGGCGTCAGCAATGGAATCGATAAAGTCCTGTTTTCTAATGATGCTCATATCATCCTCACTGGTCCTTGTCGTCGCTTGCGCGAGCAAGGGCTTCCATATGAGCCGGGCCTTCGGCAGGCGGCGAATGCGCACAGAGCCGGCGACTACGGCGTGTTTTTATAACGGTGTTTTTCTTAAAAATGCCGGCGGCCATGATACGCTTGAGCACCCGAACCGGCTAGGGAGCTGGGTGCAAACTGTTGCCTGTGTAACAAAAAATGAAACCAAGACTGCATATCCACCATTTCGACCCGCAAGCATCGCTTCACGCCCTGTTTGCCCGCTTGCAACACCAGGCCTGGGCCATCCTGCTGGAATCGGCAGGCCCAACGGGCGCCGACAACCGCTTTGACATCATCAGCGCCGATCCGCTTGCCACCCTGGAGACCCGGGGTGCCAGCACCTGCCTCACCCAGGCTGGCCACCAGAGCCATCATGACGGCGATCCCCTCGCCCTGCTCGCCGAGACCCAACGAGCCCTGCTGGGGGAGCTGGTGCAGGATGAGCATGAGCTGCCCTTCGTCGGGGGCGCCCTGGGGCTCTTTGGCTACGATCTGGGCCGACGATTCGAACGTCTGCCCGTCCAGGCCAATGCAGACATCCAGGTACCCGACATGGCGGTGGGGATCTACGACTGGGCACTGCTGCGGGAGGTTGCGACCGGTCGCTGGCAGCTGGTGCACTGGGGAGAGGAGGCCGGGCTCGCCAGACGATTGCAGTGGCTGACGGCGCAAGCCCCTCGGCCCTGCGCCCCCTTCGCCTTGCAGGGCGAGTGGCAGAGCAACATGAGCCGGGCCGAGTACGGCGAAAAGTTCGCCCGCATCCAGGCCTATCTGGCGGCAGGGGATTGCTATCAAATCAACCTGACCCAGCGCTTCAGCGCCCCCTATGGAGGGGACGAGTGGTCCGCCTATCTCGCCCTCAGTGCCGCCAACAAAGCCCCCTTCTCGGCCTTTGTCCGGCTACCCCGTAGCGCCATGTTGAGCCTCTCCCCCGAGCGCTTCCTGCTGCTCGATGGCCGCCACATCGAGACCAAGCCCATCAAGGGCACCCGGCCCCGTCATCCGGATCCCGCTATCGACAAACAGGTGGCCGAGTCGCTCGCCAGTGCCGACAAGGACAGATCGGAGAACCTGATGATCGTGGATCTGCTGCGCAACGACATAGGCCGGGTCAGTCGCCCAGGCTCCGTCAGCGTGCCGAGCCTGTTTGCGGTGGAGTCCTTCCCCGCCGTGCATCACCTGGTCTCCACCATTCACGGGGAACTGGATGCGCGCTGGCAGGGGGTGGATCTGCTGCGGGCCTGTTTCCCAGGCGGCTCCATCACGGGGGCCCCCAAGATCCGGGCGATGGAGATCATCGAGGAGCTGGAGCCGGTGCGCCGAAACGCCTATTGCGGCAGCATCGGCTATCTGAGCCAACACGGCCGGATGGACACCAGCATCTGCATTCGCACCCTGATCGCCGAAGCCGGCCGGCTCCATTGCTGGGCGGGAGGGGGCATCATCGCCGACTCAGACCCGGACGCCGAATATCAGGAGACCTACGACAAGGTGGCCCGCATCCTGCCGCTGCTGGCTGCCTTGCGCCAATGAGCCTGTGACTGCCCTCGCCCGCCCCAAGGAGACCAGGACCGAGATGGATATCGAGATGAACCGCGCCGAGCTGCTGACCCGCTTCCTGTTGCAGCGCCCCGCCCCCGCCCACCGTCTGGCACTGGCGGGGCTCAAGCCGGCGGCTGTGCTGATCCCCCTGGTGGAGCGCCCCCAGGGGCTGCGCCTGTTGCTGACCCGTCGCAGCACCACCCTGCGCCACCACCCGGGGCAGATAAGCTTCCCCGGCGGGCGCCAGGATCCGGAAGATGAGAGCCTGATCCACACGGCCCTGCGAGAGACCCATGAAGAGCTCGGGATCCCCGCCTCCCAGATCCGGGTCATCGGCAGCCTCACCCCGCTCAACACCATCTCCCTGTATGACGTCCTGCCTGTACTGGCCATGATAGACCCCGACTACCGGCTTGCCCTCAGCCCCGACGAGGTGGAGCTGGCCTTCGAGGTGCCCCTCAGCCATGTGCTGGATCCGGCCCACCACATAGCCCTGACCCTGCCAAGGGCGGGCAAGCGCCACACCATCTACTGGATCCCCTGGCAACACTCCTTCATCTGGGGGGCCACCGCCAGCATGATCCGCCAACTGGCCCAGCACCTCTCAGAACAACATATTGATAACCTTTAGAGGTTAGAAATTATCCAGTTAACATTCAACTAACACTGCATATAATAAATAAATTTTGATTTTTTATTCTTTTGATCACATTTCCATAAGAAAGTGCGGGTTTCAGCCTCATAAAGGTGAATCTGATCAACATTTTTGGGTAAAAAGAAAGTATTCTTGCGCCGACTAATTAAAACCACACATTCGGGGTGAGACACATGTCCAATACTGTCACTGGCGCACAGGACGTTGCAGCCGCACAGGAGCAAGGGATCCGCTCGATCCAATCACGCGGTTGGAGCAAACAAGACACCACCTGGGTTATCAGCCTGTTCGGCACCGCCGTCGGCGCCGGCATCCTGTTCCTGCCCATCAACGCCGGCATGGGTGGCTTCTGGCCACTGGTAGTGATGGCGCTGCTGGTCGGCCCCATGACCTACCTGGCCCACCGCGGCCTGGCGCGCTTCGTGCTCTCCTCCAAGAAGCCCAATGCGGACATCACCGAAGTGGTGGAAGAGCATTTCGGCGTGGGCGCAGGAAAATTAATCACCCTGCTCTACTTCTTTGCCATCTACCCCATAGTGCTGATCTACGGCGTGGGCATCACCAATACCGTCGAGAGCTTCCTGGTCAACCAGCTGCAGATGACGGCGCCACCGCGCTGGATCCTCTCCATCGTGCTGATCATGGCCATGATGTCGGTCATGCTGGCCGGTGAGAAGCTGATGCTGAAGGTCACCGAGTTCCTGGTGTACCCCCTCATCGCCATCCTGGCGGGCATCTCCCTCTACCTGATCCCGGACTGGACCGGTGCCGCCCTGGCCCAGGTGCCTTCCGCCAAGGATTTCGCCACCACCCTGTGGCTGACCATCCCGGTGCTGGTGTTCTCCTTCAACCACAGCCCGGCCATCTCCAGCTTCGCCCTGGCCCAGCGCCGTGATCACGGTGACAACGCCGTCGCCAAGTCCGACGCCATCTTGAAGCGCACCGCCATCATACTGCTGGGCTTCGTGATGTTCTTCGTCTTCTCCTGCGTGATGAGCCTGACTCCGGCCCAGCTGGCAGAAGCCAAGTCCCAGAACATTGCCGTGCTCTCCTACCTAGCCAACCAGCATGCGAGCCCCATCATCTCCTACTTCGGTCCGCTGGTTGCTTTCGTCGCCATCGTCTCCTCCTTCTTCGGCCACTATCTGGGTGCCCGTGAAGGTCTGAAGGGCATGGTGATGCAGCAGATGCGCTCCTCCGGCAAGGAACCGAACCACAAGAAGATCGAACTGTTCATCATCGCCTTCTTCATCCTGACCCTGTGGGGCGTGGCCGTGATCAACCCCTCCATCCTCGGCATGATCGAATCCCTGGGTGGCCCCATCATCGCCACCATCCTGTTCCTGATGCCGATGTACGCCATCAAGCGCGTCCCGGCCATGGCGAAATACCAGGGCCAGATCAGCAACCTGTTCGTGGCAACCATGGGCCTCATCGCCATCTCTGCCATCCTCTATCAGCTGGTCGGCTAACCCCGCCCCCGATAGCCAGGGTCAACCGGATCGCCGGTTGACCCTGGCCAGAGACCCACAGCCCGGCAGGCTCAGCGTGCCGGGCTGTTTTCATTGCTGTACCCCGAGGTTCGGCAAAGGCCTGGATAAGGCCATCTGCCTATCAGCTACCTTTCCCCACCGGCCACCCGCTGCGTTGCCACCCGTGCAATCTGCCCCTGTCCTCAGGCCCCGCGCTTGGGCAAAAGGGATGGCAGCCCCATGCTGCCGAGTGATCCCCCACGCCCATGATCCCTTCTGCCCTTTGCCTAGTGCCTGTGCAGGAGGATGGGCGCTATACCGCGCCTACATCGGGCACCTAGGGCCTCCCCGCAGGGGTCTGGTTTTGCATCCGATGCGCGGGATGCCGTCGATCGCAAGCCCCGCTCTCAGATGCAACGGTGCCGAGCAGAATCTCTGATGCTCCAGGTCGGCGCCCATATGCCCGCTGACGAGCTTGAGGCCTTACCGCGATGGCGACACGGCGGCTGACTGCCCATCAGCGCCTGAGCATATGACCCCCGCCGCCCCTGCCGCCCTTCCTTTCCAGAGGGATAGCCGCGACCGCCCTCGCAGGCAGGCGCGTCCACCCATGGACGAGAGGTCCACAGCGGCAACCGGCAGATTGGATTAAGGAAGGCGCAAGCGTCGGTGACACAAGATTGCAGACAATAAAAAGCGCCCTCCGAAGAGGGCGCCAGCATTCAGGGAAAAGCTAAGGGGATCAGGCTTCGCGGCTGGGCAGCGGCGCCGCCTCCAGCAGGCTCTCATCCTCGGCCATGCAGGCGGCCGCGGTGAACAGCACGTCGGTGGAGCTGTTGAGGGCCGTCTCGGCGGAATCTTGCAGCACCCCTATGATGAAGCCGACGGCGACGACCTGCATGGCGATGTCGTTGCTGATGCCAAACAGGCTGCACGCCAGCGGGATCAGCAGCAGGGAGCCACCGGCCACGCCGGAGGCGCCACAGGCGCTGATGGTGGCGACCACGGAGAGCAGAATGGCGGTGGCTATATCCACGTCCATCCCCAGGGTGTGCACCGCCGCCATGGAGAGCACAGTGATGGTGATGGCAGCACCGGCCATGTTGATGGTGGCGCCCAGCGGGATGGAGACAGCGTAGGTGTCTTCCGGCAGACGCAGCTTCTCGGCCAGCGCCATGTTGACCGGGATGTTGGCGGCGGAGCTGCGGGTGAAGAAGGCGGTCACGCCACTCTCTTTCAGGCAGGTCAGCACCAGCGGATAGGGGTTACGCTTGATCTTCCAGAACACGATGAGCGGGTTGACCACGAAGGCGATGAACAGCATGCAGCCGATCAGCACCACCAGCAGCTGGGCATAGCCAAACAGGGCATCGAAACCTGTCTCGGCCAGGGTGGATGCCACCAGACCCAGGATGCCGAGCGGGGCACAGCGGATCACCGCTCTGACGATGCTGGAAACCCCGTGGGACAGGTCGTTGATCAGCGCCTTGGTGCTGTCACCCGCGTGACGCATGGCGATGCCAAGGCCGATGGCCCAGGCCAGGATACCGATGTAGTTGGCATCCAGCAGCGCCTTCACCGGGTTGGTCACCACGTTGAACAGCAGGGTCTGCAGTACCTCGGTGATGCCGCCCGGCGGGGTGATCTCGGCAGTGCTGGCCACCAGGTGCAGGTTGGAGGGGAACAGGAAGCTAGCCATCACGGCCACCACGGCGGCCAGGAAGGTCCCCAGCACATAGAGCAGCAAGATCGGCTTCATGTTGGTCTTCTGACCCTGCTTGTGACCGATGATCGCCGACATCACCAGCACGAAGACCAGCAGCGGAGCGACCGCCTTCAGGGCACCGACGAACAGGCTGCCAAGCAGACCCGCCGCCTTGGCCCATTCGGGCATGAACATGGCAAGGAGGATACCGAATACCAGACCGACCAGGATCTGGCTAACCAGACTGGTGCTGTTGACCAGTTTTATGAGGGGGTGTTGTTGTGTCATCAAATAGTCCCTGTGCACTCATGGTGCGTGAATCATTAGTCCTGTTGGCAACCTGCCGCGCGCATTGACACCGGCCTGTGGACGGTGGTGCCGTTGGCAAACCTTCTTCTGGATCTGTCCATACGCGTGGGGTTGCGGACAAGGAATATCCCATCTGCCATCGTTTTTTTCCACATAATCACTGAAAAATATCAGGGTTACCTCACAAAAAATCTACAACAATGTGATAACACAATATCAACTACGGTCAAATTGTCACCAAACCAGTCCTATCATCGGCCGATGTGGAGGCGAGAGTGGTATCATGCCGCTCACTTTGCACTGGAGCCTGTTGCCATGATCACCTCTTTATTGACCCGACACTTCGGCTTCGACCGGCTACGACCCGGCCAGGAAGCGGTGATCAGCCGCCTGCTGGCCGGCAAGAGTGCGGCTGCCATCTTCCCGACCGGCGCAGGCAAGTCCCTCTGCTACCAGTTGCCCGCGCTGGCACTGCCCCATCTGACCCTGGTCATCTCCCCCCTGCTGGCGCTGATGCACGATCAGCTCGCCTTCTTGCAGAGCAAGGGGATTGCCGCCGCCACCCTGGACTCCAGCCAGACCCCCGAGGAGAGTCGCCGGGTGATGCAGCAGGCCAGCGACGGCCAGCTCAAGATCCTGATGATCTCGGTGGAGCGCCTCAAGAACGAGCGCTTTCGCCGCTTCATCGCCCAGGTGCCGCTCTCCCTGCTGGTGGTGGACGAGGCGCACTGCATCTCGGAGTGGGGCCACAACTTTCGGCCAGACTATCTGAAGCTGCCGGACCATCGCCGCGATCTCGCCATTCCCCAGGTACTGCTGCTCACCGCCACCGCCACCCCGGCGGTCATGGCAGACATGCAGGCCAAATTCGCCATCGAGGCCGAAGATCTGGTGGTGACAGGTTTCTATCGCCCCAATCTGGATCTCGCCGTGATCCCGCTGGCCGGCAGTGCCCGCGATGGCTGGCTGCGTGACGAGTTGCGCCGCGATCCCGCGGCCCCCACCATCGTCTACGTCACCCTGCAGCAGAGCGCGCAGCAGTGCGCCGATCAGCTGCAGGCCATCGGCATTCGCGCCTGTGCCTATCATGCGGGGCTGGATCCCGCCCTTCGCAGCCAGATCCAGCACGACTTCATGGCCGGCCGACTCGACTGCATCGTCGCCACCATCGCCTTTGGCATGGGGATCGACAAGGCCGATATCCGCCGGGTCATTCACTACGATCTGCCCAAATCCATCGAGAACTACAGCCAGGAGATAGGCCGCGCCGGACGTGACGGGCTCCCCTCCCGCTGCATGGTGCTGGCGAGCCGCGCCCAGTTGCCTGTGCTGGAAAACTTCGTCTATGGAGACACCCCGGACAGGGAGGCCATCCTGAGCTTGCTCCAGATCCTTCAACAGAGTGGTGCCGAGTGGGAATTCAGCCTGCTGCGCCTCTCCAACGAGACCAACATTCGCCAACTGCCCCTCAAGACCCTGCTGGTCTATCTGGAGATGGCGGGGATCATTGCCCCGGCCTACAGCTACTTTGCCGAGTATCGTTTCAAGTTTGTGCTGGAAAAACGGGAGATCCTGGCCCGCTTCAATCCCGATCGCCGCCAGTTCCTGGAGCAGCTGTTCACCTGTGCGCCCCAGGCGCGCAGCTGGTGCACCATGGACTTCGATGCGCTGTGGCAGGGTTATCAGGGGGAACGCCAGCGCGCCGCGGCGGCGCTGGATTATCTGCAGCAGCAGGGCTGGATCGAGCTTGAAAGCAAGCAGATGACGGAGGTGTATCGAGTCGTGCGCCAGCATATCGACCCGGCGGCACTGGCCGAAGAGCTGCATGGACTGTTTGAAAAGAAAGAGCAGAGCGAGCTGGCCCGACTCCAGGCCCTGCTGGGGTTCTTTATCTCGACTCACTGCCTGAGCCATGAGCTGGCCCGCTATTTTGCCGATGAAGAGGCGCCCGAGCGGTGCGGGCACTGCTCCGTCTGCCGGGGGGAGATAGCCGTGCTGCCGCCGCTGCCATCTCCGGGCTTGCCCAACGAGCACGGCTTGCGCGCCTGGTGCGATCCTCTGATTGCCCTGTGTCACCAGCGCCATCCCAGGATCCTGACCCGCTTCCTGTGCGGTATCGCCACCCCATTGACCACCCGGACCAAGGCGAGAAACCTGGCCGGTTTTGGCCAGCTGGCGGCTCATCCCTTCGCAGAGGTGCTGGCGGCGGTGTCGGCGATCTATCCTGCCGACGCTTGATCACCCGCTTGCCGGACGCTGAAAAAATAAGACCCTCGCGGATGCGAGGGTCAAGCCAACGGAAACGTGCTTAAACAGAGCTTAGTATCTGCACAATCACCCACTCTCTTGCTAAAGCGATGACTGCTCGACACAGGGCCAATCTAGAGCAGCCGGAATGTAGCGTCAATGTAAAAATTAGAGCTTAAACACCAAACAACACGCATTACGTTAACGTAAGCGTAATGGCATTTCATCCCTTCTCCCCTGCCACCCTTGCCCCGCCTGTACTTCGATTCGACAAACCCGGGAGCCATCATTTTCTGCGCCTGCCACACAAACATTTATTTTTTATGTCTTTGACATTTGCATCACTGTCGTGGCAAAAATAATTTAACAGTCAGTAACATAGAGATGTCATTGGCTGCCTCTTCCCGCATGAGGATCGGGAAGCTCCCGTACAAACTTAAACCAATGATGGCGATGGATTACTGGGGGCTGTTGACTAGGCTTAAGAGGTAAACAGAACAAAAGTAGTGATCCACTCTTTTTCAGGGTAAGCGACTATAACGAGGGCTAAGTTATGGGCATCTTCGAGCACTATCAACAGCGGTATGAGAAGGCCAGAGAGGAGGAGTACAGCATCCAGGAGTTTCTGGATATGTGCAAACAGGACAAATCCTGCTACGCCTCCGCCGCCGAACGACTGCTGGCTGCCATCGGCGAACCGGAAATGATCGACACTTCCGTCAATCCGCGCCTCAGCCGCCTCTTTTCCAACCGCGTCGTCGCACGCTATCCCGCTTTCAAAGACTTCTATGGCATGGAAGAGGCCATTGAGCAGATCGTCTCCTACCTCAAGCACTCCGCCCAGGGACTGGAAGAGAAGAAGCAGATCCTCTACCTGCTCGGCCCCGTCGGCGGCGGCAAATCCTCGCTGGCCGAGAAACTCAAGTCCCTGATGCAAAAAGTGCCCATCTATCGCATCAAGGGATCGCCGGTCAATGACCACCCCTTCTGCCTGTTCGACATCGAAGAGGACGGCGAGATCCTGGAAAAAGAGTACGGCATACCGCGCCGCTACCTGAGGCCCATCATGTCCCCCTGGGTCGCCAAGCGGCTGCACGAGTTTGGCGGTGACATCACCAAGTTCAAGGTGGAGAAGGTCAACCCCTCCATCCTGGATCAGATCGCCATCGCGAAAACCGAGCCGGGGGACGACAACAACCAGGACATCTCCTCCCTGGTGGGCAAGGTCGACATCCGCATGCTGGAGCACTACGCCCAGGATGATGCCGATGCCTACTCCTACTCAGGGGCGCTGTGCAAGGCGAACCAGGGGATGATGGAATTCGTGGAGATGTTCAAGGCGCCCATCAAGGTATTGCACCCCTTGCTGACCGCGACCCAGGAAGGCAACTACAACGGCACCGAGGGACTCTCCGCCCTCCCCTTCGACGGCATCCTGCTGGCCCACTCCAACGAATCCGAGTGGCAGCAGTTCCGCAACAACAAGAACAACGAGGCCTTCCTCGACCGGGTGTACATCGTCAAGGTGCCCTACTGCCTGCGCGTCTCGGAAGAGGTGAAGATCTACGAGAAACTGCTGTTCAACAGCGAGCTGACCGAGGCCAAATGCGCCCCGGGCACCCTGGAGCTGCTGGGCCAGTTCTCCGTATTGTCACGGCTCAAGGAGCCGGAAAACTCCAGCCTCTACTCCAAGATGCGGGTCTATGACGGCGAGAGCCTCAAGGATACGGATCCCAAGGCGAAGAGCTATCAGGAGTATCGCGACTACGCCGGCGTCGACGAGGGCATGAACGGCCTCTCCACCCGCTTTGCGTTCAAGATCCTCTCCCGTGTCTTCAACTTCGACCATGCGGAAGTGGCGGCCAACCCTGTCCACCTCTTCTATGTACTGGAGCAGCAGATAGAGCGCGAGCAGTTCCCGCAGGAGCTGCACGATCGCTACCTCGAGTTCATCAAGGGCTATCTGACCCCGCGCTACGTGGAATTTATCGGCAAGGAGATCCAGACCGCCTACCTCGAGTCGTATTCAGAGTACGGGCAGAACATCTTCGATCGCTATGTCACCTATGCCGATTTCTGGATCCAGGATCAGGAGTACCGTGACCCCGAGACCGGCCAGCTGTTTGACCGGGCATCGCTCAACAGCGAGCTGGAGAAGATCGAAAAACCGGCCGGGATCAGCAACCCGAAGGATTTTCGCAACGAGATCGTCAACTTCGTGCTGCGTGCACGGGCCAACAACGCAGGCCGTAACCCCAACTGGACCAGTTACGAGAAGCTGCGCACCGTGATCGAGAAGAAGATGTTCTCCAACACGGAAGAGCTGCTGCCGGTTATCTCCTTCAACAGCAAAACCTCGGCCGAGGAGCAGAAGAAGCACGATAACTTTGTCGAACGGATGATGGAGAAGGGCTACACCCGCAAACAGGTACGCCTGCTCTCCGAATGGTATCTCAGGGTACGCAAGTCATCCTGACCCTGCCGTGTTCAAGGGGGAGTTATGGCGCATTTTATCGACCGCAGGCTCAACGGCAAAAACAAAAGCGCTGTCAATCGGCAGCGCTTCATCCGCCGCTACAAGAAGCAGATCAAACAAGCGGTCTCGGATGCTGTTTCCAAGCGCAGCATTCAGGACGTGGACAAGGGCGAGAGCATCAGCATCCCGACCAAGGACATCGGTGAGCCCCATTTCCATCAAGGCCAAGGCGGTAAACGGGAAATGGTGCACCCGGGCAACGATCAGTTCGTCTCCGGTGACAAGATTGACCGCCCCAAGGGAGGGGGCAGCGGTCAGGGCGGGGGCGAGGGCCAGGCCTCGGATCAGGGCGAAGGAGCTGACGACTTCGTGTTCCAGATCTCGAAAGACGAGTACCTGGACCTGCTGTTTGAGGATCTGGAGCTGCCACGGCTGCAGAAGACCCAGCTCAACCAGCTGATGGAGATGAAAACCTACCGCGCGGGCTACACCTCCAACGGGGTGCCCGCCAACATCAACGTGGTGCGCTCGCTGCAAAATTCGCTGGCGCGTCGCATGGCGCTGCAGGCGGGCAAGAAGCGCCAGCTGCGTGAACTGGAGGAGCGGCTGGCCCTGCTGGCCGTCGATCCCAACGAACATTTTGCCGAGATGGCACAGCTCGAAAAGGAGATCAGGGAGCTGAAACGGCGGATCGAGGCGGTGCCCTTCATCGACACCTTCGATCTCAAGTTCAACAACTTCGTCAAACGGCCCGTGCCCTCCAGCCAGGCGGTGATGTTCTGCCTGATGGATGTCTCCGGCTCCATGGATCAAGCCACCAAGGAGATGGCCAAGCGTTTCTACATCCTGCTCTATCTGTTCCTGAGCCGGACCTACAAGAACGTGGAGGTGGTCTACATTCGCCACCACACCCAGGCCAAGGAAGTGGACGAACACGAGTTCTTCTACTCCCAGGAGACCGGCGGCACCATAGTCTCCAGCGCCCTCAAGATGATGAACGACATCATCAACGAGCGTTACCCTGCCCACCAGTGGAACATCTATGCGGCGCAGGCATCCGATGGCGACAACTGGGCGGATGACTCGCCCCAGTGCCGGGAGATACTGATGCGCGACATCATGCCGCGGGTGCGCTACTACTCCTACATCGAGATCACCACTCGCGCTCATCAGACCCTGTGGCACGAGTACGAGTCGGTGGCCGAGCAGTACCCCCACTTCGCGATGGAGCACATTCGCAAGGTAGAGGACATCTATCCGGTGTTCCGGGAGTTGTTCAAGAAGCAAGCGGCTTGAGGGATCACATATGGTAGAAACCGCGAGAAAAATAGCGCCGCTGGACGATGGGCCTGACTGGAACTTCGAGCTGCTGGAGACCTATCACCAGGAGATTGCCCGGGTTGCCAAGTTTTATCGGCTGGATACCTATCCCAACCAGATCGAGGTGATCACCGCCGAGCAGATGATGGATGCCTACTCCAGCGTCGGCATGCCCATCGGCTACCAGCACTGGTCGTTCGGCAAGCGCTTCATCCACACCGAGCGCAACTACAAGCGCGGCCAGATGGGCTTGGCCTATGAGATCGTCATCAACTCCGACCCTTGCATCGCCTACCTGATGGAAGAGAACACCATGCCGATGCAGGCCCTGGTGATGGCACACGCCTGCTATGGCCACAACTCTTTTTTCAAGAACAACTACCTGTTCAAGGCCTGGACCGATGCCTCCTCCATCATCGACTACCTGCTGTTTGCCAAGAACTACATCACCGAATGCGAGGAAAAACACGGTATAGATGCCGTAGAGCGGCTGCTCGACTCCTGCCATGCCCTGATGAACTTCGGGGTGGATCGCTACAAGCGGCCCCAGAAGATCTCCCTGGCAGAGGAGAAACGGCGCCAGAAGGCGCGGGAAGATTACCTGCAGACCCAGGTCAACGAGCTGTGGCGCACCCTGCCCAAGCAGCACAAGGCCGCCGGTATCGAGGACAGGCGTTATCCGCCCGAGCCTCAGGAGAACATCCTCTACTTCATCGAGAAGAACGCCCCCCTGCTGGAACCCTGGCAGCGGGAAGTGGTGCGCATAGTGCGCAAGATCAGCCAGTACTTCTACCCGCAGAAGCAGACCCAGGTGATGAACGAGGGCTGGGCCACCTTCTGGCACTACACCATCCTCAATCACCTGTATGACGAGGGGAAGATCAGCGATCGCTTCATGATAGAGGTGCTGCACAGCCACACCAACGTGGTGTACCAGCCCCCCTACAACAGCCGCTACTACTCGGGCATCAACCCCTATGCCCT
This sequence comes from Aeromonas sp. EU05-FHT14A05, assembly GCF_058791175.1. Taxonomy (NCBI): domain Bacteria; kingdom Pseudomonadati; phylum Pseudomonadota; class Gammaproteobacteria; order Aeromonadales; family Aeromonadaceae; genus Aeromonas; species Aeromonas sp. EU05-FHT14A05. Next base: position 298,480 of record NZ_JBYTDH010000005.1, on the reverse strand, counting down.
CGGTTTTGCCATGTTCACCGACCTGCGCCGCATCTGCGAGCACCCCACAGAGGAAGACAGATACTGGTTCCCCGATTACGCCGGCACCAACTGGGTCGACACCCTGCACTTCGCCATGCAGAACTTCAAGGACGAGAGCTTTATCAGCCAGTTCCTGAGCCCCAAGGTGATGCGCGACATGAAGCTGTTTGCCATCGATGACGACGATCTGAAGAACTACCTCAAGGTCTCCGCCATCCACAACGAGGAGGGTTACCGGCTGGTGCGCAACACCCTGTCAGCCCAATACAACCTGAGCAATCTGGAGCCCAACATTCAGGTCTACAACGTGGCGGTGAAGGGAGATCGCTCCCTCACCCTGCGTTATGTCCCCCACAACAGGATCCCCCTCGGCGAGTCGCGGCACGAGGTGCTCAAGCATCTGCACCAGCTGTGGGGATTCGATGTGGTGCTGGAGCAGGATAACGGCGAGCTCACCGCGGACATCATAGGGCGCTGCCCGGATCGCAAGAGCCTGACCTGATGGGCAGGCAAGGAGCATAAAAAAACGCGCCATCAGGCGCGTTTTTTCGTTGTGACACACATCAGTTATCGCACAGGTTGCTCGGCATGTCCTGGCGCAGACGGGTCCACAATTTGCCTGACTCTATCCCGTACTGGCGCACCGTCATGAACACGGCCTCGTGATTCTTGGTCTCGGCCAAGCCCAACAGCGTCTTGTAGTAGGCATCCGCCGTCTCGCGCGCCTGCTTGTCGGAGAAGTAATAGCGGCCGACCCGGCTGTACAATCCCTTGAACCCATTGAGGATCAAGGCGTAGATCGGATTGCCGGAAGCAAAGGAGAGCTGGTGGTGCAGACGGTAATCGAACTCGGCATAGGCCTCAGCCGTGTTCTCGACCTCATCGGCCCCGCGCAGGATCTCGGCGGCTTGCTCCGGGTTGTTGCGAATGGCGCCACGGATGAAGATGGTGCAGATGTTGGTGCGCGCCGACAGCAGTTGGGCCACCAGATCCGGCACCTTGTCCTGATCGAGCCGTGCCAGGGTCTCCAGGATGTTGAGACCCGAGGTTTCCCAGAAATTGTTGACCTTGGTCGGTTTGCCATGCTGGATGGTGAGCCAGCCATCGCGGGCAAGGCGCTGCAGCACTTCGCGCAAGGTAGTGCGAGTCACGCCAATCAGCTCGGACAGTTCGCGCTCCGCCGGCAGAATGGATCCTGGAGGAAAGCGATTGTTCCAGATGGACTCGATGATGTATTCCTCGGCAAACCCGGCAGGGCTTTGCGCTTTTATGACCATGTGGTGACTCTGTTGTAGTGCGTAAAAAGGCTCACGAATAATAGCAAAGCCGGTCATGCTGGCAAGCAGAAGGTCAGTCCTCTGCTCACATTAACCCGATCTTTTTGTTAAAAATATGTATACGACCATATGGCCGGAGCCAAGCAACACCAAATGATGGTGATATCGACGCCTCACCGCTGGGCAAGTACGGCGGCGTTATTTATAGTTAGCGCTCCCTTGATTAAAATCATGTGCAATCAATTTGATAAAGGTGAATATCCGGATGTTCGGGTCGAGTCGGGCTCGACTGCATAGACGCAGATACCAACAACAGAACAGAGAACCATCATTATGCCAATCAGCCTAGGGCGCGCTTTTGCAAAGAATTTTTTGGGTAATGCCCCTCGGTGGTACAAAATTGCCATCGTTCTATTCCTGCTGATCAATCCGATCGTCTTCCACATTGATCCCTTCCTGGCTGGCTGGTTGCTGGTTGTCGAGTTCATCTTCACCCTGGCCATGGCGCTCAAGTGCTACCCGCTGCAACCGGGCGGCCTGCTGGCCATCGAAGCCGTGCTCATCGGCATGACTTCGGCGAACCAGATCAAGCATGAACTGGTGGCCAACATCGAAGTGCTGCTGTTGCTGGTCTTCATGGTGGCAGGCATCTATTTCATGAAGCAGTTGCTGCTCTACGTCTTCACCAAGATGCTGGTCCGCATCCATTCCAAGACCCTGCTCTCCCTCGCCTTCTGCCTGGTGTCGGCCTTCTTGTCCGCCTTCCTCGACGCCCTGACGGTGATCGCCGTGGTCATCAGCGTCGCCACCGGTTTCTACGCCATCTATCACAAGGTGGCCTCCCGCGACGAGTTTGAGGGTCAACATCAGGATGACGAGGACATCGACGAGTTGTCTCGCCAGCACCTGAACGAGTTCCGCGCCTTTTTGCGCAGCCTGATGATGCATGCCGCCATAGGTACTGCCCTGGGGGGCGTGTGCACCCTGGTCGGCGAGCCACAGAACCTCATCATTGGTGAGCAGGCGGGCTGGCATTTCGGTGAATTTGCCATTCGCATGGCCCCGGTCACCATCCCCGTCTTCCTCTGCGGTCTGCTCACCTGCATCCTGGTGGAGAAATTCCGCTGGTTCGGTTATGGCACCAAGTTGCCAGAGCCTGTGCGCCATATCATGGAAGCCTATGAGCGCGACGAAGATGCCGGGCGCAGCCCGCAAGACAAGGCCAAGCTGCTGGTCCAGGCGGCGATCGCCATCTGGCTCATCACAGGTCTGGCCCTGCATCTGGCGGCGGTGGGCCTGATCGGCCTGACCGTCATAGTGCTCGCAACGTCCTTCACCGGCGTCACCGAGGAACATGCCCTCGGCAAGGCCTTCCATGAGGCGCTGCCCTTCACCGCCCTGCTCACCGTCTTCTTCAGCGTGGTCGCGGTGATCATCGATCAACAGCTGTTCAAACCGGTGATCCAGTGGGTACTGGCTGCCAAACCCGAAGATCAGCTCGCCCTCTTCTATCTGGCCAACGGCTTGCTCTCCATGGTGAGCGACAACGTCTTCGTCGGTACCGTCTACATCAACGAGGTAAAGACTGCCCTGCTCAATGGCGCCATCAGCCGCGAGCATTTCGATCTGCTGGCGGTGGCCATCAACACGGGGACCAACCTGCCGTCGGTGGCCACCCCCAATGGCCAGGCGGCCTTCCTGTTCATGCTCACCTCGGCGCTGGCGCCGCTGCTGCGCCTCTCCTATGGCCGCATGGTGTGGATGGCTCTGCCCTACACCCTGGTGCTGGGGCTGGTGGGATTCTTTGCGGTGGAACAACTGCTCGCCCCTGCCACCGAATGGTTCTACCAGGCCGGCTGGCTGACGCAGGGGGGCGCCGTGCCAACCCTGGCACCCGCGGCACACTGATGACGCGAGGGGCCATGAGGCCCCTTTCTTTTTAAATGGGGCTCTGCTCTAATTCAGCCATTATTTTTCTCTGTGAGATCAATCAGATGATCGAGTTTCTTCGCCGTATTGCCAGCCATCGTCTGGCCTGGGGCTTGCTGGCCGCGTCGGCTCTCTGCTTCGAGCTGTGCGCCCTCTTCTTCCAGCATGTGCTGGGTCTGCACCCGTGTGTGATGTGCATCTATGAGCGGATCGCCATCCTCGGGGTGTTCGCTGCCGGCCTGCTCGGCATGGTGGCGCCAGAGAAGTGGTATCTCCGCTGGAGTGCCATGCTGCTGTGGGGCTACAGCGCCTTCTGGGGCCTGAAGCTGGCACTCAAGCATGTGGATTACCAGGTGAACCCCTCCCCCTTCAATGTGTGCGAAGGTTTCGTCGACTTCCCAAGCTGGGCTCCCCTCGATCAGTGGGTGCCCTGGCTCTTCTTCCCGGACGGCGATTGCAGCGAGATCAGCTGGCAGTTCCTGAGTTTCTCCATGCCGCAGTGGTTGATCATCATCTTCGCCGCCTACCTACTGGTGTTTGCGGTGGTCGCCATCGGCAACCTGGTCAAGGGCCGCTGCTGCAGCTGACGCTGACGCCGCCATATACGACGCATGCAAAAGGGAGCCATCGGCTCCCTTTTCAATCAACGGTGTCAGTCACCCAAGCCGCTCCTGTTTCTCCATGCCCCTGTCATCTGGCTGATGGCCAGCTTCGCCGCCTACCTGCTGGTGTTCGTGGTGGTCGCCATCGGCAACCTGGTCAAGGGGCGCTGCTGCAACTGACGCTGACGCTTACGCAGCCATATAAGACGCATCAACACATACAAAAGGGAGCCATCGGCTCCCTTTTCATTCTCTGCAGTCTCTGTGCACGGTTGCACAACCACGTGCTCAACTCGCCTTGGCTGTGTGCATCCTGGCCTTCACCATGCCGACAATCATGGGCAGCAGCGAGATGCCGATGATGCCGAAGATGAGCAGGGTGAAGTTGTGGCGCACCACCGGCAGGTTGCCGAAGAAGTGCCCCGCATAGACGAACGACAACACCCACAGCAAGCCGCCAATCAGGTTGAACGCCAGGAAGCGCGGGTAGGTCATGGCTCCCATGCCCGCCACGAAGGGGGCAAAGGTGCGCACTATGGGCAGGAAACGGGTGATGATGATGGTCTTGCCGCCATGCTTGGCATAGAAGGCGTGGGTCTTGACCAGATAGTCGCGCCGGAAGATCTTCGAATCGGGATTGCGAAACAGCTGATCCCCGAAGAAGTGGCCTATGGTGTAGTTCACCACGTTGCCGAGCACGGCGGCGATGATCAGCACTCCCGCCAGGGTGTGCACGTCCAGCACGCTGCCCACTGTGAGGGCGCCTGCGGCAAACAGCAGGGAGTCGCCGGGCAGGAAGGGGGTCACCACCAGGCCGGTCTCACAGAAGATGATGAGGAACAGGATGGCGTAAACCCAGATGCCATAGTGCTCGAACAGCTCTTTCAGGTGCACGTCAACGTGCAGAATAAAGTCGATTGCAAACAGGATCAGATCCATTTTCTCATACCCATGAAGTGAACGGCGTGGAGTCTACGCCAATGCCTTGCGCCCGACAATCTGCGGCATCGTCTCTCCCCTCATTCCAGGGTATCCAGCCCCTTCCTGACCGTTGCGGGCAGGCAGGACTCCCACCCCCAGAGCAGCAACAGCAGCAGGCTGACGTCGTCGAGCCAGCCAACGAAGGGCACCAGATCCGGGATGAGATCCACCGGACTGATGCCATAGACGAGGATGAGGATCACCAGCGCCTTGGCCCACCAGGGGGTGTCCGGATGGCGAAAACCGGCGTAGAGGCGACGCAGGCGCCGCCAGATCAGCCAACGCTTGCCGCTCATGATTCGATCAACTCGCCGCGCAGCCGCTGGATCTGATCCCGCATGGCGGCGGCCTGTTCGAACTCCAGATCCCGGGCATGCTGGAACATCTGCTCCTCCATCCGCTTGATCTCCTTGGCGATCTCGCTGGCGGAGCGGGCATGGTACTCCCCTTGCGGCTCGGCCGCCTTGCGACTGCCTCTGCCGGGTTTGCCGGCGGTGCGGCTGCCCCCCATGTCCATCACGTCCCCCACCGACTTGTTGAGGCCCTTGGGCGTGATGCCGTGCTCCAGGTTATGGGCGTGCTGCAGGGCACGGCGCCGCTCGGTCTCCTCGATGGCCACCTTCATGGAGTTGGTGATGGTGTCGCCGTAGAGGATGACCTTGCCGTTGAGGTTGCGCGCCGCCCGGCCAATGGTCTGGATGAGGGAGCGGGTGGAGCGCAGGAAGCCCTCCTTGTCCGCATCCAGAATGGCCACCAGGGAGACCTCCGGCATGTCGAGCCCTTCCCGCAGCAGGTTGATGCCCACCAGCACGTCGAATTTACCCAGGCGCAGATCGCGGATGATCTCCACCCGCTCCACTGTGTCTATGTCCGAATGCAGGTAACGCACCCGCACGTCGTGATCCGCCAGGTATTCGGTCAAGTCTTCCGCCATCCGCTTGGTGAGGGTGGTGACCAGCACCCGCTCCTCCACCGCCACCCGCAGCCGGATCTCGGAGAGCAGATCGTCCACCTGGGTGGTGACGGGGCGCACCTCGATGACAGGATCGAGCAGGCCGGTGGGACGCACCACCTGCTGCACCACGTCGCCGCCGGACTTCTCCAGCTCGTAGGGACCGGGGGTCGCCGAGACGAACACCGTCTGGGGCATCAGGGCCTCGAACTCGTCAAACTTCAGCGGCCTGTTGTCGAGCGCCGAGGGGAGCCGGAAGCCGTACTCCACCAGGGTCTCCTTGCGGGATCTGTCCCCTTTGAACATGGCGCCTATCTGCGGCACAGTGACGTGGGACTCGTCGATGATGAGCAGGCCATCCCCCGGCAGGTAGTCAAACAGGGTGGGCGGCGGCTCGCCGGGGGCCCGCCCCGACAGATAGCGGCTGTAGTTCTCGATGCCGGAGCAGTACCCCAGCTCCTGCATCATCTCGATGTCGAACTGGGTGCGCTGGCTGATGCGCTGCTCCTCCACCAGCTTGTTGAGGGAGAGCAACTGCTCGCGGCGTCCCTTGAGCTCTTCCTTGATGTGATCGATGGCCCCGAGGATGGTCTCCCTCGGCGTGGCGTAGTGGGTCTTGGGGTAGATGGTGTAGCGCACCACCGTCTGCTCGATGGCGCCGGTCAGGGGATCGAACTGGGAGAGGCGCTCCACCTCCTCGTCAAACAGCTCCACCCGCAAGGCCAGCTTGTCCGATTCGGCAGGGTAGATGTCGATCACCTCCCCCCGCACCCGGAAGGTGCCGCGCTGGAAGGCCATGTCGTTGCGGGTGTATTGCAGCTCGGCGAGGCGGCGCAGAATGTCCCGCTGGTTGATCACATCCCCCACCTTCAGGTGCAGCATCATGCTGAGGTAGGCCTGGGGGTCCCCCAGACCATAGATGGCCGATACCGAGGCGACGATCACCACGTCCCGCCGCTCCAGCAGCGCCTTGGTGGCCGACAGCCGCATCTGCTCGATGTGATCGTTGATGGAGGCATCCTTCTCTATAAAGGTGTCCGTGGTCGGCACATAGGCTTCCGGCTGGTAGTAGTCGTAATAGGAGACGAAGTACTCCACCGAGTTCTCGGGGAAGAACTCCTTCATCTCCCCATAGAGCTGGGCGGCCAGGGTCTTGTTGGGAGCCAGTATCATGGTCGGGCGGTTCAGGGTGGCGATGACGTTGGCCATGGTGAAGGTCTTGCCCGACCCGGTCACCCCGAGCAGGGTCTGGTGGGCGAGGCCGGACTCTATGCCATCGAGCAGGCGGGCGATGGCCGCAGGCTGATCCCCCGCGGGTTTAAACTGGCTGGCCAGCTTGAAAGGCTTATTCATGACGACTCCCGACAAAAAACGGCAAGAGAGCAGTGTACCCCGAGTTGACGGGCCTGGGTATCCGCTCTCGCCCCCTGACGGCTATTGACCCCGAAATGCGACCTCTGTATGATGCTCCTCCTTGCCTGATGTTCCCCCGTAGTTCAGTCGGTAGAACGGCGGACTGTTAATCCGTATGTCACTGGTTCAAGTCCAGTCGGGGGAGCCAATTCCTCACCATCTCGGTGCAAGTTATCCACTTTAGTGCTTTCCTCTGCCAATTTTAATGCACAAGCCGTCCCTCGCGGCACACTCCCCATTTGATCCCCGGTTCCTGGCCAGCAGCGTTTTGTTCTGCTGCGTATAACTATTTGATTTTTATAGAAACATTTTTTTACCGGTATTTTTTGAACAGTCCTTGCACCCCAGTATTGGCGCGGCTTGCAGGCTGATCGCCAAGTTTCATGAACAGGGTTATCCACAGTTTCTGTGGGTAAGTGTGCCAAACCCAATGCAGGCCTAGGTTGGCAGCGATTGTCTCCGCTTTGGCGAGGCGAAACATCTCGCCCCCCATTTTCTCCTGTTTTTGCCCTCCCCCCTAAATGGGTCGGACGGGGGTGAGACATCCTCTTCCTGCCACTTTTTTTTCGCCATGCCCCGTGCCATGGGTCAGCCTCCGCCTGACGGCAAAAAGGGTTCCTTTGCATCCCTCGCTCCCCGCCAGTCAAAAATGCTGAAAACCATGCTCAATCGCCCCCTGCGCAGCAGGTAATAAATTGTCCACAGGGCTGTCACCCCTTCCCTGGTCGACAGCAGAAATCACTCATTGACAGCGAGAACGGCAGCGGAAAATAGAGGTATTTTCCCCAAGTAGCCCGCGCATCCCTCCCCTCCCCGGGGAGACCAGCACTTAACTGGCCGTTAATCCGCTTTCGCGCTTCTTTCTTGATGAGGGATCCGGCACAATATCGGCCCCACTTTTTTCCTCGGTTTTTCCGGGCATGACCATAGATTTCGTGACACTGCTACATCAAAGCGACTCCCTGCTGCTGTTCGTGGTGCTGGCCTTCGGCCTGCTGCTGGGCAAGGTGCGCATCGGCAACTTCCAGATTGGCAACACCATAGGGGTGCTGTTCACCGCCCTGCTGTTTGGCCAGATGGGGTTCCAGTTCTCCACCTCCACCGAGAACGTCGGCTTCATGCTGTTCATTTTCTGTGTGGGGATCGAGGCGGGCCCGCACTTCTTCAGCGTCTTCCTGCGCGACGGCATCCACTACATCACCCTGACCCTGGTGATCCTGCTGACCGCCTTGCTGCTGACGGTGGGCCTCGCCAAGTTCTTCAATCTGGGGCCCGGCATGGCGGCGGGGATACTGGCGGGGTCGCTCACCTCGACCCCGGCGCTGGTGGGGGCCCAGGATGCCCTGCGCAGCGGCCTGCTCAACCTGCCCCACGGCACCGACATGCAGCCCGTGCTCGACAACATGGGCATCGGCTACGCCCTGACCTACCTGGTGGGTCTGGTGGGGCTGATGCTGGTGGTGCGCTACCTCCCCTCCCTGGCACGACTCGACCTCAATACCGAGGCCCAGAAGATCGCCCGCGAGCGGGGGCTCTCCGACAGCGAGAGCCGCAAGACCTACCTGCCCATCATCCGCGCCTACCGGGTCGGTCCTGAGCTCGCCGCCTGGATAGGTGGCCGCACCCTGCGCGAAACCGGCATCTACCCCCACACCGGCTGCTATGTGGAGCGGATCCGCCGTAACGGCATACTGGCAAGCCCGGATGGAGATGCGGTGATCCAGGAGGGGGACGAGATCGCCCTGGTGGGTTATCCCGAGAGCCACGAGAAGCTGGACGTCAACTACCGCAACGGCAAGGAGGTGTTTGACCGCAACCTGCTCGACCTGCAGATCGTCACCGAAGAGATAGTGGTGAAGAACGACGCCGTGGTGGGCCGCCATCTGGTGGAGCTCAACCTCACCGAGAAGGGCTGCTTCCTCAACCGGGTGGTGCGCTCCCAGATCGAGATGCCGTTCGATCGCAACATCATGCTGCAAAAAGGCGACGTGCTGCAGATCAGCGGCGAGAAGCAGCGGGTCAAACTGCTGGCCAACAAGATCGGCTTCATCAGCATCCACAGCCAGACCACGGATCTGGTGGCCTTCACCACCTTCTTCGTGCTCGGCCTGCTCATCGGCTCCGTCTCCCTGGTGTTCGGCCAGATCGAATTTGGCCTCGGCAACGCCGTCGGCCTGCTGCTGGCGGGCATTCTGATGGGTTACCTGAGGGCCAACCACCCGACGGTCGGTTATGTACCGCCCGGCGCCCTGCGCCTTGCCAAGGATCTCGGCCTCGCCGTCTTCATGGTGAGCACAGGGTTGAAAGCGGGGGGCGGCATCCTGGATCACCTCAGCGAGGTGGGGGTAGTGGTGCTCTTCTCCGGCATGCTGGTGACCACCTTGCCGGTGCTGGTGGGCTATCTGTTCGGGGTCTGGGTGCTGAAGATGAACCCGGCCCTGCTGCTCGGGGCCATCACGGGGGCCCGTACCTGCGCCCCGGCCATGGACGTGGTCAACGAGGCCGCCAACAGCTCGATCCCGGCGCTCGGCTACGCCGGCACCTATGCGGTGGCCAACGTGATGCTGACCCTGGCGGGCTCCTTCATCATCGGTTTCTGGTTCTAGCCCAGATCCCCTTGACCCGACACTATCCGCAAAGAGGGAGCCCATGGGCTCCCTTTTTTGTCGTCGGGGCTGAGGGCTTTCAACGACCAGGGAGGGGCTGCAGGCCAGATAGCTGGAATCGTGCTATTGGCTGGCGGCGATGAAACTCAAAGAGCTAAAGCGCCCCCTGCGCGGCACTTACACTCAGTAAAACGAGTGAGGTGATCGTCATGAAACGCTTATGGATTTTCCTTGTTTGGGTGCTGGGTTCCCTGCCACTGGCCTGGAGCGCCGAAGCGGACAAGGCGGCAGTCGAAGAAGAGGCGCGCAGCGCCCTCAGCTTCGCCAGCGAGGATCTCGCCAAACCCATGTTGGGAGACCTCGACGCCATGATGGAACGGCGCACCATCAGGGTGCTGACCACCTACAACAAGACCGGCTACTTCATCCACAAGGGGGTGCAACGGGGGGTCACCTACGACGCCTTCATGCAGGTTGAAAAACGGCTCAACGAGCAGCTGCGCAAGGACAAGGCCATCAAGCGCCACCTCAAGCTGAACTTCGTCTTCATTCCGGTCGCCCGGGAAAACCTGCTGAAGGCCCTCATCGACGGCAAGGGGGACATCGCCGCCGCCAACCTCACCATCACGGACAAGCGCAGGCAGCAGGGGGTGGAGTTCAGCGCCCCCCTCATCGAGAACGTGCGCGAGCTGCTCATCTCGGGGCCGGACTCCCCCAAGGTGGAGAGCGCCGCCGATCTCGGGGGCAAGAGTATCTATGTCAGGCCCTCCTCCAGCTACTTCGAAAGCCTGATGGCCTACAACCAGGCACGCAAGGAGGCGGGGGAACCCCTCATCGACATCCAGCCCGCCTCCGAGGTGCTGGAGGACGAAGATCTGGTGGAGATGGTCAATGCGGGCCTGCTCCCCTTCATCGTCATGGATGAGCACAAGGCCCGCTTCTGGCAGAAGATCTTCCCGGCTATCCGGATCCACGAAGAGCCCGTGTTCCGCGACGGCGGCATCATCGCCTGGGCGGTACGCAAGGAGAGCACCCAGCTGCTCGCCATGCTCAACGAGCAGATCAAGGCGCTGCGGGGCAAGGCCACCGGCGAGGCCATCCTGGCCCGCTACCTCAAGCAGAACAAGTTCATCAAGAGCGCCGCCGCCGAGGCCGAGCGCAAGAAGTTTCTGCAGGTGGTGGAGCTGTTTCGTGAATACGGCAACAAATACGACGTGGACTGGCTGCTGATCGCGGCCCAGGGCTATCAGGAGTCGGCCCTCAACCACAAGGCGCGCAGCCATGTCGGCGCCATCGGCATCATGCAGATCATGCCCGCCACCGGGAAAGGGCTCAAGGTGGGGGACATACGCCAGCTCGAGCCCAACATCCACGGCGGCGTCAAATACATGCGCTGGATGATAGATCACTACTACGCCGACGAGCCCATGACGGCCCTCGACAAGGCCCTGTTCTCGTTTGCCTCCTACAACGCCGGTCCCGCCCGGGTGGCGCGGCTGCGGGCCGAGGCCAAGAAGCGGGGGCTGGATCCCAATGTCTGGTTCCACAACGTCGAGTACGTGGCGGCCGAGAAGATAGGCCCGGAGACCGTGACCTATGTGGGCAACATCTACAAGTACTACATCGCCTACAAGCTGGTGATGGAGCAGTTGCAGCTCAAGGAGCAGGCCACCGACACCCTCAAGCAGCAGGAGAAGATGGGCGAGAAAGTCTCGGCGGCAGAGAAATCATAGGCAGCCAGGACCAATGCCAGTTGCAGGCGGGGCTCCCTCTTCAGCAGAGGCGAGCCCCGCCTCTTCTTAGGCAAAAAGAGCCCTTCTCCCCATGACCAGAATGAACAGAATGGGCAGAACAGCCTTAATAGCCATTACGGCCAGATTGTTTTCCAATCAGACACGATTAATTAACCTCTTTGCAACAATCACAAGGAGAACACCATGTTGCAAGGAACCTTCAAGCGCACCCTGCTTTGCTGCCTGCTGGGGGCCAGCCTCGGCGTCCAGGCCAAGATAGACGAAGTCCACTTCCTGATCCCGGGCGGCGCCGGCGGCGGCTGGGACAACACGGCCCGTGGCACCGGCGAGGCCTTGACCAAGTCCGGCCTCATCACCACCGCCTCCTACCAGAACATCTCGGCCGGCGGCGGCGCCAAGGCCATCGCCCACCTGATCGAGACCTCGGCCCAGTCCGACAAGACGCTGCTGATCAACTCCACCCCCATCATCGTCAAGTCCCTCTCCAAGGAGCTGCCGCAATCCTTCCGGGATCTCACCCCGGTCGCCGCCATCATCGCCGACTATCAGGCGCTGGCGGTCCCCCTGGACTCCCCCTATCAGAACTGGGCCCAGTTGCTGGCCGCCTATGAAGCCAATCCCGCCAAGGTGAAGATTGCCGGCGGCTCCGCCCGCGGCAGCCTGGATCACCTGGTGGCCGCCATGACCTTCAAGAATGCGGGGGCCGATGCCGGCAAGCTGCGCTACGTGGCCTATGACGCCGGTGGCAGCGCCATGGCGGCGGTACTGGCGGGGGAAACCCAGGTGCTCTCCACCGGCTTTGGCGAGGCGATGGAGGCAGTCAAGTCCGGCCAGATGCGGATCCTCGGCGTCACCGCCCCCGAGCGGATGCCGGATGCGAGCGAGGTGCCCACCTTCAGCGAACAGGGCAACCCCACCGTCTTTGCCAACTGGCGCGGCTACTTCGCCTCTCCCGACGTCAGCCCCGAGCAGTCCGCCGAGTTCGCCGCCCTGCTCAAGCAGATGTACGACAAGCCGGAGTGGGAAGTGGTGCGCGCGCGCAACAGCTGGATCAACCAGTATCAGGCCGGCCCCGAGTTCACTGCCTTCCTCAACAGCCAGGAGCAGCAAATTGGCGGCCTGATGCGTGAGCTCGGCTTCATCAAGTAACCCTCAGCCCGTGGCGGGCCAGGCCCGCCCATCGGAGTCATCATGCGACTGACCAAGGAAAGGTTCGGGGGGCTGCTGTTTTTGCTGCTCTCCCTCGCCTATGGCTATCACGCCACCCAGATCCCCGGTTACCCGGGGGACGAATATGAACCCTTTACCGCCAGCACCCTGCCCTATGCCCTGGCGGGTGTCGGGGTCCTGCTCTCCCTGATCCTGATCTGTTCCCCGGGAGGAGAGCGACTGGGCAAGGAGTCCGGCAACTGGCGGCTGGTGTTCGCCCTGCTGGGGCTGATGCTGGTCTATGGCCTGGCCCTCGGCTGGCTCGGCTTCCTCATCGCCACCATCCTGTTCCTCATCGGCGGCATCCTGCTGATGGGCGAGCAGAGCCTCGCCTTCGCCTGCAAGGTGAGCATCCCCTTCACCCTCATTTTCTGGGCCCTGCTGACCAAGGGGCTCAATGTCTATCTCGAGCCGGGTCGGCTGTTCACCCAGTTGCTGGGATAAGGAGAACCCATGTTAGACGGAATCCTGCAAGGGCTCGGCACCGCCATGATGCCCATCAACCTCTTCATGGTGGTGGTCGGCTGCTTCGTCGGCACCTTCATCGGCATGTTGCCGGGCCTCGGGCCCGTCACCGCCATCGCCCTGATGATCCCCATCACCTACGGGCTGGATCCGGCCTCCGGCATCATACTGATGGCCGGGGTCTATTACGGCTCCATGTTTGGCGGCTCCACCGCCTCCATCCTGATCAACACCCCGGGCTGTTCCGCCAGCATGATCACCGCCATCGACGGCTATCCGCTGGCCTGCAAGGGGTTCGCAGGCAAGGCGCTGGCCATCGCCGCCTACGCCTCCTTCGTCGGCGGCACCCTGTCGGCCATCTTCCTGATGGTGGCGGCGCCCCTGCTCGCCAAGGTCTCCCTCGCCTTCCAGTCGGCGGACTACTTCGCCCTCATGGTGCTCGGGCTCTCCGCGGTGGCGGCCTTTGCCGGCAAGGGCCAGGTGCTCAAGGCGCTGATCATGGCGCTGTTTGGCATCATGATCTCCACCGTCGGCATCGACCGCAGCGTCGGGGTGGACAGATTCACCTTCGGCCTGCCGGATCTGCGGGATGGCTTCTCCTTCCTGCTGCTGGCCATGGCCACCTTCGCCCTGGCGGAGATCCTGATGACGGTGCTGCGCCCGGGCAAGGATACCAGCAAGGAGGAGGCGAGCAAGCTGCAGCAGCTAGGCTCCCTCAAACTCAGCCGGGACGAGGTCAAGGAGATAGCGCCCCCCATCGCCCGCTCCTCTGTGCTGGGGTTCCTCATCGGCGTGCTGCCGGGGGCCGGCGCCACCATCGCCTCCTTCATGGCCTATGGCGCCGAGCGCAACTTCGCCCGCAAGGGCAAGCGGGACGAGTTTGGCAAGGGCAGCCTGACCGGCATAGCCGCGCCGGAAGCGGCCAACAACGCCGCCTCCAGCGGGGCCTTCGTGCCGCTGCTGACCCTGGGGATCCCGGGCTCCGGCACCACGGCCCTGATGCTGGGGGCCCTCATCGCCTACGGTATCCAGCCTGGCCCGCGCCTCTTCATGGAGCACCCGGACGTGTTCTGGTCGGTGATCATCTCCATGTATCTGGGCAACGTGGTGCTCTTGATCCTCAACCTGCCGCTCATTCCCTACCTGGCCAAGGTACTGCAGGTGCCGCGCCCCGTGCTCATTCCCATGGTGCTGCTGTTCTCGCTCATCGGGGTCTATCTGGTCTCCTTCAACACCATGGACATCTATGTGATGGTGCTGGTGGCCCTGGTGGCCATCGGCCTGCGCCTGCTGGACTTCCCCATGGCCCCCATGCTGCTCGGCTTCATCCTGGGGGGCATGCTGGAGGACAACCTGCGCCGGGCCCTGGTGATCAACGACGGCTCCCTGAGCTTCCTGTGGGAGCGCCCCATCACCCTGGGCTTCACCCTGGTCACCCTGGTGATGCTGTTGCTGCCGCTCTGGCAGTGGTGGCAGGCCCGTCGCACGCCGGTGGCGACCCTGCAATCCGACCCGACCTGATCCCAGTCATCACAAAAAGAGCGCCAACAGGCGCTCTTTTTTTTGGGTTGGAACCGGCCACTCACCGCTGGCGATAGCGCCGCTCCGGCCGCCCGACGGTGCCGTATTCGAGCTCGGGGCTCGCAAGCTGCTGACCCACCAGAAACTCCAGGTAGCGGCGCGCCGTGGTGCGGCTCACCCCGACCCGGTTGCCTATCTCCTCGGCGCTGGCCCCCTGCTGATCGAGAGCCGCCAGCACCCTTTGCAGGGTGAGGGCGTCTATTCCCTTGGGCAGGCCGCCCGCCGCCACCTGTTGCAGCGGGGTGCCAAAGAGCGCATCCACCGCCTGCTGATCGATGTCCGCCAGGGCGGCCAGGGCGGCGCGGCTCTGGCAATATTTATCAAGGGTGTCGCGCAGTCGCTCGAACACCACGGGCTTCAAGATGAAATCCACCACCCCGAGGCGCATCGCCTCCTGCAGGGCTGCGGCTTCACGGGCGGCGGTGAGCAGGATGACGTCGAGGTGGGCCCCGCACTGGCGCAGCTCCCGTAGCAGGGAGAAGCCCTCCCCGTCCGGCAGCCACACGTCCAGCAACACCAGATCCGGCTTGAGGATGGCTATCTGCTCTCTCGCATCGAACAGGGTGAGCGCCACCCCCAACACCTCGAACCCCGCCAGCCGCTGCACGAAGCGACGGTGGATCTCGGCAATGGCCGGATCATCCTCGACGATCAGGATCTTGATCACTCACACCTCCTTGGGAATGTAACAGACGACGCAACTTCCCTGCGCCGTGGCTTCGATGGTGATGGTCCCCTGCAGGGCATCCAGGGTCCTGCGCACCAGGGCGAGGCCTATGCCGTGGCCGGGCTCCGCCTTGCTGCTCACCCCGCGCTCGAACAGGGTGTCCGCCAGGGCGGGATCCACCCCACCGGCCCCGTCCTCCACCTCCAGGATGAGATCCTGGCCAAGATCGCTCAAAGAGACCCGGATCGGCTGATAGGGGGCGCCATGGCGGCGGGTCGCCTCGAAGGCGTTGTCGATGAGGTTGCCAAGCAGGGTCACCAGCTGGGAGCCGCTGACCCGGGCGGGGATGTCGTGCAGGCGGGAATCCGGGTCCACCTCCAGCACCAGTCCCAGCTCGTGGGCCCTGTGGTACTTGCCAAGCAGCAGACCCGCCACCTTGGGCTTGGCGATGGCCCCCATCAAAAAGCTCAGCAGGGTCTGCTCGGTGGCCGCCTCCCGGCCGATGAAGGCGAGCGCCTCCCGGGTGGCACCCAGCTCGATGAGACCGGCTATGGTGCCGAGCTGGTTGTTGTGTTCGTGGGTCTGCACCCGCAGCAGATCGCTGTAGGCCTGCACCTGGGAGAGCTGGGCACTGAGCTCGGCCAGCTCGTCCTTGCGCCGAAAGCTCGAGACGGCGCCAATCAGTCTGCCCTCCTGCACCAGGGGCAGCCGGTTGACGATGAGGGACTGGCCGTTGAGCACTATCTCCTCGTCATACTGGGGCCGGGGATCCTGGATGAGGGAGAGCATGCGGCTGCCGGGCAGCAAGCGGGTGACGGGCTGGCCTATGGCGGCCTGCGCGGCCCGCTCATCGAGGCGCAGCAGCCGGATGCCGTTGGGATTGAGGGAGGTGAGCCTCCCTTGCTCGTCTATGGTGAGTATCCCCTCGCGCACCGTGCGCAGGGTGCAGTCGAGCTCCGCATAGAGGCGCCCTATCTGCTCGGGCTCAAACCCCAGCAGGGCCCGCTTGTAGCGCTTGGCCAGCCAGGCCGCGGCGGCGCTGTTGAGCAGCACTATGAGGAGGGTCATGGCGAGGCCGAAACGCAGGAAACCCTGGAGGTCCGCCTCTATGTCCCGCACCAGATAACCGACCGAGACCACGCCGATGACCCTGCCCATCTCATCCCGGATGGGCCCCTTGCCGCGCACCGAGACCCCGAGGGAGCCCTGGGCGCGGGAGATGTAGAACTCCCCCTGCAGGGCACGGGCAGGATCGTCCCCCATCATGGGTTTGCCTATCCGGTCCGCATTGGGGTGCACCAGGCGGCGCGCCTCCTCATCGCCGATGACGATGTAGCTGGCACCGACCTCGGCCCGCATCCGCTCCACCAGCACGTTGAGCCGCGCCCGATCGACCCGCTTCACCCCGGCGATGACGCCGGGCTCACGGGCCACCAGCCGCGCCACGTCCAGGGCCTGATCCCCCACCTCCCGGTAGCGCTGCTCGGCGACATAGTAGTAGCTGGCCCCGCTCAGCAGCACCAGCTGCAGCAGGCTGACCAGGCAGAGCATGAGCAGGATGCGTCCTTGCAACCCCAGCTTCATGCCTCCCTGTCACCTCGCAACAGATCGAGCAGCAGGCTGCCATCCCGCAGGGCCTTGTGCACCTGCACCGAGGTGGGCTTGGTGGGATCTTCGTAAAAATGGGTGGACTCTATCTGCAGCCGCACCAGGTATTCCGCCGGCAGCTGGCTCGCCAGGGACTGATGCAGCATGGGGAACAGCAGCCGATCGGCCCGGGTGATCTCCCCCCCCAGCAGCAGCTTGCCCGGGTTGAGCAGGCAGATGAGGTTGGCCAGCACCCGGGAGAGCCGGCCCGCCGCCTGGTGCAGTATGTCCTGGCACAGGCTGTTGCCCGCCAGCGCCAGCTCGCACAGCTCGCGGATGTTGACGCTCGCCGGCAGATCGTGCTCCTGCATCCGCTCGCGCAGGTCCCGGTACTGGGCCTCCAGGGCCTGGTTGGTCACCAGCGTACAGGCACAACCGAAGCCGCCGCAGTAGCAGCGCTGACCATAGGGTTCGAGCTGCAGGTGGCTGAGATCCCCGAGCAGGGCCGACTCGCTCTCGATGAGCTGGCCGTTGACCACCATGCCCACCCCTATGTCGTTGTGGACGAACACCAGCACCGCATCGGCGCAGTTCTTGGCGGCGCCCCACTCCCGCTCGGCCTGGATCCAGGTGCGCACGTCGCCGCTCACCAGCACGGGTACCTCGAAGGCCTCTTGCAGGCTGGGCCCGAGCGGCCAGTTGCGCAGATCATAGAAGGGGAAGTGCTTGACCATGCCGGAGTGGCGCTCCACCTGCCCGGGCAGGCAGAGGGCGATGCAGGCCAGCCGCAGGGCCTTCTTCGGCAGGAAAACCTCGATGGCCCGCACCAGGCTGGCCAGCAGATCGTCGCGCTCCGACTCGCTGAACAGGTGACGATGACGCGCCAGGGAGTGGCCGGCGAGATCGAACAGGGCCATGTCCACGTAACCGCGGCCAAGACGCATGGAGAGAAACTGGAAGCGGCGTTCGTTGATGCGCAGCAAGGTCTGACGACGGCCACGGCCCACCGAGCTCTCGCCACAGGTGACCACCAGACCGCCATCGAGCAGTTCGCGGGTGATCTTGGTGATGCTGGCCGGTGAGAGGCCGGTCAAACGGGACAGATCGGTACGGGACAGTTCCTTGTGCTCTTCCAGGCTGGCGTAAACCAGGCCGTAGTTGAGCTGACGGATCAAATCGATACTGCCTTTCACGATCTCATTCATAGGGTAGGGGCTAACGAAAGGAACGAATGACGCGATTTTCCCACATTCTGCGCCGATCCCCAAATTTGCCGTCTGGAAATGACGTCCAGACGGCAAAAATGTGACTAGTAACGGAAGCGGGAGACGAGTTGACGCAATTTGTCACCCGTGCCGGCCAGGGCCCGGGTGGTGGTGTTGGACTCCCCGGCGGCCTCGGTCAGCTCGCTGACGATCTGCTGTATGGCCACCAGGTTCTTGTTGATCTCCTCGGAGACCGCATGCTGCTCCTCGGCGGCGGTCGCTATCTGGATGTTCATGTCGTTGATGGTGCTGACCGCCGTCACCATGCTGTCGAGGGAGCTGGCGATGTGGCTCGCCTCCTGCACCGTCTCCTGGCTGCGCGATTCGCTGGCCTGCATCACCTCCACCGCCTGACGCACGCCGCCCTGCAGCCGCTGCAGCATTTCGTTGATCTCCTTGGTGCTCTGCTGGGTGCGACCGGCGAGCGATCGCACCTCGTCCGCCACCACCGCAAAGCCGCGCCCCTGCTCACCGGCTCGGGCCGCCTCGATGGCGGCATTGAGCGCCAGCAGGTTGGTCTGATCGGCGATGCCGCGGATCACCTCCACCACGGATCCTATCTTGCCGGTCTCCTGGGCCAGCTGCTCGATGACACCGGAGGCGGTGTGCACCTCCTCCACCAGGCGGTTGATGCTGCCGATGGCGCTGCCCACCACCTCGCGGGCCGCATCGGATTCCCGCGCCGCGTCGCTGGTGGCCGTGGCCGCGTTGGAGGCGCTGGCCGCCACTTCCTGGGCGGTGGAGCTCATCTCGGTCACCGCGGTGACCACCTGATCCGTCTCCTTGCCGTGGCCTTGCATCTGCCGGTCGGCATGCTCGCTTAAGCTGTGCAGGCGATCCACGGCCCCCAACAGCTGATGGCTGGTCTCCCCGACCTGGCTCACCACCGACTGGATCCGCTCCACGAAGCGGTTGAAGGCGCTGGCCAGCTGGCCCACCTCGTCCTCGCTCTGCACCTTGAGGCGCCGGGTCAGATCCCCCTCCCCGTCGGCGATGTCATTGAGGGCCGCGACCGCATCCGCCAGCGGCCGGGTGACCCGGTTGCCGAGCACCACTGTTACCGCCAGGGTCACCCCCAGGATCACCAGAATGAGCAGCACGCTGCTCTGCAAGGAGCCGTGCATGTTCTCCTCGCGTTCGCTGCGCAGGGCCGCCAGCTCGGTGTCGATGTCATCTATGTAGAAACCGGTCCCCACCACCCACTGGTACTTGTCGAGCACCAGGTTGAAGGAGAGCTTGGGCGCATCCCGCCCGATGGAGGGCTTGTTGGTCCAGTACTCCGAGTAGCCATCCCCCTCACGGGCCGCCTTGACGATCTCCTGAATGAGGAAGGTGCCCTTGGTATCCTTGTCCTGCCAGCGGTTCTTGCCCTCCACCTCGGGGCGAGTGGGCAGCAGCAGGGTATTGCCCTGGAAGTCGTAGACGAAGAAGTAACCGTCACTGCCATAACGCAAGGGGCGCAGCAGCTCCTTCACCCGGGCACGGGCCTCCGGGCTGTCCGGCGCGGCATACTCTTTCTCGATGGCCGTCTTGGCGAGCATCAGGTAGCTGCTGAGCAGGGCCTTGCGCTCCTTGACCGCCTTGTCCCTCGCCACCACCAGCTCGGACTCCAGGTCACTCCTGGCCACCAGGTAGTTGCTGAGGTTGACCACCAGGGCCATCAGCAGCACGGGGATGGCCCCCAGCAACAGAATTTTCTGCTTTAGCGTCATCTTGTACTTCCTTTAGCCATTTTATTGTGGGTGCTTCGTTCCTGCTCGCTCAGCCATGGAGTGCTGGCCGAAGGGGGAGTGCCTTCGCTACAATCCCGCCACCTTCTATTATCGACCCGATGAACTGACCCATGAGCCAATGTCCTTGCGGTTCCTCTCTTTCCCTCGCCCAATGCTGCGGCGCGCTTCACGAAGGCCAGGCCGCCGCCACCACCGAGCAGCTGATGCGCTCCCGCTACAGCGCCTTCGTGCTGGGCTTGGGAGAGTACCTGGTCCACAGCTGGCACCCGGACTATCTGAACGGGCTGACCGCGGCCGACCTCTCATCGACCGACACCCGCTGGGATGGCCTCGAGATCCTCGCCAGCCAGGGCGGCCCCCTTGATGAGACCGGCATGGTGGAGTTCAAGGCCTGGTTTTGGGAGGGGGATGAGCGCCACTGCCTGCACGAGCGCTCCCGCTTCGTGCGCCACCAGGGGCGCTGGGTCTACACCGACGGCGAGCAGGATCCGGCGCAGCCCAAAGCGGGTCGCAACGATCCCTGCCCCTGTGGCAGCGGCAAGAAGTTCAAGAAGTGCTGCGGCTGACCCTCCCTATATGCCGCCATCCGGCCAGCCCGCGGGCTGGCCTTCCCCTCCTCTTCTCGCGCAGCCCCCTGCCCGCCTCGGCGGTGACGTGACCCTCATCACATTTCGCTCATCACCCCACATATAATGAGCGTTTACGAACATTAATTTGGCCCATATCAAACATTTTCAGCCAGACAGGCGCCACACTGGCCTCATCTGGAAGAGATGAGACGGGCAAGAATGAAAAGAATCACCACAGAAGTCGTCATCATAGGGGGTGGCGCCACCGGCGCCGGCATCATGCGCGACTGCGCGCTGCGCGGCATCGACTGCATCCTGCTGGAGCGGGACGACATCGCCGCAGGCACCACGGGGCGCAACCACGGCCTGCTCCATTCGGGGGCCCGCTACGCGGTGACGGATCCGGAGTCCGCCCGCGAGTGCATTCAGGAGAACCGCATCCTCAAGCGGATCGCCAGCCACTGCGTGGAGGCGACCGGCGGCCTCTTCGTCACCCTGCCGGAAGATGACATCAATTTCCAAAGCACCTTCATGGAGGCCTGCGCCCTGGCCGGTATCGACACCCGCCAGCTGGATCCCCGCGAGGCGCTGCGGCTCGAACCCAACGCCAACCCGGCGATGATAGGCGCCATCCATGTGCCGGATGGCACCGTCGATCCCTTCCGCCTGGCCGCCGCAAACGTCTTGGACGCCAAGGAACACGGCGCCCGCATCTTCACCCACAGCAAGGTGCTGGGGCTGCTCCGCACTCAGGATAGGGTGCACGGGGTCAAGGCCATCAACACCCGCACCGGTGAGGCGTTCGAGGTGGAGTGCCAGGAGGTGATCAACGCCGCCGGCATCTGGGGCCAGCAGATCTGCGAATACGCCGACCTCGGCATCCGCATGTTCCCGGCCAAGGGCTCCCTGCTCATCATGGATTACCGCATCAACCAGCTGGTGCTCAACCGCGCCCGCAAACCGGCGGATGCGGACATCCTGGTGCCGGGCGATACCATCTCCCTCATCGGCACCACGTCGAGTCGCATCGATTACCACAAGATTGACCAGCTCACCGTCGAGCCCGACGAGGTGGAGGTGCTGCTGCGCGAGGGGATCAAGCTCGCCCCCATCATGGCCCGCACCCGCTTGCTGCGCGCCTACGCCGGGGTGCGCCCCCTGGTGGCGGTGGACGGTGACGACACCGGCCGCAACATCAGTCGCGGCATAGTGCTGCTGGATCATGCCGAACGCGATGGTCTCAAGGGCTTCAACACCATCACCGGCGGCAAGCTGATGACCTACCGCCTGATGGCGGAGTGGGCCACGGATCTCGTCGCCAGCAAGCTCGGCAACAACAGGCCCTGCCGCACCGCCGAACTCAATCTGCCCGGCTCGCGAGATCCGGAGAAAGTCTCCGCCCCCGGTCTCTCGGTGCCGGTCGAAGGCTCGGCCCAGTACCGCCACGGCGAGCGGGTCATCGCCTTCTTCCGCGACAACCCCAAGGCCAACGCCCTCATCTGCGAGTGCGAGATGGTCACCGCTGGCGAAATCGAATACGCCCTGCGGGAGCTCGACGTGGACAACCTGGTGGATCTGCGCCGCCGCACTCGCCTCGGCATGGGTCCCTGTCAGGGGGAGCTGTGCGCCTACCGCGCCGCCGGCCTGATGCAGGAGTACGGCAAGGCCGATGGCCGTGAGGCCTGCGTCATGCTGCGCCAGTTCCTGGAGGAGCGCTACAAGGGCACCCGCCCCGTGCTCTGGGGCGATGCCCTGCGCGAAGCCGAGTTTACCTACTGGATCTACGAAGGGCTCTTTGGTCTGGGGGCGTGGACGACGCCCCACCTGGTGGCGGAGCCCCCCTTCCCCCTCGCCCGGACCCCGTCCAGCCCATCCAGCCAAGGAGTGCAGCCATGAAATTTGACACTATCGTGATAGGCGGCGGCATGGCAGGCCTGTCGGCGGCCCTGCGTCTGGCCGAGGCGGGCCAGAAGGCGCTGCTGATGGCCTCGGGCCAGAGCGCCCTGCACTTCTCCTCCGGCTCGGTGGATCTGCTGGAGAGCGAAGGCGACCCTCGCGCCGCCCTGCCCGCCTTTATGGCCGCCCACCCGGATCACCCCTACAGCAAGGTGGGTCTTGCCAGCATAGAGGCGAGCCTCGCGGATCTGCAGCGCCACTGCGCCCTGCAGGGCTTGCCCCTGTTTCGCCAGGAGCGCAACCACCAGCGCCTGACCCCCATCGGCACCCTGAAATCGACCTGGCTCTCCCCCGAGACCTGCGCCTGCGTCACGGAGGCGCCCGCACCGGACGTCCTGCTGCTGGCCACCCTCGAGGGCTTTCGCGACTTCCACCCGGCGCTGGCAGCGGCCAATCTGGCGACCCACTCGCGTTTCGCCCACAGCCGCATCCTGACCGGTGAAATTCGCCTGCCCCAGCTCGCCGCGTTCAGCCGCAATCCCCACGAGTTTCGCTCCGCCGACATCGCCCGCCTGTTTGACAAACAGCAGCACGACAAGCAGGACCTGCTGACGGATCTGGCCCGCGAGATAGGCCGCATGGTGCAGGAGTGCGGCGAGCCGGGCTGCCGCCATATAGTGCTGCCCGCCTGCCTGTCCCTGGGGCTGGTCGGCCCCCGTCTGGCAGAGCTGGAGCAGCGCACCGGCTGCACCATCAAGGAGGTGGCCACCATGCCGCCGTCCCTCATCGGGATGCGGATGCAGGAGGCCCTCAAGCGCCGCTTCCTGGCCCTCGGCGGCACCTTCCTCACCAGCGAGCGGGTGCTGGGGGCCCGCTACGAGGGCGACAGGGTGGTAGGCGTACACAGCCAGAATGGCGACGATCAGCTGTTCGAGGCGGACCACTTCGTGCTCGCCTCCGGCAGCTTCTTCAGCCGCGGGCTGGAGTCCCGCCTCGGGGGCATTCGCGAGCCCATCTTCGACGCCGACGTCCTGAGCCTCCCCGAGCGCGACGCCTGGGCCGGTCGCCGACTGTTCGACCACCACCCCTTCATGGGCTTCGGGGTCAAGACCGACGACCAGCTGCGGGTGCTGCGCGGCGGCAAGCCCCTTGCCAACCTCTATGGCGCCGGCAGCGTGCTGGCCCACTACGACCCCGTCAAAGAGGGCTCGGGCTCCGGGGTCGCCGTCGCCACCGGCTGGCAGGCCGCCGGCCATATTCTGGCGGAGGGCTGAGATGCCTCCCCTTCACTTCCTGACTGCGGGCAGCCAACTGCCCGTTCGACAATCCCATTGCCGCGTCCCTTGCGCTTTTTATCCGGCCCGGGAGGAGTAAATCATGCTACTGGATCACGCCAACCAAACCTTCGATCAGTGCATCAAATGCACCGTCTGTACCGCTTACTGCCCGGTGGCCAAGGCCAACCCCGCCTATCCCGGCCCCAAACAGGCGGGCCCGGATGGGGAGCGGCTGCGGATCAAGAGCCCGGAGCTCTTTGACAGCGCCCTCAAGCACTGCACCAACTGCAAGCGCTGCGAAGTGGTCTGCCCGAGCGGAGTGCGTATCGGCGACATCATCGCCAAAGCCAAGCACCAGTACAGCGGCTTCAAACCGGGAGTACGCGAGTTCGTGCTCTCCCACACGGATCTCATGGGCAGCATGTCCACCCTGATGGCCCCTGTGGTCAACTTCACCACAAGCCTCAAGCCGATGAAACTGGTGCTGGACAAGGCGCTGGGGGTCTCCTCCCACCGCGACCTGCCCAAATACTCCCAGGGCACCTTCCGCGGCTGGTACAAGAAGCAGAAGGCCACCCAGGCCAGCTATGCGCGCCAGATAGCCTACTTCCACGGCTGCTATGTGAACTACAACCACCCGCAGCTTGGCAAGGAGCTGGTGCAGGTGCTCAACGCCATGAACATCGGCGTGCAACTGCTTGCGCGGGAGAAGTGCTGCGGCGTGCCGCTGATTGCCAACGGCTTCATGGACAAGGCCAAACGCCAGGCGGCGTTCAACATCCAGCAGATGGAGAACTCCCTGCTCGGCAACGAGATGCCGCTGCTGGCCACCTCCTCCACCTGCGGCTTTACCCTGCGCGACGAATACCCCCACCTGCTGGAGCAGGACAACCACAAGGTGCGGGATCGCATCTCGCTGGTGACGCGCTTTATCTGGAACGAGTTCTACCAGGGCAACAAGCCGGCGATGAAGCCGCTCAATCTGCACATCGCCTACCACACTCCCTGCCACATGGAGAAGATGGGGGGCGTCATCTACACCCTGGAACTCTTGCGTGCCATTCCCGGGGTCAAGGTGACGGTACTGGAGTCCCAGTGCTGCGGCATCGCCGGCACCTATGGCTTCAAGTCGGAGAACTACGAAACCAGCCAGACCATAGGCGAAGGGCTGTTCGATCAGATAAACCGGCTGGCGCCCGATCTGGTGATCACCGACTGCGAGACCTGCAAGTGGCAGATAGAGATGAGCACCGCCTTCCGCTGCGAGCATCCGATCCATCTGCTGGCCCAGGCGCTGGCCTGATCTTCTTCCAACATCCCGCCGGACGGCCCGTTCATCAAAGGGGCCGACGGGTAAAAACCTGGCAAAAGAAGAGCCGGCAATCGCCGGCTCTTTTCTATGGTGCTGTCTCCCTCAGACTCAGGGGTGCTGGATGATCAGGCTGTGCTGATCCAGCATGGACTGCAGTATGTCGTGAGAGGAGGAGCCGCTCAGGTTCCAGCCGCTCAGATCCACGTCCTTCAGGGTGATCTGCTGGGTCACCTGACCATCCCCCGTCGGAGAGACCGAGAGATTCACATCGCTCAGGCCCGCGCTGCCCGTGGTCACAGACGCAGAGAGGTGGCCCAGCAAGCCATCCACGCTGTTGTCGGTCACCCCCTTGAGCAGATCCGCCAGATCTATCTTGTCCCCCTCCTCCGGGTGGAAGTCGGTGACGGTGTCGATGGCCGGCAAGGCCGCCGTCCCCTCATCGCCGCTGCCCCACACGAAGAGATCGCTGCCCGCACCACCGGTCAGGATGTCGTTGCCCTGACCGCCCCGGAGCATGTCATCCCCCAGGCCGCCCAGTATGCGATCGTCACCGGTGGAGCCGAACAGCCAGTCACTCTGATCCGAGCCCAGCAGATCATGGCCGCTCTGGCTGTGGATATTGAGGGTCTCCTCGGCCGATCTCAGGGTGCTGCCACCCGCGCTGGATTCCGCACTCAGGGTCAGGGCATGATCCCCCGCCGTCAGACCGCTGAGGTAGAGGGGCACGGACTGATCCCCCGGCAGCAGCCAGTCGCCGTTGCTGTCCGCATGGCCCACGCTCTGGCCGTGCTCGTCCACCACCTGGGCCCCCCCCAGATTCTGGATGCGGATGGAGAGTTCGCCGGTTGCCGGGTTGACCACGCTGGCGCTCAGGTTGAGCGGCACCCAGGCCCCTTGCAGGGTATGGATGTCGTGGGTACCCAGGCTGAGCTGGGGATCGTCTGCCTCTGCGGTCACCTGGATGCCAATCTGGGCGCTGTCGGTCAGGACGCCGCCCGACCCGGTATTGCCCTGATCCGAGGTGGTGATGGTCAGGTTGTCCTGTCCCCAGAAGTCCTTGGCCGGCTCGTAATGCAGGTTGCCATTGATGAGGTTGTTAAGATCATCAAGGGAGCCCACCAGGGTGATCTCGCTGGTACCCGCCCCCTGCACCGAGACGGCGCCCGCCGCCCCGAGCAGGGTCAGCACGCCGTGCTCGACCCGCAGCACCATGGACATGGGGGCCGTGCCCGCATCCACGTCCTTCACGCTGATCCCGGAGAGGGACAGTGAACCATCTTCCTTCACCTGCATGGCCCCCGGCACCTGGGTCACAGGGGCATCGTTGACCGCCTCCACCTCGATGGGCAGCACGTCGGTGTCGGCCAGGGCGCCACCGCTGCCGGTGTTGCCCTGATCATTGGTCACCATGGTCAGGGCATCCTGACCATTGAAGTCCTGCTCGCCCTGATAGGTCACGCCCCCCGCCAGCAGGGCATTGATGGCATCTTGCGATCCGCTCAGCACCAGGGTATTGCTGCCGCTGCCGACCACTGTCACCCCGCTGCCATCCGCCAGCACCAGGGTGCCGTGCAGGACCGACAGACGCACCTCCATGGGGCTGCTGCCCGCATCCACGTCTTGTACCTGAAGACCCTTGATGACGAAGGGAGTATCCTCCTGCGCCACCTGAGGGGTGTCTGGCAGCACGTTGACGGGGGCATCGTTGACCGGCTGCACCTCGATGGGCAGCACGTCGGTGTCACTCAGGGCACCGCCGCTGCCGGTGTTGCCATTGTCATTGGTGACCATGGTCAGGTTGTCGTTGCCGTGATAGTCGGTGTTGCCCTGATAGGTCACACCACCGGAGAGCAAGGCGTTGAGATCCGCCAGAGTGCCGGTCAGCACCAGAGATCCGGTGCCGTTGCCGGTCACTGTCACGCCGCTCCCTGCCGGCAGGTTGAGGGTGCCGTGCTCCACCGACAGACGCACCTCCATGGTGCCGCTGCCCGCGTCCACATCCTTCACCTGCAATCCCTGGATGACGAAGGGCTTGTCCTCCTGCGCCACCTGAGGATCCGTTGGCAGCACGTTGATGGGGGCGTCGTTGACCGGGCTCACCTCCACCTGGATGGCGCCGTTGACTTCTGGGCCGAGGGCGCCGTTGTCGAAACTCTGGGCCGTCACCTTGAGATCCAGGGTGCCATTGGCATCGTTGGTCACCAGCTCCACGGCAGCCAGCTTGGTGCCATCCGTGGTGACCTGCCAGACGCCGCCGCCCAGATCCACTACTGTGCCATTGACCCCGTTTGGCAGGCGAATTTCGGCGCCATCGGGTACCCCTTCGATGGTGACTCGCACCTGCTCGGGGCCATTCTCATGGACATTGCTGGCGCTGCCGCCGGTGGCCTGGGTGTCCTTGGTCTCCAGCCCCAGGTTCAGGGTGATCACATCCCCCTCGGTGCCGCTCGCCTTGTCTTGAATGTCGGTGATGATGGGATCCCCCACCGGGTTGACGGTGACGGTGAAGCTGCCCTTGGTCTCGAGAGGCAGGGTCAGCCCCTTGTCCAGGGTGAAGGCGCTCAGGGTGAGCTCCACGCTGCCGCTGAAGTCTGCCGGCGGGATCAGGGTCAGCTTGGAGAAATCTGTGCCCACCGGCACCTGCCAGACGCCGCCGCCGTTGTTGACCGCCGGAGCCGACAGGGTGAAGCCGTCCGGCACGCCCTTGATCTGCAGCGCCACTATCTGCTCGGAGCCATCATTGTCGATCAGGGTCGCGCCCAGCCCGCCGAGGTTGACGCTGCCATCCTCGTTGCCGCTCACATCCTTCACCGTAAGCTGGGCCGGATCGTTGACCGGCAGCACCTCGAAGCTGGCATTGCCGCTCCAACTGCCGCGATCCGTCCCCGTGGTGGCGGTGTCCAGAATGTCCACCTTGATCTCCAGGGGGACCTGACCGCTGAAGTGCTGCTTAGGCTTAAACACCAGATCCTTGAGGCCGTTGGCATCCACCACCAGCGACTGGACGGGATTATTGTTGCCATCGAGGAAATGGCCATACTGGGCATCGACGGTCACAGTGACCTTCTCCACCGTCTCCAGGCCGCCATTGGCCACCGAGGGGCTGATGTCCGCCAGCTTGACCGAGAGATCGAGGTGGATCTTGGTGTCTTCCAGGTTATCCGGCTGGCCGTCGCCGTTCACATCCTTCACCTGCAGGTGCAGCTCGGGCTGACCATCGGCGCCGCCCTTGATGTCCACCTCGGGGGTGATGGATAGGGTGATATCCGCATTCGCCTGCTTGGTATTGCCACTCACGGTATCCGTATTCACCAGAAGCACATGCAGGGTCAAATCCTTGCCAGCATAGTCTTCCGGCAGGGAAAGCGTCAGCTTGTCGAGATCGCCGAGGCCATTTGGCAGCTTGATCAAATACTCGTTGTTGACGAAGTCGAAGGTGAGCCCCTGCACGTTGACGCCGGGGGGCAAGCCCGTGATGACGATGCTGAGCTCGTCATCCCCGATATCTGCCGTACCCAGGGTCACCATGTTCTTGAGCTGGGTACCGAAGTTGACGCTGTGATCCTCCACCCCTGTGATGGGGGCGCTGTTGTCAAAATCGACATCGGCGGCCACCTGGCCCGAGTGGGTCGCGTCTTTGAACTCGGCGCTAGCGGTGAGCTCCCGATAAGCCGGCGCGCTCACATCCCCTTCGTTGTTGTCGCCAAGATCGATCACCCTGGCGCTGACCTTGAAGGTGACTGTGCCCTTGTAGTCATCCGGCGAGCGCAGGGAGAAGCTCCCGAGGGCACTGTTCGGCACTGTCCAGTTGCCCTGGCCATCGTTGATCCCCCCCACCACCACGAAGCCGGGCGGCAGATCGCTGATCACCAGATAGTCGATGGTCTCGACGCTGCTGGGATCCAGATCCTCGAACACGAAGACGCCATTGAGCGGAATATCGTGCCCGTCCAGGCTCTCCAGCGCGCCGCCAATCTGTACCAGATTGCCATCGGGTTCGACCACGGCCTGGATATCCACATGCAGCTGACCATTGACCTCTTTGCTGACTACAACATTGGAGTCCACATCCTTCTGAGTCACGGTCACATGGCTCTGGATAGTGGTGTCCCTGTCGCTGTCCTCCGGTCCCTTCACCAGCAGCTGACCGCCGCCGAGCAGGCTCTTCAGATCAGCGTCACTCAACGCCACCGCACCGCCGTTCACGGTGAGCTGGGTCTCAACCCCACCTACGCGGATCCAGATCTCGTAGCCTGGCTCTATGCCGGAGAGGCTGAGGTGAGTCACCTTTTCGGCGCCGTCGGTCAGGTCCGGCTGCCAGTCGAGGACGGTGAACTGATCCTCCAGACCCTGGCTGGTCTTGGCATAGTCACCGGCGTCGATCACCGGCTCCACCTTGATGGTGAGCGGCACATCGAAGCTCTTGTGATCCCCGTCGTTTTCGGTCACCACCACGTGGCCGATGAGGTGGATGTCGGCGGTGCTGTTGGGGGGCGGCTGGATCTGCAGGTTGCCCAGACTCGAGACGTCGACCTGATAGGTCGGCTTGCCCTGGCCGTCGAGCCCGGCGAAGGTCAGGGTCAGCTCCTTGCCGTTGCCATCGAACACCTTGGCTCCTTCCGGCAAGCCTTCCAGCACCAGGTTGAGGGTTTCGGAACCATCGCCCGTCGTCTCTCCCGACGCCAGTTTGAAGTCCAGTGGCGCCTTGCCATCTTCCCCTATGGTGGTGACATAGCCCTTGCCATCCTGGCTCCAGCCGGTGCTGTCCAGATTGAAGTGAGGCTCATCTACCACCCCCACCAGATCCACATGCAGGTTCTGGCTGCCGGTCACCTTCTCGCTGACCACTGTATGGGTCTGGCCGTTGGCATCGGTCAGGGTGGCGGTGTCTTTCACCACCCCCTGGATGCCGAGATCGAAGTCGACGTTGCTGTCCTTCGGCGGCTCCAGCTTGAGCTCGCCGATACGGGCATAGGGCACCTCGTAATAACCGTTCGCATCCGGGGTGACCGCCACGCCGCCGAGCCAGAGGGTGGCACCGGCGGGCAGGCCGCTAATGCGCACATACATCTGCTCGGAGCCATCTGCGGTATCCCCCAGATGGGCGAGCACTATCTTGCTGCCCAGATCCAGCAGGTTGTCTTCCTTGCCCTGGATGTCGCGCACCGTCAGCTTGGCGTCATCCGCCTGCGGGTTGACGTTGATCACCAGTTCGATGGGATCGCCAAGGGCCGTCTCCTGGCCGGTGACCACGGGGGTTTTCTCCGTGCTGACCGGGGTCACAACGAGCTTGATGTCACCACTGTAGTCCTTGCCGGGCACCACGGTGATCTTGTTGATCTCCCCCGCAGAGACGGTCACCAGGCCGTTTGCATCGGGTGTGAGCACCTTGCCGTTCAGGGTCAGGCTGCCCTCGCCGGACGCCCACTTGATCTGGTAGCTCAACGTCTCGGAGCCATCGGTATCCGTCAGGTTGGCCTGCACATTGAGGGCGATACCGGTACTGTCCTCGTTCGTGCTGTAGTGCTGGTGGGTGCTTGCCCCATCCCAGAGCGGCTTGTCGGCAATGCCCTGCACAGTGATATCCAGGTTGCCGGTCAGCACCGGGGGTTTGCTCCCCTCGGTGACGCCGACCTGCAGCTGCACCGGGAAGCGCAGCGGATTGCCGCCATCGTTGTAGCTCGAGTAGTCGTGATCGGGCACAAAGGTCACGCCCTTGAGTTCAAACTTGTCGTTGGTACCGACAACGGCTTGCATCGCCGCTGGCGGCACCTGGTACCAGGTCTTGCCACCCTGAGTCACCGTCGTGAGCGCAACTCCGTTGTAGTAGAAGGTGCCCTGGGCATTGGCCGGCGCCTGGATAAGCAACTTCTCGACAAACTCGCCCCGATCGTAGTCGCCTATGTCCAGATCCATGGTGATGGGAATGCCATGAGTGGGGTCACTGGCCCCCGCATCCTCGGCACCGGTGACGGCGCTGACGCTGAGCTTGCCCGCCTCGTCCCTGATGGTCAGGGTCAGGACCCCGTCATCGGTATCCCCATCCCCATCCACCAGGTGGAAGTCGACCTTCTGCACCAGGGTGTTGTTGCTGTGATTTATGTCCGCCTTGGCGGTGAAGCTGTATTTCCCCTCGGCGTTGATCACCAGGGTGCCTATGGTCTGCCCAGTGCTGTCTGTGACCGTAATGGTGGTGTCGCCCTTGGCGGCGATGGGGTGCGGGGTGCCATTGATGGTGACCGACCTCACCACGGCATCGTCAGCACCTTCATTGGCGGTGGCCAGCAGATCGCCGCTCACTTTCGCACCCTGATCCAGGGCTTTGCTGGCATCGACGGCCACCGGCACATCGTCCTGCACGCTGACGTGCCCTATCACCTCGGCGCTGAGATCCCCATCGCTGTCCAGGGCCTGCAACGGCAGCTGGATATCCAGCAGATCCTTGCCCTGAGCACTGTGGTCCAGGTTGCCGGTCAGCTCGAAGGTATAGCGGCCGGAGACATCCAGGGTCAGCTTGAAGATGAGCTTGCCCCCGCTGTCCTTGCCGAGATAGACACCCGGCTGGCTGTCGGCGCTGAGGGTCACCGCCTTGCCCCCTGAGCTGAGCGTGTTCAAGGCATTGAAGCGGGCCACATCCAGTTGCAGGGCGGCAACCCGGTCGCTCCCAGCGGCGATCGTCACCTGGCCGACGGCGATCTCCCCCGTCCCGGACGGGCTGGTGCCGACGTGCTGACCACTGCCACCATTGAGATCCGACTCCTTGACGGTGACGCTCCCGATGGAGGTGATCACCGGATTGGCCGCATCGGTGATCACTGCCGTGGTGTTACCGGTGATCACCGAGCCGTCGCTGTCGGTCACCTGCACCGGCAGGGTCAGGTTCAGCTTGTCGTCTGCGCCGTGATCCAGGTTGGTGTGCACGGTGATCTGGTAATCCAGGGTCGCGTCGGTATGCGCCTCAATGCGGCCCGGCACGCTCGGCAGGGTCACGCTGAGCACCAGGGTGCCGCTCGCGGTCATCCCCTGGAAGCTGTGGCCGTTGCTGCCCGGCACCTCCTGCCAGATCAGGGTCTCGCCGTTGTGGGTGATGGCCTTGCCGCTGGCGTCCAGCACCTGACCGGAGAGAGTCAGGCGCACGTCCACCACGGGATCCGAATCCGCCTTGATGGTGAGGGTACCGGTGGCTTGCTGATCGTCCGCGGTCTGGTTGCTCGCGGCCCCATCGAAGCGCCCCTCGGTCAGGGTGACGCCGGTGAGGCTGAGGGTCGGCTTGTCCCCTTCCGAAATGCTGATGTTGAGGGTGCCCGAGGTGCTGTCGTTGTTGCCCGCCCCCTTGTCGCTGTCGACGACATTGATCTTGAACGGCAGCTCGGTGCTGCTGCCATTGGCCTGGTGTACCCCCTCGAACAGGGTCACCTTGTAGTCGAAGCCGTTGCTGGCGGCGTTGTCGAGCTTGCCGCTGATCTCCACCTGCAACACCTCGACCCGCACCCCGTTCACTTCCACATAGCCCTTGAGGATCTGGTTGCCCGGGATGGCGGCATCGCCGTCCACCAGTTCGTATTTCACGCTCTGGCCCAGTGCGGTCAGGGCCGGCTGCTCGTTCACATTCGCAAAGGAGACCTCGCTCACCCGATCCGAGCCAGCGTCCACGGTGAAGTGACCGGTGCCGGTCAGGGTATTGCTGCCATTGAGGTTGCCTTCATCCAGGCTCACCCCGCTACCCGCCACGAAGCCAGGCGCATTGCCATCCTTGATGGTGAGCGGCAAGTCGGTGGAGACCCTGTCCCCGTCCTTGTCGGTCAGGGTCACGGTGAGCGGCAGCTCCAGAGACTCGCTACCCTGGTGATCCAGCTCGGCGCTCAAGACAACCTTGGCCGTGACGCTCCAGTTGCCCTTGTTGTCCACCAGATCCAGCTCGGCCCTCAGCACCTCGCGGCCATCCGCGCTGGTACCCACCAGATCCCCATTGGCATCCAGGGTGAAGGTGACCGGGCTGCCGTGGCTGCTGTATTTGCCGTCTAGGCTCTGCTGGATGGCGTTGATATCGAACTTGAGGCTGTCGGGGGCCAGGGCATCGGAGCCGTGACTCACGGTGAAGCTCATGTGGCTGACCACATCCTTCGCCCCCTGGTTGGCCTCGGTCATGGCGGTGCCGGTCACGGCACTGATCACCGGGTTGGCGCCATCGCCGATGGTGACGCTCAGGGTGGAAGAGACTTTGTCTCCATCGCTATCTGTGAGGGTGAAGCCTGCCTTCAGCAGGCTGTCGGCACTGCCCTGATCCAGCGGCTGGTTCAGGGTGAAGACGTAGTGCCCTTTCTGATCCAGCGTCAGGGTAAACACATTCTGGCCGTTGACGCTGCCGCTGATGCTGTTGCCGCTGATGCTGATGACAACGGGTTGGCCGCCGCTGGTGAGCCCCTGCAGGGCCGGTTGGCTGGCATCGAAGCTGATATTAACCAGAGGATCGGTGCCGGCGGTGATATCGAGATCCCCGGTCAGGGTCTGACCGGCGCTCCAGTCGCTGTCTTCCACCAGGGTCAGGGAAACGGGGTCGACCTGAGGCAAGGCGCCGTCGGTGATCTGGATATTGAGGGTGCCGAGGTTGCTCTTGTCGCCGTCAAAATCGGTGCCCTGTACCTGCAGTCCCAGGTTGACGCTGTTGGTGCCCACAGGTTGATCCAGCACGCCATCGAGCTTCACATGGTACTTGCCGTCCAGATCCAGGGTCACGGTCAGCACCGTCTTGCCGCCCGCATCCAGCAGGGTGATCTGGTTGCCATTGACCTGATAGCTGGTCGGCTTGCCGCCGCTGGTGAGGCCATCCAGGGCAGGCTGGTTTGCCTCAAAGTTCAGGGACACCAGGCGATCGCTGCCCACATTGACCGGCAGCTGGCCATCCAGGGAGTGGCTGGCGCCCCCCTCCTGCAGAGTTACACCCGTGTCGATGCCGAGGCTCGGATCGACCGCATCTATGATCACTGCCGTGGTGTTGCCGGTGATCACAGAGCCGTCGCTGTCGGTCACCTGCACCGGCAGGGTCAGGTTCAGCCTGTCGTCGGCGCCGTGATCCAGGTTGGTGTGCACGGTGATCTGGTAATCCAGGGTCGCCGAGCTGTGGGCCGCTATGCTGCCCGGCACACTCGGCAGGGTGACAGTCAACACCAGGGTGCCGCTCGCGGTCATCCCCTGGAAGCTGTGGCCGTTGCTGCCCGGCACCTCCTGCCAGATCAGGGTCTCGCCGTTGTGGGTGATGGGCTTGCCGCTGGCATCCAGTACCTGACCACTCAGGGTCAGGCGCACGTCCACCACGGGATCCGAATCCGCCTTGAT
Organism: Aeromonas sp. EU05-FHT14A05; assembly: GCF_058791175.1. Lineage (NCBI taxonomy): Bacteria > Pseudomonadati > Pseudomonadota > Gammaproteobacteria > Aeromonadales > Aeromonadaceae > Aeromonas > Aeromonas sp. EU05-FHT14A05. The sequence continues at coordinate 264,048 of NZ_JBYTDH010000005.1, read as the reverse complement.
GGTCAGGGTGCCGGTGGCCTGCTGGTCATCACTTGTCTGGTTGTTCGCGGCCCCATCGAAGCGCCCCTCGGTCAGGCTGACGCCGGTGAGGCTGAGGGTCGGCTTGTCCCCTTCCGCGATGCTGATGTTGAGGGTGCCCGAGGTACTGTCGTTGTTGCCGGAACCCTTGTCGCTGTCGACGACATTGATCTTGAATGGCAGCTCGGTGCTGCTGCCATTGGCCTGGTGTACCCCCTCGAACAGGGTCACCTTGTAGTCAAACCCGTTGCTGGCTGCGTTGTCGAGCTTGCCGCTGATTTCGACCTGCAGCACCTCGACCCGCGCCCCGTTCACTTCCACATAGCCCTTGAGGATCTGGTTGCCCGGGATGCTGGCATCGCCGTCCACCAGTTCGTATTTGACGCTCTGGCCCAGCGCAGTCAGGGCCGGCTGCTCGTTCACATCCGCAAAGGAGACCTCGCTCACCCGATCCGAGCCAGCGTCCACGGTGAAGTGGCCGGTGCCGGTCAGGGTATTGCTGCCATTGAGGTTGCCCTCATCCAGGCTCACCCCGCTGCCCGCCACGAAGCCGGGCGCATTGCCATCCTTGATGGTGAGCGGCAAGTCGGTGGAGACCCTGTCCCCATCCTTGTCGGTCAGGGTTACGGTCAGCGGCAGGTCGAGGGACTCGCTGCCCTGGTGATCCAGCTCGCCGCTCAAGGTCACCTTGGTGGTGACACTCCAGTTGCCGTTGTTGTCCACGAGATCCAGCTCGGCGCGCAGCACCTCGCGGCCGTCCGCGCTGGTGCCCACCAGATCCCCGTTAGCGTCCAGGGTGAAGATGACCGGGCTGCCGTGGCTGCTGTACTTGCCGTTCAGGCTGCCTTGAATGGCCGCAATATCGAATTTGAGGCTGTCGGGGGACAGGGCATCCGAGCCGTGGTTCACGGTGAAGCTCATATTGCTCACCACGGCGGCGTCGCCCTGGTTGGCCTCGGTCAGGCTGGTGCCGGTCACGGCGCTGATCACCGGATTGGCGCCGTCCCCGATGGTGACGCTCAGGGTGGAGGAAACTTTGTCTCCATCGGAATCGGTCAGGGTAAAGCCCGCCTTCAGCAGGCTGTTCGCCGCGCCCTGATCCAGCGGCTGGTTCAGGGTGAAGACGTAGTGACCTTTCTGATCCAGCGTCAGGGTGAACACATTCTGGCCGTTGACGCTGCCGCTGATGCTGTTGCCGCCGATGCTGATGACAACGGGTTGGCCGCCGCTGGTAAGCCCCTGCAGGGCCGGCTGGTTGGCATCGAAACTGATGCTGGCAAGGGGGTCGCTGCCAGCGGTGATATCGAGATCCCCGGTCAGGGTCTGGCCCAGCTGCCAGTCGCTGTCTTCGGTGAGAGTCAGGGAAACAGGGTCAACCTGGGGCAAGGCGCCGTCGGTGATCTGGATATTGAGGGTGCCGAGATTGCTCTTGTCGCCGTCAAAATCGGTGCCCTGTACCTGCAGTCCCAGGTTGACGCTGTTGGTGCCCACAGGTTGATCCAGCACGCCGTCGAGCTTCACATGGTACTTGCCGTCCAGATCCAGGGTCACGGTCAACACCGTCTTGCCGTTCGCATCCAGCAGGGTGATCTGGTTGCCATTGACCTGATAGCTGGTCGGCTTGCCGCCGCTGGTGAGACCATCCAGGGCGGGCTGGCTTGCCTCGAAGTTCAGGGACACCAGGCGATCGCTGCCCACATTGACCGGCAGCTGGCCATCCAGGGAGTGACTGGCGCCCCCTTCCTGCAGGCTGATGCCGCTGTCGATGCCGAGGCTCGGATCCACGCCGTCGTTGATGGAGACCACCAGATCGGCGCGGGTCTCGTCACCGTCGATCTCCTTGGCCGAGACGGTGAGCCCCAGGGAAAGGTTGTCGCTGCCCTGATGATCCAGAGGCCCATTGAGGGAAACGGTCACCTTGCCGTCGATGTCGCTGCCAGACTGGCTGGCGTCCAGCTCGGCCTTGATCACGTCAATGCGATTGCCCTGATCATCGATGTAAAAACCGGTGAGCAGGCGATCGCTGCCGAACTCAAAAGTCAGCACATGACCATCGCTGCTGAGCCCGCTGCCGTTGAGACGAGCAAGCGTCGCGGCCTGATCGGCAAAGGCAAGGGAGTCCGCCAGCAGGGGATCGGCCTGGTGGCCCACCACGAACTCGCTCTGGCCCACCACGGCGCCCTGCTGGGTGAAGCCGTCTTCCGTGAGCGAGATGGGGGCTATGGTGAAGTCCGGCGGCGTGCTGTCCACCAGCTTGACGGTGAGATTGGCACTCACCAGATCCCCGTCGCTGTCGCGGTATTCGAGGGAGAACGGCAGGCTCTGGCTGTCCTGGCCGTGATCCAGACTCTGGTTCCAGACGATGCGATAGCTGCCGTCATTGGCCAGGGTCAGGGTGAAGACGGTGACGCCCCCCGCGCTCGCGGTCAGGGTCTGGCCGCTGATCTGGTAGCCGAGGGCCGCGCCCTGGCTGGTGAGGCCGAGCTGCTCGAGGGCGCTCTGATCGGCGCCGAAACTCACCTGCAGGTTGCCATCCAGACCCGCCCCCGTGTGCAGGGAGCCGGTGGCGCTCACCGGGCCCTTGGCCAGATCCGCCTCGGACAGGGTCAGGGTATCGCTCTGGCCGATGAGGGGGGCGCCGTCGATCACCCGGTTTCCCGCCAGATCCGTCACCTCGGCGCGTACCTCGAAGGGGCCTTGAATGCCGGAGAGATCCAGGCCATTGAGCTGCCAGCGGCCGTCGCTCTCCACCAGGGCGCTGCCGCTATAGAGGGTCTGGCCGTTCTGGCCGATGAGGGTGATGGTGACGCGCTGGCCAGCTTCCACCTCTGTGGTGCTGCCGCTCAGGGTGACATTGCCCTGGCCCAGCAGGCTCTGGGTGTCGAGATCGTCGATGTCGATGCCAGCACGGGTGTCGACGGTGACGGTCAGGGTGTCGCTGGCCCGGTTACCGGCGATGTCCACAGAATCGACGCGAAAATCATAGGCACCATCGGCCAGGGTAGTGGGGATCTGGTATTGCCAGTTGCCGTTGCCATCCACGGTGAGCACGGTCAGCACATTGCCGCCGAGGCTCAGGGTGACGGTGGCACCGGGCTCTCCCTTCCCTTGCAGCAGCGGCGTGGTGTCGCGGGTCAGATCGTCCACCTGGCTGGCGCCGGTGTCGCTCTCGTCGGTGAGATCCAGCGTGATGGTGGTGATGGTGTCGAGCAGGGTCTGACCGGTGTCGCTGGCCCGGTTGCCGGCCGCATCCTGGGTATCGGCCACTATGGTGAGCGGGCCGTCCACCAGCTTGCCGGTGACGTCGCCGAAGTTTGCCTCCCAGACGAAGCCCGGCAGCACCACTGTGGTGGTGGTCAGGCGATTGCCATCCTGATCGATCAGGGTGACGGTCACCGTCTGGCCCACCTCCACGTCCTCGACAAAGCCGCGAATGATGACGCCGGCCGCCTCGTCGGCGTTGATGATGTTGTCGTCGGTCTGGGGTTCGGTGATGGTGATGGCCGCCAGGAGATCCTGATCTTCCGAATAGAGCAGCTCGTCCCCCGGCTGGGCGCCCTGATGATCGGTGTCAAAGCCGGACTGCGCCAGGGTATATTCGCTGTTGAGATCCACCACCACGAAGCCGCCGGCGCTGGAGCCGACCACTCCGCCACCCGTGGCGGCTGCCGCGTTACCGGCCGCGGTCTCTTCAAACAACTCGGTCGGGTCGGCCCCCTGACGGATGGCCTCCTGCAGGCTGGCCAGCTCGGGATCCATGGCCACGTTCGGTTCTGCCTGCGCCAGCTCGGACTGGTCGGCGTCCGGGGTCTTCGCAGGATCGGCCAGTTCGAAGCGCCCGTCCCCTTCGGTGAGCAGGCGCATGCCCGGCAGCAGCTGCATCCCCAGAGTGGCGCGGTGCAAGGAGCCATCGGCATCCATCACAAGCACGGTGCCCTCCACCTGGGTAACAAGAGTCGGTTTCTCTATTCGCAGCTCAGCCATACATCCTCCAACGGGTAAACACAGACAGCCCAGACCCACAAGGGTACAGGACGTCACCGTGACAGGCGGCTATTTTACCGCCTCTGTCGACACAGATCCCTTCGCCATTTTCGAAAATATCGAAAGTAAATGCCGTAAACCTTCCTATTAAATTCAATAAAGTGCTGCCATTCACGGGATATCTCGGGATAGATACCCTTTTTCACGCCTCAGATGAAAAACATGGCTCTCCTGGTACCCATCCATACGACAACTCCTGACCTGCGCGCCCCCGGCCAGGCTTTCCCACTATTTCACCAGGGGAAGGTGAGTCCTCCATCCCCAGCAGAAACAAAGAATAAATATTCATTTTTACTTGACAGAAGCTCAGGCCAAAGAGGCCATTCCCCTGCTCTTCCCCCCTTTGGCACGCCCCTGCTTCCCCGAGGCGCCGGCCAGCCGCAGCAGATCACCATGGATGAGGTGACGGGGATAACCACCAGATTGGGCTCAATAATTCAACCTGGATCTCACTTTTTGCATTAGCCCCCCATGCCAATTGATCTAGCGCAACTCCCACAGGGATAAATGATTATCCATTTTACCCATTTGGTATTATCCCCCCGAGCAAATGCATAAAAAACATTTTATATGCAGTCATAACAATTAATCGGCCTGCCATGCCCATAACCATGGGCACAGATGTCCACGCACCAAGATGGAACGGTCAGGCTCGGCATGGACATTTTATCTGGGAGTGATGACCGTGGGTTCACATAACAAGCCATTTCGGCCGGGTCTGGCCGCCCTGCTGCTGACGGCCCTGCTCGGCACCAGCATGCTGGCGCAGGCAGACGAGGCCGCCCCCGAGGGCAAGATAGAGGCGCGCAGCGAGCTGTTCGCCAAGGATCACGCCGATCAGTTCAGCAGCTGGAAAGGCACCAGCGAGAGCCGGGAGCGCACCGACGCCCTGGCGGAAGATCCGCAGATGGTGGTGCTCTGGGCCGGCTACCCCTTCTCCAAGGATTACAACAAGCCGCGCGGCCACTTCTATGCGCTGACCGACGTGCGGGAAACCCTGCGTACCGGCGCCCCCAAGACCGCCGAAGACGGTCCGCTGCCCATGGCCTGCTGGAGCTGCAAAGGCCCGGACGTGGCCCGCGTCATCGACGAGAAGGGTGAGGATGGCTACTTCAAGGGGATGTGGGCAAAAGGCGGGCCCGAAATCGTCAACACCATAGGCTGCGCCGACTGCCACGACACCGCCTCGAAAGAGTTCAAGGAGGGCAAGCCTGCCCTGCACCTCTCCCGTCCCTATGCCGATCGCGCCATGACCGCCATCGGCAAGCCGTTCAAGGAGCAGGGGCGCTTCGATCAGCAGTCCCAGGTGTGCGGCCAGTGCCACGTGGAGTACTACTTCAATGGCCCCACCAAGGCGGTGAAATTCCCCTGGGACAAGGGCACCACGGTAGAGCAGATGGAGCAGTATTACGATGAAATCGGCTTTGCCGACTGGACCCACGCCCTCTCCAAAACCCCCATGCTCAAAGCCCAGCATCCGGAATACGAGACCTGGCGCGCCGGCATTCACGGCCAGAACAATGTCGCCTGCGTCGACTGCCACATGCCCAAGGTGCAGAACGAGCAGGGCAAGGTCTACACGGATCACAAGGTGGGCAACCCCTTCGATCGCTTCGAGCAGACCTGCCGCAACTGCCACACCCAGAGCAAGGAAATGCTTCAAGGGGTGGTCAAGCAGCGCAAGGATGCGGTTCACGATCTCAAGCTCAGAGTCGAGAAGCAGCTGGTGCACGCCCACTTTGAAGCCAAGGCCGCCTGGGATGCTGGCGCCACCGAGGCCGAGATGAAGGACATTCAGCAGGACATCCGCCACGCCCAATGGCGCTGGGACTTCTCCATTGCCTCCCACGGGGTGCAGATGCACGCCCCGGAAGTGGCGCTGCGCATGCTGGGCACCGCCCTGGACAAGGCCGCCGATGCCCGCACCAGGCTGGCACGCCTCTTGGCCGCCAAGGGGATAAGCCACGAGATCGCCATTCCTGACATCTCCAGCAAGGAGAAGGCCCAGGCCGCCCTTGGCATGGACATGAAACAGATGAATGCCGACAAGGCCCAGTTCCTCAAGACCACAGTCCCCGCCTGGGATGCCGAGGCCAAAGCGGCCGGACGGCTGGCACAGTAATGGCGCCTGCGAGCCCGGCTAGGCCGGGCTCGCAATGGATGGAGGCTTCCTATGGGTGATTTAACAATGGATTTCTTACGACTGATGCTGATGGCAGCCATGCTGCTGACCAGCCTGCAGGGCCAGGCCGCCGAGGCGACGAGCGCCCCTGCGGCCCTGCCCGCGACACATGACGTGGCGTTCTTGCGCAGCCCCGACAAGGCCTGCACCGACTGCCACAAGGAGCAGAGCGAGGGGATGCACGGCAAGCATGGCCAGGCGACCAACCCCAACAACCTGGCACCGGTGACCTGCACCAACTGCCACGGCCAGCCCTCCCCCCAGCACAGGGAAGGGGTCAAGGACGTGATGCGCTTTAGCGACAGCTTCAACAACAAGCAGAGCACCGGGACCTACCCCATCGCCGAGCAGAACGGGGTCTGCATGAGCTGTCACGAGCCGGGGCCCCTGCGCGAGGCGCTCTGGGCCCACGACGTGCACGCCACCAAACTCAGCTGTACCAGCTGCCACCAGTTGCACCCGGCCAAGGAGCCCATGGCGGGGATAGCGGAAAAATCCCGCATCAAGCTCTGCGTCGACTGCCACAGCAAGCAGCATCAAGCCAAGGCGGTCGGCCTGCAGGTCAATGCGGGCAAGGAGGCACCATGAGCTGCTCTCGTCGTGACTTCATGGCGGGGATGGGCGCGGGGGCCCTCATCATGATGACGGGCCCGGTGCGCGCCGGCACTGCCAGCCTCGCCCACAGCCAGACCATAGACGGAGTGCGCTACGGCATGCTCCATGACGAGACGGCCTGCATCGGCTGCACCGCCTGCATGGATGCCTGCCGGGAGGTGAACAAGGTACCGGAAGGGGTCTCGCGCCTCGAGATCATCCGCTCCGGCCCCATCGGAGAATTTCCCGATGCCGACTACCGCTTCTTTCGCAAGTCCTGCCAGCACTGCGACAACGCCCCCTGCGTACACGTCTGCCCGACCGGTGCCTCCCATATCCGCAAGGAGGATGGCATCGTCGACGTCAACCCAGATCTCTGCGTCGGCTGCATGTATTGTCTGGCCGCCTGCCCCTATCAGGTGCGCTTCATCAACCCTGTGACCAAGGTTGCCGACAAGTGCGACTTTTGCCGCAAGACCAACCTGGCGGCGGGCAAGGAGCCGGCCTGCGTGGCCTCCTGCCCCACCAAGGCACTGGTGTTCGGCAATCTGGATGACCCGGGCAGCCCCATCGCCAAACGGCTGGTGAAGGAGACTACCTATCGCTACAAGCAGGCACTCGGCACCTCGCCCAAGATGTACCGCGTGCCCAAAGGGGAGATAACGTCATGACCATGCAAGCGGCATTTTACTTCCCCTCGCTGATGTGGGGATTTGTCCCATCGCCATCTACCCCGACAATAACCGATGGAGGGAATGACCATGTGGCATGATGCATTTCACTTCTCCTCCCTGGTGTGGGGATATGCCCGATCGCCATCTACTGCAGTAACAGAAGGAGGAATGGATCATGTGGCATGACGCATTTCACTTCCCCTCGCTGGTGTGGGGATTTGTCCGATCGCCATCTACTGCAGTAACAGAAGGAGGAATGGATCATGTGGCATGATGCATTTCACTTTCCCTCGCTGGTGTGGGACTGGCCGATCGCCATCTATCTCTTTCTGCTCGGCATCTCCGCCGGGGCCACCACCCTCTCGGTGCTGCTGCGCCGCCAGGGAGCCGGCAGCGAGAGCGGTATCATCAAGGCGACCGCCCTGCTGGCGCCGGTGAGCGTCGTATTGGGGCTGCTTATCCTCATCTTCCACCTGGCCCGCCCCTGGACCTTCTGGAAGCTGATGTTCCACTACCAGTTCGACTCCGTGATGTCCATGGGGGTCATGCTGTTCCAGGTCTATATGGCGGTGCTGTTCGCCTGGCTGGCGGTGGTGTTTCGGGCCGAGATCGAGACCTTGCGTCGTCACCTGCTGCAAGAGAAGTTCGCCTTTGTGGATGGGCTGATAGGCTTGCTGGCTCGTTTCGAGCGGCTGCTGGCACCGCTGTTGCTGCTGCTCGCCGTGCTGCTGGGGGCCTACACCGGCTTTCTGCTGTCGGCGCTCAAGACCTATCCGCTGTTGAACAACCCGGTACTGCCGGTGCTGTTCCTGGTCTCCGGCGTCAGCTCCGGCATCGCCTCCACCATCTTGCTGGCGGTCACCCTGTTCAAGGAGAGCCATCACAGCCAGGGGGTGAGCTTCGTGCACCGCTTCGAGCGGCCGGTGCTGGCGGTGGAGGTGCTGCTGCTGGTCTGCTTCTTTACCGGCCTCTACTTCGGTGGCGGCCAGAAGGAGATGGCCATGTGGGCCGCCATCGGCGGCGGCTTCTGGGCCCAGGTGTTCTGGGTCGGGGTAGTGGGGATCGGCATGCTGCTGCCCCAGTTGCTGGCCCTGCTGACCCCGGCGCTGCTGCGGGCCAGGAACGGCTATCTGGTGCTGGTCTGCAGCCTGACCCTGGTGGGGATACTGCTGCTACGCTACTTCGTGCTCTACGCCGGCCAGATGACGGTCGTATAACAACCCGTTCACGATCCTGTTGCGAGGCCGTGATCAAGGCTCATGTGCTGCTCGCGTGTTTGCAATTAAGAGCGCTCACGTATCTCTATACGCTCTGGTTCGCGCAGCTCTTTAACGAGCTGCCGACCTCTCACGACGGATCGTGAACCGGTTATTAAAGCTGGGGACCAGCGCCAGCCGCCCTCGGGTGACTGGCGCTGGCTTGTTGCTGGCCCAATGAATTTCTGGTGATGCCACACCCGTTGCTTGGCAATGTTCTCCGCCAAAGGGAGACGATGCGGCCTGTGTGTCATGACATGAATGAGATCAAAGATTGAACCGGAGGTTGTGTGCTGGCGGAGCTCGGCTATCTCTCACTGTTGCTGGCGACCGGGCTCGCCCTGCTGCAAGGGCTGCTGCCCTGGCTGGGGCTACGGCTCGCCTCCCCGGCCCTGCTGCGCTGCGCCACGCCGCTGGCGCTGAGCAATGCCATCCTGCTGTTGGCTGCCCTGCTGCTGCTCGCCAGCTGTTTTGGCCTTGATGACTTCACTCTGGTCTATGTGGCCCAACACGCCAACAGCGCCCTCCCGCTGGGCTTCAAGCTGGCGGCGGTGTGGGGCGGCCACGAGGGCTCCATGCTGTTCTTCGTCTTTGCGCTGGGGCTGTGGGGCGCCCTGGTGGCCCTTTGCTCCAAGCGGGTCGATCCGCTGATCCGTACCCGGGTATTGGCCATCATGGGGCTGATCGTCGGGCTGTTCGGCCTCTATACCCTGATCTTCTCCAGCCCGTTTGACCGCCAGTTCCCTGGGCCGCTGGAGGGGCGCGATCTCAACCCCATGCTGCAGGATATCGGCCTCATCATCCACCCGCCCCTGCTCTATCTCGGCTATGTCGGCTTTGCGGTCAACTTCGCCTTCGCCATGGCGGCGCTGCACTCGGGCCGGCTCGATGGTGCCGTCGCCCACTGGAGCCGCCCCTGGGCGCTCGGCTCCTGGGTGTTTCTCACCGCCGGTATAGTGCTGGGCTCCTGGTGGGCCTACTACGAGCTCGGCTGGGGTGGCTGGTGGTTCTGGGATCCGGTAGAAAACGCCTCCCTCTTACCCTGGCTGCTCGGCACAGCCCTGCTGCACGCCCTGATTGTCTGCGAGAAACGCGGCGCTTACGGCCACGCCGTGTTGCTGCTCTCCATTTTTACCTTCTCCTTGAGCCTGCTCGGCACCTTTGTGGTGCGCTCCGGGGTGCTCACCTCGGTGCACGCCTTTGCAGTCGACCCCAGCCGCGGCCTCACCCTGCTGTTGCTGCTCGGCTTGCTGCTCACCTGTGCCCTCACCCTGTTTGCCCTGCGGGCGGACATTCGCGCCCCCTATGCCCGCTTTGGCTTGCTGTCAAAAGAGGGGCTGCTCGGCGCCGCCATCCTGCTGCTCTGTGTGGCCTGCGCCTGCGTGTTGCTCGGCACCTTCTACCCCATGGTGTTCCAGTCGCTCCATCTGGGGTCGCTCTCGGTGGGAGCCCCCTACTTCAACGCTGTTTTCGTGCCGCTAGCGCTCTGTCTGATGGGGCTGATGACCCAGATCCCACGCCTTCGCTGGCAGCGCCTTGCCAGGGTCTCCCCCCTCGGGACGCTGCTGCCGCCCCTGCTCGGCCTGCTGGGGGGCGGCCTGCTCAGCCTCGGCTATCGCGATCAGGGATCCATGGGCTGGAGCGGCATCCTCGCCAATATGGCGAGCCTCTGCCTAATCGCGAGCCTACTGCTCAATTTCTCATTCAAGACTCGCGACCTGAGCGCCAGCCGGCTGGGGAGCCTGCTGACCCACCTCGGGGTGGCGGTCTGCGCCCTCGGCATCGCTCAGGTGAGTCACCACAGCCAGGAGGGGGGTACTGTGCTCTCTGCTGAGCGCCCCTATCGCCTCGGCGCCTTCGAGTTTCGCTATGAGGGGAGCGAGCCGATCATCGGCCCCAACTACACCGCCGAGCGCATCACGCTTAGCGTGCATAAGAACGGTAAAGAGGTGGCGCGGCTGACGCCGGAGCGGCGTCACTACAGCGTGCGCACCATGAACATGAACGAGCCCGGCATCGCCTGGGGGCTCTTTGGGGATCTCTACGTTGTGCTCGGCGAGAAGATGGGGCCGGAGGCCTATGCCATGCGGCTGCACCATAAACCGCTGGTGCGCTGGATCTGGCTCGGTGGCCTGCTGATGATGGCGGGCGGCGCCCTGCGTTTGCTGGGGCGCAAGCCGTTGCTGGCATCCCGTCCAGCCAGGATCCCGCAGTCCCTTCGCCAACAGGAGGCACCATGAGCCCGCGCCTGCGTCTCTTCCTCCCCCTGATAGTCACCCTGGGCCTCGGCGCCCTGCTCTGGCTCGGCCTTGGCAACAATCCCTACAGCCAGGATGAGGCCGTCGCTGGGCGTACCCTGCCCCCCTGGCAGAGCGACAACCTGCTGGATGGGGGCCTTATCCATACCGCCAACCTCAAGGGGGAGCCCTTTGTGCTCAACGTCTGGGCCAGCTGGTGCCCGAGCTGCCGCGCCGAGCACCCGCTGCTCAGTGAGCTGGCAAGCGCCGTGCCCCTCTACGGCCTCAACTACCGGGACAAGGGGGATGCGGCCCGAGCCTGGCTCGCACAGGCGGGCAACCCTTATCGCGCCGTGCTGGCCGACCCCGACGGCAAGCTGGCAATGGAGCTCGGCGTCTACGGCACGCCGGAGACCTATCTCTTTGCCGCCGACGGCACCCTGCTCAGCCGCCACACGGGGGAGCTCACCAAGGAGGTCTGGCAGCGCCAGTTTGCGCCCCTGCTTGCCGAGGCTCGCAGCAAAACCCCTAGCCTGGAGCAAGTACGGGAGAGCAAACCATGAGCCGTCTCGGCCACGCCCTGATCGCACCGCTCTTGCTGGCATTGAGCCTCGGGGCCCTGGCCAGCGGAGTCGATACCTATCAGTTCCAGCACCCCGAGTTGCAAGCCCGGGCCCAGGATCTCGCCCGCGCCCTGCGCTGCCCCCAGTGCCAGAACCAGAACCTGGTGGAGTCCAACTCCCCCATAGCCCGGGATCTGCGCCTCGAGGTCTACCGCTGGGTGGACGAAGGGCAGAGCGATGAGCAGGTGATCGCCCGCATGACGGAGCGCTTCGGCGATTTCGTGCGCTACGATCCCCCCTTCAAGGGCAGCACGGTACTGCTGTGGGGAGGACCCCTGCTGCTGCTGGGGCTGGCGCTGAGACTCCTTCGTCGCCGCCTGCAGGCCAGAGGGGAGCAGGCCACTCCGTCCGATGACAGGGTCAATCTGCGTGAGAGAGATCCCCGCAGCGCATTGAATCGCCTCATCATGGCAAGGGAGCAGGCAGGCCTCCCTCCCCATGATCCCCTCTATCGGGAGCTGGCCGCCGCCCACCTTGCCCATGCCACGCCTGTCGCCGAGCTGGCCCTGCGCGAGCGGCTGACCCGGGCCCCCGGCCGCAGCGGGCGGCACGCGCGCGCCCTGCTGCTGCTTGGGATAGTGGCGCTAGGCGTTGTGGCCGGCATTTATGCCGCCAGCGGCCGCTACCAGGCCTGGCGGGCCTATCAGTCACGCCCCGATCCCCTGGCGGGGTTGAGCCCGCGGGATCTGCAGGACAAGGCGCTCGGCGCCCTGCACCAGCAGTTGCAACGCAACCCCGAAGATCTAGAGACCTGGGCCGAGCTCGGCCAGTTGTATCTCTATCGGGACGAGTACGACAACGCCCTGCTCGCCTACCAGCGTCTGGCCCTGCTGGAGGGGGGCGCCAGCGCGGCGACCCAGGCCGCGCAGGCAACCGTGCTCTACTACCAGGCCGGTCAGCGGCTCACCCCCGATGCCGAACGCCTGCTGGCTAGCGCCCTCAAGCAGGACAAGGGGGAAGTGAGCGCCCTGATGCTGCTCGCCTCCGATCACTTCCTGCATGGTCGCTACTCCCAGGCGATAGCCCTGTGGCAGCAGCTGCTCGACAGCGAGCGCCCCCGCATCAACCGGGCCGCGCTGATTGAGGCCATCCAGACGGCAAGAATAATGGGGGGCTGACCGCCCTTGTCACGTTTGGCCCGCACAGGCGCCGCTGACGGGGAAATCACTTGCCGACCTCCCGTAGACAGCCGAACAATAGGCGCCTATTGAACCTATTTCTGGAGCCTCTCCCATGATCCCCATTCGTTGCAAGGCCGTCTCCGGCGTTGCCCTTTCCACTGTCGATGGCGAAACAAAACTGCTGGTGATGAAACGGGTCAAAGGGGGCTTCTGGTGCCATGTGGCGGGCACGGTCGAGGCGGGTGAAACCGGCTGGCAGACCATAGTTCGCGAGTTTGGCGAGGAGACGGGTATCACGGTTTGCGAGTTATACACAGTCCATTATCTGGAACAATTTTACGAAAGTGCTTCAAATACGGTGGAGGTAGTGCCGGTATTTGTGGTCTATTGCCCGCCCAATCAAGCGGTTACTCTCAACGACGAGCACACCGAGTATCGCTGGTGTTCGCTCACCGAGGCCAAGGCGCTGGTGAGCTTTCCCGGGCAGCAGGCGCTCTATGACCATGTCTGGCACCATTTTGTGACGCGCCGCCCCTCGCCGCTGATGAGGGTGGCACTGCGCTGATCCGGGTCGGCTGACAGCTCCCTCGCAGCCCCTGCCGGCGCCCCTCTTCACCGCCACAAAGGGGATTAATGGTGCGTTCGACCCGATGCCGTCCCGGAAGGCGCAAAAAGAGTAGCAATGATGGGCCAGAAAGGGCATATAGTGCGCCCCATGACGGGCTGAACCCGGCCAATGTGCGCCCCAGGTATGGCTCATTATGAATCCCGTGAGAGGGCGCCATAGCCATGAATTCGGCTATTTCAAGGTGAGCCATCCCATAAAATGGAAATATCGGGCCGTCAGACGTTGTGAAGCGTCAATTACCGTCATATAACTTAGCCAAATGTCCCTGTCAGTCGTAGTAGAGCCAAACCATGAACCTTCGTCCTTTTCTTCCCCTGCTGCTCGGCGCCTTCCTCCTTCCCGCCAGCATGGAAAGCGCCCATGCCAACCCGTTTTCTGCGACCTCCTCCTCCACCAACAGCCTGATAGCACCACGCACCAATCTCGCCCTGGGATCCGATGCCTTCGTGGTTGCCAATCCCAGAACCGGGGAGATCCTGGCTGAACGCAACGCCAACCGGGTGATGGCGATCGCCTCCATCACCAAGCTGATGACGGCGCTGGTGGTGCTGGATGGCAACCAGCGCCTCAACGAGATGCTCACCGTCACCATGGACGATGTGGACAGGATCAAGGGCACCGGCTCCCGCCTGGCCATAGGCTCCCGCCTCAGTCGCGCCGACATGCTGCACATCGCCCTGATGTCGTCGGAAAACCGGGCCGCCTCGGCCCTGGCCAGACACTACCCCGGCGGCCGCCGCGCCTTTATCGAGGCGATGAACGCCAAGGCCCGCATGCTCGGCATGTGGAGCACCCATTTCGCCGACAGTACCGGGCTCAACCCCCGCAATGTCTCCAGCGCCCACGATCTCGCCAAGCTGGTGGCCAGCGCCTCCAGCTACCCGCTGATCCGTCAGTACTCCACCACAGAGCACAGACTGGTGCGCAACGGCAAACGCCAGATGCAGTACCACAACTCCAACCGCCTGGTGCGGGAAGGGAGCTGGCCCATCATGGTCTCCAAGACCGGCTACATCCGCGAGGCGGGTCGCTGCCTGGTGATGGACACCCGGGTCAACAATGAGCCCGTGGTCATGGTGCTGCTTCACGCCAACACCACGGATGAGCGGGTGGCCGACGCCAAGAAGATCAGAACCTGGCTGGAAACCTCGGGCCGCATGACCCTGACCGCCCAGTCCACCCCGCGCCCCAAGCTCTTCTCGGCGCAATAAGCGGATCTCCCCGGACCGCAGGCCGCTCGCCTGCGGTTTTTTTGTGGCCGACCTCCTGGCTCCTGCCCCTCCCCTGACCCTTGCGCCGATGGCAAGGATCGCCCCTTCCATTTCCAGCAGCAAACATCAGCAAGGCATGAAAAACGATGATGAAACACTGGCGATAAATGTTAACGCAGTGATAAATCACATTTTCAAGCAAGCGGATTTGCTGATCCCGCTGCCGATGATAACGTGATGCCCAGCCCGCAACCCCGGTCGGCTGGACCCGGGTTGCCGAAGGATTCAATCTGGTATGTTCAATGGCAAGGATGACGTGATGAAGATAGTCGTATTGGGGGGTGGGGTGATAGGGGTGGCCAGCGCCTGGTATCTGGCCAAGGCGGGCCATCAGGTGACCCTGCTGGAGCGACGCGGCGGGGTGGCACTGGAGACCAGCCATGCCAATGCGGGTCAGATCTCCCCCGGCTATGCCTCCCCCTGGGCGGCCCCGGGCATCCCGCTCAAGGCGGCCAAATGGCTGCTGCAAAAGCACGCCCCCTTCACGGTACGCCCCACCTCGGATCCCTTCCAGCTGCGCTGGATGCTGAAGATGTTCGCCAACTGCACCCCGGCGGCCTATGCCACCAACAAGGGGCGCATGGTGCGTCTGGCCGAATACAGCCGGGACTGCATGAAGTTGCTGCGCGACGAGCTGGCACTGGATTACGAAGGCCGCCAGCTTGGCACCCTGCAGCTGTTTCGAAGCACGGCCCAGTGTGAGGCCAGCAAGCGGGATATCGAGGTGCTGGAAGAGTACGGCGTGCCCTATGAGGCGCTGGATGCCAGCGGCTGTGAAGAGGTAGAGCCCGCCCTGGCCCGGGTACGCGGCAAGATAGTGGGGGGCCTGCGCCTGCCGGGGGACGAGACGGGGGACTGCTTCCGCTTCACCCAAGCCCTGGCGGCGGAGGCGGCGCGCCTCGGGGTGGAGTTCGTCTTCGACTGCCCCATCGACGAGGTAGAACTCGCCCAGGGACGCGCCGTGGCGGTCCGTGCCGGTGAGCGGCGCTGGCAGGCCGATGCCATCGTCTGCGCCCTGGGCAGCTATGGCACCGGCTTCCTGCGCCCACTCGGGATAGAGCTCCCCGTCTACCCGGTCAAGGGCTACTCCCTCACCCTGCCGATGACGGACGCCGCCGGGGCGCCGCGCAGCACTGTGCTCGACGAAACCTACAAGGTGGCCATCACCCGCTTCGACGAGCGGATCCGGGTCGGCGGCATGGCCGAGCTCAGCGGCTTCAATCTGGCGCTCAACCCCAGACGCCACGACACCCTGGCCATGGTGGTGAGGGATCTCTTCCCCGAGGGGGGCGATCTCCCCCGGGCCGAGTTCTGGACCGGGCTGCGCCCCATGACCCCGGACGGCACACCCCTGGTGGGCCCCAGCCCCATCCCCGGGCTCTGGCTCAACACCGGTCACGGCACCCTGGGCTGGACCATGGCGGCAGGCTCGGGTCGCTTGCTGGCCGATCTCATCTCGGGCAACGCTCCCGCCATCAGCGACGAGGGGCTAACCCTGGCCCGCTACGGCTAGCCCCCAGGGCGCAATGCCAGATGCAACAGAGGGAGTGCCTGGCACCCCCTCTCTTTATTCGTCCCCCTTCGCAGGAACCGGGCCACCCGGCGCCAGCCCCGGCATCGACTGCCAGACCCGGGCGGGATCCGGCTCTTCGATGGCCGCCATCATCAGCTGCTCGCTCCAGCGTCTGTGCAGCAGCCACAGCTGCGCCCCCGCCTCCCCCTGCCCCTTGGTGCACTGCTTGGCCACGTCCGCGGTCCGGTAGAAATAGCGCACCAGGGTGGTGAGCTCGGGCTCGGGCCAGCGGCAGCCAAAGTGGCGCAGCCGCTCGGACCAGAAGGTGACCTGTCGCCCCTCGTGCTCCTGCTCGACCCCGTGCAGGGCGGGAATGAGATCCATCGCCTGCCACAGCGCCCCGTACCCGACGAAGCGCTCATCCAGCGCCTCCAGCGCCTCGTCCAGCATCAGCAGGGTCTGCGGCCAGCTGTCGGCCTGCTCGCGGATGATCTCCTGCGCCTCGCACACCGCCGAAAGCCAGGCCAGGGCCAGCCGGCAGATGATGGCCTCCTTGTTGGGAAACAGGTGGTAGAGCGACTTGATGCCCACCCCGGCGCGGGCGGCGATGGCATTGGTGTTGAGGGCCGCAAACCCCTGCTCCTGCAACAGGACCAGGGTGGCCTGCTCGATCCGGCTCG
The DNA here is from genome assembly GCF_058791175.1 of Aeromonas sp. EU05-FHT14A05. Taxonomy (NCBI): domain Bacteria; kingdom Pseudomonadati; phylum Pseudomonadota; class Gammaproteobacteria; order Aeromonadales; family Aeromonadaceae; genus Aeromonas; species Aeromonas sp. EU05-FHT14A05. Next base: position 247,207 of record NZ_JBYTDH010000005.1, on the reverse strand, counting down.
CCACCTCCTGGCTGCGCAGCTGTCTGGGTTGGCGCCGCATGCAAAGTTCAGCCGGCAGCACGTGTTGTGACATTCTCTTCCCCCGATGCGGTATCCGCCCCCAGGGGGCGACTGGTTCTCATAACTACATGATGAGACAAGGTAAACACAAGTCAAAAAAAGTGCAGCAATCACTGGCATTTTTCAGAATAGCTGCGATAACCATAAGTGCTCATATCTGCAGTAAAAACTGCAATTAACCCAAGGAGAGCGCGCTATGGATAGCAAACACCCCCGTCTCAGGCTGGGCGCCATCGCCCTGCTGGTGAGCGGCCTGCTCGGCTGCCAGCAAGACAGCAGTGAACCGCCCCCCGGCAACACCCTCTATCTCAACGGCAAGATCCACACCCAGGATGGGCAACGCAGCCAGGCCGAGGCCATGGTGGTGCAAGGGGGCAAGTTCACCTACGTGGGCTCCCGCGCAGGGGCCGAGGCCTTGCAAAACAGTGCGACCCAGGTGGTGGATCTGCAAGGGAAGATGGTGCTGCCTGGCCTGCACGACAACCACATCCACCTGCTCGGCACCGTGGCGCTCGACATGTGCGATCTGGACGGCCAGAGCGTCAACCTGGATCAGCTCGCGGCCAAGATCGGCGAGTGCCTGCCCCGCTACGCCCCGGCTCCCGGGGAGTGGCTGGTGGTCAACCAGTGGTCGCCCTATGACGGCAACACCCCCACTGCCACCCATGCCACCCTGCTGGCGGCCCTGGATGCGGCGGCGCCGAACAACCCCGTGATGCTGGCCGGGGTCGACGGCCATGCGGGCGGCTACAACTCCCAGGCGCTGGCGCAGGCACAGGACGAGGACGGCAATGTGGTCGGCTTCAATGCCACCACCCTGGCACCGGGCGGCGTGTTCGAGGCCTTCATCCCCTATGTGGATCTCGCAACCGGCGTGGTCCGGGACGCGGCCCGCAGCGCCATTGCGGTCCCCGACACCGGGGTGCTGAGCGCGGAGGGGGAACAGGCACAGGCGCAGTATGACAAGATACTCCCCGCCATCTCGACGCTGATGGCCTCCCGCGGCATCACTGGGGTGCAGGATGCCTGCGCCAACGACTTCATCCGGGGGCGGCTGCTCAAGATGCAGGACCAGGATCTGCTGCACATGCGCGTCACCGCCGCCACCTGCTTCAACCAGGATGACTACAGCGGCAAGCTGGACATCGACGGGCACCTGGCCAAGGCGAACCAGGTGCGCGACGCCTTCGCCGGCAACCCCCTCATCAAGGCCGATGCGGTCAAGATCTTCCTCGACGGCGTGCTGGAGGGGGATCCCTTCACCAGTCCCCCCTTCCTGCCCAATGCCGGCATGCTGGGGAACTACCATCATCCCCATCTGGCCCTGGATCCCGACAGCGGCGAGGTGAGCATCACTGCAGACAGCGAGGATGCGGGCAGCAACGGCATAGTCAACTACAAGGAGGTGGATCTGGCGCGTTACGTCACGGCGCTGGATGGGGCCGGATTTGGCATCCACATGCACAGCATCGGCGATCGCAGCACCCGGGTGGCCCTCGATGCCCTGGAGGCGGCCCGCGCCAGCAACGGGAACAGCGGCATCCCCCACACCCTGGCCCACCTGCAGGTGGTGCACCCGGACGATCAGAAACGCCTCGGCGAGCTTGGCCTCTACCTCACCTTCACCTATGCCTGGACCACGCCCCAGCTTGCCTACGACATGCTGGTCAGCCCCTTCATCCAGCCAACCAGGGTGGGACAGTCCCTGAGCGAGGCCATCTACGACCCCATGGGCTATCTCCATGACGCCCTCTACCCGGTCGAGAGTTCGCGCCAGGCCGGCGCCGTGCTGGTGGCGGGCAGCGACGCCCCGGTGGACAGCCGGGATCCGCGCCCGTTCGAAAACATGGCCGCCGGCATAGTGAAGGCGGCCGGCAGCGGCGACTTCAGGGCCAGTCAGCGCACTTCCCTGGCCGAGATGCTGGCCGCCTACACCATCAACGGCGCCAGGGCGGTGCGTCAGGGCGACATCACCGGCTCCATCGAGGCGGGCAAGTCGGCGGACTTCATCGTGCTGGACCGGGACCTGTTCGCCCTGGTCAAGGCCGGCACGCCGGAGCAGATTGCCCAGACCCGGGTCGAGCAGACGGTCTTCATGGGGGAGACCGTCTACCGCAACCCCTGAACGACACGGGCCCCGCGAGGGGCCCGCTTCTTATGGCTCACTCTTATGGCTCACAGACGGGCGACTCCTCCGCCTGCCCGGGTTGCATGGCCAGGGTGAAGAGGGCCGCCACCATGTCGGACTGGGTGATGATGCCCACCAGCCGCTCCCCTTCCACCACCGGCATGTGGTGCAGGCCCCCGTCGGAGAAGGCTTCCACCAGATCGTAGAGGGGCTGGTAGCGCCGCGCCGTCTGCACCTCCCGGGTCATCAGATCCGCCACCCGCAATTGCTCGAGCGCCTCCCGCCCCCTGGGCTGGCGGCTCTCCCTGTCGATCATCAGATCATGCAGGGTGATGATGCCCGCCAATAGGCCCCCCTCGTCCGCCACCGGAAGCGCCTTGATCTGATGGCGAGAGAGCAGCTCCCAGGCCGTCATGGCGGACGCCTCTGGGGAGGTCACCACCAGATCCCGCGACATCACCTCCTGGCAGCGCACCGTGCCCACTCGCCCCCGCAGGGCGTGCAACTGGGCCTCCTGCAGCAGCTCCTGCAGATCCTGGCGGCTGATGTCGAGCAGCTCCCCGTGCTTGTCCAGGGCAAAGTCGATGTCCTGGGTGGCGAGCCGCGCGCTCGGCTGGGGATCCGCCGTCTGGTGACGATTGGGCGCCACCTTGCCGCCATTGGGATAACGGCGCCCCAAGGCGCGGTTGTAGAGCAGCCCCAGGCTCAGCAACAGCAGGGAGTTGAGCAGCACCGGCAGCAGCACATAGCCGACCCCCAGCGCCCGGATCCCCTCGCCGCCGATGACGGCGGTCAGGGCCACGGCGCCGCCGGGCGGGTGCAGGCTGCGGGTGAGGAACATGACGGCGATGGCCAGCATCACCGCCAGCGCCGAGGCAAGAGCCATGTCCGGCACCAGGCTGGCACTCAGTACCCCCATCAGGGCCGAGACTCCGTTGCCCACCAGGATGGACCAGGGCTGGGCCAGGGGGCTCGCCGGGGCGGCAAACAGCAGCACGGCGGAGGCCCCCATGGGGGCGATCAGCCAGTGCACCTCGAGCCCCAGCCCCCACTGGCAGAGCAGGGCGGTGCCCAGCAAACCGACGAAGGCGCCGAGGGCGCCGTAACAACTCTCTTTGAGGCTGGTATTGGTCGATACCGGCAAAAAATCCCTGAACTGCATCCTGCTCCCGAAGACGATAACATTTATTTCAAATGCGCAATTCTAGCCAGTTCCCCCGTCCAGTACCAACACGAGTGTCATCGCGGCCTCCGGATCCCGGGGGCGGCTCACCTCAATCCGGTGATCGGGGATCGCAATGCCATCCCCCTCGACCTGAGCAGGCTGGCCGAGGCGTCGACGCGGGATTGGCAGCGGGCGCAAAACCCGGCACCCTGCCCGCCAACCTGCCCTCCCCTGCGGCTCTGAGGGGCTTAAGATCATCATGCAAAAAAAGAGGGAAGGCTTTCGCCTTCCCTCTCTCGTTATCTCAGTGCTCTTGCCTTGTCTACCGAGCTAGCTGGATGGGCTGCTCAGGCCAGTTCGGCCCGCAGCGCCTTGGTGGCATCGACCATCACCTTGAGGGCAGCCTCGGTCTCTTCCCAGCCGCGGGTCTTGAGGCCGCAGTCCGGGTTGACCCAGAGCCTGTCGGCCGGGATCTGCTTGGCCGCCTTGCGGATGAGGTCCTCAATCCAGCCCTGGCTCGGCACATTCGGGGAGTGGATATCGTAGACCCCAGGGCCGATCTCGTTGGGGTAGTTGAAGCGCTCGAACGCTTCGAGCAGCTGCATCTGACTGCGGCTCGTCTCTATGGTGATGACATCCGCGTCCAGCGCCGCCACCGCCTCTATGATGAGGTTGAAGTCGCTGTAGCACATGTGGGTGTGGATCTGGGTGCTGTCCACCACAGGGCAGGCGCTCAGACGGAAGGCGCGCACCGCCCAGTCCAGATAAGCCTGGTGATCCTGCTTGCGCAGGGGCAGCCCTTCGCGGATCGCCGGTTCGTCGATCTGGATGATCTTGATGCCGGCGGCTTCCAAGTCAGCCACCTCGTCGCGAATGGCGAGACCAATCTGCAGGGCGGACTGCTCGCGGCTCACGTCTTCCCGGGGGAAGGACCAGCAGAGTATGGTCACGGGCCCGGTCAGCATCCCCTTCACCGGCTTGTCGGTCAGGCTCTGGGCAAACTTCGTCCATTCGAGCGTCATGGGGGTGGGTCTGTCGATGTCACGGGTGATCACCGGCGGCTTGACGCAGCGGGAGCCATAGCTCTGCACCCAGCCAAAGCGGGTGATGGCAAAGCCGTCCAGCAGTTCCCCGAAATACTCCACCATGTCGTTGCGCTCGGCCTCGCCGTGTACCAGCACGTCCAGCCCTATGGCTTCCTGGCGCTCAATTGCATCCTTGATCTGGGCCTGGATGCCCGCCTCGTAGGCGCTATCGTCGATGCGACCAGCCCGCCACTCCTGGCGCAGCAACCGGATGTCGGAGGTCTGCGGGAAGGAGCCTATGGTGGTGGTGGGCAGGAGCGGCAGCTTGAGATCCGAGCGCTGCGCCTGCGCCCGTACCGGGTAGGTGCTCTGGCGGTCGAAGTCGCTGTTGGTGAGGCTGGCGAGCCGTGACTGCACCGCTTTCTTGTGGACCCGGCTGTCGGACTCCCGATCGACGATGGGCTGGCTGTAGGCCTCGATTTTGTCGAGCTCGCCCCCGTCGAGATAGTCCGCCAGCAGCCCCAGCTCGTAGCACTTTTGCAGGGCGAAGGCGAACCAGCTGCGGGTCTGAGGATCCAGCTCGTGCTCCAGGGTCAAGTCCACCGGGCTGTGCAGCAATGAGCAGGAGGAGGCCACCCAGAGGCGCTCGCCAATCTTCTCTTTCAATACCTTGAGGGTCGGCGCCAGCTTGCCCAGGTTGGCACGCCAGACGTTGCGGCCGTTGATGACCCCAGCAGAGAGGACCCACTGAGCCGGTAAATGCGGCACCAGCGTCTCCAGCTGCTCGGGGGCGGCCACCAGATCCAGGTGCAGGCCATCCACCTTGAGGCTGGTGATGATGTCGCGCTGATGGGCGACTGAGCCGAAATAGGTGGTGAGCAGCAGCTTGCAGGGGCCTGCCAGGCGCTCATAGGCATTGAGATAGGCCAGACGCCACTCGTCCGGCAAGTCCAGCGCCAGGGCAGGCTCGTCTATCTGTACCCACTCCACCCCTTGTGCTGCCAGCTTCGCCAGGATCTCCTGATAGACGATCAGCAGGCGATCGAGCAGTTCCAGACGAGAGAAGCCGCTCTCTTTCTCCTTGCCGAGCCAGAGGTAGGAGACAGGGCCCAGCAGCACCGCCTTGACCGGCAGCCCCAGCGCCTTGGCCTCTTCGACTTCGTCAAACAGTTGGCTCCAGCCCAGCTTGAAGCGCTGGTCGCGGCTGAACTCGGGCACCAGATAGTGATAGTTGGTGTTGAACCACTTGGTCATCTCGGCGGCGGCGGCAGCCGGGCCGGTCGGTGCACGGCCACGGGCGACCCGGAACAGGGTGTCGAGATCGGTGTCGCCGTGGCGGTGACGGGCAGGCACGGCGTCCACCAGCAGGCTGGTGCCGAGCACCTGATCGTACCAGGCGAAGTCGCCCACCGGCAGCAGGTTGACCCCGGCGGTGCGTTGCGCCTGCCAGTGGCGCTCACGCAGGCTCTTGCCCACGGCGACCAGCTCGGCCTGGGTGGTCTCGCCACGCCAGTAGGATTCCAGGGCAAATTTCAACTCGCGCTTGGCGCCGATGCGGGGGAAGCCCAGGGTGTGTGCTCGTGTCATAGGTCCAATTCCTTATGCTCATTCATCTGATGGGAAACTGGATGATTTAGCCATCCAGATGTTTACACATCTAGAGTGACGAGATAAGGTGACCTTGGCTATTGAATCCTCTTCAACTGGCTCTCAAGAAATCCTCAACTGACGCACAAAGGAGCAGTGCCATGGGTGTGCCCAACCAGTCGACCAGCCATCAGAACACTAACGCGGGCATCGATCTCAAGCACCTGAAGACCATCAGTGCCCTGGCCGAACAGGGCTCTCTGGCGGGGGCGGCCCTCAGCCTCAACCTCACCCAGTCCGCCCTCTCCCACCAGCTCAAAGAGCTGGAGACCCGCCTCAATCTGGAGCTGTTTCTTCGCAAGAGCCGCCCCCTGGTGCTGACGGCGGCCGGCCAGCATCTGCTCGCCCTGGCCCGTCAGGTGCTGCCCGCCCTGGCCCAGACCGAGCGCCAGCTGCTGGCCCTGCACAGCGGGGATGCGGGCAGGCTGCATCTGGCGCTGGATTGCCACAGCTGCATCCAGTGGCTGCTGCCGCTGTTGCCGGGCTTTCGCCGCCAGTGGCCCGGGGTGGCGCTGGAGGTGGAGTCGGTGCCCGGCTTCGATGCCATCAGCGCCCTGCTCGGCGGCCAGCTCGATCTGCTGCTCACCTCGGACGTGCAGGCGCGCGGGGATCTCCACTTCGAGCCCCTGTTCGCCTTCGATCTCACCCTGGTGATGGCCCCCGATCACCCCCTCTGCCATCAGACGCAGATAGTGCCGACCGATCTGCGGCAGGAGGTGCTGCTGGTCTACCCGGTGGAGCGGGCCCGCATGGACGTGTTCAGCCGCTTCCTGCAACCCGCCGGGGTGGAGCCCGCCCGCTGCAAGCCGGTGGACAACACCTCGGTCATGCTGCAGATGGCCGCCGCCGGGCTCGGTGTCGCCGCCCTGCCTCGCTGGGCCAGCGAGGAGTTCGTGCGCCAGGGCCTGCTCGAGGCGCGTCCCCTGGGCACCGGGATCCGCCGCCATATGTACGGGGCCGTGCGGGCCGCGGATCGGGATCAGCCCTGCCTGCAGAGCCTGTTCGAGCGCATTCGCACCCAGATGGCCGAGCAATGACAGGGCATGAAAACGCCGCCCCAGGGGCGGCGTTCACGCTCTCTTTTCCATGGGCCTGTGCTCTGGGGCCTCAGGATCCCTCGCCGCAGCCGGCGGCCCCCTGCCGCCTCGGGCAGTTGCCGCAAAGCTCCCCATCCCCTCGCCTGTAGTGCAGGCAGCAGCGCTGGCGCACATAGCCAGGGAAGGCCTCATCCCGGGGGAGTGAGGCCGGGCGCCAGCCCGCCAGATGCCCGGCGGGCAGGCCGCAGGCGGCGAGCCAGAGCGGCGCATGGGCTTCGACCACCGCCGGGCTCACCTCGTCGAAGAAATCCGGCACCCGCACCAGGGCCGCCAGCAGATCGTCCGCCAGGAGCGGGCGCACGAAACCGGGGCGCAGCCGCTGCACCTCCCCAAGCAGCGCGAACAATGCCTGCCAGTGGGCCTGGAGCCGTTCCCCCGCCGCCTTGATCAGGGTCTTCACCTCCCCCTTGATCATGGGCTCCGCCGGCAGGCTGAAGCCGGACACCAGCCCCTCCTGATAGCCCTGCCCCATGCGATCCAGGGCGGGCACGGCACCCACCCGATAGACGGCCACCATGGCGAGGTAGATGGACTGCCAGCAGAGCATGCCCCAGCTGCGGGTCAGCCAGTAGGCCGCCCCCGCCTCCGGGTGCGCCTGCTGCCAGTGACCATGCAGGGCAGCCGCCACCTCGTTCGGGGCACCATGAGGGGGGGCCGTCAGCAGAGCGGGGCTCTCCCCCGCCAGCCGCCCCTTGAGAGAGGGGATAAGCCCGGCCGCCGCCTCAAACAGGGCGTCGTGCTCCGCCAGCAGGCTATGCTGGCTGTGCACCGCCAGGGCACCGAGTCCACGAGGCAGGGCATGTTCGGTGTTCACCGCCAGGACGCCTGGGTCGCGAGGCAGGGCGTGCCCCGGCGCAGGTCCGGGGCGCAAGGTCAGAATGCGTATTTGAGTCGAGCCTCCACATTGCGCTCAGCCCCGAACCAGCAGTTGTTCTGGTCGTAGCAGGAGTAGTAGGTCTTGTTCAGCAGGTTGCTGGCGCTAAGCGATACCCCCACCCCCTTCATGCTCGCGCTGAGGGCGGCGAGATCATAGGAGGCGGACATGTCCATCAGCAGATAATCCGGCACTGTGTCGGTGTTGGCGGCATCCATTTCGGCCTCCCCCACGTAGCGCAGGCCGGCGCCGACCCGCATTCCCTCCAGGCTGCCGCCCGGCAGGTAGTTGCTCCACAAGGAGGCCATCTGCCTGGGCACCCAGACCGGGGTCTTGCCCTGCAAGTCGGTGGTGTCCTTGGTGATCTCCATGTCCTGAAGGGTATAGCTCAGCGCCAGATCCAGCCGGCTGGTGAGATCCGCGCGCCCCTCCAGCTCTATCCCCCTGGAGACAATTTCGCCGGTCTGCAGCTTGGGCCCGTAGACGTTATCAGGATCCGTCACCAGGGCGTTCTCCTTGGTGATATGGAACGCCGAGATCGTGGCCGTCTTGCTCATGTCCTCGGAGAGGAACTTGAGCCCCCCCTCCCACTGGTGGCCGGTAGCGGGATCGAACGCCTTGCCGCTCTTGTCCGCCCCCGGCACCGGCTCGAAACTCTCGGCATAGCTCACATAGGGGGACAAGCCATAATCCAGCTCATAGAGGGCGCCGAGGCGGAAGGAGAGGTTGTCTTGATCGATCTGGGCCAGGGACTGGCTGGCGGCTCCCAGGTAGAGGCCGCGGCTGTCGGTGTCCATCCGGTAGCTGTCGTAGCGGGCGCCGCCTATGGCCACCAGCCGGTCGAGGCGCACCTGATCCTGCAGATAGACGCCGGTCTGGGACTGGCGAATGGTCTTGCGATCCTCATAGGAGAAGGTCAGGGCATCCGGCCGGATCTGGTTGTGGTCCGGGTTGAAGATGTCGATGCTGGGCGCCGAGTAGTCGAGGGTGTCCTGATAGAGGATGCGCGCGTCCAGATATTGGTAATCGACCCCGAGCAACAGGTTGTGCTGGGCACCGCCGGTCTGCACCTTGCCCGCCAGCTGGTTGTCGATGACAAAACCGCGGGACGCCTCATCGGTGAGATAGGCGTTGCGGGCCAGGGTGCGGTTGTCCGCCGCCAGAGCCGCGTTGTAGGTGTTGCGCTGATAGGCGGAGGCATCCATGTAGCGGGCATTTTGCAGCACCTGCCAGTTGGCGTTGAAGTCGTGGCTCAGCTTGTAGCCGAGCAGGGTCACATCCCGGTTGTACTCGTTCCAGTTCTCGTCGCCGAGGAAGGTGTCGCTGCCAAGCTGCCCCAGGGGGTTGGACTTGACCGAGCCGCTGGCGGGCACAGTGGTGTAGATGCCGGCTTGCGGATCCTTCTGGTAGTAGAGGTTGAGGTTCAGCAGGGTGCGGTCGCTCAACTGCCAGTCCAGGGAGGGCGCGAAGACGTAGCGCTCCTCTTCGGAGGTCACCGCCTGGCCCTCTTTCTGGCGGGCCAGCCCCACCACCCGATAGGCGAGCTGCTCGTTGATGGCACCTGTGCTGTCGAGGGTCATCTCCTTGAGGGTGCCCGTCCCCGTCGCCACGCTGACGTTATGCTTGGCTTCCCGCTGGGGGCGCTTGGCAATGAGGTTGACCATGCCGCCGGGGGGCATGCTGCCGTAGAGCACCGAGGTCGGCCCCTTGAACACCTCCAGCTGCTCGATGGCCACAGGATCTATCTGGGGTTGCAGGTTCCACTCGTTGTATTGCAGCAAGAGGCCGTCATAGAAGTTCTGGTAGTTGTCAAAGCCGCGGATGTTGAACAGATCCAGCCGGTTGACCGCCCCGCCCCGCAGCTCGGTATTGACCCCGGGCACGTAACGCAGCGCCTCGCTCACCGAGCTGACGCCGCGCTGTTCCAGAGTCTCGCTCTCCACGACCGAGATCGCCTGGGGCGTCTCTATGGGGTCAAGCCGGGTCTTGGTCGCCGTGTTGCGATAGGTCTGACCCAGCACGGTCAGGGTCTCGTCGGCCAGCGCCGCGTCCTGGCTGCCGGGCGCGGCGGCCAGCACAGAGCCTGCCAACAGGGTGGAGATGGTCGCGGCGACCACGGTCAATGGGGGGTGAACAAGTTGCATCTGATCCTCGACTGCCTACTGCATGTGAATAGTAACAAATATCATTTGCATTTTATTGTTCTAATTTGCCGCGGAATTAACAATTTGGGGCATGTTGGCGGGTCAGTGACAAAGAAAGGGGGGAAGAAGAGCGCCATCTGACTGCGTGACGAGTGAAACAGAGTGCAGGGGAAGCCAAATGGAGAGGGTGTAACCTAGCGCGCTTTCGCCGGGGTGGCCTCAAGGCCCCCTATCCTGCCGGCCGAACCGGGCCGGATCAGCGCCCGTATCCGGCCTTCGCTTTAGAGCAGTTGCTCCTTTTTCATCCACACCCTTGATCCGGGTCAAGCCCTGCTGACAGGGATGGCGATAGTATGCGGCCCCTTTTATCAGTCCTGTTTGAGACGATACAAGGCATACGATCACCCCAATGAATGACACCATCAATAAAGATCTGCACTGCCACACCCAGCTCCACGTCTCCTTTGCGGTGATAGTGCTGACCCTGCTCACCGCCCTGGTGGGGGTCAGTTGCAGCATCCAGCGTGCGGCCGAAGTGAAGTATCACAAGGTGGCCGCCATGTTCGTGCACAACATGGCGACCCAGTTCATCGCGTTGCAATTCAAGCCGCTGGAGCACGTCCTCAACGAGACCGGCAGCTTCATCGACAAGCCCGCCCTGCAGGCCTTCCTCAGCGACGGGCACGCCCCCCTTCGCATGACCCTGATGCAAACGTTGTCCCTCACCCCCTATGTGAAAAGCATCCTGGTCGCCGATCAGCAGGGGCGCTTCAACTCTGTCCCCCACCTGCCGGTCGAGGCGGGCTTTGATGCCAGGGAGCGGTCCTGGTTCAAGTCCGCCGCCTCCCGCACCCTCTTCGTCAGCTACACGGACCACTACGCCAGCAGAATCGACCAGCAGCGGACCGTCTCCGTCTCCCGACCCATCGTCGACAAGGAGGGCTTTCCCCTCGGCACCCTGGCCATGGAGCTCGATCTCGAGCAGATGAGCCATCCCCTGCGCCTGCTCAAGAGCCCCCTCAAGGGGGAGTTCTATCTCATCGCCCGCAGCGGCGACACCCTGCTGCATTCCAATGTGGGCAACCTGTTTCGCCGCCAGCTGGCGCCGCAGCTCATCGCGCAGATGACCAACGGGGCCGACCATCTCTATGACGCCGAGCACCAGACCCATGTCTACTACTATGCCTTCTCCAACCCGGACTGGTTCGCCATCTACACCGTCAGCGACGCCGAATTCAAGGAGGCCAGCCACAGCGAATCCTATCAGTTGCAGATCGCCGTGGCGGGTTGCCTGCTGATCTGCCTGCTCTGCTGGGGCTCCCTGCGCCATGCCATCAACAAGATGATCGTCGAGATCATCGCCCTGATGCGCGTTGGCCGCATCGACATGAGCAAGCCAGGAGAGCTGCTGCGCCAGGAGATCCAGAGCGCCCATCACCAGATGCAGGAGGCGGTCGCCGCCTCCAACACGGATGCCCTGACCGGCCTCTTCAATCGCCGCAGCTTCGATCAGGATCTGGCCAGCCATCTGGCCGACGGCCTCCCCTTCTCCCTCGGCATGATAGATCTGGACAACTTCAAGGCCATCAACGATCAGCTGGGACACCTGGTGGGCGACCGCGTCCTCCAGGCCGTGGCGCAGGAAGGGGTGACGGTGGCCGACGGCCTGGCCAGGCTCTACCGCTACGGCGGGGAGGAGCTGGCCATCCTGATCCCCGGGGAGGACGAAGCCCAGGCACTGGCCCTGCTGGAGCGCTGGCGCCAACGGGTCCTGCAACGTCAATGGCGAGAGGCGGGGCTGGTGGTGACCTTCTCGGCGGGGCTGGGGCAGTGGCGCCATGAATCGGCCGCGAACCTGATAGCAAGGGTCGATCGGGCACTCTATCAGGCCAAGGAGGCGGGCAAGAACCGGGTTCACCCGGCAGACTGACGGGGCTGGTTATCTGGTGTCATACGGGCGGTATGAAGGACCCCGTTGCCGAGCCTAGCGGGGTGATATGGGCAGCCAGTACTCCATGGAGGCATCGGGCTGCTGGCCGTCAAAGCCCGGGGCATAGCGCTCCAGCTCGAAGCCATCCAGCCCGCGATAGCTGGAGGAGGGCAGCCAGTGCAGGATAAACCAGTTGAGGCTCTGCCCCAGCTGGCTGATGGGGCCCAGGTGACCCAGCACCGCATACTCCTGGGAGGGAACCCGAAGGCGCGCCAGCCCGGGGCCGGGCTCACTCCCCTCCTCTGCCGCCACCCCGGCCCAGTAGGGCAGCCGCTCCCCCGCCCCCGAGACGTCCACCACCCCCAGCAGCTCGCTGGACGACAGGCGCCCCCCCGCCTCGCGCCAGGCCCCCCAGATGGCGGGCACCGTCTGCTGAAAGTCCGGCGCCTTCGCAAAGAGGCCCCGGATCTCCCCCCTGACGCCGTGCAGGGTGAACCCCGGCCGGCTCTCCACCCGCACCTGCACCAGCCTGGGAGGGCTGGCCAGGGGCATGGGGGCCCGCACCAGGGGAGTGCGCAGCCCCAGCCGCAGGCCCCGCTTGCGATAGGCCAGGGGGGAGCAGCCAAAGTGCTGCTTGAAGGCCCGGCTGAAGCTGACTTCCGAGCCAAAACCGTGGTTCAGCGCCAGATCCAGCACCCGCTGACGGCTCGAGAGCAGCGCCTCCGCCGCCAGGCTCAACTTCAGCTCGCGCACATAGTGGGCCACCGTCTGGCCGGTCTCATGCAGGAAGACCCGCTGCAACTGCCAGCGCGACCAGCAGCTCTGCTCGGCCAGTTGCTCCAGCGACAGGGGCTGATCCAGGTGGGTGTGAATGTAGTCGAGCACCCGCTCGATGCGGGTGAAATGGGGGCGCGTCTGTGGCGCCGGGTCTGGGAAGGCGGGGAAGCTTGTCATGCTGTGGTCGGGCTCTGTGCCGGCGAAGGGGCGCATTCGCCCAAGTGGCCACATTAAACATGGCCGCCGTGCCGGGGGCAAGCCTTGTGCGGCCCGGCTCCCGCTCGCAAGTACCTTGCCCCCAGACGCTCCCCTGTCACAAAAATGACGCCTTTCCCTGCCACATTGTTTGCAGACAAGGTTGTCAATTGCCCCAGGGGCACCATTCAACTCGTGACATGCAGGGAGAGCCAAGATGAAGAAGATTGCCTTGATCACCGGAGCCCGTGGCGGCATCGGATCCGCCATCACCACCGCCTTGCTGGCCCAGGGGTATCGCATCATCGCCACCCACTCCAGCGTCAATGCCGCCGCTGCACGGGAGTGGTACCAGGAGCAGGGGTATCAGCCGGATCGGGTGCGGCTGCTGGCGCTGGATGTGGCCGACACCGCCATGTGCCGCGAGACCCTGGGCCGCCTGCTGCAGGAGGAGGGCCGAGTGGACGTGCTGGTCAACAACGCCGGCATCACCCGGGATGGGGCCTTCAAGCGGATGGCGCCGGATCAGTGGTTCGAGGTGATCCACACCAACCTGTGCAGCCTCTACAACGTGACCCAGCCGCTGTTCGATGCCATGTGCGAGCAACGCGATGCCCGCATCATCAACATCTCCTCGGTCAACGGTCAGAAGGGGCAGTTCGGTCAGGTCAACTACTCGGCGGCCAAGGCGGGCATGCTGGGATTCACCAAGGCGCTGGCGGCGGAGGGGGCCCGCTTCGGGGTCACGGTCAACGCCATCGCCCCCGGCTACACCGCCACCCCCATGGTGGCGGCGATCCGCACCGACATCCTCGACAGCATCAAGGCCGACATTCCCATGCGCCGCCTCGCCAAGCCGGAGGAGATAGCCGCCGCCGTGGCCTTCCTCGCCAGCGAAGCAGGGGCCTATATCACGGGGGAGACCCTGGCCATCAACGGCGGCCTCTACATGAAGTAGCACCGGGGCAAGCGGGATCCACAGGGGGCAGCCAACGGGCTGCCCTCTGCTGTTGGTCGACACTACATGGGGCGCGCCGCCCCCCCGGGTTCGGCGAAATGGCTGCGCAAGGCGGTGATCACCCGGCGCACCTTCTCCGGGATCTCCCGCTGGGGGGTGATGGCGTGGATCTCCATGGGCGGCACCCGAAAGCCTGGCAGCAAGGCGAGCAGGCGGCCCTGGGCGAGATCCTCTACAACTTCCCCCTCGGGTTGCAGGGAGATCCCCTGCCCCGCCAGGGCAAACTGGCGCAGGGGCAGCACGTTGTTGCATTGCACCCTGGGTTTGCACCTCACCCTGTGCTCGCCCCCCCGCTCGTCAAGGAGCAGCAAGCCGCTCCCCAGCATGTCGCCGCAGAGCCAGTCGTGCACGGCCAGATCGGCCGGGGTGCGCGGCGTCCCCTTGCGCGCCAGGTAGGCGGGGGCGGCGCACAGCAGCATCCGAGTCTGGCCCAGCTTGCGGGCCACCAGGGTGGAGTCCGGCAGGGAGCCGACCCGCAGCGCCACGTCGATGCGCTCGGCAATGAGATCCCGCTTCTCGTCGTCGGCGATGATCTGGATGCACAGGCCCGGGTGGGCCTGCAACAGGGGCGACAAGGCCAGCGCCAGCGGCTGGCCCGCCATCCCCACGGGGGCGGTGATCCGCACCTCCCCGAGCAGGCTGTCGCGCACTTCCGAGAGGCGCAGCTCGGTCTGGTTGAGGGTCTGTTGCAGGGACTGGCACCCCTGCCACACCACCTCCCCCGCCTCCGTCAGGCTGAGGCGACGGGTGGAGCGATGGAGCAGAGGCAGGCCGAGCAGGCTCTCCAGCTGGCCGATGTGCTGGCTGACGGCGGAGGGGGTCATGCCGAGGGCCTTGGCGGCCCCCGTCATGGTGCCCGCCTCCACCACGGCGGCGAAGATGGCGTAACGTCTGAGCTGATCCATTATTAAATCCAGCTTACAAGTGAATGCAATTTACAGAGGATTATTAAATCACATCCGGGGGCGTAGGATAGCCTCATTCCCACAGTGAAGGAGAGATATCCATGAAAATTGCCCTCATAGGTGCCAGCGGTTTTGTCGGTTCAGCCATCCTCAATGAGGCCGTCAGCCGTGGCCACAGCGTCACCGCCATCGTCCGCGACACCAGCAAGCTGACCCCCCACCCGCAGGTCCGGGCGGTGGCGGTGGATGCCCAGAACCCGCAGGCGCTGGCCGACGTGCTCAAGGGGCACGATAGGGTGATCAGCGCCTACAACCCGGGCTGGACCGCACCGGATATCCATGATCAGTACCTCAAGGGCGCCAGCGCCATCGTCGAGGCAGCCAACGCCGCCCACGGCTGGCTGCTGGTGGTCGGCGGTGCCGGCAGCCTGGAGATAGCCCCCGGCGTGCAGCTGGTGGATACCCCTGACTTCCCGGCCGAGTGGAAGCAAGGCGCCCTGGCGGCCCGCGACGGTCTCACCGCCCTTCGCCGCGAAACGACCCTCGACTGGCGCTTCGTCTCCCCGCCGGTGTTCCTCGAACCCGGCGAGAAGCGCGGCGGCTACCGTCTCGGGGGCGATCAGGTGCTCTTTGACGGCGACAAGCCTGCCGGGATCACAGTCGGGGATCTGGCGGATGCCGTGCTCAACGAAGCGGAACAACCGGCTCACCTGCGCCAGCGCTTCACCCTGGGTTACTGAAGAGAGTGATCTAGTCGCGCTGGGCGGGCGCTCACCCTCTGACCTCTGCGCCACACTACCCAAGGGGAGGCTGATGCCTCCCCTTTGTTCATTCGCCTCCCACTGGCACAGCGCCTTCCCAGGCCCCAGGCAGATTCATGGGCAAGGCGATCGGTTGGGGCGCATTTTCTCCGTGCAATCGACAAATCTCCCCAAAGGGATCGAATCCTATTTCGACTTTTGTATATAACTAAGAATATTTTGTTGCTTCCACCTTATAACTCCGAACAGTAGCATCCCCTTAAACCCAAACGGTGCCATCGTGAGCCACGGACCCGTGTCCTGCCACTCGCCACACCGCCGTCTTTGTCGCGGATCCTCGGGACTGCACCCGACATCCGACACCTGAGGAGATGCACATGGAACATTCATCACTGCCCATCATCGACTATGCCGCGATCACTGGTGCCCCCGAGGAGCGCCGCCAGATGCTGGCCAAGCTTGGCCGGGCGGCCCGCGACATCGGCTTCTTCTATCTGACAGGCCATGGTCTGAGCGAAGCGCAGCAACGGGAAACCCTGGCGCTGGCGGCCCGCTTCTTCGCCCTGCCCCTGCAGGAGAAGCTGGCGGTGCAGATGGTGCACTCCCCCCACTTTCGTGGCTACAACCTGGTGGGGGCCGAGCTCACCCGGGAGCGGCCGGACCGGCGGGAGCAGTTCGACATCATGAACGAGGAGCAGGCCCTCCCCCTGGCGCAGAACAGTCACCCCTGGCAGCGGCTCACAGGCCCCAACCAGTGGCCCGCTGCCCTGCCCGGGATGAAGACGCAACTGCTGGCGTGGCAGGCGCGGCTGAGCGACATCACCCTCACCCTGCTCGCCGCCTTTGCCGAGGTGCTGGAGCAACCGGCCGGGGTGTTCGATGAGAGCATCCAGGGCGCCCCCTATCAGCACATGAAGCTCATTCACTACCCGGGACGGGAAGCGGGGGGCAGCGGCCAGGGGGTCGGCGCCCACAAGGACCCCGGCTACCTGACCCTGGTGATGCAGGACGATCACTCCGGCCTCGAGGTGGAGACGGCGCACGGCTGGATTTCCGCGCCCCCCCTGCCCGGCGCCCTGGTGGTCAATATCGGCGAGCTGCTGGAGCTTGCCTCCAACGGCTACCTCAAGGCGACCCTGCACCGGGTGCAGAGCCCGCCCCCCGGGATCTCCCGTCTCTCCTGCGCCTTCTTCATGGCGGCGAGACTCGATGCCACAGTGCCGCTGCTCACCCTCTCCCCAGAACTGGCGGCGCAGGCGCAAGGGCCAGAGAGCGACCCGGCCAACCCCCTCTTCTATCAGGTGGGGGAGAACGTGCTCAAGGGCAGGCTACGATCCCACCCGGATGTGGCGGCGCGCCACTATGCTCGGCAACACAGGGGAGCGCAGGAGCCGATACCGGCCTGACGCCATCAAGAGGGTGGCGACAGACCGCCATCCCGACCACAGGAGAGGGGCGCCGGCGCGGCCCCATCCACCGATTTTCACACCAGAACAACAACGCCATAGCCTGGCAACCACGGAGCAAGACGATGAAATTCAAGACCATGAGCGTGCACAGCGGCCAGCGGATCGATCCCCAGACCGGTGCCCTCACCACCCCGCTCTACCAGAGCAGCACCTTCAGCTACGTCAATGCCCAGGCGGGCAAGGAGCGCTTCGCAGGCCAGGCCCCGGGCTTTATCTACAGCCGCTTCGGCAACCCCACCACCGCCGAGCTGGAGCTGAAACTGGCGGCCCTCGAGGGCGCCGACGAGGCGCTGGTGGTGGCGAGCGGCATGGCGGCGGTGAGCGCCATCCTCTATGCCCTGGCCAGCAGCGGGGATGAAGTGGCCTATGTCGGCCCCCTCTACGGCGGCACCGATGCGTTCTTGAAACAGACCTTCAGCCGGGCCGGCATCACCATCACGGGTTACAACAGCGATCAGGATCTGCTGGCCAACATCAGCCCCGCCACCAGGGTGATCCTGTTCGAGACCCTGACCAACCCCACCCTCAAGGTGGTGGATCCCCGGGTGGTGGTGGAAGCGGCCCGCAAGGTGGGCGCCATCAGCGTGTGTGACAACACCTTCCTCACCCCCTACCTGCTACGCCCGCTGGAGCTCGGCATCGACGTGGTGATGCACAGCGGCACCAAGTACCTGGGCGGTCACGGCGACATCATCGCCGGGGTGGTGGCGGGCTCCCACGAGTTGATGAAGTCGATCCGCACCGTGGCCCTCAAGCACATCGGCTCCCCCATAGGCCCGCAGGAGGCCTACCTGCTGCAGCGCGGGGTCAAGACCCTGCCCCTGCGCATGGATGCCCACCTGCACAATGCCCAGAAGGTGGCCGACTTCCTCGCCGCCCACCCTGCGGTGAAGAAGGTGATCTACCCTGGCCTTGCCAGCCACCCGGGCCACGACGCCCTCGGCGCCTTCGCCAGCGGCTTTGGCGGCATGGTAAGTATTGAACTTGAAGGGGGCTTTGCGCGCTGCGCCACCCTGCTCGACAACCTGCAGCTGTTCGTGCAGGCGGTGAGCCTCGGCGATCTCGAGAGCCTGGCCTGCCACCCGGCCAGCACCACCCACGCCGCCATGGACGAGGCGAGCCGCCTCGCCGCCGGGGTCAACGACGATCTCATTCGCTTCAGCATAGGGGTGGAAGACGCCGACGATCTCATCGCCGATCTGGCGGCGGCCCTGGCCCTGATCTGACCCTAAGCCGCCATGCACGACCGGCGCCACGCGCAATAAAAAAGGGAAGGCCAGGCCTTCCCTTTCTCTCATCCATTCCCGAGTGCGGGAAGGGGCCTAACTCAGGCGTCGTGATAATCCTGGCAGGCGCTCAGGGTGTTCTCCATCAGGCTGGCCACCGTCATGGGCCCTACGCCACCGGGCACAGGGGTGATGAAGGCGGCGTGATTGCGCGCCGTTTCAAACTCCACATCCCCCACCAGGGAGCCGTCGGCCAGGCGGTTGATCCCCACATCGATCACCAGAGCCCCCGGCTTGACCCACTCCCCCGGAATGAAGTTCGGCTTGCCCACCGCCACCACCAGCAGATCGGCACGGCGCACCTGGGCCTCCAGATCCTGGGTGAAGCGGTGACAGGTGGTGGTGGTGCACCCCGCCAGCAGCAGCTCCAGCGTCATCGGGCGACCGACGATGTTGGAGGCACCGACCACTACCGCATGCAGACCGTGGGTCTTGACGCCGGTCGCCTCGATCAGGGTCATGATCCCCTTGGGGGTGCAGGGACGCAGCGCCGGGATGCGCTGGGCCAGACGGCCCACGTTGTAGGGGTGGAAACCATCCACGTCCTTGTCGGGACGAATGCGCTCCAGCACCTGGGTGGTGTCGCAATGAGCCGGCAGGGGCAACTGCACCAGGATGCCGTCCACCTCCGCATCCTCATTGAGCCGGTCGATCAGGGCCAGCAACTCTTCCTGGGTCGCATTGGCGCTCAGATCATAGGAGCGGGAGACAAACCCCACCTCTTCACAGGCACGACGCTTGCTGCCCACATAGACCTGGGACGCCGGATCCAGCCCCACCAGGATCACCGCCAGACCCGGTGCCCGCTTGCCCAGAGCCAACCGCTGTTGGACTTGTTCGGCGACCTGATTGCGAATCGTTTGCGCAACCTGTTTTCCATCAATGATTTTGGCAGACATCGTTCTTCACTCACCATGTGTTCAACTGCCGCGCATTGTCGCATTTTTTTGGCGCGGGTGTTAGCGGCTCTCGCCTGGCGGGCAATAAGTAGGCATTTGAATTTACTGGCGGAAAAAGTCGTTGACGCTGACTTTGACGCTTGGGTATGATGCCCGCCCGTTGCCCAGTCGTACCGCCCCCGGTATGCTGGACGATGAGATTTCGGTGATTAGCGCAGCCCGGTAGCGCATCTGGTTTGGGACCAGAGGGTCAAAGGTTCGAATCCTTTATCACCGACCAGGTTCATCGGGAAGTCCTTCGGATTTCTTGATACAACGCGCCCTTAGCTCAGTCGGATAGAGCAACGGCCTTCTAAGCCGTGGGTCGCAGGTTCGAATCCTGCAGGGCGCGCCATTGATGTGACTCTTCCCTCGAAGAGCGACATCGAAGGCAGATTTCAGTGGTGGCTGTAGCTCAGTTGGTAGAGTCCCGGATTGTGATTCCGGTTGTCGTGGGTTCGAGCCCCATCAGCCACCCCATTATTAGCTGTTCGCGCTGAATCAAGCCGACAGAGGCAAGCACGACTTGCCATGAACCGGGCATCTGATGCCCTCATCAAAACCGGCCCAGCGCCGGTTTTTTTGTGCCTGCGCCCCAGCCTCGCCGCCTGTCCCGAGCGCTCCGCTCCCTCTTTATGCGCTTTGCCCCTCCCCCTTGCTCTCTCACGCTTGTCCCTGTGCTGGTCGGTCAATGCCACCGCCTGGTGCTGCCCCCTCCCCTGGCTGGATCACAGAGATGATCGGAGCCATCACGGCCCCGATGTATCCCTGCTTCCCATGACGCAGCGCAAGCTTCCATGCCGATGACAGTGATATGGATAAAAACCAGGCAAATGCCTTGTCTGCTTCTCTCATGAAGGGCGAGCCACCACTTGCGCCCAGGCAGCGCATCACAGGTTGCCGCCGCGCCTGATGCGAGGGGAAGTCGGGCAGAACGTAAATAGATTGTTAAACTAGATGGTCGTGATTCATCTTTTCGTAATCCATTCACTGCACAATAACGCAATATATTGAAAAAAAAGGAGTAATTAAAAGCCAGCGGCACAACAACAGACAGATCCCCTGCCATGACCCCACACAGCGCAGTGGAAAACTTCCCATACTAAGTGTCAGCAATGTAGATGCCCTCCAAGGAGAGACTGAGATGAGTGAAGAAAGCAAATGCCCCTTCAACCACACCGCCGGCGTCGGCAGAACCAACCGTGATTGGTGGCCGAATCAGTTGCGGCTGGATCTGCTGCACCAGCATTCCCCCAGCTCCGATCCCATGGACAACGATTTCAACTATGCCGAGGCATTCAACAGCCTCGACTACAAGGCTCTCAAGAAAGACCTGGTCAAGCTGATGACCGACTCCCAGGAGTGGTGGCCGGCGGACTTCGGCCACTATGGTCCCCAGTTCATCCGCATGACCTGGCACGCCGCAGGCACCTATCGCATCACGGATGGCCGTGGCGGCGGTGGCCGCGGCCAGCAACGCTTCGCTCCCCTCAACAGCTGGCCCGACAACGTCAACATCGACAAGTCCCGCCGCCTGCTCTGGCCCATCAAGCAGAAGTACGGCAACAAGATCTCCTGGGCCGATCTGCTGATCCTCGCCGGCAACGTCGCGCTGGAGTCCATGGGCTTTAGAACCTTCGGATTTGGTGGCGGCCGCCCGGATGTGTGGGAGCCGGATCAGGACGTCAACTGGGGTGACGAGATCGCCTGGCTCGGGGTCGACCCCGACCGGGTCAAGGGCGACCGCGAGCTCGCGGCCCCCTTTGGCGCCACCCACATGGGCCTCATCTATGTCAACCCCGAAGGCCCCAATGCCAGCGGTGACTACATGGAGGCGGCCAAGGACATCCGCTCCACCTTCGGTCGCATGGCCATGAATGACGAAGAGACGGTCGCCCTCATTGCCGGTGGCCACACCTTCGGCAAGGCCCATGGCGCCGCCCCCGAATCCCACAAGGGGCCCGAGCCGGAAGCGGCCCCCCTGGAAGCCCAGGGCCTGGGCTGGATGAGCGACTACGGCAGCGGCCACGGCAAGGATACCGTCTCCAGCGGCCTCGAGGTGACCTGGACCAAGACACCGGCCCTTTGGAGCAACAACTTCTTCGAGAACCTGTTCAACTTCGAGTGGGAGCTGACCAAGTCGCCGGCGGGCGCCAAGCAGTGGGTGGCCAAGGATGCGCCGGAGATCATCCCCGATGCGCATATCCCGGGCAAGTTCCACAAGCCGACCATGCTGACCACCGACCTGACCCTGCGCTTTGACCCCGAGTTTGGCAAGATCTCACGCCACTTCTATGAGGACCCGCAAGCCTTCGCAGATGCCTTTGCCCGCGCTTGGTACAAGCTGACCCACAGGGACATGGGCCCCATCGCACGCTATCTGGGGCCGGAAGTGCCCAAGGAGGAGCTGATCTGGCAGGACCCCATCCCCGCCGTCAATCACCCCCTGATCGATGACAAGGACGTGGCCGCCCTCAAGGAGAAGATCCTGGCGGCCTCCCTGACCGTCGCCGAGCTGGCATCCACCGCCTGGGCCTCGGCAGCCACCTTCCGTGGCTCTGACAAACGCGGCGGTGCCAACGGTGCCCGCATCCGCCTGGCCCCGCAAAAGGATTGGGCAGTCAACCAACCGGCACAGCTGGCCAAGGTGCTCAAGACCCTCGAAGGCATCCAGCAGGGGTTCAACGCCTCGGCCACCGGCGGCAAACGGGTATCCCTCGCCGATCTCATCGTGCTGGCCGGCGGCGTCGGTGTCGAACAGGCGGCCAAGCTGGCGGGAGTCACAGTGACCGTGCCCTTCACGCCGGGTCGCATGGATGCCTCCCAGGCCCAGACCGATGTGGACTCCTTCGCCGTGCTCGAGCCTCTCGCCGACGGGTTCCGCAACTACGGGGGCGAGTGCGCCGCCTTCGCGGAGACCATGCTGATCGACAAGGCCCAGTTGCTCACCCTGAGTGCCCCCGAGATGACGGTACTGGTGGGCGGCATGCGGGTGCTCGGCACCAACGTCGGCAACTGCCACGGGGTCTTTACCTCTGCCCCCGGCACCCTCTCCAACGACTTCTTCGTCAACCTGCTCGACATGGGCACGGAGTGGAAACCGGCAGCAGGAGCCAAGGGCATCTACGAGGGGAGTGATCGCAAGACAGGCAAGGTGAAGTGGACCGGCACCCGCGTCGATCTGGTGTTCGGCTCGAACTCCCAGTTGCGGGCCCTGGCGGAGGTCTATGCCAGTGCGGACGGGAAGGAGAAGTTCGTGAAGGACTTCGTGGCGGCCTGGACCAAGGTGATGAACCTGGATCGCTTCGATCTCGCCTGACCCGCACTCTCTGCATGCCGCCTGGCCTGCTTCAAGGGACATGCGTGAGAGATGACCGGGCACCACAAGACAAAAACCCGACCATAAGGTCGGGTTTTTATATTGGCGGCGGGTCTGGATTGACCCGGACTGCCCTGCCCCTTGTCGAACCAGGGTTCAAACCGAGCGTCGTCACCGGATAAAGTAAAAGGGCCTGTCTTGCGACAGGCCCTTTTACTTTATTTGGCGGTGAGGGAGGGATTCGAACCCTCGATACGTTGCCGTATACACACTTTCCAGGCGTGCTCCTTCAGCCACTCGGACACCTCACCAATTTGTTTTAGTCATCTGCCATGGCCAAGCCAGAAGCAGATCACCAAATTTTCGACTGCCGTTTAACGTGTTCAATCTCCACGTGATGTTCTGCACTGTTGCGCCGGAACGGGGCGTAATTTAGGGGAAAGCCCCGCCGGCGTCAACGGCTTTTTGGCTGCCGCGAACCGTTCGCACATTAAACGCGCAACTCAGTGCACAGATTCCGGTGCGACCTGGATCTCCGGCAGATTGAGGAAGCCGAGGCGTTCACATTCGGACACCACTTCATGGGTCGCCGCCGTGGTGCTTTCGACGAACAGCAGGAACTGCTCGACGGAGAGACCCGCCTTGGTGAAGACGGTGTGACCCACGACGAGGCGCGGCAGGTTGTCATCTATGATGTCGAGGAACACCTTGAGGGACGGGTATTGCATGTTGAGACGACCCAGCTCGGCCACCAGGGGCAGCAGGGATGAGGGGCGCACCTCCAGTTCGGATGAAAACAGCAACCCTTCCTCTTCCACGAAGATCCGGCTCTCCTGGATGCCCTCGACGGACTGCAGGGAGACCATGTGGATGCCGTGGCACTGATCGCACACATAGTGCTCGATCCGGGCCTGCTGCAGCCAACGCATTATCATTTCAGAGCTGGGGATATTCATCATTTTCACGAACACAATAAGGATCAAGGGGCGCAGTCTAAACCAATTTTCCGACAACCAAAAGCGCACAGGCGGGATCACCCCCGCTCTCGCTTCTTTTTGGCAAGCGCTATGCATATACTCAGCCATTCTCGTACCGCACTCGCCTCCACAGAAGGCCCGATGACCAT
This sequence comes from Aeromonas sp. EU05-FHT14A05, assembly GCF_058791175.1. Taxonomy (NCBI): domain Bacteria; kingdom Pseudomonadati; phylum Pseudomonadota; class Gammaproteobacteria; order Aeromonadales; family Aeromonadaceae; genus Aeromonas; species Aeromonas sp. EU05-FHT14A05. Next base: position 223,343 of record NZ_JBYTDH010000005.1, on the reverse strand, counting down.
CCAAGAAAAGTATCGCCTGCACCTCAAATCCCTCTCGGATGAACTGCTCGCCCTGCAAAAACCCATTCGCATCCTGGATGCCATCAAGTGGCCCCGCCACCTGCAGACCGAGTTTCTCGCCAAGGGCGGACGAGTGCTGCCCGCCATCGATGCCGACTTCTATCAGGCCCTCCCCCTCGATTTCGATCCCCGCAACAAATACCTGGAGCTCAAGGAGCTGAGGGACAGGATCCGCAGAAAGCTGGGGCCGCAGGATGATCTGGGCCGGATCCTGCAAGAGACGGTGGATCAGTACATGGTGGTGATAGAGATGCTGCGCCAGCGCGGGCAGCCGGACTTCCAGCGTTACAGCCAGTTGCTGTACGGCTCGGCGAGCGATCATCTGCGCGGGGATCGCAAGACCCTGAAAGAGCTGGGTGCCCGCCTCTGCGACATCTTCTCCCTGCCCGGCGCCCGCCACCTGGTGCGCCCCTACCCCAAGGAGTTCGAGGGGGAAGCAGCGGTGGCCAGGTTGCAGGGCAAGCTGTCGAACTACTTCAGCGACGGCACCGTGCAGGTCAAGCTGAGCGATGGCATCGTCTCCGATGCCGCCGCCGGGGGGGATTACATCAAGCTGAGCTCCCACGCCCGCTTCTCCGAGCTGGACTTGCAGGTATTGGAGGTGCACGAGGGCTGGGTGCACGTCGGCACCACCCTCAACGGCCGCCAGCAATCCTATGCCACCTGGCTGGGGGCCGGCTCGCCGCGCATCACCGCCTGCCAGGAGGGGCTGGCCGTGCTCATCGAGACCCTCACCTTCAGCTCCTTCCCGGACAGGGCCAAGCGCATCTCGGATCGGGTGATGGCCATCGACATGGCGGAGCGCGGCGCCGATTTTATCGAGGTGTTCCGCCACTTCGTCGAGAAGGGGGCCAGCGAGCACGATGCCTACAAGATCACCCAGCGGGTGTTTAGGGGCGGCATGGTCGAGGGCGGCGCCTGCTTCACCAAGGATCTCTCCTATGTGAAGGGCTATGTGGAGACGGTCAACTTCATCCGCAGCGCCGTGCTGGAAGGGGTGCCGGAGATCCTGCCCATGCTGTTTGTCGGCAAGGTGACCCTGGACGACATCCCCGTGCTCTATCAGCACTATCTGGAGGGGCTCATCGATGCCCCCCGCTACCTGCCCCCCATGTTTCGCGATCTCACCGGCCTCTATGTCTGGTTCGGCTTCGCCTCCGGCATGTCCCTGGTGGACATAGGCCGGGTACAGCAGCATTTTCGCCAGCTGTTCCACCGCCTGCCGGTGGCCGACCCCATCATAGCGCCGGTGGACATAGAGATAGACTGAACCCTTCGTCGACAAAAAAGGGCGCCCCTGAGGCGCCCTTCTTCATGCTGTGGCTTACTTGTAAGCCCGCCCTTCCAGATAGTGTTTGCGGCAGAGCGACACATAGCGATCGTTCCCCCCTATCTCCACCTGCTCGCCGTCGCGCATCACCTGCCCTGCCTCGTTGACGCGAGAGTTCATGTGCGCCTTGTTGCCGCACCAGCAGATGCTTTTGAGCTCCTCGAACTTGTCCGCCAGGCAGAGCAGGTGGTAGGAGCCGGGGAACAGCTCGCCGCGAAAATCTGTCTTGAGGCCGTAGGCAATCACCGGTATGTCCTGCTCATCGACGATGCGGGCGAGCTGATACACCTGCTCCCGGGTCAGGAACTGCGCCTCGTCGACGATGAACACATCGATATGGCGATTTGCATGGCGCGCCTTGACCATCTCGAACAGATCGCAGCTGTCACTGAAGACCTCCACCTTCAGCTCCAGCCCGACCCTGGCGCTGATGATCCCGGCACCGAAGCGGTCATCGATGGCGGGGGTCATGGCCAGCGGATACATGCCACGCTCCAGATAGTTGAAGTGGGCCTGGATGAGCTGGGTCGACTTGCCCGAGTTCATGGTGGCGAATTTGTAGTGCAGTGAAGCCATGATGGGGTTCCGAAACGGGATTGATGGGGGGCATGCTAACCAAAGCCCCTGCCAAAACCAAGGGGCCCGTGGGCCCCTTGTTCTCTTTATGCGACGGCCAGGGCGCGGTGCATCCGAGCCTTGCGCAAATGGTAACCGGAGAAGATCAGGAACCAGAGCGCGCTGACCGTGAAGCCAGCCAGCACAGAGTGCATCAGCCCCATCACCAGGTAACCGAGCGCGGCACCGAAGGCGATGGCCAGCGCATAAGGCAGCTGGGTCATCACGTGATCGATGTGATGGCAGCCGGCGCCGGTGGCAGACAGTATGCTGGTGCTGGAGATGGGCGAGCTGTGATCACCGAACACGGAGCCCGCCAATACGGCAGCCAGCATCGGCAGCATCAGGCTGATGTCGCTGGCGGCCGCCATGTCGCCGGCCAGCGGCAGCATGATGCCGAAGGTGCCCCAGCTGGTGCCGGTAGCAAAGGCCATGGCGCAGGAGAGCACGAAGACCACAGCCGGCAACACCTCGATCGGCAGGTTGCCATTGGCCATGGAAGCCAGGTACTTGCCGGTCTCCACGTCGCGCACCACGGCGCCTATGGTCCAGGCAAACAGCAGGATGTTGATGGCGGGCAGCATGGCCATGATCCCCTGGGGGGCCGCCTTCATCCAGTTGCTGGCACCCAGCTTGAGGCGCATGGCCAGACCGATGGAGACCACCAGGCTGCACAGGGCGCCATAGACCAGGGAGGAGCCGACGTTGGTGTTCTCGAACGAGCCGAGCACGCTGAACGGCAGGCCTTTATCGGCCAGCACGGCGGCGCCGGAATCTATCATGAAGTAGACGGTGGCCAGGGTCAGGGTGAGGATCGGCAGCACCATGTCGATCATGCCGCCATTGCTCTCCTCGGGCGACTCCATGTCCAGGCCGATGGGACGGCCCTTGGACTCATCCCACAGCTTGCCCTCCAGCGCCCACTGCTCGTGTTGACGCATGGCGCCGATGTCGAGCTGGAAGGCGATCACCACCAGCACCATGATCAGGGTGAAGACCGCATAGAGGTTCATCGGGATCATCTCGACGAAGGCGGAGATGGGGCTCTGATCGGTCAGACCATGGGCCGCCATGATGCCGCCCACCAAGGCGATGATGTAGGCGCCCCAGGAGGAGATGGGCATCAGCACGCAGACCGGCGCCGCGGTGGAGTCCAGCAGATAGGCCAGCTTGGCGCGGGAGATCTGGAAGCGATCGGTGACCGGGCGGCAGATGGCCCCCACCGACAGGCTGTGGAAGAAGTCATCGATGAAGAAGGCGAACACCATCATGCCGGTGAGGGCCTTGGCCCCCTTGCGGGTCTTGGCGCGGCGCGCGGCCCACTCGGCGAAGGCCCGGGTCGCCCCGGAGACGCTCATCAGGCTGATGAGGCCCCCCAGCAGCAACATGAACAGGATCATGTTGACGTTGTCCCGGTTGAGTGCACCGTCGACCCAGAAGATCTTGAGTACGGTGTTCAGCATGTAATGCAGGGATTCGAGGGGGGAGAACTGGTTGAGCAGCAGACTGCCTGCGACTATGCCCACCCCCAGCGACACCAGGACGCGGCGGGTGATAATCGCAAGGGCGACGGCCAACAGGGGGGGAACGACGGACCAACCGGAGTCGGCGTAATGAACGATGTCCATGATCTCTTTGCACCTAAAGACAACAGGTGGAGATCTACCGAGAGGATCAAAGAAACAAAACCCAGGGCGGGCATACTCCTCAGCCCCTTCAGGTAGCGCTCCATAGTGGATGACTATGGCAGTCCTGCACCTGTTCGATGCAGAACCAGCAACCCGGTATGATGGCCTGGTCACTTCGGCGCCGACTCCTTTCATCGAGCATCGCAGGCATCACCCTCCGCTCGGTTACTCATAGGCAGCGCGCCTCTACTTAAAGGTATTCGCGGCACATTTTATCGAGCCACCGGGTGATAGCAAGTTTTTTGATTAAATTTCAAGGCTTGTGTGGCGAAAAGCGGAAAAATGGTAGTCAAATGGTTCATAAAATACGACATGGTCGATATTTTCATCTACTCGGCACTCATTCGGAAATGAAACTCCTGCAAAGAGAATAAAGCGGGCGGTGTGAATAATTGCCGGACTTTATTTATCTGCCTAATTAATTATTTTGGCAGACTTGACTTGGTGCCAATCCCCCCTATAAATTATCGAAAAACCAGCCCTTCCCATTAATATTTCTGCTCGCGTGGTAGCCAATATGAACGAATTTCTGAAAATTCTGCTGAATATCCGTAGTCTGCGCGCAGCCTGCCGCGATTTGTCCCTGGAGCAACTGGAAGAGGGACTGCAGAAATTGTCCGAGGTGGTCGCCGAGCGCCAGCAGGATGAATCTGCCGAACGCCAGGCCCGTGAAGAACATCAGAAGAAAATTGCCGAATACGCCGAAATGTTGAAAGCCGCAGGGATAGATCCTGCTGAATTGGTGGGCACAGTTGCCACCGAAAGCACCAAGGCCAGCAAAGGCAAACGTGCCCCCCGCCCCGCCAAATATCGTTATCTGGACAATGGCGTGGAAAAAACCTGGACCGGCCAGGGCCGCATGCCCTCCGCCATTGCCAAGGCTGTGGCCGAAGGCAAATCCGTGGAAGACTTTGCCATCTGATATGAAGCAGGGTCCCGCCCAATAAAAAACCTCGCCATGCGAGGTTTTTTATTGTTTCCATGCCGGGCGCCTCAGCGCCTGTCTGCCGCCTTGACCCAGAGCACTTCCGGGGTACCGGCAGAGACCAGCAAGTATCTGGCCACCGTGAAAAACCAGTCACTTAGCCGATTCAGATAGGGCAGGATCGCCGGGTTCACCTGCTCTTCCCGGCTCAGGCCGAGCAGCAGCCGCTCGCAGCGACGGGTCAGGGTGCGCACCACATGGGCCTGCGCTGCCGCCCGCGAACCGCTCGGCAGAATGAAATTGCGCAATACCGGCAACTGGGCGCTGTATGCGTCAATCTGTTGCTCCAGCCGCGCCGTCCAGGCCTCATTGACCTGCCACAGGGAGGCATTTTGCGCCTCGCTGGAAAACGCCAACTCCCCACCCAAATCAAACAGCTCCTGCTGCAGCAATATGAGTTGAGCCAATAATGCCGGCTCTTTCTCGGGTATTTCGGCCATCAGCAGACCTATCTGGGAATTGAGCTCGTCAATGGCGCCATAGGTCTCGACCCGCCGGTCATCTTTTGCAAGAGAGGAGCCATCAGCCAGCCGCGTGAGGCCCTTGTCCCCTTGCCGGGTATATATTCTCATTCTGACATCCTGTTAATAATGGGAATAATCATGGACTCCAGTCCATTGAGTTTTATCTCGTACGCCAGTGCCAGGGTTTGGCCCAGCGCACCAGCCGGAAAACCGCTGCGCGCCATCCATACCAGATAGGGCTCTGGAATATCTATGATGCGTCGCCCCTGATATTTACCGTAGGGCATCTTGCCCGCCAGGGTGAGCAATACCCGCTCATCGGAGAGTCTGTCCATATCAATCGATATTCAGATATTTATGGGTCTGGATGGAGAGCCGCCAATTACGGGCGATGCAAGTCGCCATGGCCAGCTCGGTAGCCCTGGGCTTCTGGCTGATGGGCTGCAATGCGATCACCACGTCGGGACGCAGGCTGGCGGTTTCCAGCAGGGCATCGAGCTCCTTGATGTGGCGCTCGGTGGCCACCGGATGCTTGATCTCGTTGGCCCGCTCCAGAGCCGATACCAGCACAGGCAAGCCCCCCTTCATGCCGATCTTGGGGGAGACGGTGACCCAGGTCTGCGCGTGGGTCAGGATCTCGCTGGTACCACTGGTTTCGATCTGCACCTGATATCCCGCCGCCAGCAGGGCCGACGAGAGTTCGTGCAGATCGTAGAGACAGGGCTCGCCACCGGTCAACACCACATGACGCGCCCGGTAACCCAGGGTCTCGAAGCTCCCCAGGATCTCGCCCGTGCTCATCTTGCTCCAGCCGTCGGACTCGTTGGATCGGTCGAGCACCTCGCGGCTGCCCACCTCACGGGCAGGATCCACCACCCAGGTATGGCGGGTGTCGCACCAGGGGCAGCCCACAGGGCAGCCTTGCAGGCGAACGAAGATGGCGGGCACGCCGGTGAAGACGCCCTCCCCCTGGATGGTCTGGAAGATCTCGTTGATTGGGTAGTGCATCTCGGTCACGGCTTGCTGCAAAAGGCGCGGATTATACCCCAAACCCGCGAAAGAGGCAGGATCACAATCCGGTTTTCTCGCGCAAGCTGGCCATGATGCCCGCCTTGTCGTCCAGATAGCGCTGCAGGCCGCGGCTGCGCAGCTCGCAGGCAGGGCAAGTGCCACAGCCATCTCCCTGGATGCCGTTATAGCAGGTGAGCGTCTGCTGGCGCACCGTCTCGAGGTGGCCATAGTGATCCGCCAGGGCCCAGGTTTCCGCCTTGTCGAGCCACATCAGGGGGGTCTCGAAGCGAATGGCGCGATCCAGCCCCAGCGACACCGCCTGATTGAGGGCCTTGACGAAGTCGTCGCGGCAATCGGGATAACCGGAGAAGTCGGTCTCGCACACCCCGGTGATCAGGGTGTCGGCGCCGACCTGGTAGGCATAGATGGCAGCCAGGGTCAGAAACAGTATGTTGCGACCCGGCACGAAGGTGTTGGGCAGGCCGTTGTCCTGCAGCTCACCGCTGACCGGGATGTCGTCACGGGTCAGGGCCGAGACGGCCAGCTCACCCAGCATGGTCACATCCATCACCTTGTGGGCGGCAATCCCGAGCTGCCCGGCCAGACGGCGAGCGGTCTCGATCTCCTCCCGATGACGCTGGCCATAGTCGAAGGTGATGGCGTGCACTTCATCATAGAGGGCCAGGGCCTGCACCAGACAGGTGGTACTGTCCTGACCACCACTGAATACCACGACGGCTTTTTTCACGTTCATCACTCCTGTTTGCAATTCAGATTCAGGCACGGCGACCTTGGGCAAAGTCATGCCACTGCCGGTTCAACTCGGTAAAGAGGTTCATCAGCGGGGCGAAGCGCTCGGGCTCCCCTTCCCACTGGGATAACAGATGGTAGCCCGCCTCCAGGGTCGACAGCGCCTCGGGAAACGGCTTCTTGCGAATGGAATATTGCCCCGCCATGGCGCCGAGGGTGATCCTCGGCAACCCCAGCAGGGCCGGGTTGCTGTGCAACATGCGATAGGCCTTGCGCCAGGTGCCATCGAGCAGGATGAAGTGCACCTCTTTGGCTTGCTCACGGCCCTCACGCACCTGCGCCAGGGTCAGGGCCTCATCATCGGGCCACAGCAGATAGCACTGCACCTTGGGGTCGGCGAGCAGGGCATTGAGCCAGTCGGCATCGGCGAAGTGCTCCCCCACGTGAATGCGGGCATGGCTGAGGGAGGCGGCCAACAGGGCGGCCGTTCCCTTGGGGTGGGCGACCTCGTTGGGGTGCTGCAGGATATGGAGCGGTGCGAGGTGGGGCACCTGCCGGATATATTCACACAGGCAGGCTTTGAGGGCTCGGGCACAGCGTGTACAGTATCGGCTCTCTCTGTCGTTGGGTTGTTTCATGTTGTCAGAAAAATCGGGTCTGCTCTGGGTCATCACGCTTTCGCTCGTCACTGCCTTGCTCTTCTTCACCGTACCGAACCACCTGCTCTCCTTCGATCGCGACCTGATCGCCCAGGGCGAAGGGTGGCGCATCATAACAGGCAATCTGGCCCATACCAACGGATGGCACCTGCTGCTCAACCTGAGCGGGCTTGCTGTGCTCTACAGCCTGTTTCGCGAATACCTGACGGGCTGGCGCCTGCCCGTGCTGCTCCTGCTTCTGGGGACGGCCGTCGGGCTCGGGATCTGGTGGTGGTGCCCGCAGACCCAATGGTACATGGGGCTCTCCGGCCTGCTGCACGGCGTGTTCGTGTGGGGGGCCATGCAGGATATCCGCTATCGTCGCTACTCGGGCTGGCTCATGCTGCTTGGCATCGTCATCAAGCTCGGGCTGGACTTTTACAGTGCGGGCGAGAGCCCTGTCTCTGCCCTCATTGGCGCCAGGGTGCACATAGAGTCGCACCTCATCGGCTCGGCCGCCGGCCTGCTGCTCGGCCTCTTCCCCATCGGCCTGGGTGTGCAGACCGTCAAGTCCTGACCCCTGCGGTTAAGGGCAGCCACTCATTAGCAGCAGCGCTCAGCGACCCATCAAAACGCAACAGGCCGGATCTGCAATCCGGCCTGTTGTCATTCAGGGGTCGGCCCCTTATCGGCAGAGCTCGGCGTTGATCGCCCCCAGCACGGCAGCCGGATCCGCCGCCTGGGTAATGGGGCGCCCAATCACCAGGTAGTCGGCCCCCGCCTCCACCGCCGCCAGCGGCGTCATGACCCGGCGTTGATCCCCGGCCGCAGATCCGCTCGGGCGAATGCCCGGGGTCACCAGCTTGAAGTCAGAACCGAGCAAGGCTTTCAACTCGCGAGCCTCCTCGGCGGAGCAGACCACGCCGTCCAGCCCTGCCGTCTTGGCGAGGGTGGCCAGCCGGATCACCTGCTCGGCCGGACTCACATCCAGACCCAGGGGCGCCATGTCGGACTGCTCCATGCTGGTCAGCACGGTCACACCGATCAGCAGGGGCGCCTTGTCGCCATAGGGCAGCAGCGCCTCCCTGGCGGCGCGCATCATGCGCTCTCCCCCGCTGGCATGGACGTTCACCATCCAGACCCCAAGCTCGGCACTCGCCGCCACGGCCTTGGCAACCGTATTGGGAATGTCGTGAAACTTCAGATCCAGGAACACCTCGAAGCCCTTGGCCACCAGCTGGCGCACGAACTGGGGGCCAAACAGGGTAAACATCTCCTTGCCCACCTTGAGGCGGCACTCGGCCGGAGAGATCTGTTCAATGAAGGCGAAGGCATCGGCTTCGTGCTGATAATCCAGCGCGACCAGTACTTTGGGGTCTTGCATGTCACTTCCTATGGGTTGTTATGCCACATCCAGACTCGACACGGCCGGCGAGCCGGTCGCAGTCTGGCATCTTGCTCACTCGGGTTTGCGCCAGGTTCGGCTTGCCGCCCCCGCTCGAGACGCGCGGGGACGGATTTTTTGTCACTAAGGGCTATTCACCATCCAGGCCACGGATAGGCTTGATGGAGCCCCACTGTCGGCAGGAGGGACACTGCCAGAACAGCGAATGGGTGGCAAAGCCGCACTGGCGGCACTTGTGGGTCGATTTTATTTTGATCTGCTCGCCGACCAGCTGCTGCAGCAGCTCCAGACTTTCCTTGGCGGGCCCCTCCTCGGCGCTCGCCAGCTGGAAGCCCACCAGCTGGTAAAACCCCTTCATGGAGGGGTGGCGCCGCAGCTGGCGCAGCACCAGGGCGCGGGCCTGGCTCAGGCCGTCGCGCGCCTCCACCAGATTGGCCAGGGCCAGGGTCACGCTGACACCGGCATGATCCTCCACCGCCTTCTCCAGCAGCGGGATCAGCTCCTGGGTGCGGCCAAGCTGCTGATAGCAATCGAGCAGCCTGGGCATGGCCTCGGAGGCAAAATCCATGTCCTGCTCGAACACCCGCAGCAGATCCTTGCTGGCCTCCTCGAACTTGCCCTCCTCCATCGACAGATCGGCCAGTCGCAGGCTGGCCCGAGCACAGGCTGGGTGGGCTGCGAGCGCCCGCTTGAGCTTGGCGATCCCCGCCCCCTTGTCACCGTCGCGCAAGGCGTTCTCAGCCTGCTCGCAATAGAAATGGGAGATGGGTTCCGCCAGCTTCTTGCCCTGGAATTTCTGCAGGCGAATGGCGACCTCGATGGCCTTGTCCCAGTCACGCAGCTGTTGATGGATGATGAGCAACTGCGCCAGAGCCGTCTCTTCAAAGTCGCTGTCTTCGCACAGTTCCTTCCAGAGCGCTTCGGCCCGGTCCAGTAGGCCCGCAGCCAGGAAATCCCGGGCCAGCTCCTGCAGCGCGAGCTGACGCTGCTCCCGGGTCAGCTGACGGGCGACCAGGTTCTGGTGGATCTTGATGGCACGATCGACCTCCCCCCGCTGACGAAACAGGTTGCCGAGGGAGAGATGGGTTTCGATGGTTTCGCTGTCGACTTCCAGCAGCTGGATAAAGAGATCCACCGCCTTGTCCGACTCGTCAGACAGCAAATAGTTGAGGCCCGCCACGTACTGGCGGGAAAACTGGTTACTCTGTTGCTGGGTGTCCTGGCGAACACTCCTGCGTCCCATGTACCAGCCATAACCAGCGGCAATCGGCAACAGCAGGAAAAGCAGTTCAAGCATCGAGGGACATTATTCCTTGGCTGGCGACCGGGCTAGCTCCAACTCACGGGATTGACGACGCATGGTGCGACTGAGGGTACGGTTTTGCAGTTTCAAGCGCAGGAAGAGCAGACCGAACACCAGCCAGCCCAACAGGAAGCCACCGGCAAAGAAGAATCCCAGCAGCATGGAGAGAGAGAACTCCCCCTGGGCGATGAGATAGTTGAACTGCACCAGCTGGCCATTTTGCGAACCGATGGCGAGGGTCAGTACAAACACCAGCACCAATGGGATGAGGGCCAAGATACGCTTCATAAGATCTCCCTGTCTGTAGCTAATGAGAGACTGATTATCCTTAAAATCACAGGCAGACTCTAGAGCGAATGGGAAAAGACTGCGAGAAACCTGACAAATCACATATCTAAAGACGTAAAAATAAAAAAGGCATACCCAGGTATGCCATTTTCTGCATTATTCGATGATGTTCACGCGTTCGCGCAACTCTTTGCCAGGCTTGAAATGCGGGACATATTTCCCGGTCAGTTCAACCTTGTCCCCAGTCTTGGGGTTGCGACCCACGCGGGGCGCACGATAGTGCAGTGAGAAACTTCCAAATCCTCGGATTTCAATCCGGTCGCCGTTTTGCAAGGTCGATGCCATCTGTTCAAGGATCTCCTTGATGGCGGCTTCGACATCTTTGGCCGGCATATGCATGCGGCTGGCAGCCAATTGTTCGATGAGATCTGATTTGGTCATAAGGTTAAATCTCCTTCCCCGATCACATGCAATTTTCATTATGCCAAGATAAAAAAGGGCGGCGTGAAGCCGCCCTTTTCTTGCATCAAGGATTACTCACCCTTGGCGGCTTTGAACGCTTCCATCATGGCATTGCTGAACACAACTTCTTCTTGTTGGTTCAGGCTGTCGATGGCAACACGCTCGTCAGCCTCGTCCTTGGCACGGACAGACAGGCTTACGGTACGGTTCTTGCGATCAACACCCATGAATTTGGCTTCAACTTCGTCACCAACAGACAGCACCAGAGTGGCGTCTTCTACACGGTCACGAGCAGCGTCGGAGGCACGCAGGTAGCCTTCCACGCCGTCAGCCAGTTCGATCACGGCACCCTTGGCATCAACCTCGGTAACCTTACCCTTCACGATAGCACCTTTCTTGTTGTCAGACAGGTACTTGTTGAACGGGTCTTCTTCGATCTGCTTGACACCCAGGGAGATGCGCTCGCGCTCCGGATCCACTTGCAGAACAACGGCTTCGATTTCGTCGCCCTTCTTGAATTCACGAACTGCTTCTTCGCCCTGGTTGTTCCAGGAGATGTCAGACAGGTGAACCAGGCCGTCGATGCCGCCGTCCAGACCGATGAAGATACCGAAGTCAGTGATGGACTTGATCTTGCCGGAAACACGGTCGCCCTTGGCGTGAGTTTCGGCAAACAGCTGCCACGGGTTGGATTTGCACTGCTTCAGACCCAGGGAGATACGACGACGCTCTTCGTCGATGTCCAGAACCATCACGTCAACCACGTCGCCAACGTTAACAACCTTGGACGGGTGGATGTTCTTGTTGGTCCAATCCATCTCGGATACGTGTACCAGGCCTTCAACGCCTTCTTCGATTTCAACGAAGCAGCCGTAGTCGGTCAGGTTGGTCACGCGGCCAGACAGACGGGTGGTCTCCGGGTAACGCTTGGCGATAGCAACCCAGGGATCTTCGCCCAGCTGCTTCAGACCCAGGGATACACGGGTACGCTCGCGGTCGAACTTCAGAACCTTGACTGCGATCTCGTCGCCAACGTTGACGATTTCGGAAGGATGCTTAACGCGCTTCCACGCCATGTCGGTGATGTGCAGCAGGCCGTCAACACCGCCCAGATCTACGAATGCGCCGTAGTCGGTCAGGTTCTTGACGATACCCTTAACTTCTTGACCTTCTTGCAGGTTGGCCAGCAGGCTTTCGCGCTCGGAGGTGTTCTCGGTTTCGATCACGGCACGACGGGAAACGACAACGTTGTTGCGCTTCTGGTCCAGCTTGATGACCTTGAACTCGAGTTCTTTGTTTTCCAGGTGAGCAGTGTCACGGATCGGACGCACGTCAACCAGAGAACCCGGCAGGAAGGCACGGATGCCGTTCAGCTCAACGGTGAAACCACCCTTGACCTTGCCGTTGATGATACCGATAACGGTAGCTTGCTCTTCGTATGCCTTCTCAAGCTGCAGCCAGGCTTCGTGGCGCTTGGCTTTTTCGCGGGACAGCTTGGTTTCGCCGAAACCATCTTCGATAGAGTCCAGAGCCACGTCAACGGTGTCGCCTACGTTGATTTCCAGCTCGCCCAGGGCGTTCTTGAACTCTTCAGCAGGAATGGCAGACTCGGATTTCAGACCGGCGTCAACCAGTACGAAACCGTTCTCGATAGCAACGACGGTGCCCTTGACGATGGAACCTTGACGGGTTTCAACGGCGTTCAGGGACTCTTCAAAGAGTTGAGCAAAAGATTCGATCATTGTTTGTGTCACAAATGAAACATCCACTCGCAATCCGGCACAAGCGGGGTTGTTTTAAATTATCTGCGCCATCCATGGTGCAGACGACTGACATCAGCTGGTGCTGACATCACCAAGTTGTTGCTCCGCATAGGCGAGCACCGTTGCCAGTACGTCATCTATGGTCATAGACGTTGAGTCTACCACAAGAGCATCTTCCGCGGGTTTCAGGGGGGCAACGGCGCGATTTCTGTCGCGGTCGTCACGCTCCCGAATCTCGGTTAAAAGACGCTCAAAGTTAACATCAAAGCCCTTATCTTGCAACTGCTTATAGCGGCGCTGCGCCCGCTCCTCCGCGCTGGCATCGAGGAAAATCTTCACCTCGGCCTCGGGGAAAACCACTGTGCCCATGTCACGGCCATCGGCAATGAGGCCCGGCAACTGGCGGAAGGCTCGCTGGCGGCGCAGCAGCGCCTCGCGCACGCGGGGGAAGACAGCGACCTTGCTGGCGGCATCGCTCACTTCCTGGGAGCGGATGGTACGGGAAACATCCTCCCCTTCCAGCACCACCTTGACCTGTCCGCCGTCAACCTGGAACTGCACGTCCAGATTGGCGGCCAGGGGCACCAGCGCGGCTTCGGCATCGAGCTCCACATCGTGGTGCAAGGCCGCCAGCGCCAGTACCCGGTAGATGGCACCGGAGTCGAGCAGGTGCCAACCCAGTTTCTCTGCCAACAGCTGGCACAGGGTGCCTTTACCGGCTCCACTCGGGCCATCAATTGTCATCACGGGGGCCATCTGAGGCATAACTTTTCTCCTGCGCACTCGGCATGTTGACTGGTTGCCCGCATCCCTGCCGGGAGGGGTAATGGGCGCCGATTATACCCGAATGCACCGGCGCTGGCAGTTGTCGAGGCGCACAATTGCGCAAAAGTCGTCGCGATTGCGCCTATTATGACCAATCGAGTGGATCATTCCTGAATACAAGCTTTTGTTCTTATGGTTGTTAGGGGTGAGGCACGTTAAACTAGCCGCCTTTTTCAAGCAGCTGTAGTCAGGAGCAACCCTATGAGCAGCATTACTCTCGTAGCCAAATCCAAGTTGCCGACCCCTTGGGGTATCTTCACGCTGGTAGGCTTTCAGGAAACCGGCACAGGCAAGGATCACGCCGCGCTGGTGATGGGCGATATCGCGGACGGTGAGCCCGTGCTGGGCCGAATTCATTCCGAGTGTCTGACCGGGGACGCCCTGTTCAGCCTTCGCTGCGACTGCGGCTTCCAACTGCAGGCCGCCATGGAGAAGATCGCCAAGGCCGGTCGCGGCGTCTTGCTGTATGTCCGTCAGGAAGGCCGTGGCATCGGCCTGCTCAACAAGATCCGCGCCTATCATCTGCAGGATCAGGGCGCCGACACCGTCGAAGCCAACGTGGCACTGGGCTTTGCCGCCGACATGCGCGATTACACCATCTGTGCCGACATGCTGAAGGCCTTGGAGGTCAAGAGCCTGCGCCTGATGACCAACAACCCGCGCAAGCTGAAGGCGATGGAATCCTTTGGCATTCCGGTAGCCGAGCGCGTCCCCCTGCAGGAGGGTCGCAATCCCCACAACGAGTTCTATCTCTCCACCAAGGCCAACAAGCTGGATCACCTGTTCAAGAAGTGATGGCTCGCAGCCTGGCACCGGCATGAAAAACGCCTCCATCCGGGAGGCGTTTTTGTTGGCGATCTTGCGGCCCTATCTGTTGTCCCCCAGGTTGTTGTCCCTCAGGGCACCGTCCGGGGTTGGCTCGGGACTGGCCTGTGCCAGCAGGAAATCCCGCAGCGCCCGGTTGGCCATGGAGAGGGGATCCCCCCGCCGCCAGGCCACGCAGAGATCGAGGAAGATGGGCGGAGCAAAGGGGATCCCGCTGAGAGTCGTCTCCTCCTCCAGCGCCATGCGCAGGAAGGTGGTCACGGCGAACCCTTGTCTCACCACCGCCTTGAGCAGGGGGATGAGGTTGCTCTCGAAGCCGATGTTGGGCTCGATTCCCAGGCCTTGTGCCAGCGCCTCCATGTGCTCTCTGTGGTAGAAACCCCGCCGGAACATGGCGATCTCCTGGTTGAAGAACTGGGGCAGCGAGACCGCGCCGGCCTCCCGCAGAGGATGCTCCTCCCCCACCACCATCAGCATCTCTTCCCGCAGCAGCTGGGCCCCCTCGAGCGCAGGCGGCAAGTCGCTGGTGATGAGGATGGCGAGATCCAGGCTGCCATCCACCATGCGACGGAGCAGTTCCCGGGTGCCCGCCTCCTCCACCCGGATCTTCAAACCGGGGTAGCGATGCTTGAACGCCATCAGGATCGGCGGGAAGTAATAGGAGCCCATCATGTAGGGGATGCCGATGCGCACCTCCCCCCGCTCCAGTCCCTTGAGCTCGGCCATCTCCGCCTCTGCCTGGTGCATCTGCAGCAGCAGCCGCTCGGCATGACGGCAGAGCACCTCCCCCTCCGGGGTGAGCCGCACGCTGCGATCCTGCCTGTCGAACAGGCGCAGATCGAGTTGTTGCTCCAGCTTGGCGATGGCCATGCTGACGGCCGGTTGCGCCACGTGCAGGCCCTGGGCGGCCTTGGTAAAGGAGCCCGCGTCCCGCACCGCCAGCAGGTAACCGAGCTGTTTCAGATCCATATCAATTCCATTTATCAGACTGATAACTTAAATATATTATATTTATATAAGGCGACCCACTACTCTGCACAAAAGTCGTCGGGACAACTCCAAATGATCGAAGTAGGCAGTCGCGAATGGATACGCGCCACTCTGGCCCTCAGCCTGGGATCCTTCCTGGTATTTCTCAATCTCTATCAGACCCACCCCCTGCTGCCCCTGCTGGCGGAGGTGTTCTCCGTCAGCTCCCTGTCTGCAGGATGGACCCTGGCGGGCTGCACCGCGGGGCTCGCGGGATCCCTGCTCATCTGCGCCCGCCTGGCGGACAGGTTCGGACGACGGCGGATCATGCTGTGGACCCTGACCTGCGCCATCCTGCTCTCCCTGTGCATTCCCTGGGTGACCCGCTTCGATCTGCTGGTGTGCCTGCGCGTGCTGCAGGGGGCGCTCCTGGCCGGGCTGCCTGCCACCGCCATCGCCTACATGGGAGAAGAGTTCAGCAAGCGCGCCCTGCTCTCGGCGGTGGGGGTCTATATCGCCGCCAACTCCCTCGGTGGGATAGCGGGTCGCGTAGTCGGCGGTCTGCTGGCTGGCTGGTTCGGGGACTGGCAGCATACCTTCCTCGGCATCGGACTCATCAGTCTCGCCCTGTTGCCGCTGGTCATCTGGCTGCTGCCTGCCCAGACCCGCTTCGTGGCCGTGGAGGCCGCCCCGGGGCAACTGCGCCGCGCCATCCAGAGCCACCTCGGCAATCCCTTGCTGCTGGGGGCCTATCTCATCGGCGGGCTCAACTTCATGGTCTTCCTGAACCAGTACAGCTACCTCACCTTCCTGCTGGCCAAGGCCCCCTTCTCCCTGCCGACCCAGTGGCTCGGCATGCTGTTTCTGACCTACCTCACCGGCACCCTCGCCTCCTCCCTGAGCGGCCGCTGTGCCCATCGCTTTGGGGCCCAGCGCCTGCTGCTGGCGGGGATCACCCTGATGGCGCTTGGCAGCCTCGCCCTGCTGCAGGGGACCCTTGCCGCCATCATAGGGGGTCTGCTGATCTCGAGCTTCGGCTTCTTCCTCGCCCACGCCTGCGCCAGCGCCTGGGTCGGTCAGCATGTGGAGCACAACAGGGCGCTCGCCTCGTCGCTCTATCTGGTGGGGTATTATCTGGGGGCCAGTCTGGGGGGGCTTTACTTGCATCCCTTCTGGGAGCGGGGGGGGCTCTGGGGATTGGTGCTCGGCATCGAGCTGGTCTTGTGCGTCACCGCCGCCTTGAGCCTCTGGCTCGGTCATCTCAAGGGGCGCGCGGCGCCGCCCCTCTCCTGTCACGCCTCGTCACGCCAGTGACGGGGCCCGCAATTCACAGGCCGTCGTAATAGTCCGCCGGCACCGGCACCACGGCGCCTGTGTGCAGCTCCTCGTCGATCACCTCGCTCAAGGGGCGCAGATGAAACTTGATCTGCCCCGACGGCAACATCAGCCCCACATCCGGGTTGCGCCCGTCGTCCATGTTGGCCGTCTTGAACGCAAGCCCGGGATGGGCGGCCACCAAGGCTGGCAGCGAGGGCACCACCAGCTCTATGTGCTCCAGCCCCGCCCGATGGGCGCGGCCCGCCTTGGGGGCGGCCAGCTCGATGCAGGGGACAGTGACCTGCTGCCAGCAGACGGGTTGATGCAGACGATAGGTGGCGATGGGGCGGCCCCCTATCATCCCCTCCACCAGCAGCACCCCATGGCGCGCCAGCGTCTCTTTCAGGGCGAGGTATTCCGGCAGGGTGGCGGCACGGTAGCAGAGATGATCCACCTGGGGGGCCCCGCACTCCCCCATGAGGGCGTGCATTTCAGTGAGCAGTTGGCAAACGAATGGGGCCATGGGCCCCAGCGTGGTATCCAGTGGATGAGACATGATCACCATTTCTTCTTGGGTTGGAACAGGACATCGAGCTCGTCCGCTTCTTTGTCCTTGATGTTTTGCAGCTCCTTCTCGCTGTGCTGCTGCAGATGCTCTTCCAGCTGGCGCATCCCCTGGCGCATGTCCTCTTCCCGCGCCAGCAGGTAGGGATCCTTGTCGGAGACATTGGCCAGGGCGCCGAGCCCCTTGGTATAGAGCTGACGGCAGGTGCCGTACTGCCCCTGGATCTGGGCATCCATGGCCCGCTTGATCAGGTTGGCGATGTTGATCTTGAGCTGCATCAGCTCGAGGCGGCGATCCTCCTGGGCGAACCCCTGAGGATCAATCTTGCCCTTGTTGTGCTCGACCCGCAGCACGGCCCGCATCTTCTTGGCCAGTTGCAGCATCTGGATCGCCTGACGGTCGGACTCCGGGGTCTTGAAGTGCCCCTCGTCCTGGCTGCTGTAGTTCTCCTGCACGTTCTTGATCTGGGTCTGGACATCGATGATGCGCTGCTTGACCTGGGGGTTCGGCATCACCTGCACTATGGCGCGGTAGGCATCCAGGATCCGGTGTTGCAGCAGCAGCACCATGTTCTTGGAGAAGGGCACCAGGTTGACGTTCAGCAGCACCTCTTCGGTCTCGTCCGCCACCGCCTTGTGGCGGGCGATGGCCTGGCGCTTGTCGGCTTCCGCCTTCTGTTTGTATTGCTGCACCACGTTATAGGCGATGACCAGAAACAGGAGTGCGCCAATCGACAGCAATATCAAGGTTAAAATCATAGGGTATTCACACTCCTGTCCCAATCCAATTGCGTGATCCTACAACAGCTTACCCGCATAGGGTAGCGCCCAGATCGCACCTTGCCTCACAACAACGCAAGGGAGCCGCGGCAAGGGCGATGCCCGGGGCCTCATGCTCCATATCGCCCGCCGCCCCCATTACTTGAGGCAAAACCCCTTCGACTGGAGGAATCCCAGCATGAAGGGACGCGCCTCCTTGCCGAGGATGGCCTTGATCTGTCCGCTCCAAGTCTGCACCTTGTTGTTGCTGCTGCGGGCCAGGTAGTAGTCGTGGATTTGGCTGTCGTATTGCGCCAGCAGGGCGCGATCGAGCGTCTCTGGATAGCGGTTCTCGTGCACCACCAGCGCGCGCGGCAGCCGCGGCTTCTGCTCCGGCTGCTGGGCGGGATGACCCAGACAGAGACCGAACAGCGGGATCACCTGATGGGGCAGCCCCAGCAGCTCGCTCACCGCCGCCGGGTTGTTGCGAATGCCGCCGATGTAGACGCCCCCCAGGCCCAGGGACTGGGCCGCCAGCAGGGCATTCTGGGCCATCAGGGCCCCGTCGATGGCCCCTATCATGAGCTGCTCCACGAAGCCGGTCTGGGCCTCCGGCACTATCTGGCTGTGACGTTGATAGTCGGCACAAAACAGCAGGAACTCCGCCGCCTCGGCCACGTAGGCCTGGTGCCCGGCCAGCTCGGCCAGGGTGGCGCGCAGCCCCTTGTCGGTCACCCGGATAAGGCTGTTGGCCTGCAGGAAGCTGGAGCTGGAGGCGCTCTGGGCCGCGCTCAGTATCTGATCGAGTTGCGAGGCGCTGATGGGCTCCGGAGTGAACTGACGAATGGAGCGATGGGAAAGGATGAGATCTATGGTCGGGTTCATGGTGCCTCCAAAATGAAGGTCACACTGTACCCAAAAAAAGCGAGGGGCCCAAGGCCCCTCGTCACCCTCAGGGGGCAGGATAGACATAGGGGGCCTGCAGCCCGAGCGGGAAGCCCAGCGCCCAGTAGAGCAGCAGGAAGCAGGTCCAGCTCACCAGGAAGGCCAGGGAGTAGGGCAGCATCATGGAGACCAGGGTGCCGATGCCGGTGCTCTTCACATACTGCTGGCAGTAGACCACCACCAGGGGGAAGAAGACCATCAGCGGGGTGATGATGTTGGAGGCGGAATCCCCTACCCGATAGGCGGCCTGGGTCAGCTCCGGCGAGATCCCCACCGCCATCAGCATGGGCACCAGGATGGGGCTGATGAGCGCCCACTTGGCCGAGGCCGACCCCACCACCAGGTTGACGCTGGCGGTGAGCAGTATCATGCCGACTATGGTCACCTCCCCCGGCAGCGCCAGGGCGTGGAGCACCTCGGCACCGGAGAGGGCCAGCAGGGTCCCCAGGTTGGAGTCACCGAACGCCTTGATGAAGAGGGCGCAGAAGAAGGCCATCACCATGTAGGAGCCCATCTTGTTCATGGTGGCCGACATGGCATCGATCACATCCTTGCCGCTCTTGAAGCTCCCTGCCACGAAGCCGTAGACGATGCCGGGCAGGATGAAGAGCAGGAAGATGAGGGGCACGATGGACTTCATCACGGGCGCAGCGAAGGTGGTGAGCGATCCATCCGATGCCCGCATCGGCGAGTCGTCCGGGGACAGGGCCAGCCCCAGCAGCACCACGGCCGCCAGCATGGCAAACCCGGCCCAGTTGAAGGCCCGGCTCTCCTGCGCGCTGTAGCGCCCCATCTCGTCGGCACTCTCCAGATCCTCGTTGAGGGGCACCAGCTTGAGGCGCGGCTCCACTATCTTCTCGGTGACAAACCAGCCCACGCAGATGATCAGCAGGGAAGAGGCGCCGGTGAAGATGATGTTGCACAGGGTGTTGACCATGTAGTCGGGGTCGAGCAGCTGGGCCGCCGACTGGGTGAACCCCTGTAGCAGGGCATCCCCGCCGGAGGGGAGGAAGTTGGCGGCGAAGCCGCCGGAGACCCCGGCAAAGGCCGCGGCTATGCCCGCCAGCGGGTGACGGCCCGCCGCATGGAAGATGATGCCGCCGATGGGGATCACCAGCACATAGCCCGCATCTGCTGCCGTATGGCTGACGATGGCCACCAGGATCAGCATGGGGGTCAGGAAGCGCGCCGGCGTGACCTTGAGCAGCTTCTTCAGGCCGGTGTTAATGAAGCCGGACTGCTCGGCCACCCCGACCCCCAGCATGGCCACCAGCACTATGCCGAGCGGCGCAAAGCCGGTGAAGGTGGTGACCATGCTGGCAAGAAACTCGGCCAGCCCTGCCCCGGTCAACAGATTGTTGACCACCACGGCCTCTCCGGTGCGAGGGTTGACCAGATCGAAGGAGAACTGGGAGCCTATCCAGGAGCCGACCCAGACGATCAGCAAGGCATAGAGGAACAACATGGCGGGATCCGGCAGCTTGTTGCCCGCCTTCTCGACCCCGTTCAGGAAGCGGTTCAACCAGCCATTGGGGCTGGCCGGACGCTCGTTCACTGCGGCTTGACTCATTATGGTGATACTCCATTACCAAGGAATGAGCGCGCATACTAGCGATAACGTCTAATGAATCCCATGATATGAGACAAAAATTCGATTAATTATGTTTAATTTGGCATGCCACGCTCCTGAAATGGGACATGCCGCACACTTATCGACAAGGATCTCAACGACTTGCCAGCGGATAGTGGCCAAGCTTGCAGCGGATCCCGAAGCCTGCCGCCGCCACCTCCTCCGGGGTCATGGGCGTGCTGAACAGGAACCCCTGGAAGACGTGGCAGCCCTGGGCCCGCAGGGCCGCCAGCTCGTGCTCGTCCTCCACTCCTTCCGCCAGGATCCCGAGCCCCAGGCTGGTGGCCATGGCCACGGTGGCACGGATCACCGGCAGGTTCAGCCCGACCACGAAGGAGCGGTCCAGCTTGATGGTGTCGATGGGCAGGCGGTTGAGGTAGGCGAGCGACGAGTAGCCGGTGCCGAAGTCGTCGATGGCGATCTTGATCCCCTGCTCGCTCAGGGCGTCGAGGATCTCGATGCAGCCCTTCATGTCCAGCATCAGCACAGTTTCGGTCAGCTCCAACGTCAGCAGGCCCGCCTCGACATTGGACTCCCTGAGCTGCTGCGCCACCTGCCCCGGCAGGGAGGCGGAGAGCTGGAAGCCGGACAGGTTGACCGAGACAGGTACCCGCACCTGCCATTGTCGCTGCCATTCCCCCATCTGGGCCAAGGCGGTGGCGAGCACCCAGCTCCCTATTTCACGAATAAGCCCCATCTCTTCGGCCAGCGGGATGAACTCCGCCGGCGAGACATGCCCGAGCACGGGGTTGTACCAGCGCAGCAGGGCCTCGAAACCGATGAGCTTCCCCTGGGCCACGTCCACCTGGGGTTGATAGCGCAGGCTCAACTCCCCCCGGCCGACGGCCTTGGCCAGAAACTGCTTCAGGGTCAGCTTGCGGTGCAGGCTCTGCTGCATGCTGGGGGTGAAGCGCTGCCAGCGCAGGCGCCCCATCTGCTTGGCCTGGTACATGGCCATGTCGGCGCGGGTGATGAGGTTGTCGCCATCATCGGCATCGTCAGGGTAGATGGCGATACCGATACT
This sequence comes from Aeromonas sp. EU05-FHT14A05, assembly GCF_058791175.1. Lineage (NCBI taxonomy): Bacteria > Pseudomonadati > Pseudomonadota > Gammaproteobacteria > Aeromonadales > Aeromonadaceae > Aeromonas > Aeromonas sp. EU05-FHT14A05. The sequence goes on along the minus strand of NZ_JBYTDH010000005.1, from coordinate 201,723 downwards.
GCCTCCTATGGTGACCTCGGGCACTCCACTCAGTTGCAGCGGCTTGCTCATCTGGGAGAGCATGAGATCCGCCACCTCCTGCGCCCGCTCGCTCGCCTGGTTGAGAGGCACCAGGGCGGTGAACTCGTCCCCGCCGAGGCGCGCCAGCTCCACATCCCGCGGGCAGATCTGCTTGAGCCGGCCGGCCACCCGCTCCAGCAGGCGATCCCCCGCCTTGTGGCCATAGTTGTCATTGACCAGCTTGAAGTTGTCCAGATCCATGAACACCAGGGCAAAGCGCCCCCCCAGGCCGCAGTAGGCCTCGAGGGACTTCATCAGGCCGTAGCGATTGAGCAGGCCGGTGAGGGAGTCGTGCCAGGCCAGGTGACGGTGTTCCAGCTCCTCGAGCTTGCGATCCGTGATGTCCCGCATGGTCAGCAGGATCCGGGCCCCCTGCTGGATGTGGCGGAACTGGTACTGGAACCAGCGCATCCCCTTCCGGGTCCGGCACTCCCCCTCGGCCACCACCTCCCCTACCCGGGAGAGCCGAGTGTAGAAGGCCTCGTCGTCACCGGAGAAGACCTGGGCCAGCCGGGTGATGCCAGTGCCAAAGCACATGTCGAAGTGGTGGTTGCCGCTCTCGAGGCCCCCCTCGTTGTCGAACAGGCAGGCCAAAGTGTCGCCGGTGGCGAGGGAGGACTCCTGATAGAGGGTATCGGCATCGATGACCGCCTCCGTCATCATCATCTGCCGCCCGGCGAGCTGGATGCCGGAGAGGCGCAGATAGACCTGCTTCTTGACCCCCTTTGGGGAGAGGGTCCACCACTCGTTGTAACTGCGATCCTGTTGAAAATCACCGAGATAACGCTGCAACAGCAGATCGATGGCGGCGGCCATGTCGGCCGAGAAGTCGCGGGATTGCAGCTCGGCCAAGGAACTCGCCTCCCACAATCCCAGGGCGGAGCCATTGGCCCAGTAAATGTGGTGACGCTGGATGTCATAGACCCAGATGGGCGTATGGAGCACGTCCATTGCGGTAAGCAGGCGTTCGTCTAGCGTATTCATGTTGCGTGATGATTCATGCTGAAAGCTCATGGCAGAACCAGCCTGGATCCGTCTTTGGCAAACGCGTCCGTGCTGGTACAAAATCCGTTCCGACCCATAATCTGGAAACAGGCAGCTGAAAAAGGGCCGAAATCATATGAAAACGCTACATGTGATCCCCATGGTCAGAAGAAATGGGCTCACACTGGTACTGTTGGGCATGGTCATAACCATTACTATGATTTTTATACTTTTTTTCTTTCCTGAACAACTACTAATGCCGGTCATCTTCCTCCTGCTGACGGGTCTGATGACAATTCTTGTCGGGGCGCTGAAACTGGCTGAGCCTCATTTTAGTCTCTCTCTGTGTCAGGATTGTCTGCAATATCACCATAAGTACGGTGGCTGGATCCTGAAATGGAGAAATATTCAGCGAATTGACCAGCCACGTATCCATTTAGGGTGGGATCTGGTGCCCCTGCCCTACATTGGTTTGAAGATTAAGGATTACGACGATTTCTTGACGCTGATCACACCCAGGCTGGCCGTTCGCTTGCTGACCGAGCAGCGCGCCGTGTTGTTGCAGGCCATGAACAGCGAGCGCCCCGACTGCCTCACCGGAGGCTGCGGCAGCGGTCTGCTGGGCGAGGGGCTGCTGGAGGAGAGCCGCTTTCGCTCCCCCTCTGGCCAGCAGTACGATGGGGTGATCGCCATGCTGGGCAACCGCATGGCCAGACTGCGGGATCTGCTGGGTTATGATCTGCTGGTGCCGGACAACAGCCTGGATCGCCCCCCCGCCGACTTCGTCCATCTGCTCAATCAGTACCAGCGCGAGTCGAATCTAATCCAGATCAATTAAACGCCGGATTGCGCTTGCCAAGCCTGGCGACTCTTCATAAGGTCACTGGCTTGTTACAAACACCCCCTAAGCCGCTTATGAAGTACATCGAAGAGTTCTATCTGTTCGTCAAGGTGGTGCAAGAGGGCGGTTTCTCCCACGCCGCCGCCGCGCTGGGCATGCCGACCGGCACCATCAGTCGACGCATCTCACAACTGGAAGAACAGCTCGGGTGCGCCTTGCTGCACCGCTCCACCCGCAAGCTGCGCCTCACCGACGAGGGGCTGCGCTATTACGAGCGCCTGTGCACGCCGCTGGCCGAAATCGAGCAGGCGACCGGCGAGATCCAGGGCCAGGAGAGGGACATCAGCGGCCTCATCCGCCTCGCCGCACCCATCGCCCTCTCCAATACCATCCTGGTCGACATGCTGGCAGACTTCGGTCTGCGCTATCCCGGGGTGCAGTTCGACATCAGCCAGACCAATGACCACGCCCCCCTCTGCGATCAGGACAGGGATCTGGTGTTTTTCAACGGCGAGCTCTCCCAGACCCTGCCCAATGCCCTCTGCCTCGGCCACATCGAGTACGGCCTGTTTGCCTCCCCCCTCTATCTGGAGAAGATGGGCATCCCCTCCCACCCGGCCCAGCTGGAAGAGCACGATCTCATCTACTGTTGGCCCCACCAGCACTGGCAGCTGAGCGGTCGGGATCAGCAGACGGTGCAGATCAAGCGGACACCGCGCCTGAACGTCAACCAGACCCAGGCCGCGGTACGGGCGGCCCGGCGCCACCTCGGCATCGTCAATGCCCCCCTGCACTATGTGCACCCCTTCCTGCAGGACGAGCAGCTGGTCGCCGTGCTGCCGGACTGGCAGTCGGGCAAGCGCCCCTTCTACATGCTCCAATGCCAGCCCCAGTTCACGCCGTTGCGTGTTAAGATGTTTGCCGATTTCGTCGAGAAATACTCCGCACGCTATCGCCATCATCAGCGGGACGATCAATTTTTGCCGGCCATGCCGCTGCCCGTTGCATCTGACGGTTGATCGCCCACACTTAGCGCAATCCTCGTTGCACAGGTCGGCTAACACTATGAATGTATTGATATGTGATGACTCGGGGTTCGCTCGCAAGCAGTTGATGCGCGCCCTGCCTGCCGGCTGGAATGTCACCCTGCACCAGGCCGCTGACGGCCTGGAAGGGGTCGAGCAGATCCTGATGGGCCACGGCGATCTGATCTTTCTCGATCTGACCATGCCGGAAATGGACGGCTATGGCGTGCTGGAGACCCTCAAGCGCGAGGGGCTGCGCAGCAAGGTGATCGTAGTCTCCGGCGACATCCAGCCGGAAGCCCACGCCCGCGTCATGGCCCTCGGGGCCCTCGATTTCATCAAGAAGCCGGCCTCGCCCGAGAGCCTGCTCGCCCTGCTCGTCCGCCACGGCTTGTGGCAAGCGGCGCCCCACCCGGCCGCCGCACCCGCCCTTGCCACCGCCGGTCACGCCCCCCTCGAGAGCACCATTCAGTTCACCCCCGAGCTCAGGGATGTCTATCAGGAGCTCGCCAACGTCGCCATGGGCCAGGGGGCCGATCTGCTGGCTCGCCTGCTGGATGCCTTCGTGGTGCTGCCCATCCCCAACGTCAACGTGCTGGAGGTCTCCGAGCTGCACATGGCCCTCTCGGCCGCCGCCGAGTCGGACACCCTCTCCGCCGTCTGCCAGGGCTTCATCGGGGCCGGCATCGCCGGCGAGGCGCTGCTGCTGTTTCACGATGCCAGCTTCCAGGATCTGGCACGCCTGATGAACCATCAGGGGGTGCTGGATCACAACGCCGAGCTGGAGCTGCTGATGGATACCGCCAACGTCTTGATCGGGGCCTTCCTGCGCGGCTACGCCAACCAGCTCGACACCCCCTTCAGCCAGGGCCACCCCGTGGTGCTCGGTCAGCACAGACCCATTAGAGATCTCATTCGCACCAACCAGAGCCGCTGGCGCCGCACCCTGGCCATCGAGATCAACTACCGGGTGCAGGGCTATGCGGTGCAGTGCGACCTGCTGCTGCTGTTTACCGAAGACTCCATCGCCACCATGAACAACAAGATCATGCATATGCTCTAGCGGTGATCCCATCGCCAGCATCAACAACACAGACTCAGGCACCAGGAGTGACCATGGAAATCCGGGAATTTCATTGGCTGATGAACATAGTCCAGAACCTGGACGTGGGGCTGGTCGTGCTCGACAAGGGCTACCGGGTACAGGTATGGAACGGCTTCATGGAGAGCCACAGCGGCCGGCTGGCCGGCGAGGTGCGCGATCAGGTGCTGTTCGACCTCTTCCCCGACGTGGACCGCGCCTGGCTGGAGCGCAAGGCAAACATGGTGTTCAAGCTCAACAACCGCGCCTTCAGCACCTGGGAGCAGCGCCCCTATCTGCTGCGCTTCTCCAACTATCGCCCCATCACGGGCTCGGCCCCCCACATGTACCAGAACCTGACCCTGGTGCCCCTGGCCGATTTCGGCGGCGAGGTCACCCATCTGGCCATCATGATCTACGACGCCACCGACGAGGCCATGCTGATCACGGGCCAGCGCCAGGGATGATCCCTCGGCACAGAGACACAAGAAGGGCGCCATCAGGCGCCCTTCTTTTCATGCTTGCCGATCACCCTCAGCCGTTCAGGAACTCGGTGAAGGCGTCTATCACCTCGTCGATGTCGTCATCGGTGATCTGCAGATGGGTCACCAGCCTCAGCTCCCCGTAGCCGGAGAAGAGGATGCCGCGCTCCTTCATGAAGCCGAGCAGGGTGGCGGGATCTCCCTGGGTCAGGCGCAGGAACACCATGTTGGTCTGCACCTCTTCCATATTGAGTGAGATGCCGGGCAAGGAGGCCAGCCCCTCAGCCAGGCGCCTGGCACGGCGATGATCGTCCGCCAGCCGGGTGACGTGCTGATCCAGGGCAAACAGCGCGGCCTGGGCCAGGATCCCCCCCTGACGCATGCCGCCCCCCAGCATCTTGCGCAGCCGTCTGGCCCGCGCGATGAAGCCATGGGAGCCCACCAGCAGTGAACCGACCGGCGTCCCCAGCCCCTTGGAGAGACAGACGGAGATGCTGTCGAAGGGGGCCGCGATGGCCGCAACCGGCTCGCCGCTCGCCACCACCGCATTGAAGAGACGGGCCCCGTCCAAGTGCAGCAGCAAGCCGTGCTCATTCACAAAATCGCGCATCTCGCGCAGGTAGGACAGCGGCAGCACCTTGCCGTTGTGGGTATTTTCAAGGCACACCAGCCGGGTCTGGACAAAGTGGGCGTCATCGGGGGCGATGGCGGCCCGCACGTCGTTGAGCGCCAGGGTACCGTCGGCCTGCATGGGAACAGACTGCAGAGCCACCGAACCCAGCACGGCAGAGCCCTGCGCCTCGTAGCGATAGATGTGGGAGGCGGAGCCCAGCACGGCCCCCTCCCCGCGCTGGCAGTGGCTCATCATCGCCAGCAGGTTGGACATGGTGCCGGATGGCACGAACAGGGCCGCCTCTTTGCCCAGCAGCTCGGCACCCCGACGCTCCAGCGCATTGATGCTGGGATCTTCCCCGTAGACATCATCGCCCACCTCGGCGTGCAGCATGCTCTGGCGCATGGCTTCCGTGGGTTGGGTCACGGTATCACTTCGTAAATCGATATAGCGCATGTCATCCTCCTGATGCAGGAGCATGACATTAACCAGCCGGCACCATGCTGGCAAGGGATGGGGGGCGGGAATGTGAGCCCGGCGGCTCACCAGGGCAGCGGCTGGCCGCGCAGGTCCACGAAGCGGCCGGAGTGCGCCAGGGTCAGCGAGGCCAGGAGATCCAGCAACTGCGGCGCCACCAGGGCGGGATCCTGCAACAGGGCGGGGTCAAGCCCCTGCCGGAAGGGTTGCTGCATGGGGGTGTCCATGAGCCCGGGGTGAACCGTGATGACGCCGGCGCCGGGGAAGCGCTCGGCCCACTCGGCGGCCAGGATCCTGGCCCCCATGTTGAGGGCTGCCTTGCTCATCCGGTAGCTGTAGCGCCCGACGGCTTCCAGGTTGCCGGTCCCGAGGCTGCCCGCCAGATCCGAGAGAGAGCAGAGCCACAGCCGGCTCTCGGGGGTCATGAGCCGGCTCAGGCTGGCCCCCAGGGCCAGGTGGGGCCAGGCATTGGCCTGCAGGCTTTCCCCCAGCCACTGAGGGCTTACCTCCTCCACCCGCCGCTCCGGCATGTGATTGAGATCGTGCAGCAGGCCTATGGTGTTGATCACCACAGTCGGCAGGGTGGTGGCGTCATAGAGGGTGAACAGGGCCTCGAAGGAGAGCGGATCCACCTCCTGCAACGGGAAATAGCAGGCGGGATCCAGCCCTTTGGGCAACTGCCTGCCCGCCAGCAACCACTCTTCGCCACGGCTGGCGAGTTCGTGGGCCAGGGCCCCCCCCAACCCGCCACTGCCCAGGATCAGATAACTCATCTGTGTGTCCTTGGATTTGTCCCTTGCTTAGAGGGTATCAGAAGAATGGCGCCCTGCCGGGGCCTGCGGCCTCAGGCCTCTGCCAGATGACGGCCAAACTCCCGCGCCCGCGCCAGATCCAGAAAACCGTCCGCCTGCTTGTGGCTGCGCAGAAACTGGTAGTAGGCGAGCAGGATCACCAGATGCTGCTCGTCCGGCAGCGGCTGGCCGGGGAGCGTCTCCTGCACCAGCGCCCCCGCCGCCGCCAGCGCGTCCCTGTCCACCACCTCGGCCTGGCGGTAGAGATAACCGCAGCCGGTGGCGAGCCACTCCAGGGAGCAGTTCGCCCCCATGGCGATCTGGTTCGCCTTGCCAAGGCCGGGCTCGGCCCCTTTCAGATACTTGCGGATCAGGGCCTCACTCAACCCCACCTTGCGGGCGAAGGCGCTGACGCTGCCCTCCCCGATCAGGCTCTGCAGCCTGGCGGCAAATCCTTCCATCACCACCTCTCCATCGTCTTTCTGGCCCGACTCTGCGCCCGGGCACCGTTATCGGTCAGAACCATAGTTCGAATTCGCGAGGGGGGCATTATTGCCTTGTCCGCCAGAAGAGACCAAGATGCTGGCAGCATTGATTCTGCCTTTATTTTTCCGTCTCTTTATCCGTAGAGGAGTCACCATGTCCGTATCCCGTCTTGCCCTGCACCATCAAGGCCCCACCTTCTCCCGCCTCATCATGGGCTACTGGCGCCTGATGGAGTGGCAACTCTCCCCGGCCGCCCTGCTGGATCTGATGAAATACCACCTGGATCTCGGGGTCACCACCATAGATCACGCCGACATCTACGGCGGCTACCAGTGCGAGGAGGCCTTCGGCCAGGCCCTGCGTCTGGAGCCCTCCCTGCGCAGCCGGATGGAGATTGTCAGCAAGTGCGGCATCGCCCTCACCGCCAAGCCGGAACACGCCCTCAATCACTACAACACCAGCAAGGGCCACATCGTCGCCAGCGCCGAGGCCTCCTTGCAAAAGCTCGGCACCGATCACCTGGATCTGCTGCTGATCCACCGCCCCGACCCCCTGATGAATGCCGACGAGGTGGCCGAGGCCTTCATCAGCCTCAAGCAGGCGGGCAAGATCAAGCACGCCGGCGTCTCCAACTTCACTCCCCATCAGTTCAATCTGCTGCAATCCCGCCTGCCCTTCCCCCTGGTCACCAACCAGCTGGAGATCTCGCCGCTGCACCAGGAAGGGACGCTGGATGGCGCCCTGGATCAGTGCCAGCAACTGGGCATCAAGCCCATGGCCTGGTCCTGCCTCGGTGGCGGACGGCTGTTCAACGATCCCGCCTATGCCCCGCTGCGAGCCGAGCTCGAGCAGATCCGCCAGGAGGTGGGGGCCCAGCACCTGGAGCAGGTGGTCTACGCCTGGGTGATGATGCTGCCGAGCCAGCCGCTGCCGCTCATCGGCTCGGGCAAGCGGGAGCGGATCGCCGCCGCCGTGGCGGCCGAGTCCATCGTGCTCAACCGCCAGCAGTGGTTCCGCATCCGCAAGGCCGCCCTGGGTTACGATGTGCCCTGATCCCGCCTGCCACTGAGCGGGAGGCAAACAAAAACGGCATGGAGTGATCCATGCCGTTTTTCGTTATCGAGACGATTCAACGATGGCGCTGGGGGCGACCACGAGGTGCATCTGTCTTCGGTTTGGCCTGGTTGACTGTGATGGTCCGGCCACCTATTTCGGTGCCATGCAACTCGGCGATGGCCTTCTCGGCATCCCCGTTGACAGGCATTTCAATGAAGCCAAACCCCTTGGACTGACCGGTATCGCGATCGATGATGATATCGACCTTGTCTACCTGCCCAAATTGGCTGAACACGGTTGTCAGTTCGTCGGCCGTCATCCGGTACGACAGATTACCTACGTAAATCTTCATGCCATCCACTCTCGATTCAAGGTGCCTTCTCTATGCATCCACCGACCTGGAGTAAGGGCACAACCCCCCTGCCGGACCAGCCATGGCATCATGCCGTGGCACTCCCTGCCTCGAGGCCCAAGTCGTTGATCTCTTGGACTATCGGAGCAGGAAAGATCAATTCGAATCAGAGGGAGTATCTGAGCTTTGCGATAGATTGTCGAGAAAATAGTCAGGCTGGCTGCAGCGCGGCCAACAACCGGCTCAGGGCGCGGCGGCTGTGCCAGGCCCGTTTAAAACCGAAGCGATAGACCCCGGGGGCCACCTCATGGGTGCCTTCCCGGGTCAGACCCAGCAAGGCAGTGGCGTCGGCCAGGGCCTCCCCATCCAGCCCCAGATCCAGGCTGAAGTCGAGCCACTGACCGTCGTGTCCCACCTTGCGATCCCGCTCTATGCCCACCAGTGCCGCCCTCGGCAGGGCCAGGGCCCTGTCTTCGCCACCGTTGAGCAGATAGAGGTGATGGTCGTCCCAGGCGAGCTCCGCCAACCGCCAGCGCTGCCAGTTGCGTGGCAACACCATCATCACCAGCACTATGCCGCCAAACACCAGACCGACCCAGGGCAGCAGCCCCATCTCGGGATAACCCAGCAAGAGCGCGGCCACCACAGTCCCCAGGCTCGCCAGCAACAGGCAGATCATGACCCCGTAGAAGCGTCGCGCCGGGGGCATCAGCCAGTTCACTCCCCCCTGCGATGCCAGTTCACTGACTCTCATTTCATCCTCCTCACATGATGGAAACGGCCCTGCCGCATCGGCGTTGGCCCGCATTGTGCGCGAGCCCGCCCATGGGTTGCAACCGGCGCGGCGGCACGGATGACGGCCAGCCGCCACTCTTGGTATGCTTGGGGCTGTCTGAGCCCGCCATCTTCAGGAGTCCCATGTTCGCCACTGCCCTGCTGCTCACCACCAGCGCCCTCTATGCAGAAGCCATCGGCGGCTACGCGGCCGGTTGCCTTAACAATGCCGTGGCCCTGCCGCTGACAGGACCCGGCTATCAGGTGATCCGCAGCAAGCGGCTGCGCTATTACGGTCACCCCGATCTCATTCACTACCTGCAGGGCCTGGCCAACCAGACCAGGCTGGCCGGCATGCCGGATCTCTATATCGCCGATCTCGCCATGGCGCGGGGCGGCCCCTTCACCTCTGGCCATCGCAGCCACCAGACCGGCCTCGATGCCGACATCTGGTTTCGCATGGCCGACAGGCCCATCAGCAAGTGGGAGCAGGATGCCCCCAAGGAGTGGGCGCTGATCGACGAGCCCAGCTACCGTATGCTGCCCGGCCGCTTCGGCCCCCGGCAGCTCAATCTGCTGCGCCTCGCCGCCAACAAGCCCGAGGTGGCGCGCATCTTCGTCAATCCCGTCATCAAGGCCGAGGTGTGCAAACGGGCGGCCGATGAACCCTGGGTCGCCAAGCTGCGCCCCTGGGTCGGCCACTTCAGCCACTTTCACGTCAGGTTGCGCTGCCCGGCAAACAGCCCGGATTGCCAGCCCCAGGCCCCTATCCCCCCCGGCAACGGCTGCGATGCCGAGCTGGCCTCCTGGCTCAAGGACAAGCCCCAGTTGCCCAAGGTCTCCATGAGCTACCGAGCTCCCGTCTTGCCGAAGCGTTGTGAGGGCTGACCACAAGCTGCTATGGTGAGCCGATATCCGTCAGAAATTTCAATGGAGAACAACAAGATGGCCACTTCACTCCGGCACAGGGCCACCCAGTGCCTGCTGACTTTCACCCTGCTGCTGGGATTGACCGGGTGCGGCATGAACAACATTCCCACCCTGGATGAGCAGGTCAAGGCGAGCTGGGGGCAGGTCGAGAACCAGTACCAGCGCCGGGCCGATCTCATTCCCAACCTGGTGGCCACCGTCAAGGGGTACGCCAGCCACGAGCAGGAGACCCTCAAGGCGGTCACCGATGCCCGTGCCCGGGTCGGCAGCGTGCAGGTGAGCGATCCCTCCCAGCTCAAGGCCTTTGAAGCGGCCCAGGATCAGCTCTCCAGCGCCCTCTCCCGCCTGATGGTGGTGGTGGAACGCTACCCGGATCTGAAGGCGGATCAGCAGTTCCTGACCCTGCAGGCCCAGCTGGAAGGCACCGAGAACCGCATCGCGGTGGCGCGGCGCGATTACATAGAGGCGGTACGCCAGTTCAATACCGAGATCCGCACCTTCCCGGGGGTCATCTGGTCCAAGCTGCTCTATTCGGATCTCGAGGCCAAACCCAGCTTCAGCGCCAGGCCCGGTGCCGATGAGGCGCCCAAGGTCAGCTTCCAATGACGATGATGCTGCGCGCGCTGCTCCCCTTGCTGCTGCTCTGGACGGCGGCGCTGCACGCCGCCCCCGCCTTTCCGCCGTTGAGCGGACGTGTGGTGGATGAGGCGGCCCTGATGTCACGCAAGCAGGCCCACCAGCTGACCCAGCAACTGGCCGCCTTCGAGAAGCGCAGCGGCATCCAGCTGGTGGTGGTCTCCATCGACAGCCTGGATGGGGAGACCATAGAGGAGTACGGCTACCAGCTCGGCCGCCACTGGGGCATAGGCCAGAAGGGCAAGAACAACGGCGTGCTGCTGTTGATCGCCCAGGATGAGCGCAAGGTGCGCATCGAGGTGGGCTATGGCCTGGAGGGCGCCCTGCCCGATGCCATCGCCGCCAACATCATCCAGACCCGGATCCTGCCCGCCTTCAAGCGCGGCGACATGGTGGCCGGCGTGGTGGCCGGCAGCCAGGGCATCATGCAGGCCCTGGCAGGGGAATACCAACCGGTGGACAACGCCAGCAAGGAAGACAAGCTCGGCGGCCCCTGGCTGTTCATCCTGGTGGTGGTCGTGATGCTAGTGCTGCACAACCTGCGGGGAGGCGGTGGCGGCGGTGGTCGCGGCCGGCGCCGCGCCGCTTACATGGCCGGCGGTTTCGGCGCCGGACCCTCCGGCGGTGGCTTTGGGGGCGGCGGCGGTTTCAGTGGCGGTGGTGGCAGTTTTGGGGGCGGTGGTGCCTCCGGTGGTTGGTAATCAGGGAGCAAGAGACAAGACGATGATTTCAAAACAGTTCTATCACACCTTGCAGGCCAGGGTACGACAAGCCGAGCAGGCCACGGACGCCGAGCTGGTCACAGTGCTGGCCCCCGCCAGCGATGGCTACCGCTACATCCCGACCCTGTGGGCCGCGCTGCTGGCCATGCTCACTCCCCTGCTGGTGTTCCAGCTCGGCTTCTGGCTCGGCTGGTACGAAATCCTGCTGGTGCAGTGGTCGGTCTGGCTGCTGCTGAGCCTGCTGTTCCACTGGACCCCCATCAAGATGCGGCTGATCCCGAAAAAAGTTCGTCAGCACAGGGCGGCCCTGATGGCCCGCCTGCAGTTTGTCGAGCAGGGACTGCACCGCACCCGCGACCGGCTCGGGGTGCTGATCTTCGTCTCGGTGGCGGAGCACTATGTGGAGATCCTGGTGGATGACGGCATCGCCCAGCACATAGACAACGCGCAGTGGCAGCAGATCATCGACGACTTCGTGGTGCGGGTGCGCAACAAGGAGGTGGAACAGGGTTTCCTCGAGTGCGTGGATCGCACCAGCGCCATCCTGACCGATGCGTTTCCGGCCACCCGGGATCAAAACGAGTTGCCCGACAGCCTGATCATTTTGGACAAACCCTGAAGCGGCTTAAAAAACCGGCATTCTGTGCAAGGGATAGGCATTCGATAAAGATTCTGAAAAATAAGGGGAAAAGTGTTTGACCCCGAGTCAGCTTTCCCCTAAATTACGCCCCGTTCCAGCGCAACGGCGCAGCGAACGACGTGGTGATTGAACACGTTAAACAGCAGTCGAAAATTTGGTGAGGTGTCCGAGTGGCTGAAGGAGCACGCCTGGAAAGTGTGTATACGGCAACGTATCGAGGGTTCGAATCCCTCCCTCACCGCCAAACTATAAGAAACCGACCTCAGGGTCGGTTTTTTTGCATCTGGTGGCATAACAACACCCGATGCCGATGGAGGGAGGGTGAGAAGCCTCGTCGGGCTCGAGCAGAGCAGCTTACTGCGATGAACGGCCAGAGGCCGCCCCGAAGGGGTGAGCCACGCAGTGGCAAATCATCCCTCCCTCACCGCCAAATTATAAGAAACCGACCTCAGGGTCGGTTTTTTGCTTTCCGGCTGTTCGCTGACATCGACACCTTCCCCGGCTCGTATTCCCCTCCTCTTCCCTGCCCGCTCTCTGCTTCTCTCTGCCTTAGCCAACCCCCTTCCCAAGACGCCATCCGTGGTGGATCTCCTTAGGCAAGCCGATGGGGGTTCGTCCAGGAGCTATGCTATTGGTCGCCCATGGAGGGAAGCCTTCGGCATCAGCCCGGCTGGCTCCTGGCAATCACATCTTTATTCAACAGGAGATAAAGCGATGAGCGAGCAACCCACCATAGTCCTGGTGCACGGCTTCTGGGGCGGCGCGGCGCACTGGGGCAAGGTCATAGTGGCGTTATCACGGCGGGGCTTCACCAAACTGAAGGCGGTTGAGCTGCCCCTCACCTCCCTGGCCGACGACGCCGAGCGAACCCGCAAGATGGTGGCCCAGCAGAGCGGCCCCGTGCTGCTCGTCGGCCACTCCTACGGTGGAGCCGTCATCACCGAGGCGGGCAACCTGCCCAACGTGATCGGCCTGGTCTATGTCGCCGCCTTCGCCCCGGATGCCGGTGAAAGTCCGGGCGCCCTCACCCAGAGCCTGCCGCCCGCAGCCATGGCCAACATAGCGCCCGACAGCGACGGCTATCTCTGGATAGTGGCGGACAAGTTTCACGAGAGTTTCTGCCAGGACTTGACCCCGGAGGAGGCTCTGGTGATGGCGGTGACCCAGAAGGCGCCGCTGGGGGGCACCTTTGGCAACAACATCACGGCGCCGGCCTGGAAGAAAAAACCAAGCTGGTATCAGATATCCAGCGAAGACCGCATGATCCACCCGGACAATCAGCAGAAAATGGCGTCACGCATCGCACCGCGCAAGACGGTGACGCTGGCGGCCAGCCACGCCTCCCTCGCCTCGCGAGCGGACGAGATAGCCTCCCTCATCGCGGAGGCGGCCAGCCAGGCTGATTGAAGGAGATCTGCGTCATCCCCGCGGCGCCGTAAGGGGCCTCGGGGATCCACTGGCACGGACAGGCTTCCCAGGCTGACCGGGTCGCTCGCCGGATTTCAACCTCTCCCCCTTGGCCCGCTCTCCCATCAGGGCCTCTTCCTCAATGACTGGTATCAAACGCACACTACCGCTCGCCCCATCAAGGTCCTCATGATCCCGCCATCCTGGCCGAAACAGGAGGGACAAGTTCATGATTCCGAGCCGTCCGATATTGCTCATCGATTGGATTTCATTTTGAAAAACTGATAGTTAAATGACTACACTAGCCACACACAACGCATAGGGATATGGATAGATGAGTCTTATTGGTTTGCTGCTGGCCCTGGCTGCCATCCTGGGTGGCAACATCATCGAGGGGGGACACCCCAGCGCCCTGCTCGATCTCCCCGCCTTTCTCATCGTGATCGGGGGCACAGTGGGTGCCGCCCTGACCCAATTCCCCTTCTCCGTGGTCGGCAAGACCTTCAAGCGTTTCAAGTGGCTCATCTCTCCCCTGCGCCTCGACATGCTGGAGCAGGCCCAGTTGCTGGAAACCCTGGCAGGCAACGCCCGGCGCAGCGGCATGCTGGCACTGGAGGGGATGATCGATGACATCAAGGATCCCTTCCTGAAAAAAGGGGTGCAGATGATGGTGGATGGCTACGAGAAGACCAAGATCCACGAGGTGCTGGAAAACGAGATCGAGTTCGAGCAGGAAGATCTCGAGCAGACCGTCAAATTCTACGAAGCCATGGGGGGCTACTGCCCGACCATGGGGATAGTCGGGGCCGTGTTCGGCCTCATTCACGCCATGGGGCTGCTGGATGCGCCGGACAAGCTCGGTGGCGCCATCGCGGTGGCCTTCATCGCCACCATCTACGGGGTCGGCGCCGCCAACCTGATCTTCCTGCCCTTTGGCAACCGCTACAAGGGCTTCGCCCACCAGATCCGCCATTACAAGGAGATGACCCTGACCGGCATCCTCTGCATAGTGGACGGCGAGTCACAACAGCGGTTGCAAGTGACCCTTGAACCCTACCTCGGAGGCCATGGTGGCGAAAAAGAAAAAGGCTGAAGCACCGGAGAACCATGAGCGCTGGCTGGTCTCCTATGCCGACTTCATGACCCTGCTGTTTGCCCTGTTCGTGGTGCTCTACTCCTTCGCCATGGCCAAGCAATCGGAGACCCGGGTGCTGATCCAGGGCTTTATCGAGTCTCTTGGCAAGATAGGCCTCATCTCTCTGCCCGCTGGCTCTCCCGTGATGCAGGGGGGGACGGGCATCCTGGAGCCGGAATCCAAGACCACGCCGGGTACCTCCCAGAAGGAGGAGCTGCTGGACACCCAGAGCCCGGCCGCCGCGGCCGACCCTTTCAACGAGACCATAGGCGCCTCGGAGAAGCCCAGCGCCACCGAGTCATGGCCGCACAAGACCAAGGAGCAGGATTGGGCCACTGTCACCAAGCAAAAACTGCAGCAGCAGCTCAAGAGCCAGATTGAATCCCAGGAGATCGAGGTGGAGCAGCTCGGCAGTCAGCTGGTGATCCGCATCGGCGAGAAGACCCTGTTCCCGGCCGATTCGGCCTTCCTGCAGCCCCAGTTCATTCCCCTGGTCAACAAGGTCTCCGACGTGCTGGCCGATATTCCGGGCATGGTGGTGGTCACCGGCCACACCGACAACTCCCAGGCGCCGGTGGAGCTCTATCGCAACAACTGGGAACTGTCGGTGCTGCGGGCGGCCACCATAGTCCATACCCTGCTCACCAACCCCAAGCTGGACTCGCGGCGCGTCATCGCCCAGGGCGTGGCAGACACCCAGCCCCGCTTTGCCAACGACACCCCGGCCCATCGCCAGGCCAACCGCCGGGTGGAGATAGTGCTCTCCCAGGGCAAGGCGGCTGAACAAGCCCTCCCCCTCCTCGCCCCTTGATGAAAAGACCCCGCCATGCGGGGTCTTTCGTTTTGCCGATTAGTTTATTTCTCAAGCAGATCGGCTGTTTTCCCTGCCGGGTAAAAGCAATTGAAAATGATTCTCAAATGAGAAAATTGACCCCGCTAGCAAAACGCGATTTTCCTCCCGTTGATTAATAATTAATCCTTTGAAATGACATGTAAATCAGTATGGAACTGGCATAATACGTAGCATCCTTGTTAAGTCACATGATTAATTCGGTTAGGGAAAACACCTATGTTTGCTGATATTGCTGTCCAGCATTGGGCCTTTGCTGTCTACGTCATTGGGGCCATCTGCATCTGCCTGACCATGATAGGCGTCGCGGCCTTGCTGGGGGGACGAGCCTATGGCCGTGCCAAGAACAGGCCCTTCGAATCGGGCATCGAGTCCGTCGGCAATGCCCGTCTGCGTTTCTCCGCCAAGTTCTACCTGGTCGCCATGTTCTTCGTCATCTTCGACGTCGAGGCGCTCTATCTCTTCGCCTGGTCCGTCTCCGTTCGGGAGAGCGGCTGGGTCGGTTTCATCGAAGCCACCATCTTCATCACCCTGCTGCTGGTAGGCCTCATCTACCTGTGGCGCATCGGTGCCCTCGACTGGGCCCCGAAGAAACGCGTCCTGACTGACAAGAAGCCAGACTGATTTACCGATTATCCCTTTGAGGTTGCACCATGAAGTACACCCTGACCCGGATTGACCCGGATGCGCCCGTTGAGCGCTACCCCCAGGAACAGCGCCAGACCGTCGATGACCCGCTGGCGCAGCAGGCGACCCGCGGCATCATGATCGGGCGCCTCGAAGAGGTGTTGCAAGACACCGTCAACTGGGGCCGCAAGAACTCCCTCTGGCCCTACAACTTCGGCATCTCCTGCTGCTATGTGGAGATGTGTACCGCCTTCACCTCCCCCCATGACGTGGCCCGCTTCGGCGCCGAAGTCATCCGGGCTTCGCCCCGTCAGGCGGATTTCATGGTGATCGCCGGGACCCCCTTCATCAAGATGGCCCCCGTCATCCAGCGCCTCTATGAACAGCTGCTCGAACCCAAGTGGGTCATCTCCATGGGCGCCTGTGCCAACTCGGGCGGCATGTATGACATCTATTCCGTGGTGCAGGGGGTGGACAAGTTCCTGCCGGTCGACGTCTACATCCCGGGCTGCCCGCCCCGTCCCGAAGCCTTCCTGCAGGCCCTGATGCTGCTGCAGGACTCCATCGGCAAGGAGCGCCGTCCCCTCTCCTGGGTGGTGGGTGATCAGGGGATCTACCGTCCCCAGATGCAGGCCGAGAAGGATCGCAAGCGGGAAGAGCGCATCCAAGTCACCAACCTGCGCACGCCGGATGAGATCTGACCATGAAACTGACTCGAGAATTCCCAAGCAACTACACCATGGCCCAGGGGCAGATGGCGGATCACGCCGATGCCCAGGTGGTCGGCGAGCTGTTCGCCCACTTCGGTGCCGAGCGCTTCACGGTGCAGAGCACCCGCACCGGGGTGCCGGTGATCTGGCTCTCCCGCGATCTGCTGCTGGACGTGATGGGCTTTTTGCAAAAGCTCCCCTCCCCCTTCGTGATGCTGTTTGATCTCAGCGCCACCGACGAGCGGATGCGCAGCCACCGTCACGGCCTGCCGGGCAGCGACTTCACCGTCTTCTATCACCTCATCTCCATCGACCGTAACGCTGACGTGATGCTGAAGGTGCCGCTGATGGAGAGCGATCTGCACCTGCCCACCGTCAGCCGCCACTTCCCCAACGCCAACTGGTACGAGCGGGAAGTCTGGGATCTGATGGGCATCACCTTCGACGGTCACCCCCATCTCACCCGCATCATGATGCCCAAGAGCTGGCAGGGACACCCGCTGCGCAAGGACTACCCGGCCCGCGCCACCGAGTTCGATCCCTTCATGCTCGATGCGGTCAAGCAGGATCAGGAGCAGGACAACCTGCTGTTCAAGCCCGAAGAGTGGGGCATGGCCCGTGGCAACGAGAACGAGGACTACATGTTCCTTAACCTCGGCCCGAACCACCCCTCGGCCCACGGCGCCTTCCGCCTGGTGCTGCAGCTCGACGGGGAGGAGATCCGCGACTGCGTGCCCGACATCGGCTATCACCACCGCGGTGCCGAGAAGATGGGCGAGCGCCAGTCCTGGCACAGCTACATCCCCTACACCGACCGGGTCGAGTATCTGGGCGGCGTGATGAACAACCTGCCCTATGTGCTGGCGGTCGAGAAGCTGGCGGGGATCAAGGTACCCAACCGGGTCGACATGATCCGGGTGATGATGGCGGAGCTGTTCCGCATCCAGAGCCACCTGCTGTTCCTTGGCACCTACATCCAGGACGTGGGGGCCATGACGCCGGTCTTCTTTACCTTCACCGACCGGCAGAAGATCTACACCATCATTGAGGCCATCACGGGCGCCCGCATGCACCCGGCCTGGTTCCGCATCGGTGGCGTGGCCCACGATCTGCCCACCGGCTGGGCCCGCCTCATCCAGGACAACCTGCTGAGCTGGCTGCCCAAGCGCTTGATGGAGTATGAGAAGGCCGCCATGCGCAACAGCATACTGCGCGGTCGCACCATAGGCGTCGCCGCCTACAACACGGCGCAGGCGCTCGCCTGGGGCACCACGGGGGGCGGTCTGCGGGCCACCGGCCTCAACTTCGACGTGCGCAAATGGCGCCCTTATTCCGGCTACGATCAGTTCGAGTTCGAGGTGCCGGTGGGGAGCAACGGGGATGCCTACGACCGCGCCACCGTGCGCATCGAGGAGATCCGCCAGAGCATGCGCATCATAGAGCAGTGCATGAAGAACATGCCGGAGGGGCCCTTCAAGGCGGATCACCCGCTCACCACGCCGCCACCCAAAGAGCGCACCCTGCAGGACATCGAGACCCTGATCACCCACTTCCTGCAAGTGTCATGGGGCCCGGTGATGCCGGCCGCCGAGTCCTTCCAGATGATAGAGGCGACCAAGGGCATCAACAGCTACTACCTGACCAGCGACGGCTCCACCATGAGCTACCGGACCCGGATCCGGACCCCGAGCTTTGCCCACCTGCAGCAGATCCCCTCGGTGATCCGCGGCCAGATGGTGTCGGACCTCATCGTCTACCTGGGCAGTATCGATTTCGTTATGTCAGATGTGGATCGTTGAGTCCTCTCGCCCCGGCAGACGGGGCGAAGGGCAAGACGCGCAGTAAAGGGAAAAGCCACAAAAGGTCAAGTCATGAGCCAATGTCAGTGTCACAATAACCAGACCCCCCAAGGGCAAGGGGCATGCAGCAGCAAACAGGGCGATTTCGTCCTGAGCCAGGCTGAGCGCGATGCCATCGAACATGAGAAACACCACTACGAAGATCCCCGTGCCGCCAGCATAGAAGCGCTCAAGATAGTGCAGCAGGCCCGCGGCTGGGTGCCCGACGGCGCCATTCACGCCATCGGTGCCGAACTCGGCATCCCCGCCAGCGACGTGGAGGGGGTCGCCACCTTCTACAGCCAGATCTTCCGCCAGCCGGTGGGTCGCCACATCATCCGCGTCTGCGACAGCATGGTCTGCTACATCAACGGCCACGAGCAGCTGCTGGCCGGTCTGAAAGAGGTCGTCAATCTGGCCCCCGGTCAGACCTCCCCGGATGGCCGCTTCACCCTGCTGCCGGTCTGCTGCCTCGGCAACTGCGACAAGGGGCCGGCCATCATGATCGATGACGACACCTATGGCGGACTCGATCCGGTGACGTTGCTGAAAACCCTGGAGGCTTACCCATGAGCATTCAGCCAGGCAAGACACTCGCCTCCCTCGGCACCGCCAACCGCGTCCCCCGCGCCCCCGAGACCCATCCCCTCACCTGGCGGCTGCGGGATGACGGCCAGCCGGTGTGGCTGGAGGAGTATCAGGCCAAGCAAGGCTATGAGGCCGCCCGCAAGGCACTGGGCCAGATGAGCCCGGATGAGATCGTCAGCACCGTCAAGGACGCCGGCCTCAAGGGGCGCGGCGGCGCCGGCTTCTCCACCGGGGTGAAGTGGGGCCTGATGCCCAAGGACGAGAGCATGAACATCCGTTACCTGCTCTGCAACGCCGACGAGATGGAGCCGAACACCTACAAGGATCGGCTGCTGATGGAGCAACTGCCCCACCTGCTGATCGAGGGGATGATCATCAGTGCCCGGGCCCTCAAGGCCTATCGCGGCTACATCTTCCTGCGCGGCGAGTACGTGGATGCCGCCATCCACCTGCGCCGCGCGGTGGAAGAGGCCAAGGCCGCGGGGCTGCTCGGCAAGAACATCCTGGGCTCGGGTTTTGACTTCGAGCTGTTCGTCCACACCGGCGCCGGCCGCTACATCTGTGGCGAAGAGACGGCGCTCATCAACTCCCTGGAAGGACGGCGCGCCAACCCGCGGGCCAAACCCCCCTTCCCCGCCGTCTCCGGTGTCTGGGGCAAGCCCACCTGCGTCAACAACGTCGAGACCCTGTGCAACGTGCCCGCCATCATCGGCAACGGCGTCCCCTGGTATCAGGGGCTGGCGCTGCCGGGCTCGGAAGATCACGGCACCAAGCTGATGGGCTTCTCCGGCAAGGTGAACAACCCCGGTCTCTGGGAGCTGCCGTTTGGCATCACCGCCCGCGAGCTATTCGAAGAGTACGCAGGCGGCATGAAGGCCGGCTATCGCCTCAAGGCCTGGCAACCTGGCGGCGCCGGAACCGGCTTCCTGCTGCCCGAGCACCTGGATGCCCAGATGTATGCAGGCGGCATCGGCAAGGTCGGCACCCGCATGGGCACCGGCCTCGCCATGGCGGTGGATGACAGCATCAACATGGTCGGACTCTTGCGCAACATGGAGGAGTTCTTCGCCCGCGAATCCTGCGGCTGGTGCACCCCCTGCCGCGACGGCCTGCCCTGGAGCGTCAAGATCCTGCGGGCCCTGGAGCGTGGCGAAGGCCAACCCGAGGATCTCGCCACCCTGGAGCAGCTGGTCAGCTTCCTGGGGCCAGGCAAGACCTTCTGTGCCCATGCCCCCGGCGCCGTCGAACCCCTTGGCAGTGCCATGAAGTACTTCCGGTCCGAGTTCGAGGCCGGGGTCAAGGCCCCCCATGACAATCACAAGCTGTTCAAGGGTATCCAGCCCAATCTGCTGGGCGAGCGCTGGTAATACGCCAGGACGCATCGGGCAATAGCCGATTTCACAAAACAGGTTTCAGGGAAGTTGTATGGCAACCATTCATGTAGACGGTAAAGAGTTCGAGGTAGACGGGGCAGACAACCTGCTGCAAGCCTGTCTGTCGCTGGGTCTGGACGTCCCCTATTTTTGCTGGCACCCGGCGCTCGGCAGCGTCGGCGCCTGCCGCCAGTGCGCGGTCAAACAGTACCAGAATGCCGACGACAAGCGCGGCCGCCTGGTCATGTCCTGCATGACCCCCTCCACCAATGGCACCTATATCTCCATCGAGGACGAAGAGGCGAAGGAGTTTCGCAAGACGGTGGTGGAGTGGCAGATGACCAACCACCCCCACGACTGTCCGGTGTGCGAAGAGGGTGGCGCCTGCCACCTGCAGGACATGACGGTGATGACGGGCCACAACAGCCGCCGCTACCGCTTCACCAAGCGCACCCACCAGAATCAGGATCTCGGTCCCTTCATCAACCATGAGATGAACCGCTGCATCGCCTGCTATCGCTGCGTGCGCTACTACAAGGATTACGCCGGCGGCGAGGATCTGGGAGTCTACGGCGCCCACGACAACGTCTACTTCGGCCGGGTCGAGGATGGCACCCTGGAGAGCGAGTTCTCCGGCAACCTGGTGGAGGTCTGCCCCACCGGCGTCTTCACCGACAAGACCCACTCCGAGCGCTACAACCGCAAGTGGGACATGCAGTTCGCCCCCAGCATCTGCCAGCAGTGTTCCGTCGGCTGCAACATCAGCCCGGGGGAGCGTTATGGCGAGCTGCGCCGCATCGAGAACCGCTTCCACGGCGCCCTGAACCACTACTTCCTCTGTGATCGTGGCCGCTTCGGTTACGGCTATGTCAACCAGGCCGACCGCCCGCGCCAACCCCTGCTGCAGGATGGCAATGACAAGCTGGCCATCACGGTGGATGGCGCCCTCAACCGCGCCGCCGATGCCCTGCGCACCGCAAGCGGCATCATCGGCATCGGCTCGCCCCGCGCCTCGCTCGAGAGCAACTTCGCCCTGCGCGAGCTGGTGGGCGCCGCCAACTTCTACGCAGGCGTCGAGCAGAGCGAATGGGCCTGCCTGCAGAAGATGCTGCATGTGCTGCATCAGGGTGGGGTACGTACCCCCAGCCTTAGGGACATGGAAGAGGCCGACGCCGTGCTGGTGCTGGGTGAAGATGTCACCCAGACCGCCGCCCGCATCGCCCTGGCCCTGCGCCAGGCGGTCAAGGGCAAGGGACGCGAAATAGCCCGCAAGCTGAAGGTGGATCTCTGGCAGGTCGCCGCGGTGCAGACGCTCGCTCAGAATGAGCGCTACCCCTTGCTCATCACCAGCCTGGATCAGACCCGTCTCGACGACGTGGCCGCCGATACACTGCACGCCCCCCACGCCGATCAGGCCCGCCTCGGCTTTGCCATCGCCCACCTGCTCGACGGCTTGGCCCCTGCCCCGCAGGATCTGGGCGCCGATCAGCTGGCCCAAGCCAGCCGCTGGGCCGAGCTGCTTGGCAATGCCAAGAAGCCCCTCATCATCGCAGGCAATGGTGCCCGCAACCAGGCGCTGATCGAGGCGGCCAGCAACATAGCCCACGCCCTCAAGGGTCGCGGCCAGGCCGTGGAGCTGGCACTGGTGGCCCAGGAGGCCAACAGCCTGGGGCTGGCCATGCTGGCCGGCAACGCCGCCCCGCTGGAAGCCGCCCTCGAGCGCATCGAAGGGAGCGAGTCCCTTGCCTTGATCACCCTGGAGAACGATCTCTATCGCCGCGCCCCCCGCAACCGGGTCGATACCGCCATCAAGCGCCTGCAGCATCTGCTGGTGGTGGATCATCAGGACACCGGCACCGCCCGGCAGGCCCACCTGGTGCTGCCTGCCGCCAGCTTCGCGGAGGCCGATGGCACTGTGGTGAACATGGAAGGCCGCGCCCAGCGCTTCTTCCAGGTCTATGCCCCCGCCTTCTACGACGCCGACATTCAGGTGCGCGAAGGCTGGCGCTGGCTGGCCGCGCTGCAAGGCATGCTGGACGGCAAGTCCCCGCGCTGGAGCACCTTCGACGAGGTGAGTGCAGCCTGCGCCGCCTCGGCCCCGCTGCTGGTCACCATGCGCGAAGCCGCCCCCAACGCGGGTCTGCGCATCCGCGGCATGAAGCTCGCTCGCGAGCCGCACCGCTACAGCGGCCGCACCTCCATGCTGGCGGATCAGAACGTGAGCGAGCCCCGTGTGGCGCAAGATCCCGACTCCCCGTTCGCCTTCTCCATGGAAGGCTATGCCGGCGCCCGCCAGCCCCTGCAACAGGTGCCGTTCGCCTGGGCACCGGGCTGGAACTCCCCCTCTGCCTGGAACAAGTTCCAGGACGAGGTGGGTGGCAACCTGCGGGCCGGCGATCCCGGTCGTCGCCTGCTGGAGCCAGGCAGCGAGTCCCTCGGCTGGTTCGACACCATTCCCGCCCCCTTCAGGGCAGAAACAGCCCTGCAGGTGGTCAGTTATGACCAGCTGTTCGGTGGCGACGAGCTCTCCGCGCGCAGCCCCGTCATCCAGGCCCGCATGGGGGACCCCGAGCTGGTGCTGAACCCGGCCGACGCCGCCCGTTTGGCCCTTCATGCCGGCCATCTGGTGGCCTTCTCCTGGGGGGGTCACCACTGGCGGCTGCGCCTGCGGATCAGCGAGCGGCTGGCACCAGGCCTGCTCGGCCTGCCCCTGGGGGCCCATGGTCTGCCAACCGCGCTGCACCAGGCCTATGTGACTGACTTGCAGGAGGCCATCGCATGAGCAATGAGCTGATCGATCTGTTGCTGGAGGTAGGCAAAGCCTTGATCGTGCTGGTGGGGATAGTGGGGGCTGGCGCCTTCATGAGCTTCATCGAGCGCCGTCTGCTGGCGCTCTGGCAAGACAGGTACGGCCCCAACCGGGTGGGCCCCTTCGGCCTGCTGCAACTGGCGGCCGACATGGTCAAGATGTTCTTCAAGGAGGACTGGATCCCGCCGTTCGCGGATCGCCGGATCTTCGTGCTGGCCCCCATCATCGCCTTTACCGCCTTCATCCTGGCGTTTGCGGTGGTGCCCATCACCCCCACCTGGGGCGTGGCGGATCTCAACGTGGGGTTGCTCTACATCCTGGCCATCGCAGGGCTTGCTGTCTACGCCGTGCTGTTCGCCGGCTGGTCGAGCAACAACAAGTACTCCCTGCTCGGCAGCCTGCGCGCCTCGGCCCAGACCCTCTCCTACGAGGTGTTCCTCGGCCTGTCGCTCATGGGCATCGTCATCCAGACCGGCAGCTTCAACCTGCGGGATATAGTGGAAGCGCAAGCCGGTTTGTGGAACGTGATCCCCCAGTTCCTGGGCTTCATCACCTTCCTGTTTGCCGGGGTTGCCGTCACCCACCGCCACCCGTTTGACCAGCCGGAGGCCGAGCAGGAGCTCGCCGACGGCTATCACATCGAGTACGCGGGCATGAAGTGGGGTCTGTTCTTCGTGGGCGAGTACATCGGCATAGTGCTGATCTCCTCCCTCATCGTGACCCTCTTCTTCGGTGGCTGGCACGGCCCCTGGCTGCCGCCCTTCATCTGGTTTGCCCTGAAGACCGCCTGTTTCATGGTGTTCTTCATCCTGCTGCGGGCCTCCCTGCCCCGCCCGCGTTTTGACCAGGTGATGTCCTTTGGCTGGAAAGTCTGCTTACCGCTTACCTTGCTCAACATGCTGGTAACCGGCGCCGTCGTGCTTATGAACGTGCAGTGAGGCACCAATGAAAATTACGAGCATTATCAAGGGTGTTGGCACCCAACTGCGCAGTCTGGGGATGGTTTTCTCCCATGCCTGGCGCCCCCGCGAGACCCTGAACTACCCGGAGCAGCAGGTCTATGCCGCCCCCCGTTTCCGTGGCCGCATCGTACTGACCCGGGATCCGGACGGTGACGAGCGCTGCGTGGCGTGCAACCTGTGCGCCGTGGCCTGCCCGGTCGGCTGCATCTCGCTGCAAAAAGCGGAGCGGGACGACGGTCGCTGGTACCCGGAGTTCTTCCGCATCAACTTCTCCCGCTGCATTTTCTGCGGCCTGTGTGAAGAGGCCTGCCCCACCACCGCCATCCAGCTGACGCCGGATTTCGAGATGGGGGAGTATCGCCGCCAGGATCTGGTGTACGAGAAGGAAGATCTGCTGATCAGCGGCCCCGGCAAATACCCGGACTACAACTTCTACCGCATGAGCGGGATGGCCATCGACGGCAAGCCCAAAGGGGATGCCGAGAACGAAGCCAAGCCCATCGATGTCAAGAGCCTGCTGCCCTAGGAGTCAATCATGGAACTGGCATTTTATGCCGCGGCCCTGGTCGCCGTTTACAGCACGCTGCGGGTCATCAGCACCAGCAACCCCATGCATGCGCTGCTCAATCTCATCATCTCCCTCATCGCCGTGGCCATGATCTTCTTCTGCCTGGGGGCCTCCTTCGCAGGCGCCCTGCAGGTGATCGTCTACGCCGGCGCCATCATGGTGCTGTTCGTGTTTGTGGTGATGATGCTGAACCTGGGGTCCGCCCAGGATCAGGAGCGCAACTGGCTCACCCCCATGACCTGGGGTGGGCCTGCCCTGCTCTCCCTCATCCTGCTCGGCTTCCTGGCCCATGGCATTCTCGGGGTCACCGGCGGTGAACTCGGACTGACCGATGTCAGCGCCAAGGAGGTCGGCATCGCCCTGTTCGGCCCCTATGTGCTGGCGGTGGAGCTCGCCTCCATCCTGCTGCTGGCGGGTCTGGTCACCGCCTATCACCTTGGCCGTGAAGACAAGAGCGGGGAAGTGCTCTCCGTCCCCAAACCCACAGCTCGCCCATCCCAGGAAGGAGGTCAGTCATGAATGGAATCCCAATGGAACACGGTCTGCTGCTGGCCGCCATCCTGTTCTGCATCGGTTTGTGCGGTCTGCTGATCCGCCGCAACCTGCTGTTTATCCTCATGAGTATCGAAATCATGATGAATGCGTCCGCGCTGGCGTTCGTGGTGGCGGGTAGCCGCTGGGCCCAGGCCGACGGCCAGATCATGTACATACTGGTGATTTCTCTGGCGGCAGCGGAGGCCAGTATCGGCCTCGCCCTGTTACTGCTGCTCTATCGTCGTTACCACACCCTGAACGTGGACACTGTGAGCGAGATGCGCGGATGAGCCTCCTATACCTGACTTTCCTGTTCCCCCTGCTGGGGTGGCTGCTGCTGGCCTTCTCCATCGGCCGTCTCGGCGAGCGCAGCGCGGCACTCATCGGTGTCGGCAGCATAGGCCTGTCGGCCCTGACCACCCTCTGGGTCGGGTTCGACTTCCTCAATCACACCCCTGAGGGCGGCGTCTATACCCAGACCCTGTGGCAGTGGATGTCGGTGGGCAGCTTCACCCCCACTTTCCGTCTGGCGCTGGATGGACTGTCGCTCACCATGCTCGGGGTGGTGACCGGGGTGGGTTTCTTCATCCACCTGTTCGCCTCCTGGTACATGCGCGGGGAAGAGGGCTACTCCCGCTTCTTCACCTACACCAACCTCTTCATCGCCAGCATGGTGTTCCTGGTGCTGGCCGATGATCTCTTGTTCGTCTACCTCGGCTGGGAAGGGGTGGGGCTGTGCAGCTACCTGCTGATCGGCTTCTACTACCGCAACCCGGCCAACGGGGCCGCCGCCCTCAAGGCCTTCGTGGTGACCCGGGTCGGCGACGTCTTCCTCGCCATCGGGCTGTTCGTGCTCTACCGCGAGCTCGGCACCCTCAACATCCACGAGCTGCTGGTGCGTGCCCCCGCGATGTTTGCCGAGGGCTCCCCTGCCCTGTCGTTCGCCTGCCTGATGCTGCTCGGCGGCGCGGTCGGCAAGTCCGCCCAGCTGCCGCTGCAGACCTGGCTGGCAGACGCCATGGCGGGCCCGACCCCGGTCTCGGCACTGATCCACGCGGCCACCATGGTGACCGCCGGTGTCTACCTCATCGCCCGCACCCACGGCCTCTTCCTGCTGGCCCCGGAGATCCTCCATCTGGTGGCCCTGGTCGGTGCCATCACGCTGGTGCTGGCAGGCTTTGCCGCCCTGGTGCAGACCGACATCAAGCGGATCCTGGCTTACTCCACCATGAGCCAGATAGGCTACATGTTCCTGGCCTTGGGGGTCGGTGCCTGGGAAGGGGCCATCTTCCACCTGATGACCCACGCCTTCTTCAAGGCGCTGCTGTTCCTCTCCGCCGGTGCCGTGATAGTCGCGACCCACCACGAGCAGAACATCTTCAAGATGGGGGGCCTGCGCAAGAGCCTGCCGCTGGTCTATGCCTGCTTCCTGGTGGGGGGCTCGGCCCTGGCCGCGCTGCCGCTGGTCACCGCCGGCTTCTACAGCAAGGACGCCATCCTCTGGCAGGTGCAGGCCAGTGGCCAGAGCGCCCTGCTGTGGGCCGGTCTGGGTGGGGCCTTCCTGACCTCCCTCTACACCTTCCGCCTCATCTTCATCGCCTTCCACGGCAAGGAGCAGACCCAGGCCCACGCAGGCCACGGCCTGGCCCACCAGCTGCCGCTGCTGGTGCTGTTGGTGCTCTCCACCGGTGTGGGTGCCCTGATAGTGCCGCCGCTCGCCGGGGTACTGCCGGCAGGCCCGGGGGATCATATTGAAGAGGGACGCCACAGCCTCGAGATCCTCTCCGGCGTCATCGCTGTGGCAGGCATTGCGCTCGCCGCCTTCCTGTTCCTCGGCGAACGTCGCCTGGCGAAGGGGATCGCCGAGAGTGCCGCCGGCCGCGCGCTCAGCACCCTCTGGTTCAATGCCTGGGGCTTTGACTGGCTCTATGACTGGATCTGGGTCAAGCCCTACCTGCTGACAACCCGCTTGCTCGGCAAGGACCCGCTGGATCGGATGATGAACCTGCCCGCCGTGCTGGCCCAGGGGGGTCACCAGCTGCTGGCCTGGACAGTCTCCGGCAAGCTGCGCTGGTACGCCGCCTCCATGGGGATGGGCGCCGCCCTGATCCTGGCCCTGCTGCTGCTCGGCTGATCCATGAGCCCAATATGTGTGGCAGGCCCGGGGCCTGCCCGACTAGAACCTAGACGAGAGCTGATATCGTGACCTTACTCTGGATCTTGTTAATTCCTTTTATCGGCGGCTTGCTCTGCTGGCAGATGGAGCGACTCGGCGGACAATTCGTTCGCTGGGTGGCCCTGCTCTCCATGAGCGCCTGTCTGGTGCTCTCCGGTGCCATCTGGCTGGGGGGTGACTTCTCCCTCGCGAGCCCCGGCCTCCCCGTCTGGGCGGCCGAGTGGCAGCAACCCTGGATCCCCCGCTTCGGCATCTCATTGCACCTGGCGGTAGACGGCCTGTCACTCCTGATGGTGATGCTCACCAGCTTCATCGGGGTGCTGGCCATCCTCTGTTCCTGGAAAGAGATCGTGCAGCGCATCGGCTTCTTCCACCTCAACCTGCTGTGGATCCTGGGGGGCGTGCTCGGCGTCTTCATGGCGGTGGACCTGTTCCTCTTCTTCTTCTTCTGGGAGATGATGCTGGTCCCCATGTACTTCCTGATCGCGCTCTGGGGCCACTCGGTCACCGACGGCAAATCCCGGATCAACGCGGCCACCAAGTTCTTCATCTACACCCAGGCGAGCGGCCTCATCATGCTGGTGGCCATCCTGGGCCTGGTACTGACCCACCACGCCAGCACAGGCGTCTTCACCTTCAACTATCAGGAGCTGCTGAACACCCCCATGAGCAGCACGGTACAGTGGCTGCTGATGCTGGGCTTCTTCATCGCCTTCGCGGTCAAGATGCCCCTGGTGCCCCTGCACGGCTGGTTGCCGGACGCCCACAGCCAGGCGCCGACCGCGGGCTCAGTGGACTTGGCGGGCATCCTGCTGAAAACCGCCGCCTACGGCCTGCTGCGCTTCACCCTGCCGCTCTTTCCGGAGGCCTCCGCCGAGTTCGCCCCTTACGCCATGCTCCTTGGCCTGTTCGGCATCGTCTACGGCGCCCTGCTGGCCTTCGCCCAGACCGACATCAAGCGCCTGGTGGCCTACACCAGCATCTCCCACATGGGCTTCGTGATGATCGCCATCTATTCGGGCAGCGAGCTGGCCCTGCAGGGTGCCGTGGTGCAGATGATCGCCCACGGCCTCTCCGCCGCCGGTCTCTTCATCCTGTGCGGCCAGCTCTACGAGCGGCTGCACACCCGGGATCTGCGCCTGATGGGCGGCCTCTGGGGTCGGCTGCGCTACCTGCCCGGCGTGATGCTGTTCTTCTCGGTGGCCTCCCTTGGCATGCCGGGGACAGGCAACTTCGTCGGCGAGTTCCTGATCCTCATCGGCAGCTTCCAGGTGGCCCCCATCATCACCATCATCGCCACCTTCGGCCTGGTGCTGGCCTCGGTCTACTCCCTCATCATGCTGCAGCGCGCCTGCTTCGGTACCCCCAAGGACGAGAGCGTCCTCAAGGGCCTGGACAGACGGGAGCTGGCCATGATGCTGACCATAGCCGGCCTGCTGGTGCTGCTCGGTCTCTACCCGCAACCCGTGCTCGACACCGCCAGCAGCAGCCTGCTGAGCGTGCTGCACTGGTACGCGCTGCCAGCCACAGGAGCACTGCAATGATGCCCTCTCCTTCTCTCTCCCTTTCCTTGTCCACGCCGGGAGCCTTGTCATGACGTTTACCGCCGCCCAACTATTGGCCCTGCTGCCCCTGTTGCTGACCACCGGGGCCATGGTCGCCCTGATGCTCGCCATCGCCTGGAAGCGCTGCGATGACACCGCCTTCGTGGTGACCATCACAGGTCTCAACCTGGCGCTCTTCTCCCTGCCCATCGTCATGGCCCAGGGGGATCAGGGGGTCACTCCCCTGCTGCAAGTGGACAGCTACGCGGTCTTCTACATGGGGCTGGTGCTCATCGGGGCCCTGGCCACCTGTACCTTCGGTCGCTCCTGGCTCAAGGGCTACCCGGACAACCGGGAGGAGTTCTACCTGCTGCTGCTCATCGCCACCGCAGGCGGCCTGGTGCTGGCGGGTTCCCGTCACCTCGCGTCGCTGTTCATCGGGATCGAGATGCTGACCCTGCCCATGTTCGGCCTGGTGGGGTATGCCTACCGCGAGCGCCACTCCCTGGAGGCCAGCATCAAGTACATGGTGCTCTCCGCCGCCGCCACCGCCTTCCTGCTGTTCGGCATGGCGCTGCTCTATGCTCAGGCGGGCAGCCTGAGCTTCAGCGATCTCGGCCTGACCCTGGCCCAGAGCCCGGCTCACCACCCGCTGCTGATGGGGGGCTTCGGCCTGATGCTGGTGGGCTTCGCCTTCAAGCTCTCCCTGGCCCCCTTCCACCTCTGGACCCCGGATGTCTACGAAGGGGCACCTGCACCTGTGGCCACCTTCCTCGCCACCGTGAGCAAGATAGCCGTGTTCTGCGTGCTGCTGCGCTTCTACCTGGCGGTACCGGCCACCTCGGATCCCATGATCCACTGGCTGCTGGCAGCCATGGCGGTCATCTCCATCGTGGTCGGCAACCTCCTGGCGCTGATCCAGACCAACATCAAGCGGATGATGGGTTACTCCTCCATCTCCCACTTCGGCTATCTGCTGGCAGTGGTGGTGGCGAGCCGCCTCGGCCAGATGCCGGTGGAAGCGGCCGGTGTCTACCTGCTGATGTATCTGTTCACCAGCCTGGGGGCCTTCGGCGTCATCAGCATGATGTCCAGCCCCTATCGCGGCAAGGATGCGGACTCCCTGCACAGCTATCGCGGTCTGTTCTGGAAACGCCCCTACCTGACCGCCGTCATGACGGTGATGATGCTCTCCTTGGCGGGGATCCCCATGACACTCGGCTTCATCGGCAAGTTCTACCTCATCGGCGTCACCGTCGAGGCGCAGCTGTGGTGGCTCTCCGGCGCCATCGTGCTCGGCAGTGCCCTGGGGCTCTACTACTACCTGCGCGTCATGGTCACCCTCTACCTGCGCGAACCCGGCATGCAGCTGCGCGATGCCAGGGCCGACTGGGCCTTCTCCTCCGGCGGGCTTGTGGTGCTGCTCTCCGCCATCCTGGTGGTGCTGCTCGGCATCTATCCCCAGCCGGTCATCAGCCTGGTGCAGGGCTTCCAGCACGTGGTGCTGCGCTAACCTCAAGTACAGCCCACACAACAAAACCGGCCCCCGTGGCCGGTTTTTTATGTCCGCCAAGCCCCAAACCGGCTTGCCCGTCTGAGAAACGGCGCCAGAGCGGCGTCCCTCAATCAATGCAGGTCCGGAGTACCTCATCCTCCAGCAAACGGCTGACGGAGCTGCGAGCACGGGGATGACCCGCTCGCCCCCCCATCGCGCTCGTCTCTGCCTGCCCTCCCCATCGTCAGATCAACGCCCATAAAAAAACCGGCCACGGGGGCCGGTTTCTGATTCTCTACCACGTCAGCGCGGGATTAACCCAGACGCACGCGAGCGTTGCGGAACATCCGCATCCAGGCGCCATCCTCGCCCCAGTTGTCCGGGTGCCAGGAGTTCGCCACTGTGCGGAACACCCGCTCCGGGTGCGGCATCATGATGGTGGCACGGCCGTCCGTGGTGGTGACCGCAGTGATGCCCGCCGGAGCGCCGTTCGGGTTGGCCGGGTACTGCTCGGTGACCTTGCCGCGGTTGTCCACGAAGCGCAGTCCCACCAGGCCGCTCTGTTGCAGCGCAGCCAGGTGAGCGGCGTCGCGCACTTCCACCCGCCCTTCCCCGTGGGAGACGGCAATCGGCATCACCGAGCCCGCCATGCCGGCGAAGAAGGCGGAGGGAGACTCCTGCACTTCCACCAGGCTGAAGCGCGCCTCGAAGCGCTCGGAGCGGTTGCGCACGAAGCGCGGCCAGAGATCGGCCCCCGGGATGAGGTCCCGCAGGTTGGACATCATCTGGCAACCGTTGCACACCCCCAGCGACAAGGTATCGCCGCGCTCGAAGAAGCGCTGGAACTGCTCGCGGGCCCCGTCGTTGAACAGGATGGACTTGGCCCAGCCTTCCCCCGCCCCCAGCACGTCGCCGTAGGAGAAGCCACCGCAGGCCACCAGGGTCTGGAACTCTTCCAGCTTGATGCGACCGGAGAGGATGTCACTCATATGAACGTCGACGGCCGCAAAACCGGCGCGGTCAAACGCTGCCGCCATCTCCACGTGGGAGTTGACCCCCTGCTCGCGCAGCACCGCCAGACGGGGGGAGACCCCACGGGCGATATAGGGCGCAGCCACGTCCTCGGACGGGTTGTAGGTCAACCTGGCCTGCAGACCCGGATCGGTGGCGTCCTGACGGGTGGCATGCTCCTGATCCGCGCACTCCGGGTTGTCCCGCAGGCGCTGCATCTGCCAGCTGGTCTCGCCCCAGAGGGTGCGAAGCGCAGTGCGGCTGGCGCGGTACACTTCGGTGCCGGCGCGCTGGAACAGGATGAGGTCATCTTCACGCACCGTGCCCAGCACGTGGGAGCAGGCCGCCAGACCGTGACCGGCCAGCAGGGTCAGCACCGCTTCCTTGTCGTCGCGGCGCACCTGGATGACGGCCCCCAGCTCCTCGTTGAACAGGGCCGGCAGCAGGTCGCCACCGATGCGGTCGAGCTGGATGTCGAGGCCGCAGTGACCGGCGAAGGCCATCTCGGTCAGGGTGACGAAGAGGCCGCCGTCGGAGCGGTCGTGGTAGGCAATCAGCTTGCGATCCGCCACCAGCGCCTGGATGGCGTTGAAGAAGCCCTTGAGCTGGATCGGGTTGTCCAGATCCGGGGCACTTTGTCCAAGCTGGCGATAGACCTGGGCCAGGGCGGAGGCGCCGAGGCGCTGCTTGCCGTTGCCAAGGTCAATCAGGATAAGGTCGGTCTCACCGAGATCGGTCCGCAGTTGCGGGGTCACGGTATTGCGCACGTCCTCGACCCGCGCAAAGGCGGAGATGAGCAGGGAGAGCGGCGAGGTGACGCTGCGCTCTTCGCCGTCCTGCTGCCAGCGGGTCTTCATGGACATGGAGTCCTTGCCCACCGGGATGGTGATGCCAAGGGCCGGGCAGAGCTCCTCGCCTACCGCTTTCACGGCTTCGTAGAGGCCCGCATCTTCCCCCGGGTGACCGGCGGCGGACATCCAGTTGGCGGAGAGCTTGACCCGCTTGAGGGAGCCGATATGAGCCGGTGCCAGGTTGGTCAGGGCCTCGGCCACCGCCATACGGGCCGATGCAGCATGAGACAGCAGTGCCACCGGGGTACGCTCCCCCATGGACATGGCTTCGCCGTGGTAGCTGTCGTAGGTGGCGGCGGTGACGGCGCAGTCGGCCACCGGGATCTGCCAGGGGCCGACCATCTGGTCGCGGTTGACCAGCCCCGTCACGGTGCGATCGCCGATGGTGATGAGGAAGGACTTCTCCGCCACGGTCGGCAGACGCAGCACCCGCTCGGCGGCGTCGCTGAGGGTGATGCCGTCCAGTTGCAGCGCCTTGCCCTGGGCGGGCAGGGTCTGCACGTCGCGGTGCATCTTGGGCGCCTTGCCGAGCAGCACGTCCAGCGGCAGGTCGATGGGCTGGTTGTCAAAGTGGCTGTCCGACAGCGTGAGGTGTTTCTCTTCGGTGGCGGTGCCGATCACGGCATAAGGAGCACGCTCGCGCTCGCACAGGGCCTTGAACAGGGGCAGCTTATCCTGGGCGACCGCCAGCACGTAGCGCTCCTGGGACTCGTTGCACCAGATCTCCAGCGGGCTCATGCCCGGCTCGTCGCTGGCGATGGCGCGCAGGTCGAAGCGACCGCCCCTATCGCCGTCGTTCACCAGCTCCGGCATGGCGTTGGAGAGGCCACCGGCCCCCACGTCGTGGATGAAGACGATGGGGTTGTCATCGCCGAGCTGCCAGCAGCGATCGATCACCTCCTGGCAACGGCGCTCCATCTCGGGGTTGTCCCGCTGCACCGAGGCGAAATCGAGGTCTTCGGCAGACTGGCCGGAGGCCATGGAGGAGGCGGCGCCGCCCCCCAGGCCGATGTTCATGGCCGGGCCGCCCAGCACGATGAGGGCGGCCCCCACCGGGATCTCCCCTTTCTGGACGTGTTCGCTGCGGATGTTGCCGATGCCGCCCGCCAGCATGATGGGCTTGTGGTAACCGCGCACCTCGACGCCGTTGTGGCTCGGCACCTGCTCTTCGAAGGTACGGAAATAGCCGAGGATGGCGGGACGACCGAATTCGTTGTTGAAGGCGGCGCCACCGAGGGGCCCCTCCTGCATGATGTCAAAGGCGCTGACGATGCGGCTCGGCTTGCCGAAATCCTGCTCCCAGGGCTGCTCGAAACCTGGGATGCGCAGGTTGGAGACGGAGAAGCCCACCAGGCCCGCCTTGGGCTTGGCGCCACGGCCGGTCGCACCCTCATCGCGAATTTCGCCGCCGGAGCCGGTGGCGGCCCCCGGGAAGGGAGAGATGGCGGTCGGGTGGTTGTGAGTCTCCACCTTCATCAGGATGTCGACGCGCTCCTGGTGATACTGGTACTCGCCGCTGGCGGGGCTCGGGAAGAAGCGGCCACCCTGGCTGCCTTCCATCACGGCGGCGTTGTCTTTATAGGCAGACAGGACATGATCCGGCGTCTGCTCGAAGGTGTTCTTGATCATCTTGAACAGCGACTTCGGCTGCTGCTCACCGTCTATGGTCCAGTCGGCATTGAAGATCTTGTGACGGCAGTGCTCGGAGTTCGCCTGGGCGAACATGTAGAGCTCGATGTCGTTGGGATTGCGACCAAGCCGGGTGAAGTTCTCCACCAGGTAGTCGATTTCGTCATCGGCGAGCGCCAGGCCCAGCTCGATATTGGCCGAGGCCAGGGCGCTGCGGCCACCGCCCAGCACGTCCACCTGGGTGAAGGGGCGCGGTTCGTGATGGGCAAACAGCGCGGCTGCCTGGCTCGGCTCATCGAACACCACCTCCATCATGCGATCGTGCAGCAGGGCCGCGACCTCGCCACGCTGGGCTGCGGTCAGCTCGCCTTTGGCCTGCACGTAATAGGCAATGCCGCGCTCCAGCCGCTTGACCTGGTTCAGGCCGCAGTTGTGGGCGATGTCGGTTGCTTTGGAAGACCAGGGGGAGATAGTGCCGGGGCGGGGGGTAACGAGAAACAGCTGACCGCTGGGGGTGTGTTCAGGGATGGTCGGGCCGTAGCGCAGAAGCTGGCCCAAGGTCGCTCGCTCCGGGGGCGAGAGCGGGCTCGAAAGCTCGGCAAAGTGCACGTATTCGGCATAGACGTCTGCTATCTCTACTCCTCTCTGTGCGCAGCTCTGCAGCAGCTTGTGGACACGAAACTCAGACAGTGCTGGGGCACCACGCAAGATTTCCATATACCTTTCTCACCAAGTTTTAGAGTGTGGGGGGATTTGAGACGCGCGTATTATAGGGATCAGGCTCACCGCGAACAAACGTTTTTCTCATCTCCCACGATGTGACTCCCTCCACACTCTCTGGTATAAAGGTGCCTCTCTTTTGACAAATGCCGATTTTTTCAACAAGGGTACTCACCTACTTGCGCTGCATTTTTCGACTGTTTATCGGGATGTTGCTGACACTGGCCCTGGCCGGCTGTGACTTCTATTCCCCCTCCAGCCAGCTGGAGCAGATCCGCCAACGGGGCGAGATCCGTGTTGGCACCCTCTATGGTCCCACTTCCTATTACCAGCGTGACGACACCGCCCAGGGGTTCGATTACGAGCTGGCGCAGCACTATGCCGATTGGCTGGGGGTCAAGCTGACCATAGTCCCGGCCTACTCCACCGCCGAGCTGGTCGAACAGCTGCAAAAGGGCAAGCTGGATCTCGCCGCCGCCGCCATCGTCGTGACCCCGGAGCGGCGCAAGCTGTTTCGCTTCGGCCCCGGCTTCTACCAGGTCTCCCCCAAGCTGGTCTATCGCAACGGCTCCCCCAGGCCCAAGGATCTCGGCGACATCAAGGGCACCATAGTGGTGCCTGCCGGCTCCACCGGCGAGGATCTGATGAAGGAGATGGCCAGCCAGTACCCCAATCTGAGCTGGCGCATCAACCGGGACGCCGACGTGGAGGAGCTGCTCAAGCAGGTCGCCGACGGCGAGGTGGACTACACGGTGGTGCAGGACACCGTACTGGCCCGCACCCAGCGCTACTATCCCGAGCTTACCGAGGGGCTGACCCTCGCCAGCAAGCAGACCGTGGCCTGGGCCATGACCAAGCTGCCCGATGACAGCCTCTACGCCAGCATCATCGACTTCTTCGGCCAGCGCTTCATGGATGGCTCCATCGCCAAGCTCGACGAGAAGTACTTCGGTCACGTGCAGAACTTCGATTTCGTCGACACCCGCACCTTCCTCAAGCGGGCCAAGAGCCTGCTGCCCAAGTACCAGGCGCTGTTCCAGACCCACGCCAAGGAGATCGACTGGCGCCTGCTGGCCGCCATCAGCTATCAGGAGTCCCACTGGGACCCCCAGGCCCGCTCCTACACCGGGGTGCGCGGCATGATGATGCTGACCGAGCCCACCGCCAAGGCGATGGGGGTGAACGATAGAACCCACCCGGAAGAGAGCATCAAGGGGGGCGCCCGCTACCTGCAGGAGATG
Organism: Aeromonas sp. EU05-FHT14A05; assembly: GCF_058791175.1. NCBI lineage: Bacteria > Pseudomonadati > Pseudomonadota > Gammaproteobacteria > Aeromonadales > Aeromonadaceae > Aeromonas > Aeromonas sp. EU05-FHT14A05. Next base: position 165,705 of record NZ_JBYTDH010000005.1, on the reverse strand, counting down.
ATGGAGAAGGTGCCAGACTCGGTGCCGGCGGACGAGAAGGTGTGGTTTGCCCTCACCGCCTACAACATCGGCTATGGCCACATGATGGATGCCCGCCGCCTGACCAAGCAGCTTGGCAAGAACCCGGACGCCTGGAGCGATGTGAAAGAGGTGTTGCCCCTGCTGCAGCAGTCACGCTGGCATCGCAAGGTGCGCTATGGCTATGCCCGGGGTGGCGAGGCGCGCAACTACGTCAACAACGTGCGCCAGTACTACCAGAGCCTGCTCTGGCTCGACAACGAGCAGCAGAAGGCCCATCGCCGCGAGGCTCTGGACGAGGACGATGGCAGCGAGCAGGCCCCCCCGGCACAGCGCCCCGCCATCATCGCCGAGGTGGTCAGCCAGATCATCACCCCCTGAGCCCTGCGGGATGTGTCGTCTGGGTGAATTCTCTGTTACCATTCCCCCAGACCAGAGCCTGTCTGAGAGAGGCTTATTGCAATACATTCATCAACTTGCGATACCGATGGCAGCCCATGTCAGGGAGCCGTCAACGTCGCCGGGATGATCAAGGAGGAAAACCAGATGCGAACACGCAGAAGAGCCACGTTGACCAGAAAAACCAGATGCGCCTGGAGCCCCAGACGCAAGCTGAAACTGGCCGACATGAAACGCAAGATATGGCACCGCAACCGCTCCTATACCTTGCTGATTGCGGAGCACACAGCATAAACCCGGCCAAGGCCGGGTTTTTTAATGCCTTTTTATGCCTCGACCGGCGTCAGCTCAAACTGGACACTACGTTTGGAGACCAGGCTGTTGCAGTGGTTGCAGAAGTAATCCACCGCCCCGCAGGCCCGAAGCCGCTCAAGCTCATGCTGGCAGGTCGGGCACAGGGCCCGGATCCGATAGCGGGCATGGCACTGGCCGCAGCTCGCCTCTGGGCTGCGGCTGTCCAGCTCGGCCTGGCAGGCCGGGCATGTCAAGAGACTCATGGTCATCTCCTCTCCAGGGCAGGCGCGCCGGGCTCGCCCCTCATCTTGCAGATAAAAAAACGGCTGCCACCAGGGCAGCCGTCAGGCTTATTTCTTGCTCTTGTTCTTGGCCTTGAGCAGGCGATCCCGTTGCCGCTCCTGGCTCAGGGTCAGGGTGTTCTTCTTGCCCTCGAAGGGGTTGACCGACTCCTGGAACTCGACCCGGATCGGGGTACCCATGATCTTCAGGGACTTGCGGAAGTAGTTGATGAGATACCGCTTGTAGGAGTCCGGCAGATCGTTCAGCTGGTTGCCGTGGATCACGATGCGCGGCGGGTTGTAGCCACCGGCGTGGGCATACTTCAGCTTGACGCGGCGACCGTTGACCATGGGCGGCTGGTGATCTTCCTGCGCCATCTGCATGATGCGGGTCAGCATGGCGGTGCTGGTACGACGGGTGGCGGACTGGTAAGCCTCGTTGATGGACTCGAACAGGTGGCCGACACCGCTGCCGTGCAGGGCGGAGATGAAGTGGACGCGGGCGAAATCGATGAAGCCCAGACGACGGTCCAGCTCGTTCTTGATGTCTTCCTTCACCTTCTGATCCAGACCGTCCCACTTGTTCACCACCAGCACCACGGAGCGGCCGCTGCTCAGCACGAAGCCGAGGATGCTCAAGTCCTGATCTGTGATGGTCTCGCGGGCATCAATCACCAGCAGGCAGACGTTGGCGTCCTCGATGGCTTTCAAGGTCTTGATGACGGAGAACTTCTCCACCGTCTCGTGCACCTTGCCGCGGCGACGCACGCCTGCGGTGTCGATGACCACGTACTTCTGCTCGTCACGCTCCATGGGGATGTAGACGGAGTCGCGGGTGGTGCCTGGCATGTCATAGACAATGACCCGGTCTTCCCCCAGCATGCGGTTGGTCAGGGTGGACTTGCCGACGTTGGGGCGACCGACGATGGCAAACTTGATGGGCAAGTCGGCGAACGGGGTCTCCTTGGTGTCTTCCCGGGTGTCGAGATCACCGGCGGCCACCATGCGCAGCAGGGCTTCTTCGTCGAAGTCCTCCTCTTCCTGCGCCTCTTCTTCGGCGGCGGCCTCGACCAGGGTCTCAAGGTGGGGGGCCAGCGCCAGCTCCAGCAGGCTCAGCACCCCACGACCGTGGGCGGCGGCGATCTGGTAGACCTCCCCCAGCGCCAGACCGTAGAACTCGGAGACCGCGGAGTCACCGTCGATGCCGTCGGTCTTGTTGGCGACCAGGAACACCTTCTTGTGGGTCTTGCGCAGGTGCTCGGCGATGGCCTGATCCGCGGCGGTCAAACCGGCGCGGGCATCCACCATGAAGAGCACCACATCGGCTTCCTCGATGGCCAGCAGGGACTGCTCGGCCATCTTCAGCTCGATCCCCTCCTCGGTGCCATCGATACCGCCGGTATCGACCACGATAAATTCCAGCTCGCCCAACTTCGCCTGGCCGTATTTACGGTCCCGGGTCAGGCCGGGGAAATCGGCAACCAGGGCATCCCGGGTGCGGGTCAGGCGGTTAAACAGGGTGGATTTCCCCACGTTGGGGCGGCCCACCAGGGCTACTACAGGAGTCATAAAAGCCTCATTCTCAAGACGACAAAGGCTCCGGGTCCGAAGACCAGGAGCCGGATATTCAGATTGACGGGCGATCAGGGACGCTTGATAGCGTACAACTTGCCGCCACGGCTCTGCACATACAGGGTGTCACCGTCCACCAGGGGCGCGGCATAGAGACCACTGCTGTCGAGCTGCTGCATGGCCTTGATGGACCCGTCGGTCCGATCCAGCCAATACAGGTAACCTTCCACATCGCCGACCACCACGTAGTCACCCAGGACAACGGGAGCGGTCACGGTGCGGTTTTCCAGCTGGGTGTTGGACCACAGCTCAAGACCATTGCGCCTGTCGACCGCAAACAGATGGCTGCGGCTGTCGGTCAGCACGATGGCATTGCCGGTGACCGCCATGTCGCGGTAGCCGGAATACTTGCGCTTCCACACCTCGTCACCCGTCATCAGCTTGCGGGCCATCAGCTGACCATTGTAGGCGATGGCATAGAGCTCATCACCGGCAATCAGCGGACTGGCGTCCACGTCGACCATGCGATCCAGCTCGGTGGCGCCGCGGGGATCGGCCACCTTGGACTGGCGCACCGGCTGGCCGTTGCTCAAGAGGGCTATGCCCACCTTGCCATCGGCACGGCCATAGAGCACGGCGCCGTTGGTGATGACAGGGGTGCTGGCACTGCGCAGGGTCAGGGGCGGCTGCTCTTCGGACAGAGTCCACTGCAGCTTGCCCTCATCGGTGTCGAGCGCCATCAGACGGCCAGAGGTGGTCAGCACCACCACACGACCATCCTCGACGGCGGGGCTCGCCACCACTTCACCGGGTACAGTGGTCTGCCACAGCACTTCCCCGTTCGCTTCGTTCAGGGCGTAGACCACCCCGTTCTCGGAGCCGAGGAACAGCTTGCCGTAGCGGGAGACCAGACCGCCGGAGAGACGGGCACTGCGCTTGTCGGCGTTGATCGGCAGGTCTGCCAGATCCACGCTCCACAGGGTCTCGCCACTGTTGCGATCGAAGGCGGTCACATCCCCATCACGGGCGGCGGCATAGATGTGATCCTCTTCCACCACGGGTTGCAGCTGGGAGTAAAAATCGCCTATGCCATCCCCGACGGAGGAGGACCACTGGGTATCGGCATTGAAGGCGGACTCCACCACGGGCAGAGGCGCCATCGGGGTCAGGTCTTCCTCGGAGCTGAACAGGGAGCAGCCCTGCAGGGCCAGGGAGACTGCCACCCCCAGCGCCATTTTCTTGTACAGATTACGCATCCGGAGCCTCACCCGCAGTGACCGCTGGCAGCGCCAGATCGTCCATCTTCAGCTTGAGTTCGGCGCTGCTCTGCAGGCCGCCGGCATCGGCCGCCACCTGATAGGCATCGCGCGCCTCTTCGGGCTTGCCCTGCCCCAGCAGGACATCACCACGCACTTCCGCCACCTGGGCCTTGAAGGCGTCGTTGTTGATCTTGCCAAGCTGGGCCAGGGCTTCGTCGGCCTTGCCCTGATCCTTGAGCACCCGGGCCAGGCGCAGGGCGGCGATGGGCTTGATGCTCTCGTCGCCGTTCGCGGCCACCTGGGTCAGCTGCTCGGCAGCCAGATCCAGCTTGCCCGCCTTGACCGCAGCCGCGGCCAGTTGCAGGGCGGCCAGCTCGGCATAGGCGTCGCCCTGATGGGCGCTGATGAAGCTCTTGGCCTGCTCAAGGGCGGCATCGTCACCCTTGGCGAGCTGGGCTGTCATGGCGTTGTAAGCCTGAGAGGCGGCTTCCTGGTTGGTCTGCTGCAGCTCGTTGTAGTAACGCCAGCCAAAGAGGCCGACCAGGCCGATCACGGTCCCGGCGAGTACCGAGGTGCCGTTCTCTTTCCACCAGCTCTTGATGACCTCAACCTGTTGTTCTTCAGTGGTATACACTTCCACAGCTTACTCTCCTTTAGCTGCCAGCAGGGCGATGGCGGCATCGACCGAGACGGTCTGTTGCTCGGCCTGGCCACGCAGATATTTGATGGTGATCTCCCCGCTTTGCACCTCGGTCTCGCCGAGGATCAGGGCAATGGCCGCGCCGCTCTTGTCGGCACGCTTGAGTTGTTTCTTGAAGTTGCCGCCACCGCAGTGGCTCATCAGACGCAGGTCCGGCAGGGCGTCGCGCAGCCGCTCGGCAAGCTGGAAACCAGCCTGCTCAGTCCCCTCGCCCACCATGCAGAGATAGACATCCACCGCCGGGCGGATATCGGCGTTGAGTTCGAGGGTTTCGAGCATCAGCACCAGACGCTCCATGCCCATGGCAAAGCCCACGGCCGGGGTGGCCTGACCACCGAGCTGCTCCACCAGGCCGTCGTAACGGCCACCGGCCAGGACGGTGCCCTGGGCCCCCAGGCTGCTCGTCACCCACTCGAACACGGTGAGGTTGTAGTAGTCGAGGCCGCGCACCAGACGCTCGTTCACCTCGTATTGGATGCCGGCAGACTCGAGCAGGCGCTTGAGCCCCTCGAAGTGGGCCAGGCTCTCTTCACCCAGGTGATCGAACAGACGGGGGGCACCCACCAGAATGGCCTGTACCTTCGCGTCCTTGGAGTCGAGCACCCGCAGCGGGTTGCTGTACATGCGGCGCTGGCTCTCTTCGTCCAGCTCGCTCTTGTACTGCTCCAGGTAGGCCACCAGGGCATCACGATAGGCGGCGCGTTCGCTGCTCTGACCCAGGGTATTGAGCTGCAGGGTGACGTGATCCTGGATGCCGAACAGACGCCACAGACGGTGGGTCAGCATGATGAGCTCGGCGTCGATGTCAGGCCCGTTGATGCCGAACAGCTCGACCCCGAACTGGTGGAACTGGCGATAACGGCCCTTCTGGGGACGCTCGTGACGGAACATGGGGCCCATGTACCACATCCGGCGTTCCTGGTTGTAGAGCAGGCCGTGCTCGATGCCGGCACGAACGCAGCTGGCGGTCCCTTCCGGGCGCAGGCTCAGGCTGTCGCCGTTGCGGTCTTCGAAGGTGTACATCTCTTTTTCGACCACGTCGGTCACTTCACCGATGGCGCGCTTGAACAGATGGGTCTGCTCGACGATGGGCATGCGCACTTCGCTGTAGCCGTAGCTGGCGACGACCTGGCGCAGGATCTGTTCCACTTTCTGCCATACCGGGCTCTGCTCCGGCAGGCAATCATTCATACCGCGAATAGCTTGGATCTGTTTTGCCACGTTGATACTCGAGAAAAAGAGGTAAAATTTGGCCGCATTATAGGGATTTTCGGCCCCGAGGTAAAATCAGGGTGCCCGGATGCGGGATGTAAAATCAACAACCTAAAGCCGGGGCCACCCCAGGTGGCCCCTCAATGGTTCAACCTTTGTCCACCTGGATCTGGTTGGCCGGATCCAGCATGGCCGCCCGGGCGCGGATACGGCGCTCCAGGGTCGGGATGAGATCCTTGTTGTCGAGCCGGTCGACCCGCTGGCCCCCTTCGTAGAAGGCGCTCTTGTTGGCGGCACCGGCAAGGCCGAGATCCGAGACCAGGGCCTCGCCCGGGCCGTTCACCACACAGCCGATGATGGAGACGTCCATCGGGGTGATGATGTCCTCGAGCCGCTCTTCCAGGGCGTTCACCGTCCCTATCACGTCGAACTCCTGACGGGAGCAGGAGGGACAGGCGATGAAGTTGATGCCGCGGGAGCGGATGCGCAGGGACTTGAGAATGTCGAAGCCCACCTTCACCTCTTCCACCGGATCGGCGGCCAGGGAGATGCGGATGGTGTCGCCTATGCCATCGGCCAGCAGCATGCCGAGCCCGATGGCGGATTTCACCGCGCCGGCGCGAAAACCGCCCGCCTCGGTGATGCCCAAATGCAGCGGCTGTTCAATCTGCTTGGCCAGCAGGCGATAGGCGCCGACCGCCAGGAAGACGTCGGAGGCCTTGACGCTCACCTTGAAGTTCTCGAAGTTGAGGCGATCCAGGTAATCCACGTGGCGCATGGCCGACTCGAGCAGGGCTTCCGGGGTCGGCTCGCCATACTTTTCCTGGATGTCACGCTCCAGGGAGCCACCGTTGACGCCGATGCGGATCGGAATGTTGTAATGACGGGCACAGTCGACCACGGCGCGCACCCGCTCTTCGTTGCCGATGTTGCCCGGGTTGATGCGCAGGCAGTCGGCACCGTACTCGGCCACTTTCAGGGCGATGCGGTAGTCGAAGTGGATGTCGGCGACGATGGGAATGCGGGTCTGCTGCTTGATGAGCCGGAAGGCTTCCGCCGCTTCCATGGTGGGCACCGAGACCCGGACTATGTCAGCACCGACCCGCTCGATCCGCTGGATCTGCTCGACGGTGGCGGCGACATCCGTGGTCTTGGTGTTGGTCATGGTTTGCACCGTGATGGGGGCGTTGCCCCCAACCGGCACATTGCCGACCATGATCTGCCTGGATTGACGACGAATAATGGGGGATTCGTGAGCGGACATGGCGGACAGATTACTCCTGCGGCAGTGAGAAGCGAGCAGTCCGGCCGTTGTTGTAACGGCTCATGTCGAAGGACTTGCCCTGGTATTCGAGATTGACCGCCATGGGCGCGCCAATGATGAATTTGAGTGGCTCGGGTCCTTCCAGCACAAGCTCGTCGTTCGCCTTCTTCAGACCGCTGAACAGGGTCTTGCCGTTGGCATCCTTGACATCCAGCCAGCAGTCGGCGGTGAAGCTCATCTTGAGCTGGGGCGCCTTGCCAGGTTCGGTGGCGGTCGTCTCTGCCGGCGCCAGGGTCGCCTCAGCAGATGAAGCCTCGGTAGACAGGGCGGCACTGGTCGCGGCAACGACGTCCGGCGCGGTGGCGGCGGCGTCACTCACAACGACTTCAGTCGCCACGGCGTCGGAGGCCACGGGCAATACGGGGTCGGCCACGTCCACCGTGGACGTCACATTGGCGACCGACACTGTCTGCGCCGTGCCCATCTCGCTCGCCGCCAGGGCTTCATCCCCGGCGGAACGACGTGCCGTGCTCTGCCACCACCAGGCGATGGAGAGGGCGATCAGCACCAGGATTACCAGCCAGGTCACCACCTTGAGCCGACTGTCGTTGGCTTGCTGGCGGGAGCGGCGGGAGAAGCTCTGCATGTCGATGTTATCGGGCGGCGTCAGCCCCAGCTTGTCGTAGGCCGCGAGTATGGTCTCCTCGGGAATGCCGACCAGCTTGGCATAGGCGCGCAGATAGCCGCGAATGAAGGTGTGGGACGTATGCTTGTCGTAGGTATCCGCCTCAATGGCGGCGATCAGGGTCAGACGAAGGTGAATGCGGGACGCAACCTGCTCTCGTGTCCAGCCAAGCTGTTCACGGGCGTTGCGCAGCAGCTGGCCTGGGCCCACTGCCTGGGAGTCGTCTTGAAAATCGTGTGGCTGTTCAGTAGTCATTGGCTAAGTAACGCTTGGCTTGTTGCGAAGTGGGATATTGCCTTACCAGCTCAGTCCCGAATTGGTGAAGTAATGCCGGTTTGTCCATGGCCTGGGCCAGCCGCAGCCGGAGCCAGAGGCTCTCCTCGTTTTCGTCTGCCACTTCGGCAAAACGCACGAGATAAGACTGCACATCAGGCAGCTTGCCATCTTTCATGGAAAGCTCGGCCATGTCCAGCAATAACCTTGGATTGCGGGGATTATACCCCAAGGCCAGACGATAGTACTCGTTGGCCTTGTCATTTCTGTTATTTTGCATCGAGCAGAGCGCCGCATTCTCGTAGGTATCGGCGATCTTGACGTAATCTGGCTGGCTGACCGCCTGCAGGAATGCCTTCTCCGCCTCCTCGAAACGCCCGCGGTTGCACAGGAAGGCACCGTAGTTGTTCATCGCGTCAGCATTGGTCGGATCCATGGAGAGCGCCTTCTTGTAGTTCTCCTCGGCCGCCTTGAAATCGGATACCTGCTGGTAGAAATAGGCGAAGCCGATGTAGACCTGAGGATTGCTGGGATCGTACTGGAGGGCTCGGTCAAGGTTGAACTTGGCCTGTTCGGCATTGCCCTGACGCAGGTATTGAATACCCAGATCGAGACGGGTCTGGGCAGCCGCCTTGAAGTCGGGACCAACTTCACGCTGGGTCGAATTCTGGCCAGCGTAAGTGGTCTCGGTGACACAGCCAGGCAGCGCGCAGAGCGCTGCCACTACGATCAATGTACGGATATCCATTTCCTGTCTATACAATGGCTTAGCGAGTTAAACCATTTTGACGGAAATCCCATCCTGTTGCATCCGATTTTTCATGGTGCGCTTGGTGCGGTCGATCACCTCCCCCACCAGCTGGCCACAGGCCGCGTCTATGTCATCCCCGCGGGTCTTGCGCACGATGACGGTCAGGCCGTATTCCATCAGCACCTTGGAGAAACGGTCGATGCGGCTGTTGCTCGGCTTGCCGAACGGATTGCCCGGGAAGGGGTTGAAGGGGATCAGGTTGATCTTGCAAGGGGTCTCTTTGAGGACCTGCGCCAGCTCGTGGGCATGCTGCATGTCGTCATTGATATGATCGAGCAGCACATACTCCACCGTCACCCGGCCGCCATTGGCGTTGGATTTGGCCAGATAGCGGCGCACCCCCGCGAGGAAGGCCTCGATGTTGTACTTGTCGTTGATCGGCATGATCTCGGAGCGCAGCTTGTCGTTCGGCGCATGCAGGGAGATGGCCAGGGCCACGTCGATCTGGTCCCCCAGCATGTCCAGTGCCGGTACCACCCCAGAGGTGGAGAGGGTGACACGGCGCTTGGAGATGCCAAAACCGTAGTCATCCATCATCAGGCTCATGGCAGGTACCACGTTGGCGAGGTTCAGCAGCGGCTCGCCCATGCCCATCATCACCACGTTGGTGATGGGGCGCTTGCCACCCACTACCTTGGCGGCACGCCAGACCTGGCCGATGATCTCGGAGACCTTCAGGTTGCGGTTGAAACCTTGCTGGGCGGTGGAGCAGAAGGTGCACGCCAGGGCGCAGCCGACCTGGGAGGAGACGCAGAGGGTCGCGCGATCCGCCTCCGGGATGTAGACGGTCTCGACTTCCTGATCCCCGACCTGCAGGGCCCACTTGATGGTGCCATCCGCGGAGCGTTGTTCACGGCTGATCTCGGGGGCCCGGATCTCGGCAATGGCCTTGAGACGCTCACGCAACGCCTTGTTGACGTTGCTCATCTGATCGAAGTCATCACAACCGGAGTGGTAGATCCACTTCATTATCTGATCTGCCCGGAACGGCTTCTCGCCCAGCTCGACGAAGAAGGCACGCATGGCATCCCGATCGAGATCCAGCAGGTTGGTTTTTGTTTCGCTCATCAAGGGCCTCAGCTCACACACTTCATAAATTATCGGCTGACCTACGTCAGGGGGCGGCATTGTACAAATAATGGGTCTGCCTTTCCACCTGGAGAATAAGTGGATATTGACCGAATGACCAAAAAACAAAAGGGAGCCGAGGCTCCCTTGGGGTTCTTTCGACAGAAATCAGCCGCGCGGGCAGATCTCGGCGTCGGAGAAGAAGTAGGCGATTTCACGGGCGGCAGAGGCCGGGGCATCGGAGCCGTGCACCGCGTTGCGATCGATGCTCTCGGCGTAGCAGGAGCGCAGGGTGCCGGCCAGGGCCTCTTTCGGGTTGGTGGCGCCCATGATTTCGCGATGACGGCGAATGGCGTCTTCCCCTTCCAGCACCTGTACCATGACGGGACCCGAGGTCATGAAAGCGACCAGGCCATCATAGAAAGGCTTGCCCTGGTGTTCGGCGTAGAAACCGGCGGCCTGCTCGCTGCTCAGGTGCAGCATCTTGGCGGCGACCACTTTCAGGCCGGCGCTCTCGAAGCGGCTGTAGATGGCACCGATCAGGTTCTTGCTGACCGCGTCCGGCTTGACGATAGAGAAGGTACGTTCGATAGCCATTGAGTTCTTTCCTTAACTACAGAGTTTTATTGTAGGAATCCATGTTCGGCGGCGATTATACGTAAACAAAAAACGAAATAACACACAAAAAAGCAACTTTTTATTAAACAAAAAATTCCTTGAAACAACATGGTGACTCATCTTGTGCCATGGCACTGAGAAAAAACGTGAGCTTGTGCACGATAGCCACGCGAACCCGCTAAAACCCTATCTATTGCTCATATTCCCAGCACCGTTGAAAAGGGCACCCCGAGGTGCCCTTTCGCCTTGTCATGCCCCTCGGCGCGTCTCCGCCAGCAAGGCATGGGCTATGGTGCGCATCCCCAGGGTGTTGGCCCCGGGGGCCCAGAGGTTGTCACCGTTCTCGCTGAAACAGGCGGCCAGATCCACGTGCAGCCAGCCCCGCCCTTCATTGCCGACGAAGCGGGAGAGGAAGCCCGCCGCGTTGGAGGCGCCGCCCGGGCCACCGCCCGGCACCGGACGGCTGTTGGCCGTATCGGCATAGTGGGACGGGCACTGCTGGCGGTGCCAGGGCTCGAGCGGCAGCGGCCAGGCCGGCTCCTGCTCCGCATCCGAATAGGCCATGGCGCGGCTCACCAGCCCCTTGTCGAGGCCGAACAGGGCGTTGTAGCGTCCCCCCAGGGCCATCACGGCGGCGCCCGTCAGGGTGGCAGCGTCTATGATGAGGGGCGCGCCGGATTCACCGGCGAGCTGCAGGCCGTCGGCCAGCACCAGGCGCCCCTCGGCGTCTGTGTTGACGATCTCGACCGTGGTGCCGTTCTTGTAGGTGAGGATGTCACCCAGCTTGTAGGCATGGCCGGAGACCAGGTTCTCGGCGCAGCAGAGAATGAGCTTCACCCGCTTGTCGAGGCCGCGCAGTATGGCCAGCGCCAGGGCGCCGGTGACGATGGCCGCCCCTCCCATGTCATGCTTCATGGTGAGCATGCCCTGGGAGGTTTTCATGGAGTAGCCGCCGGAGTCGAAGGTGATGCCCTTGCCCACCAGGGCCGCCGCCACGGGGGCGTTGCGATCCCCGGTGGGGTTGTAGTCCAGCTCCAGCATCACGGGCTCGCGATCGCTGCCGCGGCCGACCTGATAGAGACCGACCCAGCCCGCCTGCTGCAAGGCTTCACCCTTGAGGATGCGATGGCTGATCCTGTCCGGCGCCAGCTCGGTGATGAAGGCCGCCGCCTCCACCGCCAGCTCCAGCGGCCCCAGCTGCTCCGGGGTCGCATTGGTCATCTCGCGCACCCAGCGCCCGCACAGCCAGCGCGCCTCCAGCTCCTCCCTGTCCTCTTCGGACGAGGTCGCCCACTGCAGCTCCACCTCGGCCTTGGGGGTCTGCAGCCCCTGGGCGAAGGCCCACTGCTGCTCGCGCTCCCAGTGACCGCACAGGACGACCTTCTGGATCCCCTGACCACAGAGACGGCGGGCCGCCTGCTGGATGTCCAGCAAGGGGGACGCCGTCACCAGGTGGATCACCATGCCATCGGCACGGTGGGAGAGCAGCGCCCCCTCGCCCCACTCGGGGGCGGCAAATTCACGGCTCAGCCAGATATTCATGCCGTCACCTCCTGC
>NZ_JBYTDH010000005.1:0-153595 GCF_058791175.1 Aeromonas sp. EU05-FHT14A05 | reverse complement strand
CAACCAGCGGGCAATCATGGATGCGCAGGCCTGGCCTGCCGGCATCTGGCGCACTTCACGGCGCCACTCGTGATTCAAACAGATGTTCATTCAGCAACCTCCTGCAACCAGCGGGCAATCATGGATGCGCAGGCCTGGCCTGCCGGCATCTGGCGCACTTCACGGCGCCACTCGTGATTCAAGCAGATGTTCATTCAGCAACCTCCTGCAACCAGCGCGCAATCATGGATGCGCAGGCCTGGCCTGCCGGCATCTGGCGCATTTCACGGCGCCACTCGTGACTCAAACAGCTGTTCATTCAGCAACCTCCTGCAACCAGCGCGCTATGGTGCGCAGACCGTGCCCCTTGGCACCGGTCGCCCACAGCTCGTTGCCGGATTTCTGATAGGAGGCGGAGAGATCCAGGTGCACCCAGCCCTTGCCCTCGTCACGGACGAAGCGCGACAAGAACGCGGCGGCCGTGGTGGCACCGGCGGTGCCTTCGGCGGAGGCCACGTTGCCCAGCTCGGCGAAGGCCGAGGTGAGCTGCCCCACATGCCAGGGTTCCAGCGGCAGGGGCCAGGCCTTCTCGTTCTCGGCTTTCGCGGCGGCTAGGGCGCGCGCCTGCTCCCGTTCGTCCAGGGCAAACACGGCGTTGTAGTCGCGGCCCAGCGCCGTCTTGGCGGCGCCGGTCAGGGTGGCGGCATCGAGAATGTGGGCGGCGCCGCTGTCGGAGGCCGCCAGCAGGCCGTCGGCCAGCACCAGGCGCCCTTCGGCGTCGGTGTTCTGGATCTCCACCGAGATGCCGTTCTTGTAGGTGAGGATGTCGCCGAGCTTGAAGGCGTGGCCTGAGACCAGGTTCTCGGCGCAGCAGAGGATGAGTTTCACCCGCTTGTCGAGACCGCGGCTGATGGCGAGCGCCAGGGCGCCGGTCACCATGGCGGCACCGCCCATGTCGGACTTCATCGGCAGCATGTTGTCAGAGGACTTCATGGAGTAGCCACCGGAGTCGAAGGTGATGCCCTTGCCCACCAGGGCCGCCACCACGGGGGCGTTGCGATCCCCGGTCGGGTTGTAGTCCAGCTCCAGCAGCACTGGCTCGCGCTCGCTGCCGCGGCCCACCGACCAGATCCCGATATGGCCGGCCTCCCGCAGGGCTTCCCCTGCGGTGATGCGGGCGGTGACCTGATCGCCACCCAGGCCGCGGATCAGCAGCAGGGCGGACTCCGCCAGGCTCATGGGGTAGATCTCTTCCGGGCAACCGTTGGTCACCTCGCGCACCCAGCGGGTCGCCTTGACGAGGGCCTCCAGCTCGCGGGCATCCGCTGCGCTCTGCTCGCCGAAGTCCAGTTCACGCTGCCCCTTGGCGGCGTAGAAACCCTGGGCGAAGGCGTAGCGACGCTCCAGATCCCAGCCCTCACCGGCCAGGCTCACCCCCTTGATGCCGCTCGATTCGAGTCGGCGGGCCGCCCGTTGAATGGTGCGCAGGGCATCCTGCTGCTGGACGCTGGCCCCCAGGTGGATCAGGGTCTCCTCACCGCTGAAACTGAGCAGGGCGCCTTCACCCCAGTGGGCGGCAGCGGCCTGGGCGGATAACAGTACCTTCATCATGTCAGCCATCTTCTCTTGCTTCCTTTTTTCTTGGCACGATTCATTAACAACGCGGGGTAACGGAGACAAAAAAGGCCGTTCCCCCGAGGGGTACGGCCTTCACCATATCATCACTGCGCCATGGGATGCTGCACGCGCAATTCACTCATGTGTAATTAGCGGGTCAATCAATGACGCTCGGAGGCGAGGTTGATGGTGTACTTGGGCAGCTCCACCACCAGATCCTCGTCCGCCAGACGGGCCTGGCAACTCAGGCGGGATTCCGGCTCCAGTCCCCATGCCTTGTCCAGCATGTCGTCTTCCAGCTCATCGCTCGGCTCGAGGGAGTCAAACCCCTCACGCACCACGCAGTGGCAGGTGGTACAGGCACAGGACTTCTCGCAGGCATGCTCGATCTCGATGCCGTTGCGCAGGGCGATGTCCAGTATGGTCTCACCGGTCGCGCCCTCGAGGGCGGCGCCGTCCGGACAGAGTTCGGGGTGAGGCAGAATGATCAGTTTGGGCATATTACACCTTGTTGACGTTTTGGCCGGTCAGCACCTTGCGAATGGACGCATCCATGCGACGGGCCGCAAACTCGCCACTGACGGCATCCGCCGCCTCGATGGCATCTTTGATTTGATTGGTTGTGCCTGTGGCACGCATGGCCAGCAGATGAGTGATCGCGGTGTCGATCTCGGCACGTTCGGCGGCACTCAGCAGCGCCTCGCCATCGGCGGCCAGCGCCGCATTGAGGCTCTCCACCACCCGATCGGCTTCGACCTGCTGCTCCGCCAGCATGCGGGCATCCATGTCCTGCTGGGCATTGGCGATGGAGGCGCTCAGCATGCTGAGGATGTCCTCTTCCGCCAAGCCATAGGAGGGCTTGACCTGGATCTCCGCCTGCACGCCGGAGGATTTCTCCATAGCGCTGACCGACAGCAGCCCGTCCGCATCCACCTGGAAGGTGACGCGAATGTGGGCGGCGCCGGCCGCCATGGGCGGAATACCGGTCAGGGTGAAGCGGGCCAGGGAGCGGCAATCCGCCACCAGCTCGCGTTCTCCCTGCACCACGTGGATAGCCATGGCAGTCTGGCCATCCTTGAAGGTGGTGAACTCCTGGGCACGGGCCACCGGTATGGTGGTGTTGCGCGGGATCACCTTCTCGGCAAGCCCCCCCATGGTCTCAAGACCGAGAGAGAGCGGGATCACGTCCAGCAGCAGCATCTCGGCATCGGGCTTGTTGCCCACCAGGATGTCGGCCTGGATGGCGGCGCCGATGGCGACCACCTTGTCCGGATCTATGCTGGTCAGCGGCGTACGCTGGAAGAACTCCCCCACCTGCTCGCGCACCAGCGGCACCCGGGTGGAGCCCCCCACCATCACCACTTCCAGCACCTCCACCTGCTCGAGCCCCGCATCGCGCAGGGCGCGGCGGCAGGCCAGCAGGGTGCGCTTGACCAGCGGCAGGATGAGCTCGTCGAACTGGCTGCGGCTCACCTCCCCCTGCCAGCCGGCAAAGGTGCAGGCAACGCGGTCGGCATCCGTCAGGCCGTGCTTGACCGCCGCCGCCACGTCCAGCAGCTCGCGCTGGGTGCGGGCATCGAGCTGGCCGCTCAGGCCGGCTTGCGCCTTGATCCAGTCCGCCAGCAGGTGATCGAAGTCATCGCCTCCCAGCGCCGAGTCGCCGCCGGTGGCCATCACCTCGAACACCCCGCGATGCAGACGCAGGATGGAGATGTCGAAGGTGCCGCCACCGAGGTCATAGACGGCAATCACCCCTTCCTGACCGGAGTCGAGGCCGTAGGCGATGGCGGCGGCGGTGGGCTCGTTGAGCAGGCGCAGCACGTGCAGGCCGGCCAGACGGGCCGCATCCTTGGTGCCCTGGCGCTGGGCGTCGTCGAAATAGGCGGGCACTGTGATGACCACGCCGTCGAGGTCGCCCCCCAGGGAGGCGGCGCCGCGCTCGGCCAGTTTTTTCAGGATCTCCGCCGAGACCTGCACCGGATTGACCAGCCCCTGGCGAGTCTGGATCTGGGGCATGCCGTTGTCGGCGGCCACGAACTCGTAAGGCTGCTGACGGGTATCCATGTCGGCCAGCGCCTTGCCCATCATCCGTTTGACCGAGACGATGGTGTTGTGGGGATCGAGGGCGGCTTCGCGCTTGGCGTCAAAGCCCACCCTGATGGCGGCGTCCTGGCCAGCTTGATAGTGCACCACAGAGGGCAGCAGATCGCGCCCCTGCTCGTCACACAGGGTGTCGGCCTGGCCGCTGCGTACGGCGGCAACCAGGGAGTTGGTGGTGCCGAGATCGATGCCTACGGCACGTTTGTGCTGATGAGGTGCGGCGCTCTGGCCGGGCTCGGCGATTTGCAGTAATGCCATGGGTAATCACAATTCCAGCGTTAGAGGGTCAAGACTCGAACAGCGAGTCTTCGAATCGTTCCAGCTCCTCGAGGAGCTTGTCGACAAACTTGAGTTTGCGCACGCAGTCGGCCGCCGCCAGATCTTCACCCGCGGTGAGGGCATCGGTCAGCCGTTGCATCAGAGACTGGTGATCATGCCTGATCTCGCGACGAAAATCTTCGATGGCCCCCTCAGGATCCGCTTCTCCTTTCAACTCGGCCAGGCGCTCGCGCCACTCCAGCTGTTGCATCAGGAAAGAGGTGTCTTGCAGGGTCTGTTGCTCGCCTCGAATGTCGGTGCCGCGCAGGGAGAGCAGGTATTCGGCTCGGCGCAGGGGGGACTTGAGGGTGGTGAAGGCATCGTTGATCTGGGCGGCACGCTGCACCGCGGCCAACTGCTCCCGCTCGGGGGCGGTGGCAAAACGATCGGGGTGAAACCGGGTTTGCAACTGGCGGTAGGTGTCTGCCAGCTGGCGGGTATCGAGCTCGAAGCCCTCTGCCAGCCCGAACAGCTCGAAATGATTCATTCTGTGTCCTCAGACTCGAAGGCTAGTGCCTTCCTCACCATCCATCTTGAACGGCAAAGCCGGCAGCAGGCTGCCGGCTTCATCGATTAGACGCTGAAGCTCTCGCCACAACCGCACTCGCCCTTGGCGTTCGGGTTGTTGAACTGGAAGCCCTCGTTGAGGCCCTCCTTGACGAAGTCCAGCTCGGTGCCATCCAGATGGATCAGGCTCTTGGCATCGACGATGATCTTGACACCGTTCTGCTCGAACACCTGATCCTCAGCGGCCAGCTCATCCACAAACTCGAGCACATAGGCAAGGCCAGAACAGCCGGTGGTCTTAACGCCGAGGCGCAGGCCTATGCCCTTGCCCCGGTTGGTTATGAAAGAGGAAACCCGTGCCGCTGCGGCATCTGTCATGGTAATGGCCATACTGCTCTCCGGACCTTAGAGACCTTTCTTCTGCTTGTAATCGGCGATGGCGGCCTTGATGGCATCCTCCGCCAGAATGGAGCAGTGGATCTTCACCGGTGGCAGGGCCAGCTCTTCGGCGATGTCGGTGTTCTTGATGCCGGCGGCTTCGTCCAGGGTCTTGCCCTTGACCCACTCGGTCACCAGGGAGCTGGAGGCGATGGCGGAGCCACAGCCGTAGGTCTTGAACTTGGCGTCTTCGATGATGCCGTCGTCGCTGATCTTCAGTTGCAGCTTCATCACGTCGCCACAGGCCGGCGCGCCGACCATGCCGGTCGCGATGCTGGGGTCGTTCTTGTCAAAACCACCGACGTTGCGGGGATTCTCGTAGTGGTCGATTACTTTTTCACTGTAAGCCATATCTAACTCCTGCTAATGCCGTTGTTCACCAAACACTTGCCACGCTGGCAAGGATCAGTGATGTGCCCATTCGACCGTGTTCAGATCGACGCCGTCCTTGAACATCTCCCACAGGGGGGACATCTCGCGCAGACGACCGATGGAGTCGCAGATGAGCTTGATTGCGTAGTCGATCTCTTCCTCTGTGGTGAAGCGACCAATGCTGAAGCGGATGGAGCTGTGTGCCAGCTCGTCGTTCAGGCCCAGGGCGCGCAGCACGTAGGAAGGCTCCAGGCTGGCCGAGGTACAGGCCGAACCGGAAGAGACAGCCAGATCCTTCAGCGCCATGATGAGGGATTCCCCTTCCACATAGGCGAAGCTGACGTTCAGGTTACCCGGGACACGCTGGTCCAGATCGCCATTGATATAGACTTCTTCGATGTTCTTGATGCCGTCCCACAGACGCTGACGCAGGGCCATGATGTGCTGGCTCTCGCTCGCCATCTCTTCCTTGGCGATGCGGAAAGCCTCGCCCATACCGACGATCTGGTGAGTCGCCAGGGTGCCGGAACGCATGCCGCGCTCATGACCGCCACCGTGCATCTGGGCTTCCAGGCGCACCCGCGGCTTGCGGCGCACGTAGAGGGCACCTATGCCTTTCGGGCCGTATACCTTGTGGGCGGACATGGAGAGCAGGTCCACTTTCAGGGCTTCCACGTCGACCGGGATCTTGCCCACGCTCTGGACCGCGTCCACGTGCAGCAGGATCTTGCGGGAGCGGCACAGCTCGCCGATGGCGGCGATGTCCTGCACCACACCGATCTCGTTGTTGACGTGCATGATGCTGACCAGGATGGTGTCATCGCGCAGGGCACCTTCGATCTGCGCCAGGGTGAACAGGCCGTTTGGCATCGGCTCGAGGTAGGTCACCTCGTAGCCTTCACGCTCCAGTTGACGGCAGGTGTCGAGCACCGCCTTGTGTTCAGTCTTGGAGGTGATGATGTGCTTGCCCTTGCCAGCATAGAAGTGGGCTATGCCCTTGATGGCCAGGTTGTTGGATTCGGTCGCGCCGGAGGTGAAGACGATCTCGCGAGGATCTGCACCAATCAGCTCTGCCACTTGATTACGGGCCAGGTCCACCGCCTCTTCGGCCTGCCAGCCGAAACGGTGAGAGCGGGAGGCAGGATTGCCAAACAGGCCGTCCATGGTGAGGCACTGCATCATTTTTTCTGCGACACGCGGGTCCACCGGACAGGTTGCCGAATAATCAAGGTAAATAGGCAGTTTCATGTTTTTCTCCGTTACGACGGGGTCACACAGCGACTCGTCGTGGAAAGCACGTTTATAGTTGGACTTTCAAGCTCACATCACCGCGTTCTGCCCGGTCAACCAGGGACAACACGGTCTTCATTTGTTCATCTTGCTTGCCGGCGATGCGGCGCACATCGGCCTGACCGACCAGCTCCGCCAGGGTGATGTCCCCCAGGAAACTGGAAATACGCTCGCTCAAGTCACGCCACAGGGAGTGGGTCAGGCACTGGGTACCGCCGTGGCAGCCACCCTTGCCGAGACACTTGGTCGCATCGACCGACTCATCGACCGCGGTGATCACCTGACCTACCGAGATCTCGCCAGGGGCCAGGCCGAGGCGATAACCGCCACCCGGGCCGCGCACGCTGCTCACCAGTCCATGCTTGCGCAGACGGGCAAACAGTTGTTCCAGATAGGACAAGGAGATGCCCTGGCGCTCTGAAATATCAGCCAGGGGAACGGGCCCCTGCTCTGCATGCAACGCCACGTCTAGCATGGCTGTCACAGCGTAACGTCCTTTTGAGGTCAGTCTCATATGCCTTACCGTCTTGCGAACAAATCAATATGGGCACATGGTCACATACCCGACTAAAACAGTCAAGTATATGCTTGAGTAAATCAGTCGGGATTAATCCTGTGGCCGGGCTTTCTGCACCGAGGTGAGAATGCCCCGCAATATATTCAATTCAACCACTTCCGGCCGGGCGCGATTGAACAGACGACGCAGCTTGCTCATCACATGACCGGGGTGATCATCGGCAATGAAACCTGTCTTCTGCAGGGTCTGCTCCAGGTGCAGATAGAAGCCTTCCAGCTGCTGCGCGCTGGGATAATCGGCCCGCTCCGCCTCTGCGCCCGCCGTGTCACTCCCCTGAGTATCCAGCCAGTGCATCCGCACCTCGTAGCAGAGGGTCTGCACCGCCATGGCCAGATTGAGGGAGCTGTAGTCGGGATTGGCCGGGATGGCCACGTGGTAGTGGCACTTTTGCAACTCGTCGTTGGTGAGGCCGGTGCGTTCACGGCCAAACACCAGGGCAACCGGGTGCGTCACCCCTTCCGTCACCAGCTTCTCGCCCGCTTCACGGGGATCCAGCATGGGCCAGCTCAGGGTGCGGGATCGGGCACTGGTGCCGATGACCAGGCCGCAATCGGCGATGGCGTCGTCCAGCGTCTGGACTATGCGGGCATTGGCCAGCACATCGCTGGCCCCTGCTGCCAGGGCGATGGCATCGTCATCTGGCAAGGCTTGCGGATCGACCAACACCAGCTGCGTCAGCCCCATGGTCTTCATGGCTCTCGCCGCAGACCCCATGTTGCCGGTGTGAGAGGTGTTTACCAACACGATACGAATCTGATCCAACATGCCCAGTCAATCTTCAGTCAAAAATGGCGCGCAATTGTAACATAACCAATCGCTATTTTGGCACCGCTTCTGACCCCGCATTTCAGAACAAAAGTGATGGTTCGTATAACCAACCGGCCTGAAGGCGGGAAAAGGGAGGGCTAACCTTAGAGGGTCGAGCTGCATTACCCGGAGTCACCCTCTCATGCTTCCCCCCTGGATCTATGAACAACTGCCGCTGCTTTACCTGCTGCTCTCCGCCGCGCTGTGGTCCTTTGCCCACTCCCCGCTGCTCTGGCTCGCGGCAACTCTGCTGTTTGCCGTGGGTGCTCTCCTCTGGATGATGCGCTCCAACTACAGGCGCACCGATCTGATCATCTATCCCGCCAAGCGCTGGTTGCAACCGGAGTGGTACTACGAGGCCCTGCCCTTCCTGTGGCTGGCACTCGGGCTGGTGCTGCTGCGCCTGCCTGACACCACGGCCCTGCTCGCCCTGCTCCCCTGTCTCTGGGCCGGTCGCTGCCTGTGGGCCCGGCGGCGTCACCGCCATCATGCCCGGGGGCTGGCCCTGCAGCTGAGACGCGGCTCAGGCCATAGACGCGGGCAGCGGATCCTGCGCTGATCGCACCCGCGCTATCAGGGTGGCCAGATCCATCAGGGGATATTTCATCAGCCCGGGCAGCCCATCGAGATCCAGGCTGTCCATCAGGTTCTTCACCTCGAGGCCCAGCTCGGTATCCCCTTCTATCTTCAGCCTGCGCTGGAAGAAGAGGGAGTCCGGATCCTCCTTGCGACCGGCAATCAGGATGAGATCCTGGCTGCTGCCGCTGAAGCAGACATCGGCTCGCTCGCATTCACGGGCCACCACCAGTTTTCCCTCTCGCTCGCTGACGAACCAGCAGAGATCGAGATCCGATACCTCGACTTTGAGCCACTTGCCCGCCAGGAAGGCGAAATCCCCGTCCTGGATGGCTTCCTTGAACGCCTGCGCCAGCAAGGCCTCCATCAGGTTTTGCTGCAGGGTGAAGGGCACCAGCTTGAGGGGATGACGCAAGAGACGAGGGGCCTGTTCGATCAGGCGGCGTTGCAGTTGTTGAAACACGATAAACTCCCAGTTTTTTGCCCATTCAAACACAGTGCAATTATCAGGATCCTGTTGAAAATCAAACTTGTGCCCACTTACCTCAAGAAGGGTAAAGCCACCTAAAGCTGCCTCAGGTCAAAAAGCGGGGGTCCAAGCCTGCATACAATCGGGCCACTTTTTGCATTTTTGCCCTCTCGGAGCGTACCCGATGGAATTACTCTGCCCGGCAGGCAGCCTGCCGGCACTGAAGACAGCCGTGGATAACGGGGCCGATGCCGTCTATATCGGCTTCAAGGATGACACCAATGCCCGCCACTTCGCCGGGCTCAACTTCACGGACAGCAAGCTGGAAAGAGCGGTGGACTATGTGCACCGACACGGCCGCAAGCTGCACATCGCCATCAACACCTTCGCCCACCCGGGCTCGGATGCCAGATGGAAGCAGGCGGTGGACAGAGGGGTGGCGCTCGGTGCCGATGCCCTCATCATCGCCGATCTCGCCGTGCTGGATTACGCCAGCCGCCACCATCCCGACATGGAGCTCCATGTCTCGGTCCAGGCCAGCGCCACCAACGCTGCCGCCATCCGCTTCTACCAGCAGCACTTCAACGTCGGCCGGGTGGTGCTGCCACGGGTGCTCTCCATGCACCAGGTCAGGCAGCTGGCCCGCGAGACCGATGTCGGCCTCGAGGTGTTCGCCTTCGGCAGCCTCTGCATCATGGCGGAGGGGCGCTGCTATCTCTCCTCCTACATGACGGGCGAAAGCCCCAATACAGTGGGCGCCTGCTCCCCCGCCAAGTTCGTACGCTGGGAAGAGACCCCCCGCGGTCTCGAATCCCGTCTCAACGAGGTGCTGATCGATCGCTACGGCCCGGGGGAAAACGCCGGCTACCCGACCCTGTGCAAGGGGCGTTTCGAGGTGGATGGCCAGACCTACCACGCCCTGGAGGAGCCTACCAGCCTCAACACCCTCGGCCTCTTGCCCGAGCTGTTCCAGACCGGGATCCAGTCAGTCAAGATCGAGGGCCGCCAGCGCAGCCCCGCCTATGTCGAACAGGTGACCCGGGTCTGGCGCGCCGCCATCGACGCCTATCAGGCCAACCCCGACGCCTACAGCGTCAAGAGCGAGTGGGATGCCCAGCTTGCCCGCGTCTCCGAGGGAAGCCAGACAACCCTCGGCGCCTATCATCGCCAGTGGCAATAAAAGGAGCACATCATGCAATTCTCTCTCGGGCCCCTGCTCTTCTACTGGCCCAAGGCCGATACCCAGGCCTTCTATGAGGCGGCGGCGCAGAGCCAGGCCGACATCATCTATCTGGGCGAGACGGTGTGCAGCAAGCGCCGCGAACTGAAAGGGGATGACTGGATTGCCCTGGCCCGCCAGGTGGCGAGCTCGGGCAAGCAGGCCGTGCTCTCCACCCTGGCGCTGATCTCGGCGCCGTCTGAGCTCAAGGAGGTCAAGCGGCTGGTCGACAACGGCGATCTCATGATCGAGGCCAACGATCTCGGCGCCGTTCAGCTCGCCTGGGAGGCGGGGCTGCCCTTCGTGTGTGGCCCGGCCATCAATGCCTACAATGCCGAGGTGCTTCGCATGCTGCTCAAGCAGGGGATGCGGCGCTGGGTGATGCCGGTGGAGCTCTCCCGCGACTGGCTGGTACAGCTCAGCCAGGATCTGGGGCCGGCCCGCCAGCAGTTCGAGGTGGAGGTGTTCGCTTACGGCCACCTGCCGCTCGCCTATTCGGCGCGCTGTTTTACCGCCCGCTCCCTCGACAAGCCCAAGGACAACTGCGAGCTCGCCTGCATCCACTACCCCACTGGGCGCCTCGCCAGCAGCCGCGAGGGGCAGAAGGTGTTCAATCTCAACGGTATCCAGACCCAGTCCGGCTACTGCTACAACCTCGGCAACGAGATCGAAGGCATGGCGGGACTGGTAGACGTGGTGCGCCTCTCCCCCGAAGGGATGGAGACACTCGACATGCTGGCCCGTTTCAAGGCCAACCAGCAGGGTCAGGCCCCCCTCCCCCTGCAGCAGGAGCGGGACTGCAACGGTTACTGGCGGCAGATCCCCGGCATGAGCCTGGTGGAATAACGGCACAACCTGTGTCACAGACAGCAAAAAGGCCTCATCAAGAGGCCTTTTTCACTGAGGGCGGATGCCCTTATCACGCTTTGCTGTTTTTGCCCTGGGCACCCGGCGGCAAGGGCTTGCGCGCCATCAGCTCCAGCTCGAGCAGGGCATAGCGATGCTCGATGAAGTCATAGACGTTGTTGGCCAGCGCCAGCTTGAAGTAGCTGATGGCTTCCTTGCGGTTGCCCTTGGCCAGCTCGAACTTGCCGAGGTAGAAGTAGGTTTCGCACAGGCGCTCGGCGAGCTCCCGGTTGTCTTTCACCCCTTTCACCACGTTGCCCATCAGCTGGGTGGCGTTGATCTCGCCGGTATAGAGGCGGACCAGATCCCAGTTCCAGGCGTCGTCATCATACTTGTTCAGCCGCTCGCGCATCCGGCTCATGGCCGCCGGCCCGTTGAGCTTCTGCTCGGCCAGATAGAGCCAGATCACCCGGTAGGGATCTTCCGGCTGCGCCTCGTAGAAACGCTTCATGTCGGCGGTGGCCAGCTCGGGCCTGTTGCCGTAATAGAGCGCTATGCCACGGTTGAGGTAGGCGTAATCGTAATCCGGGGCGAGCTCGAGTGCCGAATCGAATGCCTCATAGGCCTCGTCATAGTTCTGTTGCTGAACCAGATAGACACCGATGAAGTTGTAAGCCTCGGCAAAGTCGGGCTTCTCCCGCAGGGCGCGGTTGAAGTCGAGCCGAGCGAGGGAACGAAGGCCAACCCGGTCAAACACCACGGCACGCTCATAGAAGAGTTCGGCGCGCTGTTCGGTCGTCAATTCCATTTCACTGAGCATCTGCCCGAGTCGCGCCAAGGCCAACTCGCTCTGGTAGGAGACCTGCAAGGGGGTCGCCAATACCAATGAAGCGGGTTGCGGCTTGGGAACTTGAGGCGCTGTAACCTGACTGCTACTGCTGCATCCCCACATGGGGAGCAACAACAGGATACCGGTGAGGTATCCAATCCCTATCCTGACGTTCAATGAACACTCCGACGCTTACGCTTGACCCCGCATATGGTAAAGGTCAACCGGCCTTTTGTCATGTGGCGCAACCCCTATCCCTCAAATAAATCAGGATTCGACAGGGTATCCGGCATCACGCCAACCACGAAAGCCTCCATCGACGCTGACCACCCGGGAATACCCCATCTTCCGCAGGTTGTCCGCCGCCAGGATGGAGCGAAATCCCCCACCACAATAGAGGTAGAGCTCGGTGTCGGGATCGGGAAAACGGGTCTCGATGTCCCGCTCCATCACACCGCGGCCCAGGTGTTCCGCCCCCGGCAGGTGCCCTGTCGCCCACTCGTTATCTTCCCGCACGTCGATCAGGTGAAAAGCACGGCCTTCTTCCTGCCAGCGCCTGATCTGGTGCACGTCGGTTTCCCGTACCTGCGGGCGAATGGCCTCTACCAGGGCCAGAAAACGGGGATTGTGTTGCATGGCTTGCTCCTTGCATTTGAGGATGGGGGCTGGGGAGCATAATGACTCAGCCGCGCCCCAAGAGAAAGGGCGCCTTGTGGCGCCCTTGTCTGTTACGGCAGGATCTCTTGCTGATCCGCCCCTTCTTTTTCCACCTGGGTCGGCAGCATGTGCTCCCGCTTGACCCCGAAGAACATGGCAGAGGCACTCGCCACATAGATGGAGGAGTAGGTCCCGAAGGCCACCCCTATCACCATGGCGATGGCAAAACCGTGGATCAGCGGGCCCCCCTTGAGCAGCAGCGCCACCACCACCACGAAGGTCAACCCCGAGGTGATGATGGTCCGGCTCAGGGTCTCGGTCATGGAGAGATCCATGATCTCGGCGGTATCCCCCCGACGCACCTTGCGGAAATTCTCCCGCACCCGGTCGAACACCACTATGGTGTCGTTCAGGGAGTAGCCCACCAGGGTCATCAGCGCCGCCAGCACGGTCAGGTCGAACTCGTACTGGAAGTAGGCGAAGATGCCGAGGGTGATGATGACGTCGTGGGCCAGGGAGAGGATGCCCCCCATGGCCAGACGCCACTCGAACCGCACCGCCACGTAGGCCAGGATACAGAGGATGGAGGCCAGCATGGCCAGGGCACCGTCTGTCGCCAGCTCGTCACCCACCGAAGGACCGACGAACTCGACCCGCTTGAGCACGGCGCCCTCGTCGATCAGCTTGGCGGCTGCCAGTACCTCGTTGCCCTGCTGCTCGACCTTGACCCCCTCTTGGGGGGCCATGCGCACCAGCACGTCGCGGCTGGAGCCGAAGAACTGCAGGGTCGCCCCTTCAATCTTCTGCTCGTCCAGCGCTTCGTGCATCTTGTCCAGGCTCACCGATTGCTGGAACCCCACCTCTATGGTGGTGCCCCCGGTAAAGTCCAGCCCCCAGTTCAGGCCGCGATCGAACAGGCAGAACAGGGCGAGCATCGTCAGCAAGGCAGAGAACACCATTCCCGACTTGGCGAAACGCATGAAGGGGATGGGCTTTTCAAAATGTAGGATCTGAAACATGTCTCTTCCTTAGATCGGCAGCTTGTCGATGCGCCGTCCGCCCCAGGCCAGGTTGATGATGGCGCGGGATACAGTAATGGCCGTAAACATGGAGGCGGTCAGACCTATGCCCAGGGTCAGGGCGAAGCCCTTGATGGCGCCGGTGCCGATGCCAAACAGGATCACACAGGTGATGAGCGAGGTGACGTTCGAGTCGGCGATGGTCGAGAAGGCGCGGTCAAAGCCCATGTGGATGGCTTGCTGCACCCCGCGGCCGTTGCGGATCTCTTCACGAATACGCTCGTAGATCAGCACGTTCGCATCCACCGCCATGCCCAGCGTCAGTACAATACCGGCGATACCCGGCAGGGTCATGGTGGCCCCCGGTATCATCGACATGATGCCGACGATCAGCACCAGGTTCATGGAGAGGGCCAGATTGGCCACCCAACCGAACGCACGGTAGTAGATCCCCATGAACAGCACTATCACCAGCATGGCCCAGCCGATGGCTTCCATCCCGCTGTCGATGTTCTGCTGACCCAGGCTCGGGCCTATGGTGCGCTCTTCGACGATCTGGATGGGGGCTATCAGGGCACCGGCACGCAGCAACAGTGCCAGGTTGTGGGCTTCGTTGGCGTTGTCGATGCCGGTGATGCGGAACTGGCTGCCAAGGCGCGACTGGATGGTGGCGACGTTGATCACCTCCTCCTGCTTGCGGAACTTGCGCTTGCCGTCCGGACCGGGTTGACCCACCGGCTTGTACTCGATGAAGACGGTGGCCATGCCCTTACCGACGTTGTCCTTGGTAAAGTTGGCCATCTTGTTGCCACCCTGGCCATCGAGCTTGATGTTGACCTGGGGACGGCTGTATTCATCGAAACCGGACTGGGCACCCACTATGTGGTCACCGGTCAGGATCACGCGCTTTTGCAGCACCACGGGACGACCGTTGCGATCGTTGTAGACCTTGGAGCTCGGCGG
Source organism: Aeromonas sp. EU05-FHT14A05 (assembly GCF_058791175.1). NCBI lineage: Bacteria > Pseudomonadati > Pseudomonadota > Gammaproteobacteria > Aeromonadales > Aeromonadaceae > Aeromonas > Aeromonas sp. EU05-FHT14A05. Next base: position 139,012 of record NZ_JBYTDH010000005.1, on the reverse strand, counting down.
CACCCGGCCTGCGGCCGCGGCCTGGATGTCGGCGGCCTCATCGACCATGTGGAACTCCAGGGTGGCGGTGGCCCCCAGGATCTCCTTGGCACGGGCGGTGTCCTGGATACCGGGCAGCTCCACCACGATGCGCTCGGCACCCTGCTGTTGTACCAGCGGCTCGGCCACACCCAGCTCGTTCACCCGGTTACGGATGATGGTGATGTTCTGCTCGAGGGCGTACTTCTTCACTTCCTTGATCTTGGCTTCACTCAAGCCGGCCAGCAGGATGAAGTCATCCCCTTTCTGCTCGGTGGTGAAGGTGAGATCCGGATTCTGCCGACGCAGGAAAGAGGCCGCCTTGGCCTGATCGGCCTCCTCGCGGAACACCACCTGCACCTGATCACCCACCCGGCGCACGCCGGAGTAACGGATCTTCTGGGTGCGCAGCTCGGAGCGGAAATCCTGCACCATCTGCTCTTGCTGCTTGGTCAGCGCCTCGGCCATGTCCACTTCCATCAGGAAGTGCACACCACCGCGCAGGTCCAGACCCAGCTTGAGGGGAGCGGCGCCGATGGCTTCGAGCCAGGCAGGGGTGGAAGGTGCCAGGTTGAGGGCAGTGATGAAGTTGTCGCCCAGCTTGTTGGCGACGATGTCACGTGCCTTGAGCTGGTCTTCGGTATTGGTGAACCGGATCAGGATGAAACCGTGTTCGAACGCAGCATGTTTGACCGGGATCTGAGCCGCTTCGAGCGTCTCCTTCACCTGATCGAGCGTCTCTAGTTTGACTTCGGCACCACGGCTGGCAGATACCTGCAAGGCCGGGTCTTCGCCGTAAAGATTGGGGGCTGCATATAGAAAACCGATGGCGATCACGACGATCACCATCAGGTATTTCCACAGCGGATAGCGATTTAACACGCTGTGCTCCTCGGGAGATTAAAGGGACTGGATAGAACCCTTGGGCAGAACGGCAGAGACGAAATCACGCTTGATGGTGACCTGGGTCTGATCGTTCAGGGCCAGCACTATGTAGTCGCTATCGGCGGAGACCTTGGCGATCTTGCCGACCAGGCCACCTGAGGTGAGCACTTCGTCACCCTTGGCCAGGGAGCTCATCAGATCGCGATGAGTCTTGGCGCGCTTGGCCTGGGGACGGTAGATCATGAAATAGAAGATGAGGCCAAACACGGCCAGCATGATGATCATTTCCATGCCACCACCCTGTGCACCCGGAGCTGCGCCTTCTGCATACGCCTTGGAGATAATGCTCATTTAACAACCTCTTATTGATGTAGATTTGAAAACTAACTTATATGTCGTTGTTATTTCACGTCATTTTCAGTTAACGGAGGCACGGGCTTCCCTTGCCGACGATAAAACTCAGTTACAAAGTCGTCTAATTTACCCTGCTCGATCGCGTCCCGCAAACCCTGCATCACACGCTGGTAATAACGCAGGTTATGAATGGTATTCAGACGGGCACCGAGGATCTCGTTGCACTTGTCCAGATGGTACAGATAGCTGCGGGTGTAGTTCTTGCAGGTGTAGCAGTCGCAGTCCGCATCCAGGGTGCTGGTGTCCTCGCGATACTTGGCGTTGCGGATCTTGACCACCCCGTCCGTGGTGAACAGATGACCGTTGCGGGCGTTACGGGTCGGCATCACGCAATCGAACATGTCGATGCCGCGGCGCACCCCTTCCACCAGATCTTCGGGCTTGCCCACCCCCATCAGGTAGCGCGGCTTGTCGGCCGGGATCTTCGGGCAGACGTGATCCAGGATGCGATGCATGTCTTCCTTGGGCTCACCCACCGCCAGACCGCCGACCGCATAGCCGTCGAAGCCTATTTCCAGCAGACCGTCCAGGGAGACATCCCGCAGCGGCTCGTAGACGGAGCCCTGGATGATGCCGAACAGGGCGTTCTTGTTGCCAAGGGCATCGAACTTCTCGCGGGAGCGCTTGGCCCAGCGCAGGGACATCTCCATGGACTTGCGCGCCTCTTCGTAGGTCGCCGGATAGGGCGTGCACTCGTCGAAGATCATCACGATGTCGGAGCCCAGATCGTACTGGATCTCCATGGATTTCTCGGGGTCGAGGAAGATCTTCTCGCCGTTGATGGGATGACGGAAGTGCACCCCCTCCTCGGTGATCTTGCGAATGTGACCCAGGCTGAACACCTGGAAACCACCGGAGTCGGTGAGGATGGGGCCCTGCCAGTTCATGAAGTCATGCAGATCCCCGTGGGCGCGCATCACCGCCTGACCCGGCCGCAGCCAGAGGTGGAAGGTGTTGCCAAGCAGGATCTGGGCACCGGTCTCGCGCACCTCTTCCGGGGTCATCCCCTTGACGGTGCCGTAGGTACCGACCGGCATGAAGGCCGGGGTCTGGACCACACCGCGCTCGAATACCAGCTGACCGCGACGGGCGCGACCATCTGTGGTTTTCAGTTCAAATTTCATTGCTACCTCTATTCAGTCAGAGAAACAGTCTGACAGCGGAGGGCCCCATGGGCCCGATACAAGAAACCGGCAAGGATCCTGACAAGGCCTCCCTGAACGGCTTCTGAAGGCTAAGGCTTATGCCTCGACCTGGCGACGGGTGACAAACATGGCGTCCCCGTAGCTGAAGAAACGGTACTGCTCTTCCACTGCAGCCTGATAGGCCGTCATCACGTTGTCGTACCCCGCGAAGGCGCTGACCAGCATGATCAGGGTGGATTCGGGCAGGTGGAAGTTGGTGACCATGGCATCGACCACCTGGAACTGGTAACCCGGGAAGATGAAGATGTCGGTGTCGCTGAAAAACGGCGCCAGCGGCTTGCCCTGGGCCAGGGTCACCTTGGCCGCGCTCTCGAGGGATCGCACCGACGTGGTCCCCACCGCAATCACCCGGCCACCGCGGGCGCGGGTCGCGGCGATGGCGTCCACCACCTCCTGGGGCACTTCGGCGTATTCGGAGTGCATGTGGTGATCTTCAATCTTCTCCACCCGCACCGGCTGGAAGGTGCCCGCCCCCACGTGCAGGGTAACGAAAGCCGTTTCCACGCCCTTGGCCCGAATTTTCTCGAGCAGCGGCTCGTCGAAGTGCAACCCGGCAGTCGGCGCCGCCACGGCGCCCGGCTTCTGGTTGTAAACGGTCTGGTAGCGCTCCTTGTCGGCATCCTCGTCGGGGCGGTCGATATAGGGGGGCAGCGGCATGTGGCCGATGGCTTCCAGGATCTCAAGCACCGGGCGCGGGTCCAGGAAGTGGATCTCGAACAGGGCATCGTGGCGGGCGCGCATCTCGGCATCCACCTTCTCCCCATCGGGGCCGCCATCCAGGATGAGGCGGGTGCCGGGCTTGGGAGACTTGGAGGAGCGGACATGGGCCAGCACGCTGTGCTCGTCCAGAATGCGCTCCACCAGCACCTCCAGCTTGCCGCCGCTGGCCTTCTGGCCAAACATGCGCGCCGGAATGACCCGGGTGTTGTTGAACACCAGCAGGTCGCCCGGGTTGAGCTGGTCCAGCACATCCACAAATTGACCGTGGCGCAGGGCGCCGCTTTGACCATCGAGCTGCAACAGGCGGCTGGCGGTACGCTCTGCCATCGGATAGCGGGCAATCAGCTCGTCTGGCAGATCAAAATGAAAATCGGATACTTGCATCTTTCACCTCGGGGGAATCGGCGGCTAGTCTAGTTATCCCCCTCTGCCAAGGCAACCCAAAAGACCAAAAACCCAAGGCCGGCAAGGGATAGCGCTCTTTTTGCGAGCCTTGGGGGCCCTTGGCGTGCCGACACGGGCGCTTGGACACCAATTTGTACCCCGCCGTGCCAACAACCCTGGGTTAATGATTCTTTAATGATCTGTATTGACCCTGATCAGGTTCCAAGGCCAGGAGCTGAGCTAGGGTGAGATCAGAGACACAAGGAGGCCCACCATGATGACCCTGACTGAAATCATGACCGAACACCCCTTCACCCTGGGGCCGCAGAACAGCGTCAAGCAGGCGATGGAGCTGATGCAGCAGGAGCAGATCCGCCACATCCCCATCGTCGACGAGCACCTGCATCTGCTGGGGCTGGTCACCCTCTCCGACATCCTGGCAACCCGCGACTCCAAGCTGCTGCTGATCAATCCGGAGCGGGAGGCGGAATTCACCGACAGCGTCCAGCTCGACGAGATCATGACCCGCCAGGTGGCGAGCGTGGATCCCCACGCCGGCATCAAGGAGGCGGCCCTCTACCTGCAGCGCCACAAATATGGCTGCCTGCCGGTGGTGCGGGGACGCAAGCTGGTGGGCATAGTCACGGAGTCGGACTTCATCACTGTCGCCATCAATCTGCTGGAACTGATGGAGGAGCAGGAGCCACCCTCCGATTTCTGATCACTAAAAACTGTAATAAAATTACAATAAAAGCGTTTTCAGCCTGATTAATCGGCTAAATAGCTGAAACACTTTCAGTTTGACTGAAAAATTACACCACAAACTTGCTTTGTGATCTCCATCACACTATGATGCCGTCCATGCAATGGTTGCCGAAGAGGAGATGAGGATTGTGCACCCGATGTCTTCTCTTCATATGTCTGCAAGTTTGCACACCCCGTAGTTAGTCTTTGCTGTAAAGCATTTTTATATCGCCATTCCTTGTTTGATGACCCGGCCCTGTCTGTGCGACGGCGCCGGGATTTTTTTTGCCCGTCTCTCACCCCCTCCCCCTCTGCCCCGACGCGCCTTCAGTACCCCTCTCATCACCTCCGGCATAAAACAAGTTGCCATCCGGGACTTGAAAATGTGACATGGAGGACAGAAATTGAACTTCGACAATGAGTTATCTCTGAAGGCCTGAGATATTCATATTAGGTACAGTTGCGATGGGCTATCTAATAAGTAGATTTAAGTGATTCAAAATTGTGGCTTTGACCGATTAGAGAAAAGCCCTATGATGCCTCCATCGAAAGTTAAGCGCCTCGCCTGGCCAAGCACTTCACGACCAGACGGGCATATGTACATCACCAAGGAGCAAATACATGTCTACCTATATCAACACCGAAATCAAGCCGTTCAACGCTACCGCCTACCACAATGGCAAATTCGTTCAGGTGTCTGACGCTGACCTGAAAGGCAAGTGGTCCGTGGTCTTCTTCTACCCGGCTGACTTCACCTTCGTTTGCCCGACCGAGCTGGGCGATCTGGCTGACAACTACGCTTCCTTCAAGAAGCTGGGCGTCGAGATCTACGCCGTCTCCACCGACACCCACTTCACTCACAAGGCCTGGCACGACACTTCTGACACCATCAAGAAGATCCAGTACCCGATGATCGGCGACCCGACCGGCACCATCACCCGCAACTTCGGCGTGATGATCGAAGAAGCTGGCCTGGCTGACCGCGGTACCTTCGTCATCGACCCGAACGGTGTCATCCAGATCGTTGAAATCAACGCCGGCGGTATCGGCCGTGACGCTCTGGAGCTGCTGCGCAAGGTCAAGGCTGCCCAGTACGTTGCCGCTCACCCGGGTGAAGTGTGCCCGGCCAAATGGCAAGAAGGCGATGCCACCCTGGCCCCGTCCCTGGATCTGGTAGGCAAAATCTAAGCCTCCTGCTCTCCAAGACCGGCCCACTCAAGGGCCGGTCTGCTTTCTGGCCCAGCGCTTCCTGCATTCACTGTTTTTTGCATCCAGTGCTTTCTGTATTCATCAATAGTGCCGACCGCCATAACAAGAAGGAATTCGACCATGTTAGATACCAACCTCAAACAACAACTCAACGGTTACTTGCAGTACATCGTCAATCCCATCGAGATCAGCGTGTCCGGCAATGACAGCGACAAATCCGCAGAGCTCCTGGCATTGGCCAACGAGATAGCAGAGATGTCCCCCAAGATTTCCATGACCGATGGCACAGCCGCCCGCAAGCCTTCCATGAGCGTGGCGCCACAAGGCCAGGCACCGCGCGTGCATTTTGCCGGCATCCCCATGGGTCATGAATTTACCTCCCTGGTGCTCGCCCTGCTGCAAAGCGGCGGCCATCCCTCCAAGGCCGATCCGGCCGTGCTGGAGCAGGTGAAAAACCTCAAGGGCGAGTTCCACTTCGAGACCTATATCTCCCTCTCCTGCCACAACTGCCCTGATGTGGTACAGGCCCTGAACCTGATGGCCACCCTGAACCCCGGTATCACCCACACCATGATCGACGGAGCCCTGTTCCAGGACGAGGTGAACGAGCGCCAGATCATGGCGGTCCCGAACGTCTACCTGAACGGCCAGCCGTTCAGCCAGGGCCGTACCTCGCTCGAAGAGATCGTCGCGAAACTCGATACCGGCGCGGCAGAGCGCAAGGCGCAAGAGCTGAGCGAAAAGGCCCCCTACGACGTGCTGGTAGTGGGCGGTGGCCCGGCTGGCGCCGCAGCCGCCATCTATGCCGCCCGCAAGGGGATCCGCACCGCCATCGTCGCCGAGCGCTTCGGCGGTCAGGTGATGGACACCGTCGGCATCGAGAACTTCATCTCCGTGCCCTACACCGAGGGCCCCAAGCTGGCCGCGAGCCTGGAGCAGCACGTCAAGCAGTACGGCGTGGAAGTGATCACCGAGCAGCGTGCCGCCGCCATCAGCAAGGATGGCTACGTGAATGTGGATCTCGCCTCCGGTGCCACCTTGAAGAGCCGTGCCGTGATCCTGGCGACCGGCGCCCGCTGGCGCGATCTGAACGTGCCGGGGGAGCTCGAATACCGCACCAAGGGCGTGGCCTACTGCCCCCACTGCGACGGCCCCTTCTTCAAGGGCAAGCGGGTGGCGGTGATCGGTGGCGGTAACTCCGGCATAGAAGCGGCCATCGATCTCGCCGGTATCGTCGAGCACGTCACCGTGGTGGAGTTCGCCGATACCCTGCGCGCCGACGAAGTGCTGCAGAAGAAGGCTCGCTCCATGGGCAACATCGACATCATCATGAGCGCCCGCACCACCGAAGTGATCGGTGACGGCAGCAAGGTGGTGGGCATGGACTACGAGGATCGCACCACAGGCGAGATCAAGCACCTGGCGGTGGCCGGCATCTTCGTGCAGATAGGTCTGGTCCCGAACACCGAGTTCCTCAAGGGGAGCGAAGTCGCCCTGACCCGCTTTGGCGAAATAGAGATCGACACCAAGGGCGCTACCTCCCTGCCCGGCGTCTACGCCGCAGGGGATGCCACTACGGTGCCGTTCAAGCAGATCATCATCTCCATGGGCGCCGGTGCCACCGCAGCCCTGGGGGCCTTCGATTACCTCATCCGCAATGCGGCGCCGGAAGCCGCTGCGGCCAAGAGCGAGGCCGTGACCGCCTGACAGGCTCATCGCCCGACAAAAAGCCGACTCCCTGGAGTCGGCTTTTTTTATGCGTGTCTTCGGGCTGGCTGCCTCAGCGAACCTGCGGCTCCTCCATCCCCTCCACGTCCTCCACTTCGGGCGCGGCATAGCTCGCGGGCACCGCCTCCCCTTCCAGATCCGTTCTCGGCTCCAGCTCCGCCGTCATGGGGGTATTGGGCGGCACCGGCATGAACACCTGATGCTCGGCCAGGGGAATGGGTGCCCGCTGCCGCCGGCGCCAGCCCAGATAGCCCGCCAGCAGGGCGCCGCACAGGGCGAAATAGACGAATAGCCCCTCTGGCCCGAACTGCAACATGACGAAGGGCGCCAGCAGCGGCCCTATCATGGCCCCCAGGCTGTAAGCGAGCAGCAGCCCCTGGTTGGCCCCCAGCACCTGATCCGGGCGCAACTCGTCGCAGGCGTGGCTGAGGCTCAAGGGGTAGATGGAGAACGCCATGCCCCCCAACAGGAACACCAGGGCACCCGCGATCGGCTCGCGCCACGCCCCGGGCAGCAGCACCATCAGCAGGGCGAGCAGGGTCAGCGCCCCGCACAGCAGCAGGATCACCAGCCGCCTGTCATAGCGGTCGGACATTCGCCCTATGGGGTATTGCAGGCACATGCCCCCCAGGATCACCAGCGCCATCATGTCCGCCACCCGGGAGAGCGAGGCGCCGCTGTCGGTAAAGTAGAGCGGCAACAGGCCATAGATGGCCCCGAGGATGAGGCCGGAGGTGAAGCTGCTGCCCATGCCCGCCGGGGTGAGCCGGACAAGCTCGAGCACCCCCACCGGCTGGGGCGCCACCATGGCAGGGGTGGTCACCCGGGAGAGGGCGAGCGGCACCACGGAGAGGGTGGCGGCCATGGCGCACAGGGCGAAGGGGGTCAATACCATGGGATCCACCCACTTGAGCAGCAACTGGCCCAGGGCGAGGGAACCGTAGAGCAGGATCATGTAGAGGGACATCAACCGGCCCCGGTTCGCCGGGGTGCTTGAGACCAGCATCCAGGACTCCAGCACCACGAACAGGCCGCCGGTGGCAAAGCCCCCCAGCAGCCGCAGCGCCGCCCAGGTGACGGGCTCCACCACCATGCCGTGCAGCAGGAACAGGAAACAGAGCAGGGAGGCATAGGCCGCATAGGCCCGGATATGACCCACCCGTATGATGAGACGGGCATTGATGAAGGCCCCCAGCACCAGGCCCCCGAAATAGGCGGCCGACACCAGGCCGATGGCCTGCACCGACACCTGTTCGGCCGAGAGACGCACCGTCAGCAGGGTATTGAACATGCCGTGGCCCAGAATGAAGATCACCAGACTGGTCAGGGGTGACAGCAACCTTGTGAGTGTCATGACGCCTCCTCGTGACGAAAAGATCATGGTAGCGTCTGTTTCTTGCCCGGTTCAACCCAATAGTCCCGGCCCTTCCGGGCTATTCTTAACGGGATCCCATCAAGGAGGTCGTCAAGATGAGACTCATGCTGTTGTTGGCAGCCCTGCTCTTCGCCGGGAGCGCCATCGCCTTCCACTGCCCCATGGACATGAAGAAGATTGATGATGCCCTGGCCACGAACCCCGCCCTCAGTGCCGAGAAACTGGCCGAGGTGAAGCAGCTCAGGGCCGAAGGAGAGACCCTGCATAACGCGGGCAAGCATCAGGAATCCGTCGATACCCTGGCCAAGGCCATGGCCATCCTCGGCATTGATCAAGGCTGACACTGCCCATGCCCCGCGCGACTGTCTGCTTCGCACCGCCCGGATGCGACAGGCAGTCCAGATGAAACAAGGCCCTCGCCATCACTGGCGGGGGCCTTTTCACTGCGGGTGTCAGCGCTTGCCGGGGCTAAACCCGGCCACTGTAGACCAGGGTGCAATAGTTGAAGGCTATCTTGCCGTGAACGGCATGACGTGCAAACTCGCGGCGGATGAGGGCCGTCATCTGCTCATGGGCCGGGGTGCCGACGGCGGGGGCATAGGAGGAGGAGTTGAGCCGCCCCAGCACGCCGTCCAGATCGAACAGCTGGCGGTTTTCAAAGCGATCGAGCCGGTACTCCCCCTCGAAGAAGGCACTAAAGTCGTGCTCACCGAGGTTGCGATGATTGACCTCCTCGTAATCCCCCGAATAGGCGTGCAACCCCTCCTCATAGGCCTTGAGAAACGGGGTGTCGGTCAGCCTGTCATTCCAGATGAGGGCGACCCGGCCACCGGGTCTGAGCAGCCGCTGACACTCCTGCCGAAAGGCGGTGCGATCGAACCAGTGAAACGCCTGGGCGACCGTCACCAGGTCCACCGAGCCCGTCGGCAGGCCGGTGGCCTCCGCACTGCCGTGGGACCAGCCGATGTTGCCCACCTCCGCCAGCAGCCGTCTGGCGGCGGCGCGCATCTCGTCATTGGGCTCCACCGCCCAGACCCGCGCCACCCGAGGTGCGAGCAGGGCGGTCAGGATGCCGGTGCCCGCCCCTATGTCGGCCACCTGGGCCTTGGGCCCCATGGCAAGCTCGTCAGCCAGAAAGTCCAGCATGGCCGCCGGATAACCGGGGCGGTACTTCACATAAGCCTCGACCCGGGTCGAGAATCGCTGGGTACTGTCCATCGCGCACACCTCTCTTGTCATTGGCGGGGCATCCGGTCGCCCAGCCTGTCGCTCTGCCTGCCAAACCGGGCGGCCCGGATCCCTATGCCACTACACTTGACGACATCATGCAACTCCCCGGCTGGCAACAGAGGGCGCCAGGTAGCAACCACTGGGGCAAGAGAAAGGGAGGGGCACAGGATGACAGCAACCGACAGGAGCCACGAGATGATGACAGCCGCAAAGAACAGGATCTGCCTCTGGTATGACGGGGATGCCGAGGAGGCGGCACGGTTTTACGCAAGCCTCTTCCCCGACTCCGCCGTCGACGCCGTGCACCGGGCCCCTGCCGACTACCCCGCCGGCAAGAAAGGGGATGTGCTGACGGTCGAGTTCAGGGTGATGGGGATCCCCTGCCTCGGGCTCAACGGCGGCCCCGGGGTCAGCCACGGCTGGGCCTTCTCGTTCCAGGTGGCCACCCAGACCCAGGCCGAGACGGATCGCTACTGGCACGCCATCATCGACCATGGCGGCCAGGCGAGCGAGTGCGGCTGGTGCCAGGACAAGTGGGGCATCTCCTGGCAGATCACCCCCCTGGCCCTCACCGAGGCGATCACGGATCCCGACCCCGAGGCAGCGAGACGCGCCTTCGAGGCCATGATGCAGATGGGCAAGATAGATATCGCCGCCATAGAGGCGGCGCGCCGGGGCTGAGCGCCCATTCAGCTCCACCGCCTGCCAACGAACAGGCCCCGCCAGCAGGCGGGGTCTGTTCGTTCATGCGGCTTGGCGAGAGCGCAGCCCCGGGTGACCCCTCTTCCCTTACTTGGCCATCAGTTCAAAGGGGCAGCGACCGCTCCTGCACCACGCTCTTCATGACGAGGGTCGAGGTGAGTCGCTGGACGCTCGGCAGCGCCGAGAGCTGCTCATCATACAAGCGCTGGAAGGCGGGAAGATCCCGGGTGATGACGTTCAGCAGGTAATCGGGATCGCCGAAGAGACGCTGTGCCTGAATGACCTGGGGGATCGCCACCAGGGCTTGTTCGAAAGTGGCGACGGCCTGGCGATCCCCCTCCCTCAGGGTGACAAAGACGATGGCGGAGAAGTTAAGGCCGAGGTTGCCGGGATCGAGCTGTGCGCGATAGCCCCTGATCACCCCCGCCTCCTCGAGGGCACGCACCCGCCGGTGACAAGGGGAGACGCTGAGCCCGATCCGTTCGGCCAGCTCGGTGACGGAGAGGCGCCCGTCAGACTGCAGCTCGGCAAGGATCCTGCGATCAATTCTGTCCATTTGGAAAATCTTCCCATTTATAGAGCGATATTGGCAAATATCAGACAGCACATTCTAATCATCGGGGGATATTATTTTCAATCTTGGATGAGGATTGGCAGTTTCAACCTCAGTTTCATACCCACACAGGAGAGAAAAGATGAATCGCGAACTCCTTGACGGTGGCTTCGTTGCGCTGGCCATGAGGGAGTCCCCTGCCCTGCGCCGGCAGGCCAAACACCACGGGCGAATCCGCCCATCCACTGACCCGGCCATGGCCATCAGAAGTTGGCCGCTTGCACGCATGGCGACGCCCCCCTTGCAGGAGGTCTCCTCATCATGACACTCGCTCTCTTTGGCGCCTTCTGGGCGGTCTCCATCCTGTTCGTCATCACCCCAGGGGTGGACTGGGCCTATGCGATCTCGGCAAGCATGCGGGGGCGAGTGGTGATCCCCGCCGTGACCGGGCTGCTGCTCGGCCACCTGACGGCCATCCTGATCGTGGCCGCCGGGGTGGGAGCCCTGGTGGCCAGCAACCCGCTGGCACTCAGCCTGCTCACCCTCCTGGGGGCGGCCTACCTGCTCTGGCTCGGCATCAACCTGTTGCTGCACCCCGCCATGCCGGCGGCGGACAAGGATCAGAGCCCGGGAGGCTGGCACCACTGGACCCTCAAGGGCATCTGCGTGAGTGGCCTCAATCCCAAGGTCTTCCTGCTGTTCCTGGCACTGCTGCCCCAGTTCACCGATCCCGCCGCCCCCTGGCCGGTGCCGGGACAGATAGTCGCGCTCGGACTGGTCCATGTCGCCAGCTGCGCCATCGTCTACCTGCTGGTGGGGTACGGCGCCCAGGCCATACTCAGCACCCGCCCCCTGGCGGCGCGCAGAGTGAGCCAGCTCTCCGGCGCGGCCATGATCGCCATTGCCATGCTCCTGTTCGTCGATCAGGTCTTCCCCTGAATGTCATTCCAACCCCGCGAGAACCCCAACATGAGTGAACACGCCTCCCCATACGGTCAAGACACCCGGGCCGTCTCCCGTATCAGGATCCCTCACCTCCAGCAGATGAAGGCGCTGGGACAGAAGTGGGCCATGCTGACCGCGTACGACATGTATACCGCCGCCATTTTTGAGGAGGCGGGGATCCCGGTGCTGCTGGTGGGAGACTCCGCCTCCAACAACGTCTATGGCAACGAGACCTCGCTCCCGGTCACGGTGGACGAGCTGATCCCGCTGGTTCGGGCCGTGACCCGCACCACCCGCCGTCCGCTGGTGATAGCGGATCTCCCCTTTGGCTCCTATCAGGGCTCGGCCGAGCAGTGTTTTCATACTGCGGTTCGCTTCATGAAGGAAGCCGGCGCCCACGCCGTGAAGCTCGAGGGTGGCAAGCAGATGCTGCCCCAGGTGGAAAAACTGGTGAGCACGGGTATCCCGGTGATGGCCCACATCGGCTTCACTCCACAGGCGGAGCATCAACTCGGTGGCTACCGCGTGCAGGGACGCGGCGAGGATGGCCAGCAGCTTGTCGACACCGCCCTCGCCTTCGAAGCCGCTGGCGCCTTCGCCCTGCTCATCGAGATGGTGCCAGCCGAGCTGGCCGAGAGGATCACGGCGGCGGTCGCCATCCCCACAGTAGGCATAGGCGCCGGAGTCCACTGCGATGCCCAGGTGCTGGTCTGGCAAGACATGGCCGGCTTGCGAACCGGGCACCTGCCACGCTTCGTCAAGCAATACGCCGACATGCGCACCCTGCTGCATCAGGCGGCGCGCGACTACGCCGCCGATGTCGAGGCGGGCACCTTCCCCGGCCCAGAGCACAGCTTCTGAGGCCAGGGACGAGCGTCACAAGCACGCCCGGGAAAGGGGTGAGAACCACGGATTGAAGATAAAAAAAGACCACCCCTGGGGGTGGTCTTTTGTTGTCTGGGCTCGAATGTCCCCTTCATGTGATCATGTCCATTTAAGTTGGAAACTCGCGAATCAAATATTTCAATATCTTAGCGATACCCAGTGTGACAATTAAGTTGGAAACCAAACATTAATTGATGTGTAATATTCAAGCAGACACCTGTATTTCGCCTACATCACAACGCCGGATCGTCCCTATCCTGCCTATGCTGATTCATCGTTTCCATCATCGCACTCACTAATGAGCCCGGCACTGTTCTTGTCAAAGTGGCCTCTCTGCTCTGCCCATAACTGAGTCTTGGTGTAACCATTCCCACCCGCCTTATTGGGGTTGATATTGCTTGACGTATTGAGCGGCGAGGGCTTGCGCTTGGGCAAGGTCAGCCGAGGTCAAGCGCTTGGCCACTCTATCGCACATTTCCAGTGCATGGCTGCGGCCATTGACCGCCGCAGAGTAGGACCAAGCATAAGCCTGCTGGTCGTCCTGCTGCACTCCCCTGCCTTCAAAATACATATCACCCAAAACCTGTTGCGCTGCGGCATGTCCCTGTTCAGCCGCAAGGCGATACCAAGGCTCTCCCCGCCTAGAGTCAAACACACCAGCTTCTGTATCAAAGGCTTCATACGACCCAAGATCAAATTGAGCATCAGCATGCCCCTGCTCAGCAGCTAGGCGACACCAATACAACTTCTGCTGACTATGTTCAGAATAGTTTGGTCGTGCATCTCGGCTCACGCCAAGGTCAAGGCGATACATCTCTCCCAAATTGTATTGGGCAGCAGCATGCCCTTGTTCAGCCGCCTTACGAAACAAGGATACCGCCTGATAGTCATCTTGCAGCACACCCCGACCATAGCGATACATATCGCCTAGCTTAAATTGTGCGTCGAAATCATTCTGCATAGCCGCCTTGCGTAACCAAGATGCAGCCTTCTGGTCGTCCTGCTGCACACCCTTACCATGGAGATACATATCGCCTAGTTTAAATTGCGCCCAAGAATCACCCTGTTTAGCCGCCTTGCGATACCAGATGGCTGCCTGTCTAAAATTTTGCGGCAAGCCTCGACCATCGTTATACATATCCCCTAGGGAGCATTGCGCTCCAGCATCCCCCTGCTCAGCAGCCTTGCGATACCATGTAGCTTCCTTCTGGGGGTCCCGCGACACACCCAAACCGGTCCTGTACCGCCTCGCTAGGCTGCATTGCACTTTGGCATCACCTTGCTCAGCTGCGGCAATAATACGATCAATAAAAGACATGGGACCTCCAGAGCAGCAGAAAATAAGTACAGCCCGCTAGGGCATCAACATGACAATTTTTAAATTACTGCAATACTGTTTGTTTTATCACGTTTGGTTGTTTTATCACGTTTGGTAAGACTTACTCCTTCTAGAGAAAGTGCAAGTCAGTCACCAAGCTCAGAATAGTGCTTCTGTAAACGATTAAATTGAAATTACCAAAAATATCCACTCTATTATGGAAGGTGCTTGTTAGCACCTTCCATAAAGTCATAATGCCTCAAAACACCTTTACAAAACCACACTTAAGCAGCAGAAAAAATTATTAACAATTATATTCCAATATATGCTTCCGACCATCTTTAGGTTTTATACGGCCAAAATCTGCAAGAAGATATTCAAAGGTTTTGAAAAATTCATCCTCCAGAATCGTTTCTTCATAATTTAGCTTATTATTCTCATTAAGAGAGAACACTTGCGCTCTGATGAAGCATTTGCAATTCCCTACTGAAAATTCAAACACATTCTTTTGATCGTCAAGAGCTCCATCTCGTTTTGTGTTTTCTCTCTGATTCTGCTTTATTGTTAACAAGAATTCCACTACGCGTAAATTTTTCTGGCTATCCAATTTGTCGATAATGTAACTTAAGTCACCAGGAGAAAAATCACATCCTTCCTTTCTTATAAAATTCATATCCCCTTCATGAGCAAGATATGGATGAGTGTGAACTCCACCTATTCTTTCAAAACCGATCTGCTTAGCCAAGTGCTCTTTCAGATATTGTGTCTCACCCTTGAATGCCACTGAACCAGCTTGCATATCTGCCGTGGTATCCACGGAAATAAATTCAACTTTATATTTGGTTTTACTTTTCCCTTGCTTTACTGTTCCATAGACCGAAGCATGAATCTCTATACCACTACGTCGGTGACCATTGTGCTGAACAACAAATGCCTCGAACCCATTGAGAATCAACTGTGCAGTTGCTTGTTTTGATATAAAAATGTGATGTTCCATCATAACTCTCATTATAAACAAAAGGATGTTAAATATATGCATGGGATTTTTACGGCCCTAAATATTGAGGGCCTATCATTCTTTTACGACAAAAGAAATAAGTATTTTTATTGCTGAAATTTATGATATCAACAACGACATACAAAGAATTCACTTTATCCGCATACGTGGGAAACATTCCACTATCATCTTAGGCTGTGCCTGCTGATGATAACTACGCATGCTATATGTCACATCAAATTCCTCATCCCTGACACAAAATGTCTTATGCTCGGACCTAAACACATCGAACTGTATTCTTAAAATTAACTTTGAATGATCGCAGGAAAACATTAAAGTAATAAGAACAACTTACGTGACTGTCGTCACAAGATAATCGCTAAATTCTGTTGGTAATGTTTGTAGATTGCGTCAACGATGCCACACCAATAGGTGCACCACTCAGAATCAGTAGCAAACTCTAATCCATAAGTTGACTCCATAAGTTTTCTGAGCGGTGGTCCAGGCTGATGGGATTTTTCGCAAACGAACAAAGCACTGAGTGGCAGCCTATGGGCAGCAATGTCGATATGGTATAGCGCACATAGCTCGGCACTAAGCTCTTGGCGGAACTGTGTAAGCTTGGTCTCATTATTTATTTTAATTTTTATTTCAACGTAAGGAGGAAGGTCATTTACCAGCCCCACAAATACACTCTGAACTACGGTACTTAAAGTGACCAGTTCACCTCTTTCTGCCGCTCCCTTTAAAATAGAGTGAAGTACATCAGGTTCCAACATCTTAGATCCTTCCAGTATGAAATTTAAAAAACATAGATTCGATGACATATAAATGCCGCTATTAAAACTCCTATTATCAATGCATACAATCATTTACCAATAAATGTTTACACTTAAATGTTTAACGCAGTCAAATAATATTAACATAAGAAATTAGAATCCTGTTGAGGATTGCAGCTCAATAGATGATTTACGCTAAAAAGCACTTTTCTTGCTATGTGCAGTGTATTAAATATGGCTTTAGTCACAGACTCCTTAGCAGAAAATAGAGCTTCATTCATCACATTCCCCGTCGCTATTATCCAGATTTCTTGTTGCCAGAAGATATTTGGTTTTGCTTGGGCAGAAAGCCGTGCAGCCTCTCTCACCTCAGAGTTTTTATCTGTCAATGCTAACAATAGCAACAATTGAGGGGGTATAGCAGGGTGGTTGATTAAAGCCATTCGAATATCCTTATCTCCAATATAGGGCATCTCGACTCTATTCAGTTTGTTCCGAACCATAGCGGTTAAGAGAGGATTAATGATAAGGGCCTTTTTAACATCATTATCCTCATCACAAGCCAGTTTAAGTAGCACATTGGGCAGCCACAGGGAACCAAAGGAGCCCCTTCCATCATCTAAGGCAAGTTGGAGTAGCACCTCCGCAGACAAAGACGGGTGCTCAGTTAAGGCTTGTCGGACACATTCATCCTCATCACTTGCCAGTTTGAGCAGAACCTGAGTTGGTAAGGCGGGGTTATTGAGGAGAGCTAGGCGAACATGTTTATCCTCATCACAAGCCAGTTCGACCATTTGATTAACAGGCAGTATGGGGTTGACCGCTGCCGCCGTACGGATTACTGGTCTATCGTCAGACGCCAATCTGCCGACAGTGTCTGGCGACATGGAAGGATTGCTTGCCACAGCCATCAAGATCTTCACTTCATCATGGTTCATCAAGCTCAGAACCCGATCAAGCAAATCAGGTGGTGTTGTAGGATTGCAGGCCACGCCCGCTCGAACATCCTCCTCTGCGTCATTGGCTAGCATATCCAATACAGATATCGGTGTAATTGGATTGCAGCTGACACCACGGCGAACATGCTTATCCCTATCACACGCCAACATTGCTAACGCCTCGGGCGGAGCTGATCGGTTTCTGGCCACAGTGACGCGAGTCACTACATTTGTGTGTTCTGCCAGTGCCATAAACGTATCGGGTGGGAGAGCTGGGCTGCTAGATGCAATCCGGCTAACGTCGTCATCATCGTCACCCGCCAGCTCAATCATCACCTCGATAGGAGTCGCGGGATTGAGAGCCAGGTAGTAGCGAACCAACGACTCTTCATCACTCGTCAATGCAACCAACACCGCCGAGGGAGTTGTCGGATCTCGGGCTATATTAGATCGTTCGTAAACAGCGAGCTTACTCAGACAAATCATTCCCACCACCTCATTTTTTGACGTTAATGCTCACCCCTATAATCAAGCAAAATGAAATCGACTTTGGCTAGTACGATTTTCGCCGGCAACTTCTGCAAAGCTTTGATTATTTGTGCCAGCGCACTCTTCACAACCACCTCTACAAACGACAAGGCCACCCCTGGGGGTGGCCTTGTGCTTATGGGTTGTAAGCCCTTCCGGGCGCCGCTATTACTTGGCGTAATCCTCGGTCGGGACGCAGGAGCAGAACAGGTTGCGATCGCCGTAGACGTCGTCGATGCGGTTCACCGAGGGCCACAGCTTGCTGGCGCGCACGGCCTCGGACGGGAAGACCGCCTCGGCGCGGGTGTAACCGCGACTCCACTGCTCGTCCATGACATCATCCTGGGTGTGCGGCGCATGGACCAGGGGGTTGTCGGTCAGGCTCCAGTGGCCGTCCTGCACCCGGGCTATCTCGGCACGGATGGCGGTCATGGCCTCCACGAAGCGATCCAGCTCGCGCTTGGATTCGGATTCGGTCGGCTCGACCATCAGGGTACCCGCCACCGGGAAGCTCATGGTCGGCGCGTGGAAGCCGTAGTCCATCAGGCGCTTGGCCACGTCCATCTCGCTGATGCCGGAGGCCTCCTTGAGCGGGCGGATGTCCAGGATGCACTCGTGGGCCACCCGGCCGTTGCGCCCGGTGTAGAGCACGGGGAAGGAGTCGCCGAGCTTCTTGGCCAGGTAGTTGGCGTTGAGGATGGCGACCTGGGTGGATTTCTTGAGCCCCTCGTCACCCAGCATGGCGATGTACATCCAGCTGATGGGCAGAATGCTGGCCGAGCCGAACGGGGCGGCAGACACGGCGCCGTTGTCACGGCTCGCCAGTTCGGTCTTGACCACGGCATGACCGGCCACGAAGGGGGCCAGGTGCTGCTTCACGCCGATGGGGCCCATGCCCGGGCCGCCACCGCCGTGGGGAATAGCGAAGGTCTTGTGCAGGTTGAGGTGCGACACGTCAGCGCCGATAAAGCCTGGCGCCGTCAGCCCGACCTGGGCGTTCATATTGGCGCCGTCCAGGTAGACCTGACCGCCATACTGGTGAACGATGTCGCACACCTCCTTGATGGTCTCCTCGTACACCCCGTGGGTGGAGGGGTAGGTCACCATCAGGCAGGAGAGCTGGTCCCCCACCTCGGCAGCCTTGGCGCGCAGATCGTCCAGATCCACGTTGCCGGCCTTGTCACAGGCGGTGACGATGACCTTGAGGCCCGCCATCTGGGCGGAAGCCGGGTTGGTGCCGTGGGCGGAGGCCGGGATCAGGCAGACATCGCGATGCCCCTCGCCGCGGGACTCGTGGTACTTCTTGATGGCAAGCAGGCCCGCGTACTCGCCCTGAGCGCCGGAGTTCGGCTGCATGCAGACGGCGTCGTAACCTGTCACCTTCACCAGCCAGTCTTCGAGGTCTGCCAGCAGCAGCTGATAGCCCTGGGTCTGCTTGAGCGGCGCGAAGGGGTGCAGCTTGCCGAACTCGGGCCAGGTCACCGGGATCATCTCGGCGGTGGCGTTGAGTTTCATGGTGCAGGAGCCCAGGGAGATCATGGCGTAGTTCAGGGCCAGATCCTTGGCTTCGAGACGGTGGATGTAGCGCAGCATCTCGGTCTCGGAGTGGTACTTGTTGAACACCTCGTGGGTCAGCACGGCGTCGGTACGCAGCAGATCCTGCGGGATGGCCTGATGGCCCTGAGCCGCCTTGTCGAGGGCCTCGATATCCAGGCCGTGACCTTGGCCGAGGAACAGATCAAACAGCTCGGCCACGTCGCCACGGGTGGTGGTCTCGGAGAGGGACACACCGACCGCGCCGTCCAGATCCGCGCGCAGGTTGATGCCCAGCCCTTCGGCACGGGCGATCAGCTCAGATTTGCCTGCGGTCAGCACGGTGAGGGTGTCGAACCAGCTGTCGTGCTTGAGGGCCAGGCCCTTGGCCTTGAGGCCGAGCGCCAGGATGCTGGTCAGGCGATGAACGCGGGAGGCGATGGTCTTGAGCCCCACCGGGCCGTGGTAGACGGCATAGAAGCTCGCCATGTTGGCCAGCAGCACCTGGGCGGTACAGATGTTGGAGTTCGCCTTCTCGCGGCGGATATGCTGCTCGCGGGTCTGCATCGCCATGCGCAGGGCATTCTTGCCACGGGCATCCTTGGAGACGCCTATGATGCGGCCCGGCATGGAGCGCTTGTAGGCATCGCGGGTGGCGAAGAAGGCCGCGTGGGGGCCACCGTAACCCATGGGCACACCGAAGCGCTGGGCAGAGCCGAACACCACGTCGGCCCCCAGTTCACCCGGGGATGTGAGCAGCAGCAGGGAGAGCATGTCGGTCCCGACGCAGGCCAGCCCCTTCTGGGCCTGGACGGCGGCGATCAGGGAACGCAGATCGGTCACCTGGCCTGTGGTGCCCGGGTACTGGAACATGGCACCGAACACCTCTTCGCTCACCGCGTCAGAGGCGGGGCCCACCGCCACGTCGAAACCGAAGTGCACCGCGCGCTCCTTGACCACGTCGATCACCTGGGGGTGTACGTCGTCGGCCACGAAGAAGAGGTTGGACTTGGACTTGGCCATGCGCTTGGCCAGCGCCATGGCTTCGGCGGCGGCGGTGGCTTCATCGAGCAGGGAGGCGCTCGCCAGATCCATGCCGGTCAAGTCCAGGGTGAGCTGCTGGAAATTCAGCAGCGCCTCGAGACGGCCCTGGGCCAGCTCCGGCTGATAGGGGGTGTAGGCGGTGTACCAGCCCGGGTTTTCCAGGACGTTGCGCAAGATGACGTGGGGCACGTGGGTGTCGTGATAGCCCATGCCGATGTAGCTCTTGGCGATCTGGTTCTTGGCGGCATAGCCCTTGAGCTTGGCCAGGGCCTCCACTTCGGTCATGGGGGCGCCGATGCCGAGCGGGCCCGGGCGACGGATGGCTGCAGGGACAGTCTGCTCAATCAGATCGTCCAGGCTCTCGGCCCCCACGGTGGCGAGCAGGGCCCGCACTTCTTCCTCACCCGGGCCGATGTGACGGCGGATAAAATCGGTTTTTTGCTCGAGTTCAAACAGTGACTGGGTCATTTCCCTATTCCTGGTATTAAGTCCTGATAACCAAGACCTGATGTTCCTGATAGCCGGCGGAAACCGGCTCCACTCATGTTCTGTGTCCGCCGCAGGCAGACGGGGAATGCGGCAAGGGCATCCCGAAGGCGCAAAGGCTGCGCCCTTCCTGCAACCTCCATGGTCGCAGGATGGCAGTCATACAAGAGGGCCCTGCTGTGTTGGCAGGGCCCGGGGGCATTACTCTTCGTCCACCACGTTCTGGTAGCCTTCGGCATCCAGCAGGTTGGCGAGCTCGCCCGCGTCGTCCAGCTTGATGCGGAACAGCCAGCCGGCGCCGTAGGGGTCGGAGTTGACCAGCTCGGGGCTGCCTTCCAGCTCTTCGTTGATGGCCAGGATCTCGCCGCTCACCGGGCTGTAGATGTCGGAGGCGGCCTTGACAGACTCGGCCACGGCGCAATCTTCGCCGGCACTCACCTGCTTGCCCACTTCCGGCAGATCGACGAACACCATGTCTCCCAGCAGATCCTGGGCGTGCTCGGTGATACCGACCACGGCTTCGCCGTTGGCTTCAACACGAACCCACTCGTGGGAGGTGGCATATTTCAGTTCGCTCGGGATATGGCTCATTTGTGCTTCCTTTATGCTCTTGGATCGCTTCAACAAAAATGGGTCGGCGAAGGGACACCCCTTCGCCGCAATCAATCATTACACCAGGGGCTGGCCGTTGCGCACGAAGGCCGGCTTGGTGACCTTCACGGTGACCAGCTTCTTGCGGATCTCCACCTGGGCTTCAGCGCCGATGTCGCGAGGCACCCGCGCCAGGGCGATGCTGTAACCCAGGGTGGGGGAGAAGGAGCCCGAGGTGATCACCCCTTCGCGCTGCTCACCGCTCGCGCTGGTGAAGGTGACCGGCATGCCGGCACGCAGCACCCCTTTCTCTTCCATCACCAGACCCACCAGCTTAGGGCTAGTGCCGGCGGCCTTCTGGGCCTCTAGGGAGGCGCGGCCGATGAACTGGCGGTCACCAGGTTCAAAAGCCAGGGTCCAGGCCATGTTGGCGGCGAGCGGACTGATGCTCTCGTCCATGTCCTGGCCGTAGAGGTTCATGCCCGCTTCGAGGCGCAGGGTGTCACGGGCACCCAGGCCGCAAGGGGCCACGCCGTTGTCCAGCAGGGCCTGCCACAGATCGCACGCCTTCTCCTGGGGCACCACTATCTCGTAACCGTCTTCACCTGTGTAGCCGGTGGTGGCGATGAAGAGATCCCCGGCCTGCACGCCGAAGAAGGGTTTCATGCCCTCGACCGCCGCATTCTGCTCAGGGGTAAACACCTTGGCCGCCTTGGCCTTGGCGTGGGGGCCCTGCACCGCGATCATGGCAAGCTCGGGGCGCTCGGTCACGCTCACGGCAAAGTCGATGGCGTGGTGGCGGATCCAGGCCAGATCCTTCTCACGGGTGGCGGAGTTCACCACCAGGCGGTAGAAGGTATCGGTCAGATAATAGGTGATGAGGTCATCGATGACGCCGCCTTCCGGGTTGAGCATGCCGCTGTAGAGGGCCTTGCCGGGGACGGTGAGCTTGGCCACGTCGTTGGCCAGCAGGTGTTGCAGGAAGGCTTTGACCCGCTCGCCGGTCAGGTCGACTATGGTCATGTGGGAGACATCGAACATGCCCGCATCGCTGCGCACCGCGTGGTGCTCTTCCAGCTGGGAGCCGTAGTTGATGGGCATTTCCCAACCGTGGAAGTCCACCATCTTGGCGCCAGCTTCCAGGTGTTTGGGATGCAGTACAGTAGTCTGGATCATCGCTGTGTTTCCTTAAGCGTTCGCGACAACGCTCGCAATCCGCTCCGGCTCCCCAGCACAGCGGGAGGGCGGACCACAAGGTCTGTGCTCGTTCCCACCCGTGGGGCAGGAGTGATTCCTTGAACGGTGCGGATTATATGACAAGAGCGCCTGGGTGCCGCTCAAAAAAAACTAATACCGCACCGACAAACTGACACCAGACACTAAGACAAAAACAGTGATAAAAACAGTACAAACCCGGCATGCGCGAGATTTAATGTTGATTTTTACCGTTACGTCACAATTTACAGAAAAACGTTTCGCTTCCCGCCAACATTAAAGGCTGACACCCCGGAGGGGCATTCAGCCTTGTCAGATTAGTTTTATTGTCAAAACCCGGGAGTAAGATTAGATTTTTTCACCCTTGGCCAGGGCCGGCAGCTCACCGTCCAGCCCCATTGCTACCCGGTTCACCCTCTTACTTCGGCCGGGTCGGCAAATTGTTCCCCTTGGCCAGGGCAGGCAGCTCACCCTCTAACCCCATGGCGGCCCGGATCACGCTGTGCTTGAGCGGCGCCAGGCCATCGACGGCCCGCAATCCCACCCCGCGCACCAGCTTCTTGAGGGGGTGGCTGCCACCAAATAGCCGCTTGAGCCCTTCCATTGCCGCCAGCATGCGGGCGGCCTCGCTCTTGCGCCAGCGCTCATAGCCGCGCAGGTTGGCCAGCAGGCCGATATCCGCCCCCGCGCTCTGGCTCTTGAGGAGCTGTTCGGCCAGGGCCGCCGCATCCAGCAGGCCGAGGTTCACCCCCTGCCCCGCTAGCGGGTGTATGGTGTGGGCCGCATCCCCCACCAGCACCAGCCGCTCGCGGGCAAAGTCCCGGGCGTAGCGGGCGGTGAGCGGGATGGCGCTGCGGGCCCCCTCCACCTTGCAGAGCCCAAGCCGCCCATCGAAGGCGGCGGTGAGCTGGCGACTGAACCCTTCGTCATCCATGGCGCACAGCGCCTCGGCCCGCGCGGCGGGCACAGACCAGACGATGGAGCAGAGGTTAGGCTCCCACAGGGGCAGGAAGGCGAGCGGGCCTTCGGGGGTGAAGATCTGGCGGGCCACCGCCTCGTGGGGCTCGGCACTTCGCACCGTCGCCACCAGGGCGTGGTGACCGTAGTCCCAGCTGGTGAGCGGGATGTCCGCCTGGCGGCGCACCCAGGAGTGGGCACCGTCGGCGGCCACCACCACGCGCGCCGAGAGGGCGCGGCCATCTTCCAGCAGCAACAGGGCCCCCGCCTCGCTCACTTGCAGGCTCTGGGCCCGGGCCGGGGTGAGCAGGCTGATGTTGCTCGCTCCCGCAATGGCATCGAGCAGCGCCAGCTGGATGACCCGGTTCTCGACGATGTGGCCGAGTGCCGGTTGGCGCAGGCTGGCGGCATCAAAGCCGATATGGCCGAAGCTGTCCTGCTCCCACACCGCCATGCTGTCGTAGGCTTGCAGGCGGCGCGCCACTATGCCGTCCCAGGCGCCGACCCCCTGCAGGATGCGCTGACTGGCGAGGCTCAGGGCGCTGACCCTGTTGTCCGGTGCCTCCCCGAGTTGGGTGTCGGGCAACTGCCCCTCGACGATGGCGACCTTGAGCGCGCTGCTCTTGAGGGCGGCGGCGAGCCCAAGGCCCACCATGCCGCCCCCCACAATCACCACATCCACATTTTGCATCTGCATCATCTCTATCCTTTCGTGGCTGATCGCCAGGATCAGCAGGGGGACGCCCGCTGGCATCCCCGCATCAAGTTGTCTGCTGCGGCCTCTTCTGGGCACACCTCATTTCCGGCACAGATCGGCGACAAACCCCAGGGTACGGGAGGCGAGCGGCGCCTGCAGCCAGGGCAGTCGCTCCATCAGGGAGAGTGCCAGATTGCGGCCAGCCACCAGGGGGGCATGGCCGTTGGAGAAGAGCTGGGCCAGGGAGGAGGTGAGCCAGATGGTCTGCTCCTGATCCCACTTGCGCCGCTGCCAGTAAGCGCTCAGCACCTCGAAACTGCCGATGTCCTCCCCGGCCGCAAGCGCCCGGGCCACCGCCTGGGTGAGCAGGTCCAGGTCGCGCATGCCGAGGTTGAAGCCCTGGCCGGCGATGGGGTGCAGCAGGTGGGCGGCATTGCCCACCAGCACGGTGCGCTGGGCCAGGGGATAGTCGGCCACCGTCAGTACCAGAGGGTAGAGGTGGCGCGCCCCTGTGCGCACGAAGCGCCCGAGCCGCCAGCCAAAGGCCTGCTGCAGGCGGGCCAGGAAGGCGGCATCATCCAGCGCCATCAGGGCCTGCGCCTCGTCCCGCGGGACGCTCCACACCAGGGAGGAGAGCCCCTCCTGCATGGGCAGCAGCGCCAGCGGCCCCCCTTCGGTGAAGCGCTCGAAGGCCCGACCGGCGGGATCCTCGGCGGTCTTGACCGTGGCGATGATGGCGCTCTGCTCATAGTCATGGCGACTGACCGGCAGCTTGAAGTGCTGGCGCACGAAGGAGTTGCCCCCATCGGCCGCCACCAGCAGCCGGGTCTGGTAGCGCTCGCCGCTGGCGAGGGTCAGGGTCACCCCCTCCTCCTGCGGCGCTATGGTGGAAAGCTGGGCCGGACAGCACAGCCTGATGTTCGCGGTGGCGTCCATCCCCTGCTGCAGCGCTATGCCGGCGGCGGAGAGTTCGATCACCTGGCCGAGGGCGGGCAGACCAAACTGCGCCGCCGTGAGCCGAGTCTGGCCGCAGTGGCCCCGATCCGAGACATGGATATGGGTGATGGGGGCGCAGTGAGGGACAAAACGGGACCAGAGCCCGTGACGGGCCAGCGCATCGCAGGTGCCGGCGGACAGCGCGATGGCGCGAGCATCGAAGCCGGGATGGGCATTGAGTTCGGGGGCGCTCGCCTCCAGCAGCAGGATCTGCAGGGGGGTACCGCTCGGCCCCTTCAGGGCGGCGAGGGAGAGGGCCAGCACGGCGCCGCTCATACCACCGCCGACGATAGCCACGTCGACGTGAACCGGATCAGAATGAGACATGAGAAGAGGGCATAGGCTAAAAACGTGGGCCAATGCTATCACAAAGGCGGGGGGCGGGATGCGAGGCCACGGGCAAAAAACCGATTTGGCACCGTCAGTTGGCCCGCAAGAGAGCGCCTGGCACTCCCCTGCCCCGCCCGGAGCCGTCAGGTAAAAAGAGCGCCATCAGGCGCTCTTTTCTATGTCCGAGTGGGGACTCTTGCGGGATTCAGTGCAGGGTCGGCGGGGTACTCGGGGTATCCGGGCGCTTGCCAAACTCCTCGAACGCCATCATGACCCCGAGGCGCACGTGTTCGTAGAGCACCAGGAAGGAGGCTTCGTTCTCGTCATCCTCCTGATCGAACTCCGCAGAGACCTGGGTGATGCTGGCGATGTCCTGGATCATCTCCTGCAGCTCCTCGGAAGCCTTGGAGAGCTCCTGCTGCACCACGCCGAAACCGGCCAGGAAGGCCTGGGACCAGTCCACCAGGGCATCGATGCGCTCGTCCAGCGGCGCCTCGTCGCTTGGCAGCAGCAGCTCGACCCCTTTTTGCGCCATCAGGCTCTCGATGACCCCCTGATAGAGATCTGTCATCACCTGGCGCACCGGCGCCGGCAGGCCGAAACCATCGTTGATCAGATCGTTGAAAGGGGGCAGCCAGCTCTTGTCATCCAGTACCACGCCACCGCACACCAGGCCGCAGATCACGCCATGGGCCTCGACAGCCGTCGCCATCAGCTCGTGCTGCTCCATCAGGTCGGCCACGGCCGCGTATTTCAGGGGGTTCGTTTTGCTCATCGAAGATCCGCTCAAAGTTCAGGCAAATATGCAAAAATTATGGCCGAGATCCTAGCATTCTCCCCCTCCCAGAGCCAGCAAGGCCTTGAAACTTCTGCATCTGCCCTATATAGTCCCGCCCAGTTGTCCACGTGGATAAAGGCGGGAATCAGCCCCGCCGTATTGAGGAAGGCATGAGCATAGAGGCCGTAGAAATCGTCATTTTGGGACGTCCCTACAAGGTATCCTGTCCCTTGGGACAACAGGATGCCCTGCGCCAGGCCGCCGACCAGCTGAGTGACAAGCTTATCGAGCTGCGTCAACGCTCCAAGGTCTCCAGCAATGAACAGCTTGCCATCATGGCGGCGCTCAATTTCTGTCATGAGCTCTGCCTTGAAAAAGAGAAGAACCACCAATACTCTGAGACCATGGACAAGCGGATCAAGATGCTGCAGCGCACCATAGAAGCGGCCTTGATCGAGCACGGACAATATGGTGATTCCAGCGATGAGGGCCTTAAGCCCTAACCGCGACCCGTTTTAAAATTCCCTGGGGTGTGCGTCAGCCGGTTCAAGTCCCCGAGCCGATAATCATACCCAACAGGAGTTCTATCTTCTGACTATTGCGCATGCTCGGCCCGACCGAGAAGCCTGCGGCCAGTTTAGAACTCCGCCTTGAACTCACGGTTCAAGGGCCCAAACCGGCAACGGCATCTCCGGGGTACCTAGTGCAAGAGCCCGTCATTGATATGACGGGCTTTTTTTATTCGCACTCCCTGCCCCCACCACAGCAAAACCGCCATTAAAAATACCTACCATATCAATGCAATAGCCATTTGTTGTTTTTTTGTTATTTCAGCCTTGCGAACTGTCCCGACGTCACCTAAAAATGTAATCGATTACATTTCAATCACAGGAACCTGGAATGAGCCGCGCCCCCGCCCCTGTCAATCCCGTCTCCATGGCCGCCGTCGCGGCGCGGGCCGGGGTGTCGGTCGCCACCGTCTCCAGGGTGCTGAACCATCAGGAGGGGGTCACCGACAAGACCCAGGCCAAGGTCAACCGCGCCGTCGAGGAGCTCGGCTATCGCGTCAATCAGCTGGCCAACAGCCTGCGCACCGCCAGAAGCTGGCTGCTGCTCATCATGGTGCCCGACCTCGGCAACCCCTTCTATATCGAGATAGTGCGCGGCATCGACAGGGTGGCCCGCCAGCACGGCTACTTCGTGCTGCTGTGCGACACAGGCGCGGATCCGGGCCGGGAGCGCTCGGCCTTCGAGCTGCTGCGCACCCACAGAGCCGACGGCGCCATCTGTCTGGATCCCGACTCCATCCAGCAGGGACTGAGCCAGGAGATCAACGCGCTGCCCTGGGTCGCCTGCTGCGAGTTTGACCCCGCCATGCCGGTTCCCTACGTGGGCATAGATAACCAGGGGGCGGCGGCGGCGGCGATCCGCTATCTGCTGAGCCGGGGCCATCGCCAGATCGCCCTCATAGGCGCGGATCCCGCCTACCTCTACGCCCGCCAGCGAGAGGCCGGGGTCCGCCAGGCCCTGGCAGAAGCCGGTCTAACTCTCGTGGATGAGTGGAATATCCGGGTCACCAGCCTCGGCTTCCTGGCCGGGGCCGAGGCGGCGCAGCAGTTGCTCGACTGTCCGCAGCGCCCCACCGCCATCTTCGCCGTCGCCGATGCGCTGGCCATCGGCCTGATGCACCGCTTGCAGGAGGCGGGGCTGCGCATCCCGGACGACATCGCCATCATGGGCTTCGATGACATACCCATGGCCGCCCAGCTCAATCCACCGCTCACCACCATGGCGCAACCCATGGAGGAGCTCGGCGCCGAGGCCGCCCAACTGCTGCTGCAGCGCCTGAACGCCCCCGATACCCCGTTGATCGGGCGCCTGCTCCCCCATCGGCTCGTCAGCAGAGCCAGCGCCTGATGCAAGCCCCCGTCGGCAGAGTGCGCGAGATAGACAAAGGAGAAGACGATGAGTCTTGGTGTCGAATTTAGCGGCGTCTGCAAGGACTTCGGCCCCATCCGGGTGCTGCACGGGGTTGACTTCAGCCTGGCGCCGGGGAGGGTCTACGGCCTGCTGGGGGAGAATGGCGCGGGCAAGTCCACCCTGATGAAGATCCTCGCCGGGTACGAGCCCATCAGCGCCGGGGTGATCCGAATCGATGGCGAGGCGCGCAGCTGGCACTCCTCCCGCGAGGCGGAGCAGGCGGGGATCGTGCTCATTCATCAAGAACTCAACCTGGCCGAGCACCTGACCCTGACCCAGAACCTCTTCCTCGGCCATGAGCTGACCAGGGGCGGCCTGCTGGACGAGCGCACCATGGCGACCCGGGCGCAGCACTATCTGGAGCAGGTCGGGCTGCAACGCGCCCCTTCCACCAAGGTACGGCAGCTTATCGTGGCGGAGAAGCAGCTGGTGGAGATCGCCAAGGCGCTGTCACGGCAGGCCCGCCTGCTGATCATGGATGAGCCGACCGCCACCCTGACCCCGGGGGAGACGGCGCGGCTGTTCGCCCTCATCGCCAGGCTCAGGGCCCAGGGCACCACCATCATCTACATCTCCCACAAGCTGGACGAGGTCAAGCAGATCACCGACGAGGTGGTGGTCATGCGCGATGGTCGCTTCGTCAGCCGGGGGGAGACGGCGGCCTTCACCCGCCAGCAGATGGCCAACCTCATGGTGGGACGCGAGATGTCGGACATGTTCCCCCCCAGGCTGCCACCGCCGGAGAGCGCAGAGATAGCCCTCGCGGTGAGCGGACTCTGCGTCCCCGGCTGGGTGGTCGACCTCGATTTCGAGGTGCGCAGCGGCGAGATCTATGGCTTCGCCGGGCTGGTGGGGGCCGGTCGCACCGAGGCCTTCGAGGCCATCCTCGGCTTGCGCGAGCGCAAGGGGGGTCGCATCCAGTTGGCAGGTAAGGCCGTGCGCATCGACAGTCCGCTCGCCGCCATGCGCCAGGGGCTCACCTATCTGCCGGAGGATCGCAAGGGCAAGGGGCTGCACATCGACCTCGGGCTGGCCGAGAACCTCACCCTGATGACGCTGGCGCGCTACGCCCACCCCTGGCTGGACAAGGGGGCCGAGCAGGCGGCCCTCACCCGGGCCATCAATGATTTCGGCATCAAGGCCGGCGCCCACTCGGCCCGGGCCCGCATGATGTCGGGGGGCAATCAGCAAAAGCTGGCCCTCGCCAAGTTCCTGCACCCGGACCCCAGGGTCATCGTCCTCGACGAGCCCACCCGGGGGGTGGATGTGGGCGCCAAGCGCGACATCTATTTCCTGATCCAGCGACTGGCCGCCGAGGGGCGCGCCGTCATCGTCATCTCGAGCGAGCTGGTCGAGCTGATCGGCCTGTGCCACAGAGTCGCCGTGCTGCGGGCCGGTCGCCTCCAGGCGGTGCTGCCCGCCCACCATCTGACCGAAGAGGAGTTGATCGCCTATGCAACCGGAACCCACTGACAGCCGCAAAGAGCGGTTGCTCTCCCTGCTATCGGGGAGTGGCCCGCTGCTCGGGCTGATCCTGCTGTGCCTGCTCGGCGCCCTGCTCAACCCCGACTTCGCCACCCTGGACAACCTGCTCAACGTGCTGACCCGCACCGCCTTCATCGGCATCATAGCGGTGGGCATGACCTTCGTTATCATGTCCGGCGGCATCGATCTCTCGGTGGGCGCCATGGCCGCCCTGATCGCCGGGGCCATGATCCTCATCATGAACCGGCTCGGCGCCGGGGTGCTGGCAGATGCCCCCCTGCTGGTGGTCGTGCTCGGCATAGGGCTGGCCCTGCTGCTCGGCCTGCTGTTTGGCGCCTGTCACGGCCTGCTGATCACCCGGGGCAGGATTGAACCCTTCATCGTCACCCTGGGCACCCTCGGCATCTTTCGGGCCGTGCTGACCTATCTGGCCGACGGCGGCGCCCTGACCCTGGACGATGCCCTCGGCGATAGCTACAGCCCCGTCTATTACGGCAGCCTGCTGGGGGTGCCCATCCCGGTCTGGGTCCTGCTGCTGGTGGCACTGGCGGGAGGGCTGCTGCTCAACCGCACCGCCTTCGGCCGCCATGTGCAGGCCATCGGCTCCAACGAGCAGGTGGCTCGCTACGCCGCCATCCGGGTCGATCGGGTCAAGCTGCTCACCTATGCGCTGCTCGGGCTCTGCGTCGGCATCGCCACCCTGCTCTATGTGCCGCGCCTGGGCTCAGCCACCCCCACCACAGGGCTCTTGTGGGAACTGGAGGCCATCGCCGCCGTGGTGGTGGGGGGCACCTCCCTCAGGGGGGGAGAGGGGCGCATCTTCGGCACCCTGGTGGGCGCCATCCTGCTGTCGGTCATCAGCAATATCCTCAATCTGACCAGCATCATCAGTGTTTACCTCAATGCCGCCGTGCAGGGCATAGTGATCATCATGGTTGCCTTCATGCAACACAGGCGTTGAGGCTGTTGTGGACAGGAAGACGAAAGCGAAGAAACGGCAGTGACACCAGTGGCGGGGCCTCCCCTCGCCAGAGACAAGGAACGGGCACAAGCCCAACAGTCAAGAGGCTATCAAGATGAACAAGATGCTACACGCCCTGGGCGCCTGCGCCCTGATGATCGCAGCCGGCAGCGCCTCGGCAGCCGAGAAGATGACCCTGGGGGTCTCCATCCCCACCGCGACCCACAGCTTCACCGCCGGCATCGTCTGGTGGGCCAACAAGGCCAAGGAGGATCTGGAGAAGGCCCATCCCGATCTCAAGGTGATCGTCAAGACCGCCGCCAATGCCCCGGAGCAGGCCAACCAGCTGCAGGATCTGTTGACGGTCAACAAGATAGACACGCTGGTCATCTTCCCGTTCGAGTCAGCCTCCCTGACCAAGCCGGTGGCCCAGGTCAAGCAGAAGGGGGTCTATGTTACCGTGGTCGATCGGGGGCTGACGGACACCAGCGCCCAGGATGCCTACGTGGCCGGGGATAACACCGCCTTCGGCAAGCTGCCCGCCGAGTTCATCGCCAAGACCTTGAATGGCAAGGGGAATATCGTCGCCCTGCGCGGTATTCCCACCACCCTGGACAACGAGCGCTTCGACGCCTTCAGCGGCGTGATGAAGCAGCACGGGGAGATCAAGATCCTCGACGCCAAATATGGCAACTGGAACCGGGATGACGCCTTCAAGGTGATGCAGGACTTCCTGACCCGCTTCAAGCATATCGACGCCGTCTGGGCCGCCGATGACGACATGGCGGTGGGGGTACTCAAGGCCATCGATCAGGCCAAGCGTACCGACATCAAGCTGGTGTTCGGTGGCGCCGGGGCCAAGGGGGCGATCAAGACCCTGATGGAGGGCAGCGATCCCCGCATCCAGGCCAACGTCTCCTACTCCCCCAAGTTCATGTACGACGCCATCATGCTCACCGCAGAGGCCCGCCTCAAGGGTGAACGCCTGCCGGCCAACACCATCATCCCCTCTGTGCTGATCACCCCGCAGACGGCCAAGGAGTTCTACTTCCCCGACTCCCCGTTCTAAGCAATGGCTGGCGATCGGCACCGCCGATCGCCAGCCCGTCATCCGTGCAACCTTTCACCGTGCTTTGATGCAGGAGTGCCCATGAAGACCATCAAGGGACCGGCCATCTTCCTCGCCCAGTTCATGGGGGACAAGCCGCCATTCGATACCCTCACCGGCCTGGCGGACTGGGCCGCCGGCCTCGGCTTTCGCGGCCTGCAGCTTCCGACGGATCCGCGCCTGTTCGATCTGACCCTGGCAGCGACCAGCCAGGACTATTGCGACGAGACAAGCGGCCTGCTGGCCGAGCGGGGGCTGGTCATCACAGAGCTCTCCACCCATCTGCAGGGCCAGCTGCTGGCCGTCCATCCCGCCTATGACGCCCTGTTCGACGGCTTCGCCCCCCCAGAGGTGCGCGGCAAGCCTGCCGCCCGCACCCAGTGGGCCGGCGAGCAGCTCAGGGCGGCCGCCCTCGCCTCTCGAAGGCTTGGCCTCAGCGCCCACGTCACCTTCTCAGGCGCCCTCGCCTGGCCCTATCTCTACCCCTGGCCCCAGCGGCCCGCCGGGCTCATCGAGGAGACCTTCGCCGAGCTCGCCCGCCGCTGGCTCCCCCTGCTCGATGCCTTTGACGAGGCCGGGGTGGACGTCTGCTACGAGCTGCACCCGGGGGAGGATCTGTTCGATGGCGCCACGCTGGAGCGCTTCCTCGAGGCGACCGGCGACCACCCCCGGGTCAACGTGCTCTACGACCCCAGCCACATGCTGTTGCAGCAGCTCGATTACCTCGCCTTCCTCGACCTCTATCACGAGCGGGTGCGCGCCTTCCACGTGAAGGATGCGGAATTCAGGCCCTCGGGGCGCCAGGGAGTCTATGGGGGTTACGCCCCCTGGCTCGGGCGGGCGGGGCGCTTTCGCTCCCTGGGGGATGGCCAGATAGACTTTGGCGCCATCTTCAGCAAGCTCGCCCAGTACGACTACCCCGGCTGGGCCGTGCTGGAGTGGGAGTGCGCCCTCAAGCACCCGGAGGATGGCGCCGCCGAAGGGGCCGACTTCATCCGCCGCCACCTGATCCGGGTCGCCGAGCGCCCCTTCGATGACTTCGCGGGCAGCGGCCTGGCGCGGGAGACGGTCAGAAGCCTGCTAGGCCTCGGCGACAGCGTAAGCGGTCATCCGGGCGGCAAGATGGGAGAGAAAAAATGAAGAGACGACTGCGTCTGGGCATGGTCGGCGGCGGCCAGGGAGCCTTCATCGGCGCCGTGCATCGACTGGCGGCCCGCATGGACGATCACTATGAGCTGCTCGCCGCCGCCCTCTCCGCCGACCCCGCCAACGCCCGCTCAAGTGCCCTCGCCCTCGGGCTGGATCCGGCCCGCGCCTACCAGGATTACGCCAGGATGGCCCAGGCCGAGGCGGCAAGATCCGACGGCATAGAGGTGGTGGCCATCACCACCCCCAATCACCTGCACGCCCCGGTGGCGCGCGCCTTTCTCGAAGCCGGCATCCACGTTATCTGCGACAAGCCGCTGGCACTGACCCTGGCCGAGGGGGAAGAACTCGCCCGGCTCGCCCGCCAGCGGCGGCGGCTGTTTGCCCTGACCCACACCTACTCCGGCTACCCCATGGTGCGCCACGCCCGCGAGCTGGTCGCCGCCGGCGAGCTGGGGGAGCTGCGCTATGTGCAGGTCGAATACCTGCAGGACTGGCTCGCCAACCCCATCCCCCCGGGTCAGAACAAGCAGGCGGACTGGCGGGCCGACCCGACCCGCGCCGGACGGGCCGGTTGCCTCGGCGACATCGGCACCCACGCCTACCAGCTGGCGGCCTTCATCACCGGGCAGTTGCCAAATGAGCTCGCCGCCCTGCTGCACAGCTTCGTGCCGGGGCGGCGGGTGGACGATCATCTGCAGGTCTGGCTGCGCTACCCCCAGGGGATGCGCGGATCGCTCAACGCCAGCCAGGTCGCCAGCGGCGAGGAGAACCGGCTGCAGATCCGCCTCTATGGCGACAAGGCCGGCCTGATCTTCCGCCAGGAGGCACCCAATGAACTCTGGCTGACCCCCATTGGCGGGGCCAGCCAGCGGCTGACCCGGGGCCGGGTGGCAAGCCCGGCGGCGACCCATGCCAGCCGGGTACCCGCCGGTCATCCCGAGGGTTATCTGGAGGCCTTCGCCCAGCTCTACACGGACGCGGCCTTGCAGATCCACGCCCTGGCGGCGGGGGAGGCCCCGCCCCCCGAGAGCCTGGCGCTCACCACGGTGGAGGACGGGGTGGCGGGCATGCGCTTCATCGAGACCAGTCTGGCCAGCCACGCCGCCGACGGACGCTGGCTGCCGCTCTACTGACCCGCCATGGCGCAAGGCGGGGCCCGCCGCAAACCGGCGGGCGGCCCTCCCCAGACACCGGACAACAAAAAGCCCGCCGACGAGGGCGGGCTCTTCACCTGAGTGGGCTGCCTCAGACGGCCATCTGCTCGTGGGGGGAGCCATGGTGGCGCAGCCAGAGGAAGCTCAGGGCCACGATCAGCACCATCACCACCATGATGGCCCCCAGGGTCACCTGCCCTTCCATCGGGAAGCTGGCGGCCAGCAAGGTGACGATACCTGCCCCCAGGTTCTGCATGCCCCCCAGGATGGCCCCGGCGGTGCCCGCCTGACCCGGGAAGGGCTCGATGGCGCAGGAGGTGGCGGTCGGGTAGAGGATGCCGCTGCCGATGAAGTAGACAGCCGCGCCCCCGACCAAAGAGGCCGCACTCACCACCCCGAACAGGCCGGGCACCAGAATGATGAGGGCCCCCAGCCCCAGGAAGGCGATGCCAAGGCGCATCAGCTTGCCCTGGCTCAGGCGAAAGCTCAGACGGGCCGAGAGCCAGGCGCCGAACAGGTAGCCGGGCAGCGGCAGCACGAACAGCACGCTCACCGTGCGGGCGCTCAGTTTGAGCACATCGCCGAGCAGCACCCCGGCAGCCGCTTCGAATACCGCGAGTCCCGCGAAGGTCGCCATCAGGCAGAGCAGGTTGCCCTGAAAGCGCGGGTTGCCGAGCACGTGACGGTAGGCGGCGCCGACCCGCAGCGGTTGCTGACGGGCGCTCGCCGGCAGGGTCTCGCCAAACCAGGCCAGCAGGGCCAGGGTGGTCAGGGCGCCGAAGCCGAACAGGAACCAGTAGCCGGCGCGCCAGTTGAACAGCTCGGTCAGCCAGCCCCCCAGCACGGGTGCCAGCAGGGGGGAGAAGATCACCCCCATGCTCACCAGGCTGTTGGCGCGGTTGAGCTCGGCGCCGCTGTAGCGATCCCGCATCACGGTCCGGCTCATGGCGCCACCGGCCCCCGTGCCCAGCCCCTGGATGAAGCTGCCGGCCAGCAGGGCGGCAAAGTGCGGGATCAGCTGAATGGTCAGGGTGCCCACCAGAAACACCATCATGCCGATGAGCAGCACGGGGCGACGGCCGATGCGATCAGACAGCGGACCGTAGACGAACTGGGAGAGGCCGTACGGGATCAGGTAGCAGGCCATCACCGCCTGCAACTGGCCGGAGGCCACATGAAAGTCCCCCGCCATCATGGGAATGGAGGGCACATAGAGGGTCTGGGTCATCTGGCCCACGGCGACCATCAGAATGGTCAGGAAAAACAGCGGATAAAAACTGTGCCGATACATATCTCAGTCCCGAAAAATCATCGAAAAGCTGCCCGCCTCTGGCAGAGAACCGCAGAGGGGATCCAATAAACAGGGTCAATCAAAGGTGAAACGCAAGGCGGAGGACCCGCACCCGCCAGGAGCAGGACGCTCTTTGGCTTGCGGTGATCTTAGTGATTCATGTCACAAAAAACGAACGAATCTTTATAATCTGCTTTCCCAAGTTTTTCTAATGTGACGGGGCCTGCGGCCCCGTCGAACTGACATCGAACGGGAGCGAGGCGCCTGTGCCCAGGCGCCCCGCTCCCCTTAGCCCACCCGCCCCAACCCGGCAGGCGCCAGCCCGTGCTCGGCTGTGCCCGCCGCCCCCAGTCGCAGGCAGCGCCCGGCCACCTTGCCCGCCAACGCCTCGTCATGGGTCACCAGCAGCAGGGCGCAGCCTATCTCCGCCAGCTCACCCAGCAGGCAGGCGATGGTCTGCTGCTGGCTCAGGGGATCGAGCCGGGAACTGGGCTCGTCGGCAAACAGCAGCACGGGGCGCAGCAGCAGAGCCCGGATCAGCGACAGCCGTTGCAGCTCCCCCCCCGACACCTGGCTCGGCAGCCGGCTCAGCAGCCGCTCATCGAGGCCGAGCCTCGCCAGATAGTCGGTGAGGGGCTGGCGGGGCAGCCGGTGCAGGCGCAGCAGATCGTCAAACTGGGTGGCGAGACGCACCCGGCTGGCGAAGGCCTGCACCGGATCCTGATAGAGCTTCTGCCAGCGGTGGGGGGCTATGCCCCCCTGGCGCAACACCCGCCCTCGCAGCGGGCGCTGCAACCCCAGCAGCACATTGCCGAGGGTGCTCTTGCCCGCACCGCTCGGCGCCATGATGGCGAGCCGCTCCCCCCGGGCCAGTGGCAGATCGAGCCCCTCGAACAGGGTCTGATCCCCGTAGCCCATGGCGAGCCCCTCCCCCCTGAGCAGCCAGTCGCCGGTCGGAGGATGCACGGCCTCGGGCCAGGCCGAGGGCTCCGCCGCCAGCAGGGCGCGGGTGTAGGCATGGGAAGGCGCCTGCAGCACCTGCTCGGCGGGCCCCTGCTCCACTATCTCGCCCCCCTTGACCACCAGCACCCAGCCCCCCAGCGCCCGGGCCAGGGAGAGATCATGGGTGATGGTCAGCAGGTGGCGCCCCTCGGTCAGATAGCCCTGCAGCAATGTCTGCAACCTGGCACTGGCCCGGCGGTCGAGCCCCTTGGTGGGCTCGTCGGCGATGAGCAGGCGCGCCTGCCCCAGGGTGGCGGCGGCAAAGGCGGCGCGTTGGGCCATGCCCCCGGAGAGCTGGTGCGGGAAGTGGCGCTCCCGCCCGGCAAGCCCGAGCCGCTCGAGGGCGTCCCGCGCCCGCGAGCGCGCCTCTTTGCCGCCCGCCAGCCAGCTCTCCTCCACCTGGGGCAGCAGCCCCATGGTGGGGTCCAGCGCCAGCACCGGCTCCTGGGGCAACATGGCCAGCTCCCGCCCCCAGAGGACGCGCAGGGCGCAGGGGTCCGCCAGACTGTGGCACAGGCCGCCCATCGCCATCTCACCCCGGCCGCGCAGGGGGTCAGGCAGGGTCCCCATCAGGGCATGGGCCAGCAGGGATTTGCCCGAGCCGCTCTCCCCTATCAGGGTCAAGGCGCTGCCTGGGAGCAGGGTGAGATCCAGCGCCTGCAGCAGGGTCTGTCGACCGTCATCCACCTGCAGGCCCTTGATATGAATGGTTGTCATGGGGTGACTCCTTGCGGGGATCCAGTATGAAGGGTGCCCTTCTGATTGAGCAGCACCAGGGCCAGCAGCATCACTCCCATCACCAGTATGGGGGCCAGCAGCAGGCGGGGCGCCTCCTGATAGTGGGGCAGCGCCTCCGTCATCATCAGGCCGAGCTCAGGGGTGGGTGGCTGGATGCCCACCCCGACGAAGCCCAGGGTCGAGAGAGTCAGGATGGCCCCCGCGAGGCCAAAGGCCATCATGGTCAGCAGCTGGGGGGCCAGCTCGGGCCAGAGGTGGCGCCGCAGGATGTGGGCGTTGCCAAAGCCCAGCAGCCGGGACGCCTCCACCTGGGGCGAGGCAAGCAGCGCCCGGCTGCGGGCCCGCACCACCCGGTAGTACTCCACCCACTGGGCCATGGCCAACCCGAGATAGAGGATGGCGAAGCCCCCCTGGGCCATGGCGGAGAAGAGCAGCACCAGCAGCAGGCTCGGCAGGGCCAGCACGCCGTCGGCCAGGCTGCGCAGCAGGCCGTCGACCCAGCCGCCGCGCCAGGCTGAGAGCCAGCCCAGCAGCGACCCCAGCAGGGCCGCCGTCAGGACGCACAGCATCCCCAGCAGCAGGGAGAGCCGGGTCGCCGCCGCGAGCCGCGCCATCAGGCTGCGGCCCATCTGATCCCGCCCGAGCGGCTCCTGCCAGGAGGGATCGGCCAGGAACTGCACCAGATCCTGGGCGGCGGGATCGGGCCAGAACACGGGGCCCAGCAGGGCGAACAGCACCACCAGCAGGAGCAGGCTTGCTCCCGCCTTGACAGAGAAAGACATGATCAGGACTCCTTGGGACCGCGGGGATCGATGGCGAGGCAGAGCAGATCCGTCAGGGTATTGAGCAGCACGAAGAGCGCAGCCAGCACCAGCACGGTTCCCTGCACC
Organism: Aeromonas sp. EU05-FHT14A05; assembly: GCF_058791175.1. Lineage (NCBI taxonomy): Bacteria > Pseudomonadati > Pseudomonadota > Gammaproteobacteria > Aeromonadales > Aeromonadaceae > Aeromonas > Aeromonas sp. EU05-FHT14A05. The sequence goes on along the minus strand of NZ_JBYTDH010000005.1, from coordinate 101,070 downwards.
ATGGGGATGTCGCGCCAGAAGATGGCATGTACCAGGGCATGGCCGATGCCGGGCCAGGCGAACAGGCTCTCGACCACCACGACCCCTTCGATGAGCAGCACCAGCTGCACCCCTGTGTAGGCGATGACGCTGACCCCGGTGTTGCGCAGGCCGTGACGCCTGAAGACCCGGGCGGGCGAGAGCCCCTTGGTGAGGGCGAAGCGGTAATAACCGGACTGCACCACGGTGAGCACGCTCTCGCGCACCACCCGGGAGAGCACGCCCGAAAGCCCCAGCCCCAGGGTGAGGGCGGGCAACAGCAGGTTGCTCCTCTCCCCGTGACCGGCAGCGCTGACCCAGCCCAGCTCCACCGAGAGCAGCACCATGAGCACCAGGCCGAGCAGGAAGGGAGGCAGCGCGCGCATCAGCACGCTCCAGCCCAGGGTCAGGCGATCGCACCATCCCCCCGGACGCAGGGCGCTCAGGCTGCCGAGCGGCAGCGCCAGCAACAGGGCCAGGGCCACGGCGGCCACCGCCAGGGACAGGGTGGCCCCCAAGTGGTGGCCCACCTCGCTGGCCACAGGTGCGCCCGTCACCAGGGAGCTGCCAAGATCCCCCTGCAGCAGGGCGCCCAGCCAGTCACCGAAGCGAGAGAGGGCCGAGCCGGCCAGCCCCAGCTCGCTTCGCACCGCGTTGGCGGCCTCGGCGGTGACATAGTCATAGCCGTAGCGGCCCGCGGCGATACGAAAGGCGATGTCCCCGGGCAGAGATTGCACCATCAGAAAGCAGAGCCCGGCCACCAGCAGCGCCACCATCAGCGCCTGCACCAGCCGCTGGCCCAGTATTCCCATGACGGCAGAGAAGGGCGCCGCTGTCATTGTGCACTCCATGTGAGTTTGTCCAGACGGTAGCTGCGCTCCTGGGGATCCAGCTCAAAGCCCTTCAGCTCACGGCTGACCGCCGCGCTCTGGCGATACCAGGCGATGGGCAGGAGAGGCAACTCCTGCTGCAGGGTGGTGGCGATGTCACGGCGCAGTGCCGCGGCCTCCCCCGCGGGCAGGGTCTCCTTGCCAAGGCGGGCCAGTGTTTGCTCCATGGCCGGGGATTGCCAGTTCATCACCCCCCAGTCGGCACCGGCGGGGGCCAGATCCCCCAGCAGGGTGACCAGGGGATCCGGCACCAGGGCATAGTTGCGGGCATAGAGGCCGAGCTGGAGCGAGCCATCCTGATGACCGGCCGGGATCTCGCTCGAGTTGCCCACCGCCACCTTGAGGTCCACCCCCACCGCCTTCCACTGCGCCTGCAGTGCCGTGGCCAGCAGGGGCAATTCCGGGCGATCCGGGAAGGTGCGCAGGGTCAGGGCGAAGCGCTCCTCCCCCTTGTGCAGCACGCCATCCGCCCCCAACAGCCAGCCTGCCGCCGCCAAGGCCGCCTGAGCCGCCTTGACGTCATAGGCGAGCGGGGTCAACCCGGGTTGATGCCACTCCCCCAGGGTGGGAGGGAAGAGCTGGGTCGCCGCCATCTCGGGATCCCGCAGCAGGGCAGCCGCCATGCCACGGCGATCGATGGCGAGGCTGAGGGCGCGGCGCACCGCCGGATCCTTCAGAAGAGGATCGGCCCCATTGAGCTTGAGCTGTATGGTGCGCGGCAGGGTAACGGAGACGATGGAGACCCGGGGCGCCTGCTGCAAGCGGCGGATGCTGACCGGATCCAGCCCCCAGGCGATGTCGGCCTGACCGCTCTCGGCCATCAGGGTGCGGCTCTCGGCGCGGCCCACCGTCAGGTAGCTCACCTGCGAGATGGCAGGCTGGGGGCCCTGCCAGCCATCGAAGCGCTCGGTCTCGACTCGCTGGGGCTGCTGCAACCGGGTGATGCGATAGGGGCCAGAGCCGATGACCTGGGTCACCTCCCCCTTGGCATCATAGGCCCCCTTCGCCAGGATCTGGGTGCTGGGGTGAGCCAGCACGGCGGCCAGGGGCGCGAAGGGGCCGGTGAGGGTGACCAGCAGGGCCCCCTCATGGGCCTCGATGGACGCGATGGGGGCGCTGGTCATGACGCCGGGCTTGCGCCATGCCTGCTGCAGGGCAAAGGCGACCTGCTCGGCGCTCACCTCGCTGCCATCGTGAAAGCGGGCCCCGGGGCGCAGGGTGAATCGCCATTGCAGGCCATCCTCGGAGTGAGACCACTGGCTGGCGAGCCCGGGCTGCAGATTGCCCTGGCTGTCTACCTCGACCAGGGTCTCCGCCACCTGCATGCGGGTAAAGAAAACCCCGTTGCTGGCAGGGTCGACACTGTGGATCTCCCAGGGCCCCACCATGGCCAGCGGCTTGCCGTGAGCAACATTCATCCCGGCCATCAACACCAGGGCGCACCATCCCCAACGGGCGTGTATTTTTGTCATCCTTTCCATCCAAACGATAATGATTACCAACCAAGATCTGGCGTTATAACATAACAATTAATCAGAATGAATGACTTTTCATTTTTGATAGATGGCTTATTTGCAGCGGGAAAGGGGGAACAGATGAGCGGCCCAGCAGGCGGACAATGGGGCGGCAATCATAAAAAGCGATGGCCCGTCATCGGGCCATCGTCATCATCCTAGCGGGTCACCATCTGCTGTGCCCGCTTGACCTGATCCTCGGGGCTCTCGTTGCGGGGCGGAATGGTGATGCCCTTCTGGCAGGCGGGTTTGGCCTCCATGCGCGCCATCCAGGCCTGCAGATGGGGCAGGCCCTCGATGGAGATGCCGCTCCAGTCATGGATCCGCACCCAGGGCCAGGTGGCAATGTCGGCGATGCTGTACTCGTCGGCCAGGTACTCATGGTGCGCCAGGTGACCGTCGAGCACCTCGAACAGACGGCGCCCCTCCTTCTGGTAACGCTCTATGGCCGCCGGGATCTTCTCGGGGAAGTAGCGGTAGAAGACGTTGGCCTGCCCCATCATGGGGCCGACGCCACCCATCTGGAACATCAGCCACTGGATGGCCTGGGAGCGGCGCTTGGGATCCTGCGGCAGCAGCTTGCCGGTTTTTTCCGCCAGATAGATAAGGATGGCGCCGGATTCGAACACGGCGAAGTCACCGTTATCCCGATCGACGATGGCCGGAATGCGGCCATTGGGGTTGATGGCCAGAAACTCGGGCTTCTTCTGCTCCATGGTCGAGAAATCCAGCGGGATCACCCTGTAAGGCAACCCCAGCTCCTCGAGGGCAATCGACACCTTGAACCCATTGGGCGTGGCGGCAGTGTACAACTCTATCATCTTGGACTCCTTGGTCGTTCAAACGTAATGATCAAGCCTGGGCGCTGGGACGGGCACTCACCCGCTCATGCCAGGCCTGCAAGTGATGCTGGTGCTGGGCGATGCGAAGAGCGACGACCTTGCCGAAGTCGATGGTGCACAGGGCCAGGATGTCGGCGATGGTGAAGCGATCTCCTGCCACATAGGGCCCTCGGCAAGGCGGGCATCGAGCCTGGCAAACCAGGTCAGGGCCTGCTGCTTGCACTTCTCCCCCCACTATGCCCTTCTCCGCCAGAAACATCCTGACCCGGCGGGCGTTGGGGGGCACGTTTCAACTCATAGACCGTCATCTCGCCTCCGTTGTCGGGAACACTGCGGGCCGCTTCCCATTCCCATGAGGAGCAAAAGCCAAACGGCGCAATATCGGTCTGTTATGACAAATATTGCGCCGCTTGAACAGCCCGAATAGAGGGGGATCGGTTAGCTGCACAGCACCACGGGTTGACGCTGGCGCAGCAGGATGAGGCGGGAGAGAAGCGGGAAATAGGACTCTAACTTGCTCTGCAATACCAGGCTGCAGGCGGGATCCGCGAGTTCAGTTTCATCCAGCACTATGCCATTGGAGACGAAGTAAAAGCGCGGGTCCCTGACATCCGGCCCCTGGGGAGGGCTGTCATATTGTCGGTGAACCAGCAGGGGCAGCACGGGCAATCCCAGGGCAGCGCCGCTGGCGGGCCAGACCGGCTCCGGCCATGCCGCATCATCCTCTTCCAGCAGCAAGATGGCCGCCTCCTCCTTCGACGGTTGCCAACTATCCGGTTGTGCCACCCTCACCTCGGTGAAGTAATCCCCCTCTCCACTGGCGGCACGCAGTGCGGCCAGCACACCCAATGTCGTCGCTGCCGACGGTTTTTGACTGACTAATGACAGATTCATGGCTCATGTCCCTATGCTCACCACAGCCTGTTAGCCGGCTGTCGCGATAAGACTAGCCGATAACAGGCCTTTATTGGAGCCGTCAGATCTGCCAGCCCCCACCATGACCGAATGCGGGTACCATGGTTGCTATTCCAGAATATCTTGGTAAGATACCGCGTCCTTTTATCCCCCGTTCTTTAACATCCAGTGGTGAACCTATGCATCCGATGCTGAATATCGCCGTGCGCGCTGCGCGCAACGCCGGTCAAGTTGTAGTAAAAGCCTTCTCCCAGCCCGAGAACATCGAGGCTATCCAAAAAGGCAGCCACGACTTCGTGACCAACGTTGACCGTGAAGCCGAAGCGGCCATCATTCACACCATCAAGAAGTCTTACCCGGAACACAGCATCGTGGCTGAAGAGTCTGGTGAGATTGCCGGTACCAATCCGGATTACCAATGGATCATCGACCCACTGGATGGCACGACCAACCTGGTCAAGGGCATTCCGCACTTTGCCGTCTCCATCGCCCTGCGCGTCAAGGGCAAGACCGAACAAGCCGTCGTCTACGATCCCATTCGTGACGAGCTGTTTACCAGCACCCGTGGCAACGGCGCCCAGCTGAACGGCTACCGCATCCGTGTCGGCAAGGCCAAAGAGATGGCTGGTACCGTACTGGCCACCGGTTTCCCGTTCAAGCAGAAGCACCACATCGAGCCGTACCTGAAGATGTTCCAGAGCATGTTCATCGAGTGCGCCGATATCCGCCGTGCCGGCTGCCCCGCCCTGGATCTGGCCTATGTGGCCGCTGGTCGCATCGACGGTTTCTGGGAAATCGGCCTGAAGCCCTGGGAAACGGCCGCCGGTGAGCTGCTGGCCAAGGAAGCCGGTGCCATCGTCACCGACTTCGTGGGTGGTCACAACTACGAAAACTCCGGCAACATGGTGGTTGCCAACCCGCGCGTCCTGAAAGAGATGCTCGGCAAGATCCGCGAAAACCTGCCGGACTCTTTGGCTAAATAAGCTGGCCAGGTCAGTCGCAAACCCTTGAAAAAAATGCCAGTCGGCCCAGCCGACTGGCATTTTTTTATCTCAGTGATCGGGAAAATCAGCCGCTGCAGCGTGGAACCGGCCCCTGCCAAGTTCCAGATGAGCAGGCTAGAGGTGCACGGTTATTCACTTTAGATGGTGCCGTTACGCCCCATGTTGATCACGACCCGCCGGTTCTTGGCTCGGCCCGCGTCCGTCTCGTTAGAGGCCACGTGCTGTTTCTCGCCATGCCCCTCCACCGAGATCTTGCCCTCCTCGATGCCGAGATCCACAAACACCTGCTTGATGGCATCTGCCCGTTTCTCGGAGAGCTTCTGATTCGGCCAGCGACCGCCGTAGCTGTCGCTGTAGGCGTCGATCACCACCACGTCTATGCTCTTGTCCGCCTTCACGTAGTCGCCGATCAGCGCCAGCCGCCGCCTGGAGGCAGGCGACAGCTGATCGCTGTTCTTGTCATAGGAGAGCACGCTGAAGGCGATGTCGTTGAAGCTGTAGGGCAAGAGGCCGCTCAGGCAATCCATGAAGGCCTGGTATTTGACCCTGAAGTTGACCGAGGAGAGCGACACCCGCACCGGCCTGTCCTGGCGATACCAGTCTCTGTACTGGAAGGTGGGCATGCGCCCCCCCTCCAGCTCGTCCAGCATGGTCCAGGCGGTTTGCCCCGCCACCAGGCCGTCGAACTGCTGATAGAACTGCAGCTGGCTTATCTGGCGTCCGGAGACACCGGGGCGCCAGCTGGGGGGCATGATCCCGAGGCTCACCGTCTGGGTCCTGGCCTGCGGCCGCTGCCCCTTCAGCTCGAAGTCCAGGTTGATCTTGCGACCGGCCCGGCTGACGAAGGCGCCCGTGCCCCAGCGGGGTATGGGGTGTTCGAGACGGCACTCCACCTGAGTATCCGAGGTCAACCGCCAGACGGATTGATCCAGACCGGCACCGAACTCGGTCACTCCCGCCTGCAACTGCATACTCACGGATATGCTGATCAACCCTAACACCCAAGCATTCAACGGCTTGCCCTCCACACGATCTCGGATTAACTATCGGCAGCGGCAAGCCAAGCTTTAGGGCAAAACCTCAATGGGGAGCGGGGCGATCCATCAGTTTGAAGCTGGCGATGCGGGCCGTCAGATCCTGGGCCAGCTTATCCAGCTCGACACTGTTTTGTTGCAGGGTCTCCGAGTGCAGGCGGTGGGCCTCATAGACCTCCCGAATGGTCAGCACGTTGTGCTGGATATCGTCGGTCACATAACGTTGCTCCTCGGTGGCGGTCGCCACCTGGGCGGTCATGTCGTTCACCTTGCGCACCTCCTTGACGATATCGGTCAGCTCGCTGCCGGCCCGTTTGGCTTCGGTCACACTCAGCCCCGCCTGCTCGGTGCCCAGGTGCATGGCCGTCACCGCCTGACTGGCGCCCTGGCGCAGACGATCCAGCATACCCGCAATGTCATCCGCCGCCTGCTGGGTGCGCGAGGCCAGCGCCCTCACCTCCTCCGCCACCACGGCAAAACCGCGACCGGACTCGCCGGCGCGGGCCGCCTCGATGGCGGCGTTGAGGGCCAGCAGATTGGTTCTGTCCGAGATCTGCTTGATGAGGCTGAGCGCCTCGCCGACCGACTCCGTCTCCCGATGCAGGTTGTCCACCAGCTGCTGGGTATCGACCAGGGTGCCCGCCACCTGCTGGATGGCGTCTATGGTCTGATCTACCTCCCTGTCACCCTGATGGGCACGTCCGATGGCCTGCTGGGTCGCCTGCGAAGTCTGGGTGGCGTTGCGGGCAATCTCCGCCACCGTCGAGGCCATCTCGGTCGCGGCGGTGGCGACCAGATCCACCTGGCCAACCCCCTTGGCCACACCGGCGTTGACCTGTGCTATCACCTCTGCCGAGGCGGCGGCGCTGCGCGCCAGCACGTCGCAGGAGCGGCGCACCGCCAGCAACAGGCCTTCCAGATGTTCGAGGAAGCGGTTCAGATCCTGTGCCAATGCTCCCAGTTCATCACCGGACCGCCAGTTGACCCGCACCGTCAGGTCATTCTCCTGCACCAGCCGTTTGAAGGTCTGATGCAGCGCCATGAAGCCCAGATGCAGGTCGCGCACCACCCGCCAGCAGACGGCACTGGTCAGGGCCACGCACAAGAGTACGCCGAGGGCGGCCCACCAGAAGTCGCTGGCACTCCTGGCCCGCATCTGCTCAACCCGATCGTACAACTGTTGATAGAGGCGATCCTCGCTCTCCTTGAGCAGGCTTATCTTGTCGGTACTCAAGGCAAACCAGGCTTCGGCATCCACCCCAAAGCCACCGCTTGCCGCCTTCTCCAGCGCCAGTTTTTCGATGTCGGCCACCTTGGCCACCACGGGAGAGGCCAGACTGTCGGCCAGCAGCTGACGTTGTGAGGGGCTGGCTAACGCCTGGAAACGCTCGAGATAGGTATTCTGGGCGGCGAGGAGGGAGATGTACTGCTGCAACAGCGCCGGGGTGAAGCTGCCTCGCGCGAACACATTGCTCAGGGTCGCCCGCTCCAGCCCCATGCGTTCCTTGCTCTGCAAGAAGGCGGCGTAGGCACTGGTCTGCAGCGCTATGGTGGCATCCTGACTGCGAATGCTGACCTGATCCACCACCGCCAGCAACTGGGTGATGAGACGGGTGTAAAAGCCGACCTGCTCCGCCACCTCGACCCCCAGGGCACCAACCCGCTCACGCATGGCGGTGAGCCCGGGCAACTCCTGCTGCACCTCTGTCAATGCCAGCAAGGCAGGATCCTGATGAAAACGCACCAGCAGGGTGTCGACCACCTTGCGCTGGGCAGGCAGGGCATCACGGAACTTGTTGCCGCCAGAGCCGAGGAAGCCGGCCGACATGCCACGCTCCCTTTGCAGCTCATGGGCGAGCTGCGCCGCCTCCCGCACCACCCCGAGTGCAGCCTCTGCCTGACTCATCTCCTGCTCGGCCCGATAACGCTCATAGACGTATCGACCGGAAAAAAACAGCAGGGCCAACAGTGGCAGACAGACCACCAGCAACATCTTGTGCGCCAATCCCAGCTTCTTCATCGCCTCGCCCCTCCATGGTTGAAGTGGCCAATTATAAGCGCAACTGCTTTTAATAGAACCAGTTGGCCTGCGCATGGCGGCCCAGGAGGGACAAGGGCCGGCTTTTTTGCCATAATGCCGCCTCCTTTCACGCCGACCGAGATACCATGACCGACGCCGTTCACACCCTCAAGGGCCGTTTTCGTGGCTTTTACCCCGTCGTCATCGATGTTGAAACCGCCGGATTCAATGCCAAGACCGATGCCCTGCTGGAGATCGCCGCCTATACCCTCAAGATGGATGAGCAGGGCTGGCTCATGCCCGATCAGATCTTCCATTTTCATGTGGCGCCATTCGAAGGGGCCAATCTGGAGAAGGCCGCCCTGGAGTTCACCGGCATAGACCCCTTCAACCCACTGCGCGGCGCCGTGGACGAGAAGGAAGCGCTCACCGAGATCTTCAAGGGGGTGCGCAAGGGCATGAAGGAGAGCGACTGCGGCCGGGCCATCATAGTGGCCCACAACGCCACCTTCGATCACGGCTTCGTGATGGCCGCCGCCGAGCGTGCCGGTCTCAAGCGCAATCCGTTCCACCCCTTCGCCACCTTCGACACCGCGGCTCTCTCGGGCCTGGCCCTGGGGCAGACGGTGCTGGCCAAGGCCTGCCAGAGCGCGAACATCCCCTTTGACAACAAAGAGGCCCACTCCGCCCTCTATGACACCGAGCGCACCACAGAGCTGTTCTGTCATATCGTCAACCGCTGGAAGAGCCTGGGGGGTTGGCCCCTGGCCAATCCGGAGGAAGTGCCCGCCGATGACAACCCCGGCAGTGCCATTGGGGAATGAGAAAGAGGCTGCCTTGGCAGCCTCTTTCCATGAGGTCGGAGCCGCCGCCAGGCAGCTGGTTTGACCAGAACGGCACAAACAGGGTCATCCAGCACCGTTTTCAGCACGCCATCCCGACAGAACTGATTTAGCTCGGCTGGAATACCGTGAAGAGGCCATTTTGCCGTTTTTTTTCTCGACATTTGTCACGTTTTTCGCAAACTAGCTGACTTTCCCCCGACAGACAGCAACACAATCTATAAGGAAATCAAATGAATCCTGTTGTTATCGCGGTGGCGCTGATGCTGGTGCTCAGCCTGCTGCGGATCAATGTGGTGGTCTCTCTCGCCATCGGCGCCATCGTCGGCGGCCTGCTCGGCGGCCTCTCCCTCGAACAGACCCTCAGCACCTTCACCGGCGGACTGGGTGGCGGCGCCGAAATCGCCCTCTCCTACGCCATGCTGGGTGCCTTCGCGGTGGCCATCTCCCGCTCCGGGATCACCGACCTGCTGGCCCGCAAGGTGATCAGCCAACTCGGCAAGGATGCCAGTTCGTCCCGCATCCTCTGGGTCAAGAGCTTGCTGCTCACCTCGGTACTGGGGGTATCCATCTCCTCCCAGAACCTGATCCCGGTCCACATCGCCTTCATTCCCATCCTGATCCCGCCGCTGTTGCACGTCATGGCCCAGATGCAGATCGATCGCCGCCAGGTGGCCTGCGTCATCACCTTCGGCCTGACCGCGACCTACATGCTGCTGCCGGTGGGCTTTGGTGGCATCTTCCTCAACAACATCCTGGCCAAGAACCTGATCGACAACGGGGTGGCGGTCGAGTTCAGCCAGCTGCCGCTGGCGATGGCCATTCCGGTACTCGGCATGTTCGTCGGGCTGCTGGTGGCAGTCTTCTTCAGCTATCGCAAGCCGCGCCAGTATGATCTGGAGAAGATCCTGGCCGCCGAGCCGGAAACCGTCGAACTGAACCTCAACCACATCTGGGTCGCCCTGCTGGCCATCGCCGTGGCCCTGGGGCTGCAGCTGATGACCAACAGCATAGTGCTGGGGGCCCTCGCCGGTTTCATCATCTTCACCTGTGGTGGCGTCATCAAGTTTCGCGAGAGCCAGGACGCCTTCACCCAGGGCGTGCGCATGATGTCCCTCATCGGCTTCATCATGATCTCCGCCGCCGGCTTCGCCGCCGTGATGAAGGAGACCCACGGGGTGGAGAGCCTGGTGCAGTCCGTCTCCGGCATGATGGCTGGTCACAAGGGGCTGGCCGCCTTCCTGATGCTGCTGGTGGGCCTGCTCATCACCATGGGGATAGGCTCTTCCTTCTCCACCGTGCCCATCATCGCCACCATCTATGTGCCCCTGTGCATCCACCTCGGCTTCTCCCCCATGGCGACCATCGCCCTGGTGGGGACCGCGGGTGCGCTGGGGGATGCGGGCTCCCCCGCCTCCGACTCGACCCTGGGCCCCACCTCTGGCCTCAACGCCGATGGCCAGCACGACCACATCTGGGACAGCGTGGTGCCCACCTTCATTCACTACAACATCCCGCTCATTATCTTCGGCTGGATAGCCGCCATGGTGCTCTGACAAGGCGCCACGCAGGCAGACGAAAGGCGACCCCAGGGTCGCCTTTGTTGTCTCTGGCACTCGTCTCAGGAGGCCGGTTGCAGACTCCGCTTCCCGGCGAGGGCGGCCAAGCAGGCCGTCAGCGCCAGCGCGAGGCCCGCCCAGCCCACATCGACCCAGCCCCCCTGCTGCCAGGCCAGCATGGCCAGGCTTGAGCCGAGCGTCCCTCCCAGGAACATGCCCGTCATGAAGAGGGTATTGATCCGTCCCCTCGCCTCGGCTCTCAGGCCATAGATGAGCTGCTGATGGGCGACGAGCGCACTCTGTACCCCCAGATCCAGCAAGATGACCCCGAGCGACAGCCCGACCAGGGAGAGCCATGTCTCGAACAGTATCCAGGCCAGCACCGCCAGCAGGGCACCCACCAGCACCACTGGCCTTGCTCCCAGACTGTCGGCCATCCGTCCCGCCAGCGGGGCAGCCACCACACCCGCCACGCCGATCACCCCGAACAGACCGGCGACCTCGGCACCGAGCCCATAGGCGGGATCGGCGAGATAGAAGGCCAGCACAGTCCAGAAGGCACTGAAGGAGGCAAACAGCAAGGCCTGGGTCAAGGTGGCGCGGCGCAAGGCGGGCTCTTCGCGCCACAACCCGATGAGAGAGGCCAGCAGGCGAGGATAGCTCAGGGTGGAGCGGGGCAATCCCTGCGGGATCATCCTGGCCATCAGCAGCCCCCCCAGCAGGGCCAGTGGCACCCCGCACCAGAACATGGCCCGCCAGCTGCCATAGGCGGTGACCAGGCCTGCCAGAGTACGGCTGAGCAGGATACCGCCGAGCAAGCCGCTCATCACGCTGCCGACCACGGCTCCCCGCCTGGCGGGATCGGCCAGGGTGGCCGCCACCGGCACTATCTGCTGGGCCGCCGTGGCGCCTATCCCGAGCAGGACGGAGGCCAGCATCAACATGGTCGCCCCCGTGGCCATGGCCGCCATCGTGGAGGCCAGCGCAATCAGCACAAACTGCCCCAGAATGAGCCAGCGGCGCTCGACCACATCCCCGAGCGGCACCAGCAACAACAGGCCGGCCGCATAACCGAGCTGGGTCAGCATGGCGATCAGGGGAATGGCGGATTGGCCGGGAAAATCCTGTGCCATCACCGCCAGCATGGGCTGGTTGTAATAGATGTTGGCGACCGCCAGACCGCAGGAGAGGGCCATGGCAAAGACAAGGGCGGGGCTTGGGGTGCGGCTCGCCATGGCGACCCGGTCGGTGGAGACTGATGAACTCATGATGCCATCCTCATAGATGAATGAACCCCGTGCAGGCACGGGCTGGATGAGCACAGACTACCCATGGACACGGGGCGGCACTAGCAGGCGCCCCGCCATAACACCTATTCCACCCCGGCATGCTCCGGCCCCTGCCCCACGCCGGGCAGCCCGGCCACGAAGGTCAGGAAGGCGCGCGCCTTGGCGCTGAGTTCGCGACCTGCCGGCAGCAGGGTCCAGAGCTCCAGCGTCGGCAATTGCCACTCCGGCAGCGCCACCACCACCTCCCCCCGGGCAAGCTCGGGGGCGAACATCCACTCGGAGGCAATGCCGAGCCCGAGCCCCGCCAGCACGGCGGCCCGCATCCCCTCGGCGGCCGAGACCGTCAGCCGTCCCCGCCCTCGCACCGCAATCCGCTCGTCTCCCCGGCAAAACAGCCACTGCTGCCCCATGCCGGGCTTGGGGCTGTAGAGCACCAGATCGTGATCCTGCAACCCCTGGGGGGAGGCGGGCATGCCCCTGGCCGCGAAGTAGGCCGGAGTGCCCAGCACCCGCATCTCGCAGCGGGAGAGACGGCGGGCCACCAGCGCCGAATCCGCCTGCTCCCCGAGCCGCAAGGCGACATCGATGCCGGCCGAGATGAGATCGACGTTGCCATCATCCAGCAGGATCTCGAGATCCAGCCCAGGGTGATCCCCGAGAAAATCCGACAGGTGCGGGATGATGTGCAGGCGGGCGAAGGTGACGGGGGCGCTCACCCGCAGGCGACCGCTCAGGCCGGCCCGGCACTGCTGCACCATGGCGTCGGCCTCGTTGACCTGCGCCAATATCTCCCTGGCGCGCCGATAATAGGCCTCCCCCGCCTCGGTGGGGGCCAGGCCACGGGTCGAGCGCAGCAGCAGGCGGCAGCCAAGACGCTCCTCCAGCTGGGCAATCAGCTTGGAGACTGTGGGTTGACCCAGTCCCAGCCGACGCCCCACCGCCGAGAAGGAGCCGGTCTCCACCGCCAGCACGAAGACCTCCATCACCCCCAATCGATCCATCCGTCTCTCCCCTGCCCGTCACTGCCGGCGGCGTCTCACCTTGCGCCGTCGGCATCCAGTGGCACAAGGTAACATCCCGCCTCCTCGGCCGCCCCCCTGTCCGACATGGCCCAGGGCTGGCCCCTTGCCATCCTGTCCGTTGTCTGGCGCGATCCGTTTGCCCGAACTCTTGTCCAAACGAGGCGCACAAAAAAAGGCCGCTCATGGAGCGGCCTTTCATCAATCAGATCTGGACTCAGCTGTCGCGGCGCTTGTTGCCACCGAACTTGCGATCCTTGTTGAAGCCACCTTCACGGCGCTCCCCGCTCTTGTTGAACGGACGGTCACCGCTGGGGCGGCGATCCTTGTTGAAGGGACGATCGCTGCGGGGCGGACGGGGGGCAGTGTTGCTGCCGGCCGGCACCTCGGTGTAGCGGGTGATCTGCAGCGGACGCTGGCAGACACGGGCCTTCTTGATCACTTCCAGCACGTCGGCTGTCATGCCTTTCGGCAGATCGACGGTGGAGAAGTCATCGGCGATGTCGATGTTGCCGATGAAACGGCTCTCGATGTTCGCTTCGTTGGCGATGGCGCCCACGATCTGGCCCGGCTTGACGCCGTGATGGGCACCCACGTCTACGCGGTAACGCTCCATCTCCACGTCAGGATTGTCTTTGAGCGGACGCGGCTCCAGGGACGGCATGCGACGGGCAGGACGATCGCCACGGTCACCGAAATCACGGGGAGCGCGATCACCGAAGTCACGGCGCTCGAACTCACGGCCAGCACGATCGCTTGCCGGTTCAGGGATGGAGTCATCCAGCAGCAGCGGTTGGTCACCCTGTACCAGCTTGGCCAGGGCGGCAGCCAGCTCCAGCGGATCGGCAGAATCTTCTTCGATCAGCTCGTTCACCAGGTTCACGTAGATCTCAAGCTCTTCGCCCATCATGGTTTCCCGGATGCGCTCCTTGAACTTGGTCATGCGGTGCTGGTTGATGTCCTCGGTGCTCGGCATCTTCATCGGCTCGATGGCCTGACGAGTGGCGTGCTCGATGGCGCGCAGCATGCGGCGCTCGCGGGGAGCCACGAACAGGATGGCCTCGCCCTTGCGACCGGCACGGCCGGTACGGCCGATACGGTGAACGTAGGATTCGGTGTCGTACGGAATGTCGTAGTTCACCACGTGGGTGATGCGCTCGACGTCCAGACCACGGGCGACCACGTCGGTGGCGATCAGGATGTCCAGCTGGCCTTGACGCAGCTTGTCGACGGTACGCTCACGCAGCTTCTGCGGGATGTCACCGTGCAGGGCTTCACAGGCGTGACCACGGGCGGCCAGTTTGCTGGCCAGCTCTTCGGCGGCGTTCTTGGTGCGCACGAAGACCAGTACGGCTTCGTACGGTTCGACTTCCAGCAGACGGGTCATGGCGTCCAGCTTGTGCAGACCGGTTACCTGCCAGTAGCGCTGGCGGATGGTCGGTGCAGTGGACGTCTTGGTGATGATCTTGATCTCTTTGGGTTGCTTCAGGTGCTTCTGGGCAACACGACGGATCTGGTCCGGCATGGTGGCAGAGAACAGGGCAACCTGACGGGTGGCCGGGCACTGTTCCATGATCCAGTCCACGTCGTCGATGAAGCCCATACGCAGCATTTCATCGGCTTCGTCCAGTACCAGGGCTTTCAGGCCGGAGAGGTCCAGGTTCTTGCGACGGATCAGATCCATCACGCGACCAGGGGTACCGACGACCACCTGGGCACCACGGCGCAGGGCGCGGGTCTGGGTTTCGTAAGAGGAGCCACCGTAGATGGGCAGGACATGGAAGTCAGGCATGTGCTTGGCGTAACGTTGGCACGCCTCGGCAACTTGCAGCGCCAGCTCACGGGTCGGTGCCAGCACCAAAATCTGAGTGTTACGGTTACCAGCTTCCAGACGAGACAACAGAGGCAAGGCAAAAGCAGCGGTCTTCCCTGTACCGGTTTGCGCCTGCCCCAGCAGATCGTGTCCCGCCATCAGGTGGGGAATTGCTGCGGCCTGGATCGGTGACGGGCGCTCATAGCCCACGTCCTGCAGCGCTTTCAATACAGGCGCGGCCAGTCCAAGCTCACTAAAAAGGGGCAGTTGTTCGGTATCAGACATAGATTCTTCCAGATTAAGGCAGGCGGCTAACACCGCGGAATAGCAAAAAGGCGGCGATTATAGCGCCACTTTGTTCTGCTGTCTTGAAAAATGTGATAAGGCTCTCAAGACGTTGGCAATTATAGAGGGATCTCGCGACTATGGCTTGCTTATTTTGCACCCATGGTGCGTTATTGCAGATCACTCCTCGCCGGAGTCCTTGTCCCGCTTGTGTTTGAGCACCGCCATGGTCAGTCTGCTGGTGCACAATAAACGCTCACGTTCGTCCCGAATTTCAATCTGCCACACCTGGGTCGTGGCCCCCAGATGCAGTGGCGAGCACCGCCCCGTCACCACCCCCTCCCGCTTGGCCCTCAGGTGGTTGGCATTGACCTCCAGCCCCACGCAGTAACTGTCAGGCCCGACCGCCATGTTGGCCGCCAGTGACCCCAGCGTCTCCGCCAGCACCACGGAGGCGCCGCCGTGCAGCATGCCGAGCGGCTGATGGGTGCGGTGATCCACCGGCATGCTGGCCTCGAGCCAGTCGGGCCCAAAGGCGGTATAGAGGATGCCAAGGTGGGCCATCAGGGTGTTGCGGGAGCTGGCATTGAGCCCTTCAAGGCTCATGGGTTTGCGCCAGATGGGGGCGTTCTCTTGACTCATGGCGAGCAGACTCCTTATGTGATCAATGAGTTGGGCACGATCAGTGCCGGCAAAAAAGACGAAGAAAAAAGATGCCCCGAACCGGGGCATCTTGACAAGTGCCTTGCGTCACCAGGGGTAGGTCACCCCGGGCCATTCGGCCCAGGGCAGCTCACGCCCCGGCAGGCGCGGGTGATGCCAGTGCCACACCTTGCCCAGCCAGGCACGCAGCTCGGCCTCCAGCACGGCGTCATCGAGAGGAGCCTCGGCCACCTTCCAGAAGAAGAGCTCCACCTCCACCTCAGGCAGCACCGAGGGGTAGAGGTAGACCCCGCCCCAGAACTCGGGCTCCCGCACCGGGCTCCAGAGGCCATAGGCGAAGGAGCGCTTGGCGAGAAACTCCGAGCGCTGCCACTCCAGATCGGCCTCGTGCTGGCTCAGGCTGAACTGGGCCGAGGGCCAGACGTCATCGGGGCGAAACAGCTGATGGAGCTGCTCCCGCTCGCGCAGCATGGCGACGAACTCCACCACGGCCTGGCTCGGGCTGGCAGGCAGCAGTAGAAAGCTCGGGTGCCGATAGGCTTGCGGCACCCGAAACCGCTTGGGGAAGCGCAGCATCAGAGCAGTTCCAGCAGCGCCTGCAGCGGATGCTTGAGTTTCTCCCCCTCCATCCGCTTGACCTGGCTGCGGCACGAATAGCCGGTGGCCAGGCAGCGATCCTTGGGCAGGCGTGCCAGGGGCTCAGCCCAGCTTAAGGAGTAGATCCCCTTGGAGTTGTCTACCTGCTTGGCGTCGTGGCCATAGGTGCCCGCCATGCCGCAGCAACCCACCGACACCGGCTGCAACTTGGCGCCGAAGCGGCCAAACAGGGTACCCCAGTCGCCGTGGGTCGAGGGCTTTGCTGTCTTCTCGGTGCAGTGGGCAAACAGATACCAGGGCTCGGCCTCTCCCGGCTCTTTCGCTGCGGCCCTGACTTGCGGGGCCGGAAGAGAGAGCAGCCACTCCTGGGGCAGCAGCACCTGGAAGTCGCCGCGGGCGGGGCCGAGCGCCTTCACGTACTCGTCGCGATAGCAGAGCACCAGGGAGGGATCCACTCCCACCATGGGGATGCCCAGCGCCGCCATCTTGTTGAGGAACTGGGCGCCGCTGGCGGCGGTGCGGGCGAAGGCGCGCAGGAAGCCCTTCACGTGCTGGGGCTTGCCGTTGGGCTTGAACGGCAGCAGGTAGGGCTGATAGCCCAGCTTGCTGGCGAGCCTCACCAGGTCGCGCACCACGGGGGCGTCGTAATAGCTGGTGAAGGGATCCTGCACGATGAGCACCACTTTTTGGCGCTGCTCGGGGCTCATGGCCTCGAGGCCCGGCAGATCGAAATAGCGGGCCTTGTGATCGCGCAGCTCCTCGGCCAGGGTGGGCACGCTCAGAAGCGGCACATCCACCATGCCGATGCTCTTCTCGGTCGCCTTCTGGGCCCACTCTTTCTCCAGGAAGAAGTTGACCAGCTTGGGGGCCTTGGCAAGCAGGGGCGCGTAAGCTTCGACGGTTCCGACGAAGTAATCCTTGGGGCCGCGCAGGTAGCGGCTGTGGTAGAGCTGCATGAAGCGGGCACGGAAGCTCGGCACGTCCACCTTGATGGGGCACTGGCTGGTGCACGCCTTGCAGGCCAGGCACCCCTCCATCGCCTCCATCACCTCGTGGGAGAAGTCGTACTGGCCGCGGGCGCGGGCCAGGGTGTTGCGAAACTTGTCGACGATGGCCTTGAAGCGCAGACCACCGCTTTGCAGCGCAACTTCTTCGGCCAGGGGATCGAAGCCCTGCTCCGCCAGCTGGCGCAGCCATTCGCGCATCAGCCCGGCCCGCCCCTTGGGGGAGTGGCGGCGATCGCGGCTTATCTTGACCGAGGGGCACATGGGGGAGTCGGTCTCGAAGGTGAAGCAGAGGCCGTTGCCGTTGCAATCCATGGCGCGGGTGTAGCTTTCGCGCACCGCAATGGGGATCTGGCGGTCAAACTTGCCGCGCTTGGGCCCGTCCACCGACACCAGTTCGGCGCCGCTGCCATAAGGGATGCAGATCTTGCCCGGGTTGATGCGGTTGGCCGGATCGAAGGCCCCCTTGACCCGCTGCAGCTCCTCCCACAGCTCGCCGAAGAAGGCGGGGCTGTATTCGGAGCGGAAACCCTTGCCATGCTCCCCCCACATCAGGCCGCCATATTTGGCGGTGAGGGCCACCACCTGATCCGAGATGCGCCGCAGCAGCACCTCCTGCTCGGGGTCGCACAAATCCAGCGCCGGGCGCACGTGCAGCACCCCCGCATCCACATGGCCAAACATGCCGTAGTCGAGGCCGTGGCCGTCCAGCAAGGCGCGAAACTCCATGATGAAGTCCGCGAGTGACTCAGGCGGCACGGCGGTGTCTTCGGTAAAGGCCACCGGCTTCTTGCGCCCCTCGGCGTTGCCGAGCAGCCCCACCGACTTCTTGCGCATGCCGTAGATGGTCTCGATGCTCGGCAGGTGGTCACACACCTGATAGCCGATGATCCCCGCCTCCCCCCTGGCCAGCAGGCCGTCGATGCGCCGGCACAGCTCGGCCACCTTGGCCTCGTGCTCGGTTTCGTCGGTGTCCGCAAACTCGACGATGTTGAGCCCCTGCAGGTCCTTGCCGGGCACGTCCTGGATGAGGTCCTTCACCGAGTGCCAGATGATGTCGGCGCGGGCCAGCCCCAGCACCCGGGAGTCCACGGTTTCCACCGACAGGGCGTGGGCCTGCACCATAAAGGGGGCATTGCGCAGGGCCGACGGGAAGCTGTCGTACTTGACGTTGACCAGGGTGCGGTAGCGCGGGATGGGGGTGATGTTGAGGCGAGCCTCGGTGATGAAGCCCAGCGACCCCTCGGAGCCGCACAGCACCCGGCTCACGTCCAGGGTGTCGCTCTCCGGCTGATAAAGGTGCTTGAGATCGTAACCAGTCAAAAAGCGGTTGAGCTTGGGGAAGGTGGCTTCGATGTCGGCGCGTCTCTCCTTGCCGATACGATAGAGGGTGCGGTAGATCTCCCCCTCGCGGCTCTCGAGGGCCAGCTTGTCTGCCAGCCGCTGGCCGTTCACCGGCTCGGTCGCCATGATGTCGCCGTTCTCCAGCACGGCCTTGAGTCCCAGCACGTGATCCGAGGTCTTGCCGTACACCAGGGACCCCTGCCCCGAGGCATCGGTGTTGACCATGCCACCCAGGGTGGCGCGGTTGGAGGTGGAGAGATCCGGCGAGAAGAAGTAGCCGTGGGGTTTGAGGTAGGCGTTGAGCTGATCCTTCACCACCCCGGCCTGGGCGCGCACCCAGCCCTGCTCCAGATTAATTTCCAGGATCTGGTTCATATGGCGCGAGAGATCGACGATAATGCCGCCGCCCAGGGACTGGCCATTGGTGCCGGTACCGCCGCCGCGAGGGAAGAAACTCAAGGTGGTGTACTCCGGCCCCTGAGCCAACTTGAGCATTACCGCTATATCATCCGCACTGCGCGGATAGAGAACCGCCTGAGGTACTACCTGATAGACGCTGTTATCCGTCGCCATCGCCAACCGGCTTGCATAAGACTTTTCGATATCACCACGAAATGCTGATCGCGCCAGCAACTCAAGAAACTGCAGGGTTGTAGGTGACAAACTGTCCTGGTAATCGAGTCTCGGGATCATGAATCCTTGTTCCCATCCTTTGCTTGATGCCGGCATTCCGGCGACAACGACCGTTCGGGGCTGCCTCTTCGCGGGCGCCCGAACCAGTCCGCTCACATGTGAGCGGGCAGTATATCAGCTAGAAAACCGCTTGCGCGTTCAATCTTCACCATTTGAAAGGAGGACTTTTATGGCTCATTACAGCCATGTTATCAGTACGCTGGTTCGCACCGAGAAACAGGCCCTGACCCTGTCACTGTTCGGCTGCATCAGCTTCGCCATCTTCGGGATCGGCTACGGCCTCTTCGTCGGTTCCAACGCCATCATGCTCGATGGCATCTTCACCCTGTTCAGCATGGGCATGACGGGCCTCGGACTCATCACCGCCTACCTGGTGACCCGCCCCTCGGATGCGCGCTTCCAGTATGGCTACGCCCACTTCGAACCCATCACCAACGTCATCAACGGCACCATCATACTGCTGCTCTGCCTCGGCGCCCTCCATAGCGGCATCACCTCCCTGCTCGAAGGGGGACGGGAGATAGACCTTGGTCACGCCCTCATCTACGCCGCCGTCTGCACCTTCTTCTGCGCCATCATCTACCGGATCGAGGCGGGCGTCGCCGAGCGGATCGACTCCGAACTGGTACGGGTCGACTCCAAGGAGTGGCTGGTCGACACCCTGCTCAGCACCACCCTGCTCATCGGCTTCGTGGTCGCCATCGGCCTCGACGCCCTCGGCTACGGCCAGTACAACCGCTACATAGACCCGGTGCTGGTCACCCTGCTCGCCCTGTGCGCCACCCTGATCCCCATCAAGGTGCTCGGCCGCAACCTGCGGGAAGTGTTGAAAATCGCCCCCAAGGGGGATGTCTCCCAGCTGGTGGCCAGCGAAGTCGAGGCCCTGCGCCTGCGCCATGGCATCGAGTGCTACAGCCATCTGGCCAAGAGCGGCCGCCGCTTCGATCTGGAATTGAACATATTGGTGGCCCCGGATCAGGAGTGGCCCATAGAGCGCCAGGATGCCCTGCGCCAGGAGCTCTGGTCCCGCCTCGGCGATACCCTGGGGGATGCCTGGCTCTCGGTCTGCTTCACCCGCGAGAAACGCTGGCTCTGATCCGGCGCTTGCCATCCTGATGCAACGCGGGGCCCCGCCGCCCCGCGTGACAAGGGCCCCAGGCAAGGCCCCGGCAACCCGCCTGCCACCTCCCCCTGCATCACTCTTGCTGTCACTCTCGCCGCCCCTCTCCTGCCCGTAATTTCTCTGCTTTTTTTAATCTTTAAACCATTGACAGGGAAAACCGTTTGCCGAGTCCCTTGAATCAATAACCATTTTCAACGGCACAAAAAGTTAC
This sequence comes from Aeromonas sp. EU05-FHT14A05, assembly GCF_058791175.1. NCBI lineage: Bacteria > Pseudomonadati > Pseudomonadota > Gammaproteobacteria > Aeromonadales > Aeromonadaceae > Aeromonas > Aeromonas sp. EU05-FHT14A05. The sequence goes on along the minus strand of NZ_JBYTDH010000005.1, from coordinate 80,391 downwards.
GAAAATTTCGTTGCTAAAATTAAGTCGGCCAGCTATTTGTTTTCGCCAAGGACAAACGGCAGACTGCGCGCCGAAATACAGTGATGTAGTTATCCACCGGACAATAAAAACAAATACACTTATTCCACTTTGTTAAACAGTTAAGGTAAGTCCCATGAAAAAGGTGTTGATCACAGTATTTGCATTGACCATGGCGGGCACCGCCAGTGCTGCCCTTCCCCAGCTTAATTACGAGTGCCCGGGTCAGATCCAGATGCACAGCGATGAGGGGGGCCCCGTCTATATCAATGGCAAGGAGGCCAAGCTCAAGAAGTTCAGCGATGACTTCTATGAGGCCAAGGGCTCGGGGGTCACCCTCTCCATCAGCAACACCGGGGGCCAGTACGATGTCTCCTACAACAGCAAGCAAGGCTCGGGCGTCTGCCACCCGGCAGCCACGTCAGCAGCGCCTGCGGCCTCGGCAAGTCCTGCCAGCCCGGCGGAGAAAGCCTGTCTGAAGGCGGTCTCAGAGAAGACGAACGTGCCCCAGGCCCAGCTTCAGGTGACTGACGTCATGGACTCCGAAGCCGGGGTCGGCGTCACCATCAAGGTGCCGGGTGCCGATGCCCCCTGGTCCTGCCTCAGTGACAAGAAGGGCCATGTTCAGGGCGCTGCCTACACGGGCCAGTGACGGGGTCCATTGTGCTCGACATCCGATCCCCATGACATGAGGGGATTGACCGACAGGGAGGCAATGCCTCCCTGTCTTCATGTTCAACGCCTTATATTGAAGCGCCAACACGCCTCTCTTCAGATTCACATTTTTTATATTGAGGCGTCAGCCTCCCTTCAAATACCCCCCTGTCATCGACACCATAAACAGCCGCGGGCCGACCGCTTTCTTATATAACCAAATGAGCTGACACTTATTAAAACAAGCACCAAATAATAGGCGCCTGAAATAGGTTGTTACACATTGTCCAGTCGCGGATATATACAGCCCCTGCGTCTTGTGCCTTTTTCCTCCATATGGCGAGCGGCTTTCCATGGACCGACCCGGCAGCGCAGGCGCCCCGTGCCCGGTAGTCGCTCATCTCTATGTGATGTGCGCCCGGCGCTTGCCAAATCGGTGATAGCCGTTATCATCAGGGCTCACTTTTGACCCGAGGTTTTATTGCCCATCATGGACAATCCCCGAAGTAGCCCTTCGTTTTTCCCCATCAAAACCTATCTGTACCTGCTCAACCAACGCCTCTGAAAACAGCCTTGCCCTGTCACGGCCCCTTGCCGTGATCGACATCCACTGCATCTGTTTTTATTGAGGTCATCCTAATGGAATTCTTGCTGGACCCGTCTATCTGGGTCGGTCTGTTCACCCTGATCATCCTCGAGATAGTGCTCGGGATCGACAACCTGGTCTTCATCGCCATCCTGGTGAAGAAGCTGCCCCCCGCCCAGCGGGACAAGGCCCGGCTCATCGGCCTCTCACTGGCCCTGATCATGCGCCTCGCCCTGCTGAGCGTGATGTCCTGGCTCGTGACGCTCACGACCCCCATACTGCACATCTGGGATCACCCCTTCTCGGGGCGGGATCTCATCCTGATGGGGGGCGGCCTCTTCCTGCTGTTCAAGGCCACCTCAGAGCTGCATGAGCGGCTGGAGGCCAAGCCGGAGGAGCAGGGCCCGGCCGGTGTCTATGCCGGATTCGGGGTGGTGATCGCCCAGATCCTGGTGCTGGATGCCGTCTTCTCCCTGGACTCCATCATCACTGCGGTCGGCATGGTGGAACACCTGGGCGTCATGATGGCGGCCGTGACCATCGCCATGGTGGTGATGGTGATCGCCTCCAAACCCCTGACCCGCTTCGTCAACGCCCATCCCACCGTGGTAGTGCTCTGCCTGAGCTTCCTGCTGATGATAGGCTTCAGCCTGGTGGCGGAGGGCTTCGGCTTCCACATTCCCAAGGGCTATCTCTATGCCGCCATCGGCTTCTCTGTGCTCATCGAGTTTTTCAACCAGCTCGCCCAGCGCAGTGCCCAGCGCCACGAATCCAGGCAGCCCCTGCGCGAGCGCACCACGGCCGCCATCTTCAAACTGATGGGGGGCAGCCGGGCCAACCAGCACCCGCAGCAGGATGAGGAAGAGGAGCTGGAGGCCCCCCGCCCCATCAGCTTCGGAGAAGAAGAGCGCTACATGGTGACCGGGGTGCTGTCGCTCGCCGAGCGCTCCATCCGCACCATCATGACCCCCCGTGCCGAGATGGAGTGGATCGACGTCAATGACTCCCCGGACGAGATCCGAACCCTGCTGCAGCGGGCCCCCCACAGCCTGTTCCCGGTCTGCGACGGGGAGCTGGACGAGATCATCGGGGTGGTGAAGGCGCGGGATCTGCTGTTTGCCCTCAACGAGGGGCAGTCCCTGGCCGAGCTCGCCAGGCAGAATGACCCCATCATAGTGCCCCAGACCATCAACGTGATCCGGCTGCTGGCGGAGCTGCGCCAGGCCAGGGGCAGCCTCATTCTGGTGGCGGACGAGTTCGGCATCATCCAGGGGCTGGTCACCAACCACGATCTGCTGGAGGCCATCGTCGGCGAGCTGCCGGACGAGGATGAGACCCCGGACATCGTCCAGGAGGGGGAGAGCTGGCTCATCAACGGCAGTACCAACATCCACCAGATAGAGCAGACCCTAGGCCATGACGGTCTGGTGAGCGAGAGCGATGAGTACGTGACGCTGGCGGGCATGCTGCTCTCCCACTTCGGCAGCCTGCCCACCAGCGGCCAGCAACTGCGCCTCGGCCAGCTCTGCTTCGAGGTGCTGGCGGTGAGCGAGCGCCGGATAGAGCGGGTGCGGGTCACCCCGATAGGCGCCAGCGCCGCCTGATCTGCCGCGACACTGAAAGAGGGCCAACAGGCCCTCTTTTTCATGGTTTCAGGCCCATTGCTGTGCCAATGGCAATTCTCTTCTGCAATTACCCCTCTTTTTCACAATGACAATCCCCTCTAGAGTATCCTCCATCTCAACACGAGGAATTCACCATGCACCACGATCCCCTGTTCTGCCCCCTTCGCCTCGGCCAGTTGCACCTCTCCAACCGCATCGTCATGCCGCCCATGACCCGCTCCCGCGCCAGCCAGCCCGGTGACGTGGCCAACGCCATGATGGCTACCTATTATGCCCAGCGCGCGGGCGCCGGCCTCATCATCGGCGAGGGCACCCAGATAGATCCCCTGGGCAAGGGCTATGCCTGGACCCCGGGGATCCACAGCGCCGAGCAGGTGGCCGGCTGGAAGCAGGTGACCGATGCGGTGCACGCCAGGGGGGGCATCATGTTTGCCCAGCTCTGGCACGTGGGTCGGGTCACCCACCCGGACAACATAGGCGGCGCCCAGCCCATCTCCTCGTCCGCCATCAAGGCCGAAGGGGTGAAAGTGTTTGTCGACAACGGCAGCGATGCTCCCGGCTTTGTGGAGACGGTCACTCCCAGCGCCATGACCCAGGCCGACATCGACGCCGTGGTGGGTCAGTTCCGCCAGGCCGCCCGCAATGCCATGGAGGCTGGCTTTGACGGCATCGAGCTGCACGCCGCCAACGGCTACCTCATCAACCAGTTCCTCGACTCCGAGTCCAACGCCCGCACCGACAACTACGGCGGATCCCTGGAGAACCGGCTGCGTTTCCTCAAAGAGGTGACCGAGGCGGTCAGTGACGAGATCGGGGCCGATCGGGTTGGGGTGCGCCTCGCGCCACTCACCACCCTCAACGGCACAGTGGATGCGAACCCGCAGGAGACCTATCTGGCTGCCGCGAAGCTGCTGGGGGAAATAGGCATCGTCTACCTGCATATCGCCGAGGCGGACTGGGACGATGCCCCCCTGATGGCGGAGGGCTTCAAGCAGGGGCTGCGGGACGCCTTCCCCAACACCCTCATCTATGCGGGAAAATATGACGGCGAGCGGGCCAGAGCCGCGCTGCAGGCGGGCTGGGCCGACCTGATTGGCTTCGGTCGCCCCTTCGTGGCGAACCCCGACTTGCCGAACCGGCTGCGCCACGGCTATCCCTTTGCGCCCCACGATCCCGCCACCCTGTTTGGCGGCGGCGAGCAGGGGCTCATCGACTACCCCGTCTATCAGGCCGAGACAGCGTCACAGCCTGCCTGAGACTGGCAACCAGCCTGGCCTCGGTGCCACGCGCCCGCCCTTATCGGCGGGCGCGTTGTTGTTGAACATCCGGCGCTAGTAGAGAGCCACCCCGTGGCAGGCACCATAGCCCCTGATCTCCTGGGTCAGCCTCACCTTGTCGGCAAGGCTCAGCCAGCTCGCCTCCACCCCATTGAGGGAGAGACGGCAGAGCTGCTCCCGCGTGGCGCCGAGCCCGTCGGCCAGGGCCTGGAAGTTGGCCCCCATGTAGCCGCCAAAATAGGCGGGATCGTCGGAGTTGATGGTGACGCAGAGCCCCTGCTCCAGCAGGGTCAGCACGTTGTGATCCGCCATGGTGTCAAACACCCTGAGCCGTACGTTGGAGAGGGGGCAGACGGTGAGCGGCAGCCGGGTATCGGCCAGGAAGCGCACCAGCTCGGGATCCTCGGCGCAGTGCACCCCGTGATCGATGCGTCTGACCTGCAGCTCCTGGATGGTCTGCCAGATGTAGGCCGCCGGTCCCTCCTCCCCCGCATGGGCCACCACAGGCAGTCCCAGCTCCCTCGCCCGGGCGAAGACACGGGCAAACTTGCCTGGCGGATTGCCGAGCTCGCTCGAATCGAGGCCGACCCCGTGCAGCCGGGCCAGATAAGGCTCGGCCTCGCGCAGGGTGGCGAAGGCATCCTCTTCGCTCAGGTGGCGCAAGAAGCTCATGATGAGTCGCCAGCTGATGCCAAGCTGCCGCTCCCCCTGCTGCAATGCCCGCTCTATGCCGCCGAGCACCGTCTCGAAGGGAATGCCGCGGGCACTGTGGGTCTGGGGATCGAAGAAGATCTCCACGTGCACCACCTTGTCGGCGGCGCAGCGTTCCAGATAGGCCCAGGTGAGGTCGAAGAAGTCCTGCTCGGTGACCAGCACGCTGGCCCCCAGGTAGTAGAGATCGAGAAAGGATTGCAGGCAGTCGAACTCATAGGCGGCCCGCAGGCTCTCGACGTCGGGCCAGGGCAGGGTCACCCCGTTGCGCTGGCCAAGGGCAAACAGCAGTTCGGGCTCCAGGGTGCCCTCGATATGCAGGTGCAACTCCAGCTTGGGCAAGCCGGCAATAAAGTTCTCCATGATGACGGCTCCATCGTCAGCGCCTGATGGTTAAGGCAAGTCCAGGCGCCAGCGGCGCCCTCCCTCTGCAGTCATTGTGCACCCATCTGGCGCGCCGGGGGAGACTTGTCATCAAAGCGCCTTATAATGGCGGCACAAAAAAGCCATAAGTGATTGAAGACATTCGAGGTTGGCAACCACCTCCCCCTACAAGGAGTTTCCATGAAGAAAAGCGTCATCTGTGATATCGACGGCGTCATCCTGCACAACAACGATCTGGTGCCCGGCGCCGACCGTTTCGTCCATCGCCTGCTGGAGCAGGGCAGCAAGCTCTTGTTCCTCACCAACTACCCGGCCCAGACCCAGAAAGATCTGCAAAACCGCTTCCGCTCCGCCGGGATCGAGGTGCCGGAGGAGTGCTTCTATACCTCCGCCATGGGCACCGCCGACTTTCTCAAGCGCCAGGATGGCAAGAAGGCCTATGTGATTGGCGAAGGGGCCCTGACCCACGAGCTCTACAAGGCCGGCTTCACCATCACCGACATCGACCCCGACTTCGTGGTGGTGGGGGAGACCCGCAACTACAACTGGACCATGATGCAGCTGGGGGCCAAATTCGTGGATCAGGGGGCCCGCTTCATCGCCACCAACCCCGACACCCATGGCCCCATGATGCACCCGGCCTGTGGCGCCCTCTGCGCCCCCATCGAGCGGATGACCGGCAAGAAGCCCTTCTACGTCGGCAAGCCGAGCGCCTGGATCATTCGCGCGGCCCTGAACCGGATGGAGGCCCACTCCGACGACACCATCATCATCGGCGACAACCTGCGCACCGACATACTGGCGGGCTTCCAGGCTGGCCTCGAGACGGTGCTGGTGCTCTCCGGGGTGAGCAAGGTGGCGGACATCGACCGCATGCCGTTCAGACCGAATCACATCTTCGACTCCGTGGTGGACATCGATATCGTCTGATCCCCTTCCTTGGCCCCCTTGGCAAGGTGGCGCACATCGTTTAACGTAAGCGCAACATTGTTAAACAAACTAAACGGGAGCAGGACGCTCCCCTCGCCACCCCAAGGACGCACCATGAAGAGCCTGAACGACTGGATCCTGCTGGACCAGCACCCCGTCTCCCCCACCCCGCTGATGCCCGCCCCCGAGCGGATCCGGGCCGGCAACCCGAGCCAGACCCTCTGGAACCACTATTCGGACCCCAGCCAGCAGTTTCACGTGGGCTTCTGGGCCTGCGAGCCGGGGCGCTGGGCCGTGCGCTACACAGAGCACGAATACTGCCAGTTGCTGGAGGGCGAGGCGCGGATCCACGACGGCCAGGGGGGCGAGCTGCACCTCAAGCCGGGGGATCAGTTCGTCATCCCGGCGGGCTTCGTCGGCGAGTGGGAGACCCTGGTGGCCTGCCGCAAGCTCTATGTGATCTTCGAACCCGCCGCGACCTGACGCGCACGTCAAGCAAGCCCCTCGTTGTCGACACCATTCTCACCCGCCGACTTGACGTTGGCGGCATGATTTTGTGCGGTTTTCCCGCTTGCAAAAGGTTTTTGCGCTAGGCATTGTGATTGGCGAGGAATGTAAATGGAATTTCGAGCCCGAACGTGGGGGGCTCATATAAAAATCAAGAGGATTACCGCCAATGTGTTCTATTTTCGGCATTCTGGACATCAAGACCGACTCCGCCACCTTGCGCAAATCGGCCCTGGAGATGTCCAAGCGACTGCGTCACCGCGGGCCTGACTGGTCTGGCGTCTACAGCTCCGACAAGGCCATCCTGGTGCACGAGCGCCTGGCCATCGTCGATCCGGGCAATGGCGCCCAGCCGCTCTACAACCCCGAGCGCACTCACGTATTGGCCGTCAACGGCGAGATCTACAACCACAAGGAACTCGAGAAGCACCTCAAGGTCGACTTCAAGTTCCAGACCCACTCCGACTGCGAGGTGCTGCTCGCCCTCTACAAGGAGAAGGGCCCCGCCTTCCTGGACGATCTCAACGGCATCTTCGCCTTCATCCTCTATGACGCCGAGCAGGATGCCTACCTGATTGGCCGCGACCACATGGGGATCATCCCCCTCTATACCGGCCGCGACGAGCACGGCAACTTCTATGTCGCCTCCGAGATGAAGGCCCTGGTGCCGGTGTGCAAGAGCGTCGAGACCTTCCCGCCCGGACATTACCTCTGGAGCAAGGATGGCGAGCTCAAGCAGTGGTACAAGCGCGACTGGATGGAGTACGGCGCGGTCGAGCACAATGTCAGCGACAAGGCCGAGCTGAAAGCCGCCCTGGAAGCGGCGGTCAAGCGCCAGCTGATGTGTGACGTGCCCTACGGCGTGCTGCTCTCCGGCGGTCTGGACTCCTCCGTCATCTCCGCCATCACCAAGCTCTATGCCGCCCGCCGGGTAGAGGACGATGGCAAGAGCGAAGCCTGGTGGCCCCAGCTGCACTCCTTCGCCGTCGGCCTGGAAGGCTCGCCTGACCTTGCCGCCGCCCGCAAGGTGGCCGATCACCTCGGCACCATACACCACCAGATCCACTTCACCGTGCAGGAAGGGCTGGATGCCCTGCGGGACGTCATCTATCACCTCGAGACCTATGACGTCACCACCATACGCGCCTCCACCCCCATGTACCTGATGGCCCGCTACATCAAGGCGATGGGGATCAAGATGGTGCTCTCGGGGGAAGGCTCCGACGAACTGTTCGGCGGCTACCTCTACTTCCACAAGGCCCCCAACGCCCGCGAGTTCCACGAGGAGAACGTGCGCAAGCTCGCCTCCCTGCATCTGTATGACTGCCTGCGGGCCAACAAATCCATGGCCGCCTGGGGCGTGGAGGGCCGCGTGCCCTTCCTCGACAAGGAGTTCATGGACGTGGCTATGCGCCTGCAGCCCGCCGACAAGATGTGCGGCAACGGCAAGATCGAGAAGCACATACTGCGGGAAGCCTTCGAGGAGCTGCTGCCCCACGAGGTGGCATGGCGTCAGAAGGAGCAGTTCTCCGACGGCGTGGGCTACTCCTGGATTGACAGCCTCAAAGCCATGGTCGAGACCGAAGTGACGGATCAGATGTTCGAGGCGGCCGCATTCCGCTTCCCCATCAACACCCCGCTCACCAAGGAGGCCTACTTCTACCGCGCCATCTTCGACGAGCACTTCCCGCTGGAGTCCGCCGCCCGCACCGTGCCCTACGGCAAGTCGGTCGCCTGCTCCACCCCGACCGCATTGGAGTGGGATGCCAAGTTCAAGGAGATGGCCGACCCCTCAGGCCGCGCCGTGATGGACGTCCACCAGCAGAGCTACTGATCCGTTGACGGACAGCCTGTAGGCCTAGCTGCCAGCATCAGAAAAGCCCCTCACGAGGGGCTTTTTTTCTAAACATCTGGTGTTAGCCATAAATAAATCAGGATTTATGCCAATGTAAAAAGAAAATTTCTGTGATGATTGTCTTATTAAACGGATGGTTCGATGCCTTCCGGCTCCGTAAAATACGCCTCACATCTATTGACCCTGAGAATACAGGTTTGATGAACATAACCTGTTAGTCTAAAAATCGCAGATTATTTTATGAGGAAGTACCGATTTGGCTACAAAAATCACACCCCGCTTGATCGAGCTAACTTACGAAGCTGTACTCAAGTCTTATTGGCGTAAGAATGCCCTTCGGAAATTTCTCATTGCATCACATGTCGCTAGTAACTTTGTCGCTACGTGGTCAGAAGATGAGTCAAAACGTGACTTACTGGACCGTCTTTTCCAAAAATTACAAACTACAGACAAAGGCAATGCGGTAATTTATCAAATGGCAAGAAGCTTGTCAGAGCAATCTACATTCCCCGATCTTAGAAACTGGGAAGACTCTACTCAAAAAATTCAAGATGCTAGCAAAGCAGTTCAAGAGCTCAAAGCTTATTTGAAAAAGCAAGATGAAGAGATTAAACATGAGAGGGAGCGCGAAGAAACTCAGCAGCGTGCCCGAGTTGAAAGAGAGCGTATTCAACGATCTCTAACCGACAAAACGAAACTTCAACAGCATCTTGATGCAATGCACCCGAATGTAGGTACTCAAGAAGGTGGCTACGCATTTGAAGACTGGTTTTACCAATTGCTTGATTATTGTGAAATACCTAATAGAAGGCCATATAAAACTGACGGAAGGCAAATTGATGGATCTTTAACACATGAAGGCACCACCTACCTTGTAGAATTAAAGTTCACAAAAGATCAGTCAGGAGCCACAGACATTGATTCGCTTAAAGCGAAAGTCAATAAAATGGCCGATAACACAATGGGAATAATGATTTCAATCAGCGGCTACAGTAATGTGGCGATCTCTGAGGCATCCTGGAAGCAAGACAACTTTAATAATTATGGATGCCAGCCATTTGTATCTATTCCTGTCTGGATCAATGGCCTTTGGTGAAATAATTTCAAGAGTAAGGCGCCATGCCTCACAAACAGGTGAAGCATATCTACCAACAAGTAAGTTTCATAGCTAATATGATTAGCCTTTACTGATATAGAACAACGCAGGCCCCTTCCCATGAACACAATTTGGCTTTAGCCAAGAGGATACGATGGATAGCATTGACAAACCCAAACAAACAAAAAACAGTTTCTCATCAAAGAGTTTGTGGTCTTCACATCTCAGATTTTAGTATTTTTCTTTGTAGCTGTGTTGACTAGCAGTCTCTTATCTGATGAAAAAGCCCTAGCTGAACTTGCTGCTACTAAAATAAACAATGGCAGTTTAAAAGAACTATTGTTAACTTTTTCAGCTATCTTGTTTGTTATTGGCTGTTTTACCACAGTTCAGAAATTGACGGACAGTGAGTTGGTCAATGAACTCATTGATGAAATTCTTTTTGAACTTCCAAAAACCATTTACTTCTTTGGAAGTAGCATAAGTGGTGTGATGCTTGCCCTTGCAACATTTATCGCATTTTCCACTACTGAAGATAATAACTCAACGAAAGGTTACTTCATAATAACCATTATGTTTGCCATAATGGCCTTTTGTTATGGCGCCACTGTAAGTTATCTTTTGAAAAGGAAGACCCAGATTGCACCACCAAAACCTGATAAAGCAGACAAGCCCGATTAACAATTAGCTGAAATATATTTTTATATATGAAAACATATTGCAGCGAGGTGTATCTGGCTTCGCCCCCCCACCCCGACATCCGAGTTACGCGGTCCCACGGAACATTCTCTGTACATCCTGTTGCTGCTCTGGTGAAGCCTTGATAAAGGCCTGTAGTTGGCGCGATGTGATTGATGATGGGGGAATCGCCCTGCGTCAGGTCATATATGTTGGGCTTCCAAAACAAAGCCCAACATTCGTATCTCGAATATCATTCACCCGGTTTATGCTTGTGCGGCCTGAGTGCAGGATGTTCCTTTTGCTTTTCAGGTGTAACCCGTTGCCGCTTATCTGGTGTTCCGTCTTCATTTTTTCTTTTCGGACCAGGTTTGATTCCCATCATTAACTCCCTCTAACAGTGGTTTACGTGGAAATAATAGTTATGGCTGCGCATCCGGCTGATTGGCGGGAGCCGCCTTGATAAAGGCCTGCAACTGCTCGCAGTTGGCGACGATGCGCGCGATGGTGGGGTAGTCGTCCAGCGTCATGTTGAAGCGGCGGGCGTTATAGACCTGGGGCACCAGCATGCAGTCCGCCAGGGTCACCTCGTTGCCCACGCAATAGACGCCGGCGGTGGTCATCAACAACTGCTCCAGGGCGGTGAAGGTCTCGTCAATCCAGTGGCGATACCAGGCATCGCGCGCCGTCTTGCCCTGCCCCAGCTCCTGCTCCAGGTAGTTCAGCACCCTCAGGTTGTTGAGGGGGTGAGTGTCGCAGGCGATCATGTTGACTATCTGGCGCACCCTGGCCCGCTCCTCGGGAGCGGAGGGCATCAGGGGGTAGGCCGGATAGGTCTCGTCGAGGTACTCCATGATGGCCACCGACTGACCCAGCTGCACATCCCCGTCGATGAGAAAAGGCACAAGCCCCTGGGGATTGACCCGGCGATAGGCCTTCTCTTTCTGCTCACCCTGTCTCAGATTGACCGGGTGCTGCTCATAACCAAGTCCCTTGAGTTGCAGCACCAGACGTACGCGAAAGCTGGCCGATGAACGCCAATATCCAAACAACTGCAGCATATTATGTCCCTATGGTGGCAGGTGTGCGCCACCTGCCGTGTCGCCTGGCCGACCTTGGCCGGCCCAAGCCTTGCTAGCTCGTCTGACTGGCGCCCCCTTGCGTGACCCGTTGCAAAATGGTGCCAAACAGACTCATCCCGTTGCGATCCTGCATCGCGATGGACACTGTATCACCAAAGCGAAGAAAGGGTGTAGTGGCTTGACCTGACTCGATAATTTCCAGCATCCGCCGCTCGGCGAGGCAGGAGGATCCCCGGCTTCTGTCGTAGTTGGAGACGGTGCCCGAGCCTATGATGCAGCCAGCGCCAAGGGGTCTGGTCCTGGCCGCGTGGGCGATCAGCTCGAAGAAGTTGAAGGTCATGTCCAGCCCTGCATCCGGCTCCCCGAACAGGGCGCCGTTGAGCTGGGTCACCAGGGGCAGATGCACCTTGCCCTGCCGCCAGTCGCCGCCGAGCTCGTCCGGGGTGATGGCCACCGGCGAGAAGCTGCTGGAGGGTTTGGACTGGAAGAAGCCAAAGCCCTTGGCGAGTTCCCCGGGAATGAGGTTGCGCAGACTCACATCGTTGACCAGCATCAGCAGCTTGACGTGCTCCTCGGCCTTCTGCGCGCAGGTGCCCATGGGCACGTCGTCGGTGATGACGGCCACCTCAGATTCAAAGTCGATGCCCCACTCCTCCGACCCCATGACGATGGGGCCGCGGGGGGCGAGGAAGCTGTCGGAGCCCCCCTGGTACATCAGGGGATCGTGCCAGAAACTCTCGGGCATCTCGGCGCCGCGCGCCTTGCGCACCAGCTCCACGTGGTTGACGTAGGCGCTGCCGTCGGCCCACTGGTAGGCGCGGGGCAGCGGGGAGAGACAGGCCGTCTCATCGAAGGGGAAGGCATCGGGGCAGGCGCCGTCGTTGAGGGCCTGATAGACGGCGGTCAGCCGGGGGGCGAGATCGCTCCACTCGTCCAGCGCCCCTTGCAGGGTGGGGGCTATGTCGGCCACGGCCACCGCCCGGGTCAGATCCCGGCTGACCACCACTAGGGCGCCATCGCGCTTGCCATTGTTCAAGGTTGCCAATTTCATATCGAATTCCTTATTTGCCGGGGGTGCCGTCTGGCCGCTGCCAGCTGGACACATAGTGGGGATTCTCTATCCCCTCGCAGATCTGGCCGACTCCCAGGGCATCCCGGGTGTCGAGCATCACGGCCACCTCGTCGGTGAAGGTCTTGGCGTGGGCCTGCCCCGCCGCAAAGGCCTTGGGATGGGGACCGTGAGTGAAGCCGGCGGGGTGGAAGGTGACCATGCCCCGCTCTATGTTGTCCCGGCTGAAGAAGTCCCCGGCGTGGTAGAAGAGCACCTCGTCAAAATCGTCGTTGCTGTGATAGAAGGGCACCCGCAGCGCCCCGGGATCGCTCTCTATGGGGCGCGGCACGAAGGTGCAGATGACGAAGCGGCTCGCCACGAAGGTGGAGTGGGCCGACGGCGGCAGATGGTAGCGGTGGCTCATCAGGGGGCGGATGTCCCGCCAGTTGAGGCGCACCACGCACAAGTCCCCGTGCCAGCCCTGGGCATCCAGGGGGTTGAAGGGCCAGGTGATGACAGAGACCTGATCGTGGCGCTTGACTTGCAGCGACCAGGGATCCTCGTCCTGCTGGGCCAGGAAGCGCTCGTTGATGGCGGGCACGTCAAGGGCCGCCGGATCGAAGATGGCGTGGTTGCCCACCAGCCCCTTGTCCGGCAGCTGATAGCTGTCCTCGGTCGCCTCTATCATCAGGATGAACAGCGGCGCCGTCGGCTCGATGCGCCACATGGTGCCGCGGGGGATCACCAGGTAGTCCCCGTCCCGCAGGGTGAGATGGCCGTAGTCGCAGAAGAACTCCCCGCCCCCCTCGTGGATGAACAAGAGCTCGTCGCCGTCGGCGTTGCGCACCAGAAACGGCATTCTCTCGGTCAGGCGCCACATCCGGTAGCGGCAGTGGGGGTTGCTGAGCAGATCCGGCATCACCCAGGGGGAGAGGGAGCTCACCTCCTCCTGCAGCTCATTCAAGTCGAACGCCCGCGGCCGCAGCGGCCCCTCCCAGTGGCTCCAGTCGGTGGGGGCATGCTTGTGGTGCATGTGGGTGGCGGGGCCGAAGAAGCCGGAGCGCCCGAGCTCGCGCTCGTAGATGGCCTGCTCGGGCAGATCGGCGTGGGCCTGGCGGGAGTGGGTCCCCTCCCGGTGGGGAAAACTTATCCAGTTACGCATGGCTGTGTGTCTCCCATGACATAGATACCGGCCGGCGATCGCCCATATGGTTACGCATCGCTCGGCTCTCCCTTTCTCTCGCCCTGCTCGGCCCCGCTCAGCACCCCACGACGGATCTGATCCAGTTCAATGGATTCGAACAGTGCCTGGAAGTTGCCCTCGCCAAATCCCTCGTTGCCCTTGCGCTGGATGATCTCGAAGAACACCGGGCCTATGACGGTGTCGGTGAAGATCTGCAGCAGGATCCCATCTTTCGTCGGCGAGCCGTCGATCAGGATGCGCAGTGCCTTGAGCGCCTCCAGATCCTCCTGATGCCCCTCCACCCGGCTGTTCACCTTCTCGTAGTAGGTGTCCGGGGTCGGCATAAAGCCGGTGCCGCGACCACGCAGGGTGCGGATGGTCTGGTAGATGTCGCGGGAGGCGAGGGCTATGTGCTGTATCCCCTCCCCCTTGTACTGGCGCAGGTACTCCTCGATCTGGGACTTGTCGTCTGAGGACTCGTTGATGGGGATGCGAATTTTGCCGCAGGGGGCCGTCATGGCGCGGGAATGCAGGCCGGTCAGCTTGCCTTCGATGTCGAAGTAGCGAATTTCCCGGAAGTTGCCGATCCGCTCGTAGAAGTTGGACCAGACGTCCATGTTGCCGCGATGGACGTTGTGGGTCAGGTGATCGATCTCGTAGAGCCCCGCATCCACCTCGGCCATGCGCGCCTGCCAGTCGGGGTAAAAGACGAAGTCCACGTCGTAGATGGAGCCCTGCTCGCCGTAGCGGTCGACAAAGGAGAGGGTGCTCTCGCCGATGCCGTAGATGGCGGGGATGTTGAGCTCCATGGGCCCTATCTTGCCGACGAAGGGCTTGGCCCCCTTGGCGATGGCGTACTGCTGGGCACGGCCCGCATCCGCCACCCGAAATGCCATGCCGCAGACGCTGGGCCCGTGCAGGCTGGCGAACTGCTCCGCCTGGGAGTGAGGCTCGGCGTTGACCACAAAATTGATGTCCCCCTGGCGGTAGAGCCAGCACTGCTTGTGCTTGTGCCTGGCCACCTCGGCAAAGCCAAGAGAAACGAACAGCGCCTTGAGGGCGGCAATGCCCTTGAGATCCGGGGCCGTGTACTCGACGAATTCGAACCCATCGGTGCCGAGGGGATTGATGGTGCGAGAAGGGGAAGAAGAGGTCGTCATGATGCGCTCCTTGCGATGGACTGATAACGAAACGGGTCACGCCGGGAAGGCTAGACAGGCAGCCCGGACGGCGTTGTTAACAACTTGTTTCATTAGAGGCAGGGGCGGAGCAGAAGAGAAGAGGCGGGTTTCAGATAGTTTGGCGAGGGTCAGCGCCAAAAGATGTAAATAGATTGTGACATTGCAGTCTGGGCCTTGCAGACAGCCCCACGGCGCACCGCCGGGCTGTCAGCTTTGCCTTACAGCCGCCAGTTTTTCACCTCGAGATGGGGCAGCTGGAGCCTGGCCTGTTGCAGCCGGCGGACGTCGGGGTTGATGAGCCAGGCCTGCTGCCCCAGCACCAGCAGCGGCAAGTCGTGCAGGCTGTCACTCAAGGCCAGCGTCACCCTGAGGGCGCGGATCTCGGGCAGGATCTTGTGCCGGCCGTGGCAATAAAAACGCGGCACCAGGCCGCCAAGGCGATAGCCCATCCGCGAGCCTGTGATGCGATGGGGAAGCCTTGGCAGCTGTCGATGGAGCTGGGCTCGGACCAGGGCCCGGGGGCTGGCGGAGATGACCCAGCAGCGCGCCCTTTCGGCCATCAGCAGGGAGCGGGCCTCCCGAAAGAGCCCGGGCCGTGTGTGGCAATAGGCCCGCACCAGCTGGCGCCAGCCCGGCGGCGAGAGCCCCAGGGTGATGGCCCACCAGATAAGCGAGATCCCCTGACGGCGCAGGCTGGGCACCAGATACACCAGGCTACCCAGTGCGATCACCGGCAGCAGCAGCAGTGGCCAGCGGCGCCGGCGCAGGATGAAGCGCAGCAGGCCGGCGTGACTGTCCCCGGGCGCCAGGGTGTCGTCAAAATCGGCCAGGATCCAGCCCGAGCCGGGCGCCGCGCGGGAGCTGGTCATTCGCCCAATCCCGCGATGGCGGTGTGCAGCTCGGGCAGGAGGAACAGCGCCCCCTCATCCGGCGGGCAGACGAGGTCGAAGTCCTCCCCCGCCAGGGTAAACTGCAGGCGCCAGGCGTGCAGATAGCCGCGATCGGCGGCCGTGCCACCGTAGCGCACATCCCCGAGGATGGGGGCCCCCACGCTTTTCAAGGCAACCCGGATCTGGTGGGTCTTGCCGGTCCGGGGCTTGATGCGATAGAGCCGCAGCCCCTCCCGCACCGAGACAGAATCGAACCAGCTGATGGCCGGGTTCTCCTGGGTGCGGGCCAGCATCCAGCTGCCGCCACGCCCTTTCTCCATGTCCCCCTTGATCCACCCCTGCTTCTTCTTCGGCTTGCGATCGGAGAGGGCCAGATACTGCTTGCTCACCTCCCGGGCGGCAAAGGCCATGCTGAGTGCGCGGTTCGCCTCCGGGGTGCGGGCCAGCAGCACCAGTCCCGAGGTCATCTTGTCGAGGCGATGGACCGGATAGAGTTCGAGGCCGGTATCCATCTTGACCCGATTGACGAGCCCGGGCTCACCCCCCTCGTCGTGCATGCCAAGGCCAGGGCCCTTGTTGATCACCATGAAATCTTTGTGCTGCAACTGTATCCGGTACATCTATAACCCTTTAGAATGTGATTTGTTAACAAGTTGAATGCGGGCCTGCTGGCCACCCCATGGATCCTCAGCACAAGAATCGCACGGATGAAGAGATACTTGTTTTGGCTGCTACTGCTTGGCGCCAGTTATGCTTCCCCTGTCCTGGCAAGTGACCGTCCCCATGAGCCTCCGGATCGGGTCGTCTTGCAGTTGCGCTGGCTGCATCAACCCCAGTTCGTGGGCTATCACATGGCCAAGGCGAAGGGGTACTATGCCGATGCCGGACTGGATGTCGAGATAAGGCCAGGCGGCAAGGGGATAAGCCCGGTCCAGGAAGTGCTCAGCGGGCGCGCCGACTTTGGCGTCGGCAACACAGAGGTGCTCACCAGCTACGCCAATGGCGAACCCCTGCTGGCCCTCGCCAGCGTCTATCAGCACTCCCCCTCCATCTTCCTGGCCCGTCGCGACAGCGGCATTCTCACCGTTGCTGACATGCGTGGCAAACGGATCATGATGTTCCCCGGCCATCAGGATGCCGAACTGCTCGCCACCCTCTACTATCAGGGGCTGCACGAACGCCAGCTCATCCCTGTGCCCACCTCGGTCAACATAGACGATCTGATCGCGGGCAAGATCGACATCTTCAACGCCTATCTCAGCAACGAGCCCTTCTATCTGGAGGAGCGCGGCATCTCGGTCTCCGTCATCAATCCGCGCAACTACGGCATCGATTTTTACAGCGACATCCTGTTCACCACCCAGAACGAGGAGCGCGTCAACCCGGAGCGGGTGGCAAAGTTCCGGGCCGCCAGCCTCAAGGGGTGGCGCTACGCCCTCGCCCACCCGGCGGAGGCCATCGACCTGCTGCGCAAGGAGTATGGCGTCAACCGCAGTCAGGCCCACATGGAGTACGAGCTGCAGATGAGCAAGGAGATGATACAGCCGCTCTATGTGGAGATCGGGTATATGAATCCGGATCGCTTCGCCCACATCATGCAGCAGCTGGTCGAGATAGGCCTGGTTCCGAGGGCGGTGCCTCTGACCCGCTTGCTCTATCAGGCCCCCTCCGCGCAGTGGATCTTCTGGCGCCCCTGGTTCTTGCTGAGCCTGGGGGTCGGCGCCCTCATCCTGCTGCTCTCCCTCTATCTGCTTGTCAGCAACAAGCGGCTCAATCGGGAGGTGACCCTGCGCAAGTTGCGCGAGCAGGAGATACTGCAGCTGGCTCGCCTCGATCCCCTCACCGGCCTGCCCAATCGCCTGAGCCTGATGGAGCAGTTGAAGGAGCAAGTTCAACTCGAGGATCCCGGCTGCCTGCTGTTTTGCGATCTCGATGACTTCAAGCGCATCAATGACAACTTCGGCCACAGTCAGGGGGATGCCATCCTCTGCCAGCTGGCCAACCGGCTCCATGACGCCATCGGCCACCAGTGCTATTTTGCCCGGCTGGCGGGGGATGAATTCATCCTGCTGCTGCCCGGCTACAGCAGCGCCCAGGCACAGGATGTGGCCGAGGTGATCCGGCACGCCATGCAGGTCCCTTTCGTGGTCAATGGCCAGGCCATGCAGGTCGGGATCAGCATAGGGGTCAGCCACTACCAGCGGGGCTGGAGCACGGAGCAGTGGCTGATCCAGGCGGACAGGGCCATGTATTGCGACAAGAGCGGCGGCTTCATTGCGCTGGCTGAGCAGACGAGCTGACGGCGGCCTAACCCACTCCGCCGCAGCGCCCATGCAAGAAGGCCACCCTAAGGTGGCCTTTTGTCATCCTGTGTTTGCTCGAGGCAGCCGTCAGCCGAAGGTCTGCCCCAGGGACTTGAGCTGGCGCGCCTTGGTGAGCAGGATGTCGCTCGAGGCATCCATGTCGTGCATCTTGTTGCTGTTGGCGTGGGAGTGCTGGGAGATGACGTTGACGTTTCGGCTGATGTCCTCCACCACCGCCTGCTGCTCCTCCGCCGCCGCCGAGATCTGGGTCGACAGATCCACCACCCGCTCTATCTCGGCCAATACCTGGTGCAGGCTCTGTGAACCCTGCCGGGTCAGGGTCACGCAGGACTGGGTCTGCTCCAGGTTCTGCTGCATCATCCCCTTCCAGCCATTCAGGGTGCGCTGGATCTGCCCTATGCTGCCCTGGATCTGCTCGGTCGCCTTGTGGGTCCGGGTTGAGAGGGTGCGCACCTCGTCCGCCACCACGGCGAAGCCGCGCCCCTGCTCTCCCGCCCGGGCCGCCTCTATGGCGGCGTTGAGGGCCAGCAGATTGGTCTGATCCGCTATGCCCTGGATCTCGCTCATCAGGATCCCGATGCGGTCCGACTCCTCCGCCAGCGCCACCGCCGCCGTGAAGGCGTGCTCCGCCTGGGTGGCCAGCTCGGTGACCCTGTGCTGGGTATCCTCCAGCTGCTGGTCGGTATGCTGGCAATGCACCTTGGCCTGGGCAATCTGGTTGTCCGTCTCCTGGATGTTGCGGGCTATCTCGTGGGCCGTCGCCGCCATCTCTGTGATGGCGGTCGCCACCTGCTGGGTCTGGATGTCCTGCTCGGCGATGTCGGCGCTCGCCTCGCTGGAGGCGGTCTTGAGATGGACCGCCAGATCCTGCAGGGAGAGGGTGGCGTCGTCCACCCGCCCGAGCACGGTGCGGATCCTGGCCTGCAGCAGCTTGATGTGGAAGTCGGCAATGGCGCTGGGTTCATCCCCCGAGTAGATGAGCCGGGTCAGGCTGTCGTACTCTTCGGCCAGCTGGCTCAGGTAACGGGGGGTGGTGATGAGGGTATGACGATAGAGGAGGCCGAGCCACAAGAGCGGCAGCAGCATCAACAGGGCCCCCAGGGGCCCCGTCAGATAGGCGCCCGCCGCCAGCATCAGCAGCAGCCCGGCGATGGCCACCCCATGGCGCACGGGGCGCAGACGCAGGCCCCCCTTGCGCTCCCCCCGCTCCACCGCCTTCAGCCTGGCGTAGGTGCGGGCGGCGACGGCCTTCATCCCGGGCTCGGCGCGGCTGCGCACCGACTGGTAGCCGCTTATCCGCCCCTGCTCGAAGATGGGGGTGACATAGGCATCCACCCAGTAGTAGCGACCATCCTTGCAGCGGTTCTTCACCATGCCGCGCCAGGGCTTGCCCTGCTTCAGCTTGCCCCAGAGATCGGCGAAGGCCGCCTTGGGCATGTCAGGATGGCGCACCATGTTGTGGTGCTGGCCTATCATCTCTGCCCTGCTGTATCCCGCCACCCGGCAGAAGTGGTCATTGGCATAAGTAATGACCCCCTGAAGATCCGTGGTGGAAACCAACTGTTCACTGGACGGAAAATCCACCTCTTCATCAACGAGATGAATCTGGGTTCTGTTCATGGCGCACGCCTCTTGTTTGATAACTCAGTTAGCGTAGTCAAGCCATGGCAGCCAGGCCAACGCGGCCCCTCAGGCAGTGGGGATGACTGAGAGACAGGCCTCTGGATCCATGATGGCGCCCTCAGTTTTCCGCCGCCGGGCGGCATTCACGCTCCCGGATCAGCTTCTTGTTCACCTTGCCGACACTGGTCCTGGGGATCTCCTGCACTATGTGGATCTGGCGCGGAATGGCCCAGCGATTGATGCGACCGCTGTCGACGAACCCCTGCAGGTGGGCCTTGATGGCCTGAGCATCCAGATGCGACCCCTCCTTGCCGACCACCAGGGCCAGGGGCCGCTCCCCCCACTGCTCGTCCGGCACCCCGATCACGGCCACCGCATGAACGGCGGCGTGGGCGCTGATGAGGCTCTCCAGCGCCAGCGAGCTTATCCACTCGCCCCCTGTCTTGATCACATCCTTGATGCGATCCCTGATCTCCACAGTGCCGTCCGGGGTGATGGAGGCCATGTCCCCCGTGTGCAGCCAGCCCCCTTCCCAGAGCTCGGCCCCCTTGCCCGGCTCTTTCAGGTAGCCCTGGGCCAGCCAGGGTGCACGCACCACTATCTCCCCCATGGTCTGGCCATCGTGGGCCAGCGCCCGGCCCTGCTCGTCGATGATGCGCAAGTCCACCAGGCCGATGGGTTTGCCGGTGCGGATCCGCAGCGGCAGTTGCTGGGCCATGGGCAGTGCCAGCTCCTCGGGAGCGAGGTGCACCACGCACAGCAGCGGGCAGGTCTCCGACATGCCGTAACCGGCGTGCACCAGTATCCCCTGTCGGTGAGCCTGGGTCGCCAGCCCGAGCGGCAGCGCACTGCCCCCCAGCAGCATCTTCCAGCCCACAAGGGAGGTCTTTGCTGCCTCCTCGCAGTCGAGGATCATCTGCAAGATGGTCGGCACGCAGTGGGAAAAGCTCACCCCCTCGTCGCGGTAGAGCCGCACCAGCTTGTCCGGCTCGTAGCGCCCCGGATAGACCTGCTTCACCCCCAGCATGGTCGCCACATAGGGGACGCCCCAGGCATGGACGTGGAACATGGGGGTGATGGGCATGTAGACATCGTCTGAGCAGAGCAGCGACTGGCCCGCATGGGCCGCCAGGGTGCCCAGTTCGTTGAGGGTATGCAGCACCAGCTGGCGGTGGCTGAAATAGACCCCCTTGGGATCCCCTGTGGTGCCCGTGGTGTAGAACAGGGTCGCCACCGAATGCTCGTCAAAGTCGGGGAAATCGAACTGACTCTGCGCCCCGGCCAAGAGCGTCTCGTACTCCCCGAGCAGGGGCAGTGCGGTGGACGGCAGCTCCCCATCGGTCAGCCGGATATAGCCGCGCACCGTGGGCAGCCTCTCCTGGATGCTCTCCATCATGGGCAGGAAGTCGTCATGAACCAGCACCAGATGATCCTCGGCGTGGTGCATGGTGAAGGCGATCTGCTCCGGCGAGAGGCGCACGTTCACCGTGTGCAGCACGGCGCCTATCATGGGCACGGCGAAGAAGCATTCGAGGGAGCGGTGGCTGTCCCAGTCCAGCAGGGCGACCGTGTCCCCCGGCCCTATGCCCGAGGCCGTCAGCAGGTTGGCGAGGCGGTGGATGCGCTGGTTGAGGGTGCGATAGTCATAGCGCAGTCGATCTGCATAGACTATCTCCCGGTCCGGGTGCTGACGCACCCCGGATAACAGCAGGCTCTTGATCAGCAAGGGATAGGCATGGGCTCCCTGGGCTGGCGGTATGATCCTTGTCTTCACCATACGGACTCCTTCCGATTCGTGTCTGGGCGCAGGGGAGCCAGTCTCCCCTCGCCATCTGGGTTAGCGGGCGTCGAGACGCCGCAGCAAGGCCTCGGCATGGGGCCAGGGGCCAAATCCGCTCGCCGGGTTGAGGTGTCCCACTGTCCCGGCATCCACCAGCTCGCTCCCCCAGTCCTGGGCCAGGGCACGCACCGCCGCCGGGCTCGCCAGGGGATCGTTTTGGCTCATCACCACCAGGCTCGGGAACGGCATCTTCATGCGGGGCAGCGGGTGCCAGCCTCCGGCCTGCATGGCTTGCGGGCTCGGGTAATGGGATGGCCAGCTGGCGTCCAGATCCGGCGGCGTCACCAGCAGGGCGCCCCGGATGGGGTGACGATGCAGGGCCGCGCCCTGCTGCGCCACCCAGTGAGCCAGCATCAGCACCCCGGCGCTGTGGGCCACCAGGATCACCGGGCCCTGGATGCGCGCCAGCGCCTGCGCTATGGCCTCGACCCTGGCCTGGCAGCTCAGCTTGTCCGAGGTCAACGGCGGCACTGTCACCACCTTCTCAAGCCGCTCGGCGAGCAGGGTCTGCCAGTGATCCGCTACGTGGTCACGCAGGCCGGGCACTATCAGTACTGTGGCCTCGGGCTGAAATGTCTTCATCTCTCTTCCCCTGTTCAGGCGCTCCGGCGACGGCCGGATGACATCAGGACCACAGTAAGGTGCCAGGCTACCGGCTGCTTTACCTTGGGTGCCATGGAGTTGTCTTTATATGACAGGAGTCTGATGGCGTGAGCGCCACCGGGCTGCATAGAACCGGACTCGAAAGGCCATGGATCGGGCTGGCACGCAGGGTCATCACATGGCACCTGCGACTAATAGATCAGTTAATAAGCACTTTCCAACTTGTAAACGAAATGATAAAAACCAGTTAACAACAAGCAACCAGCAGATGAGCTGTCGCCATGGGAATTGCATCATGACCCTCCTTGCCAGAGCCGCCACCCTCACCAACTATCTCGATGTCGCCCGCCAGCTGGGCCTCAATACCCCCAACCTGCTGTCGCAGGCCGGCCTCAGCGCCTCCATTCTGGATGTGCCCAATCAGCGCATCCCCGTCTCCACCATCGTCAACCTGCTCGAGCTGTCCGCCCGCACCGGGAACTGCCAGAGCCTGGGTCTGCGCATGGCGGAGCATCGCCAGCTGTCGGACTTTGGCGAGGTCAGCCTGCTGCTGAGCTACCAGCCCAACCTGCGCGAGGCCTTGCAGGTCATAGTGCAGTACATACACCTGTTCAATAATGCCCTGGCCATCTTCATCGAAGAGGCGGGCAAGGCGGTGATCATTCGCGAGGAGATCATCACCGACGCCCCCATGCCGTCGCGCCAGGCCACCGAGCTCGCGGTCGGCGTCATGTATCGCTTCTGTGCGGCCCAGGTCGGGGTCGGCGCCAACTGGCATCCCATCAGCGTCAACTTCACCCATGATGCACCGGCGGATCTCTCCATCCACAAGCGGCTGTTCGGCTGCAAGCTGGAGTTTGGCAGCGAGTTCAACGGCATCGTCTGCCAGGCCGCCGATCTGGACATTCCGAACCCCCTGGCCAACCAGGCCATGGCCCGTCATGCCCGCCAGTACCTCGATACCCTGCTGGTGGAGACCCAGCAATCCCTGATGACGGACGTGCGCAAGGCCATCTACCTGCTGCTGCCCATGGGGCGCGCCACCATAGAGCAGATAGCCCGCACCCTGGGGATGAACGTGCGCACCCTGCAGCGCCATCTGGAGGAGAGCGGCGTCACCTTCAGCGAGCTGGTCAACGACGTTCGCCGGGATCTGGTGATGCGCTACCTGCAAAACTCCGGCTATTCGCTGGGCCACATCGCCGACATGCTGGGCTACTCCATGCCAAGCTCCTTCACCCGCTGGTTCAGCGCCCAGTTCGGCATGCCGCCGGCCACCTGGCGCTCCCGCCACAAGGGCCTGCCCAAGGTGGCCCAGCCCGCCCCCGCCGGCCTCGCCTACGGCTGAGGGCCGGTGCCATCCGCCAGACGAGAGAAGGGAGGCATAAAGCCTCCCTTCTCTTTTTCCTGTGTCACGGCTATTGCTAGCTGACGTCGGTCACCACCGGGGCCCGGCAGGGCTTGGCCCCCTCCTCGGCATCCCCCTCCTGCCGCACCTGGGCTGGCACCGCCTTGGTCCCGGACAGCAGGAAGCAGGAGAGCGCCGGCACCCCGATCAGGGCCCCCAGCATGTTCCACAGGAACATGAAGGTGAGCAGTATGCCCATGTCGGCCTGGAACTTGATGGGGGACCAGACCCAGGCCACCACGCCGGCGGCCAGGGTGATGCCCACCAGCCCCACCACCCGGCCGGTGAAGGCCACGGCCTGGCGATAGGCGTCCACCAGCGACATGCCCTGGCGCTGATGGTGCAGCTGCACGCTCAGCAGGTAGAGGGCGTAGTCCACCCCTATACCGACCCCGAGCGCAATCACCGGCAGGGTCGCCACCTTGACGCCTATGCCCATGGCTACCATCAGCGCCTCGCACAGCACAGAGGTGAGCATCAGGGGCACCAGCGCCACCAGGGTCGCCCGCCAGCTTCGGAAGGTGATGAGGCAGAACAGGGTCACCGCCAGGTAGACATAGAGCAGCATGGTGCGGTTGGCCTCGTGCACCACCAGGTTGGTGGCCGCCTCTATGCCGGCACTGCCCGCGGCCAGCAGGAACTGGCGATCCGCCGTGCCGTTCTCCCGGGCAAACCGCTCGGCGATGGCCACCACGCCGCTCAGGGTCTCGGCCTTGTGATCCTTCAAGTAGGCGATCACCGGCATCAGGGAGCAGTCGGTGTTGAACAGCTCCGGGCTGTTGACCGAGGCCTGCTGGGCCGCATAGTTCAGCACGTTCTGGTTGCGCTGGATGCTGGCGAGCTTGGGGTTGCCCTCGTAGGTGCCGGCGGTGATCTGGCGCACCGCATTGACCAGGGAGCTGGTGGCCTGCACGCCGGGATGCTGTTGCAGCTCCCACCCCAGGCGATCCGCCAGGATCAGGGTCCGGTAGTCGAGGCACCCCTCCGGCGCCGTCTTGATCATCACCGCAAAGAGATCGCTCGAGAGGGCGTAGTGGCCGGTGATGTAGGCGTTGTCCCTGTTGTAGCGCGAATCCGCGCGCAGCTCGGGGGCGCCGCTGTCCAGATCGCCAATCTTGAGGTGCAGGCTCACCAGGTAGCCGCCGATCCCCATCGCCAGACCGAGGATCACCACCACTGTGGCCCACTTGCGCTCGGTGCAGCAGTCCAGCAGTGCCCAGAGTTGGCCGAAGCCCTGATTGGCTGCGGCATGGGTGTCTATCCTGAGCGCCCGCTCGGCCGCCTTGCGGCCCACCCCCACATAGGAGAGGGCCACCGGCATCAGCAGCAAAGAGGTAAAGATGAGCACCGCCACCCCTATGCTGGCGGTGATGGCGAGATCCTGGATGACGGGGATGTCGATCAGCATCAGCACCGCGAACCCCACCGCATCGGCCAGCAGCGCCGTGACCCCGGCGAGGAAGAGGCGGCGGAAGGTATAGCGCGCCGCTATCTGGCGGTGCGTGCCGCGGGCGATGTCCTGCATGATGCCGTTCATCTTCTGGGCCGCGTGGGAGACACCGATGGCGAAGATGAGGAAGGGCACCAGCACCGAGTAGGGGTCGATGGCGTACCCTAGCCAGGCGATGATGCCGAGCTGCCACACCACGGCGATCAGGGAGCACCCCACCACCAGCAGGGTGCTGCGCACGCAACGGGTGTAGAGGAAGATGATGACCAGGGAGGTCGCCACCGCCAGGGCGAAGAAGAGGATCACCTGGATGAGGCCGTCGATGAGATCCCCGACCAGCTTGGCAAAGCCGATCACCCGGATCCTGTACTGGCCCGTCCCCTCCTCCCCCGCCTGGTGGGGCTTGCCGTCAAATTCAATCTGGCTGCGCAACTGCTCGAGGCGCCGGGAGAAGTCATGGTAATCGAGGGGCTTGCCGGTGACAGAGGCCTTGTCCAGCAGGGGCACTATCAGCATGCTGGACTTGAAGTCGCTCGCCACCAGGCTGCCGACGATGCCGGCCCGGTTGATGTTCTGGCGCAGCTGCTCGATGTCAGAGGCCGAGCCCTGATAGGCATCCGGCATCACGGGCCCGCCCTGGAAGCCCTCCTCCGTCACCTCGGTCCAGCGCACCGCCGGGCTCCAGAGGGACTTCATCCAGGCCCTGTCCACCCCTTCGGTCAGGAACAGCTGGTCATTGACCCGCTTGAGGACGCTCAAATAGTCGGGGTCGAAGATGTCCCCCCGGGTATTCTCCACCACCACCCGCACCGAGTTGCCGAGGCCGCGCAGGGAGTCCCGGTTCTCCAGGAAGTTTTTGATGTAGGGCTGGCTCTGGGGGATCATCTTCTCGAAGCTGGGCGCCAGCGCCAGGCGGGTCGCGCCCATGTAGCCAAGCACCAGGGTCGCCAGCGTCATCATCATCATGAAGAGCGCTCTGTGGTTGAACACCAGCCGCTCCAGCAGGTTGCCTGAGTGCCTGTCGAACGCGCTCAGCTCGCGGATCACCGGCATCGAATCTTGCTTCACATGGCCCATGTCTGGATCCTCGTTATCGTTATTGGGCCGTCATCCGGTGACGGCCTGCGTTGAGACGGCTTATTTGACCGCCGCCAGGGTGCGCACCCCGCGGCGGCCCACCAGCACCAGGGCGCCATCGACGGTCAGGGCGGCGCCCGCCACCGGCGATGGCTCGGCCAGGGGGGCCAGGGTCAACGGCTCGTTGCCCCGTTGCCGCAGCATATGGCCGGCCTGGGTGAACAGGCGGAACTGGCCATCGGCCCCCTGCATCGCGGCGCTGATGCTGATGGGCAGCGGGCTCACGAGCCGGGTCCAGTTTTCGCCCCCATCCGTGCTGCGATAGGCATGGCCCCGCAGGCCATAGACGATCACCTCATCCGAGCGGCCGATCAGGCCGAAGAAGCTGCCGTCATAGGGGCTGGGCAGTGAGACGAAGCGCTGCCTCTGCGCTTCCCATTTGCGCAGCAGCCCCTGCTCGCCCACCAGATAGAGGGCGTCACCGGCGGGGGCGATGGCATTGAGGTGGAGCCCGTCCGGGTTGTCGGTGCGATCCTGCATGGGCGTCCAGTGCAGGCCGCCATCCTGGGTGCGCAGTATCAGGTTGAAGACCCCGACCACGTAGCCGACCCTGTCGTCCTCAAACCAGACGTCGAGCAGCGGCTTGTCGGCCCCCTCCTCCACCAGCCGCTGCCCCTCCGCCACCCATTGCGGCCAGGACTCGTTGCCTGGCTCGGCACGGGCCAGCGCCGTGTAATGACGCAAGACCAGTTCCCCGATCTGGCGGCCATCCAGCTGTTTTTGCCAGCTGGTGCCACCATCCTGGCTGTGCAGCACCACGCCATCCCCCCCCACCGCCCAGCCCTGCTCGGGAGTGGGGAAGGTGACGGCGTTCAGATCCGAGCTCACCGGCACCCTGGCCTGCTGCCAGCCCTTGCCTTCGTCGTCGGAGTAGAGGATGTGACCCCGCTGCCCCACCGCCACCAGCCGCGACCCGGCACGGGTCAGATCCAGCAGGGGGCTGTATCGGGCCAGGGCACTCGCCCTGGCCGGCAGATCCAGCACGTCCCTGTATTCGGGCCCCTGCGCAGCCTGCGTCTCCGCCCCCTGCGCGAGTCCCGGCAGCAGCAGGGCGCAGCACAGCCAGGGCGCCAACTTGTTGAATGAACCCATACGTCCTTGTCTCCAGATGCGCCGGACACCCCGGCGCGAAAAGCGGGAGCCGGGTTCGCCTGCGGCGAACCTGGCTCCCGTCAGGATCAGCGGATCCCCGCCCCGGCCAGGGACTCTGGCGACCACTTCGCCTTGGACAGCGAATCGCCGTACTTGATGCCGCCATGGGGGCCCACCACGCCGTTGATGTTGTAGCTGCCCGCCACCAGGTCATAGATCATGAAGGGGGTGGCGTCCGGGGTCTCCTTGTCGTAGCTCTGGCTCAGGAAGGCAAAGGAGCCGCGATAGAGCTGACCACGGGCGTCGTACTGATCGGAGGCCAGCGCCACCCAGCTGTCTTCGTCCAGGTAGAAGCGGCGCTTGGCGTAGATGTGGCGCTCACCGGCCTTGAGGTTGCCCTCCACCACCCAGACCCTGTGCTTCTCCCAGCGCACGTGATCCGGTGACAGGAAGTTGGGGGTGGTCAGCGCCCTGGCATCGGGCTGATAGGTCAGCCGATAGGTGTTGTAGGGGACTATCATTTCCTGCTTGCCCACCAGCTTCCAGTCGAAGCGGTCCAGCGCCCCGTTGAAGACGAAGACGTCGTCATAGGTGCCCGCCCCCGAGGTGCCCGGGTTCGGGGTGTCGTAGGCCAGGTTCGGCGCCAGCTTGACCCGGCGCTGGCCAGGCAGGTACTGCCAGGCCTTGCGCGGCTGCTCCAGGGGGTTGGCGGCGTCGCGCAGCATGATGGCCTCGCCGGCGCGGCGGGCCGGGCCGGTGTAATGGAGCTTCATCTGGTAGTAGGTGTCCCTGGCCGAGACGGGCTTGTTCATGTCCTCGTAGATGGCGTAGTTGATGAAGGCCTGCCCCGTGGTGGAGAGGGCCGCCACCCCGGCGGCGTCCACGTTCCAGGAGTCGTACTTGGTGGCGATGTTCACCCCCTGGTAGCGCAGCAGGAAGTTCCACATCGCCTCGGCCCCGCTCTTGGGGATAGGGAAGGGAATGCCCGGCAGCACCTTGTCCACCGCCATGCCCCCCGCCAGGGTGATGGCGTTCAGCGCGTTCTGCCTGGTGTTGTCCAGCACCGCCTTGGGCAGCGCCACGCTGCGGTGGGTCGGGTAGAGGTCCACCCTGAAGTCCGGGAAGCGCTTGAGCAGCTCCGCCGTGGTGGCGGTCAGCGCCCCCTGGTATTGGGCCGCGTTCTTGCCGGTGATGACCAGGAGCGGCTGCTCGCCCGCATAGGGATCCGGGCGCATACTGTCACCGGCCTTGAAGCCGGCTGGCGGGGTGGTCAGGCCCCCGCTGTAGGCGGGGATGCTGCCATCGGCGTTGGCGGCCGCCTCGGCGCCCACCTGGGTCAGGCTGGTGCCGAGCTGTGCGGCTTCGCTGCTGGAGACGGCGGCCAGTGCCTGGCCCGCGAGGACCAGGGTGAGGGAGGCGGCCAGCATGGTCTTGTTAAATGTCATATCTCGTTCTCCGACTCGGTCGATTGACTCAGTAAGTGGTCTTCAGGGTCAGGTAGATGGCGCCTCTGTCTTCCGTGGTGGCGCCGCCACCGGAGAAGGAGGCGTAGCCACCGGCATAACAGGTGTTGCGCTGGGCCCCATCGAGGGCATTGGGGGTGGCACCGTCCTCGGCACCGTCATTGCACTCGGCAGACTTGCCAAAGGAGTCCACATATTTCAGATCGACGAAGTACTGGTTGTAGAGGGTGGCGCCGAGCCCCACCGCGTAACTACCGGTGTCTTTCGCCCCGCCCGCCTGGACCGGAGAGATGCCCGCCAGCCCCCAGTTCACCGAGAGCGGCATGGTCATGTCGACCCCCGGCAGAACCTGATACCAGGTCGGGGTGAAGTTGACCGCCAGCCCCCAGTTGTCCCGGGTGGGCTTGTCGATGCCCTGATAGCTCTCCTCCCCCTTGTAGAGCGCCTTGTTGTGGTCATCCAGGCTCAGCAGGTTGCTGTAGTAGAGCTCCCCGAGCAGGGCGGCGCCGTCGAACAGCGCCGTGTCCGCGAAGGTCATCAGGCCGTTGAGGGTCCAGTGCAGGGTATCGCCGGTGGCGCTGTAGCCATCGGAGCCATCGGTGATCACCCCGGTGTCCGGATGACGGGGGCCGAGCACGGGGGCCGGGATCCCGAAGCCGTTGGCCAGCCCCCCGGGCCCGGTGGCACTGAGCAGGGCCGGGATGCTGGAGAGGGGCATGTGCTGGCGATAGTTGAGATCGCTGCCGACGCTGACCCCGGCCACGTCCTTGGAGAGGCTGAGGCCAAAGATGTCGATCTCGTCGCCATAGGCCAGGGCGTAGCTGGTGTTGGCGATGGACTGGCGCAGGTTGGGCACGGCCCCGGCCGGCAGGGGCGCCGCCCCGCGAATGGTCATGCCACGGGCATCGAGCACCGCCTGGGGCAGGATGTCGGCGGTGCGGCGGTAGAAGGCCCCCAGGGTCGCATCCAGCGCCTCGGGGGACCACTTGGCCATGATGCCCCAATCACCGTGCTTGCCCGGCTCGATGTCATCCCCCCGGCGAATGTTGCTGAGGGTGCCGCTCGGCCCGGCCAGGCCAGGCCCGCCGGTGTGGCCCAGCAGGAACGACTGGGCACCGAAGCCCACCAGATCCGAGCTGCCGTAATAGGTGCCGGCTTCCGGCAGGCGGGCGGCGTTCCAGTCCAGGAAGTACTGGGCGGCGAAGGTCCACTCCGGGTTCAGGGTGAAGGAGGCGGAGATCTGGTTGCGGGGCACGAACAGCTCTTTCGCTTCCGTCCCCGGGGAGGCCGCGAGCTTCGCGAGATCCAGGCCCGACTGGCCATAACTGAGGGCGTGCACCGGGCTCAGCAGGGTTTCCCCCCAGAAGATGTTGTGCTGCCCTATCTTGACCCCGAGCAGGGACTCGTCGCCCAGCTCCATGTTGTGGAACACGAAGGCGTCGAGCAGCTCGCCGGAGGGACCATGGTAGTAGCGATCCGCATAGTCGCTCAGGTGACGGTTGCCCGCCACCGGGGGCAGTCCGACGATGCCGGAGCTGGCGCTGTTGCCGTTGATGAAGGGGTTCTCGTCTGCGCCGACGTCGCGGTAGGCGTAGTCATACCAGCTGGCGGCGCTGAGGCGAAAGCCGGTGTTGCCCTTGTTCACCACGTCCAGCTCGGTCAGCAGATCCAGGCGGGTGGTGACGGTGTCCCCGGCATCCTTGAAGTTGTAGTCCCCGTCGTTGTTGTTCGGGGTGGCGAGCATCCGCTCGTCGGCACTCTCGGTGCGCATGCCGTAGTTGAACTTGCCGGTGTTGTCGAAGCGAACGGACCACTCTTCACTCCCGGTATCGACCTCGACCGCCTGAACGGTGGGCGTGAGGACGGCCGCGATGGCCGTCGCCAGCAGGCGCAGGCGCAAGGCCCCGCCACCATGACTCGTGTGCATGTAATCCATTACAGTCTCTCCGAGTGTCGTCATCTGATTTAGTTGTTGTTATCTGTTTGTTCGCCGTTTCCGTTGGCTTTGATGCAAGGGAGATGACCTGGCTGATGGCGCACCACCTTGTTTGGCACTCGAGGATGCAGCTCTGTTTTTGCATCGGCCCCGGGGTGTCGCTCGCTCTGATGAGCTCGGTTTTTCTCTCTTGTGTGCCGACTGTAAGGCCTCCCTCCCGGGCCACGCTTGCCATTGAACGTCAACCACTTTTCATTTGATGACAGCGCAGGAGGAGGATGGCAAAGGACGTCGAAAGCGGTGTCAGACAACCCCGATTACGGGCCTGTTCACCTGTCTGGCGGGATGGGCAGCATGCGTGGGGAAGCGTTTCGGCGAAGGGGAAGCGGGGTGTCAGACATAAAAACGGCGGGGAGAGGCCCAGGCCCCCTCCCCGCCGACAGTCAGACGATCAGCGCGCGATGGCGCAGCCGGTGGCGGCCTGCAGCGCCTCGAACTCGATGCCGGGGGCCAGCTCCACCAGGCGAAGGCCGGTGGGGGTCACGTCCAGCACGGCGAGATCGCTGATGATGCGATCCACCACGCCGACCCCGGTCAGCGGCAGGGAGCACCACTCCAGTATCTTGTGCTCGCCCCCTTTGGCGCAGTGCTCCATCAGCACCACCACCCGCTTGACTCCGGCCACCAGATCCATGGCGCCCCCCATGCCCTTGACCATCTTGCCCGGGATCATCCAGTTCGCGAGATCCCCGCGCTCGGAGACCTGCATGGCCCCGAGCAGGGCCAGGTTGATGTGGCCGCCGCGGATCATGGCAAAACTCTCGGCGCTGTCGAAGAAGCTGCTGCCGGGCAATGTGGTGATGGTCTGCTTGCCGGCGTTGATGAGATCGGGATCGAGCTCGGCCTCGCTCGGGAAGGGGCCTATGCCGAGCAGGCCATTCTCGCTCTGCAGCCAAACCTCCATGCCGTCCGGGATGTAGTTGGCCACCAGGGTCGGCAGGCCTATCCCCAGGTTGACGTAGAAGCCGTCCTCCAGCTCCCTTGCGGCGCGCTGCGCCATCTCTTCACGGGTCCAGGCCATCGCTATCTGCTCCTCAGTGCGCAATGCTGTAAAACGAACGCTGCCGGCAGCACTTGTGAGCAACACGGCGCCATCTCTTCACGGGTCCAGGCCATCGTCAGCTCCTCACTGTACGCACTTCGATGCGTTTCTCAGGGTTGGGGTTCAGCACCAGCCGCTGCACATAGATGCCGGGCAGGTGAATGTCGTCGGGGGCCAGCTCCCCCACCTCGACTATCT
This sequence comes from Aeromonas sp. EU05-FHT14A05, assembly GCF_058791175.1. Taxonomy (NCBI): domain Bacteria; kingdom Pseudomonadati; phylum Pseudomonadota; class Gammaproteobacteria; order Aeromonadales; family Aeromonadaceae; genus Aeromonas; species Aeromonas sp. EU05-FHT14A05. Next base: position 48,507 of record NZ_JBYTDH010000005.1, on the reverse strand, counting down.
CCTCCACCTCGGCCACGCAGACCCGCCCCGCCTTGGCACAGAGCGGGTTGAAGTTGCGCGCCGTCTTGTTGAACATCAGGTTGCCCGCCTTGTCGGCCCTGGCCCCCTTGATGAGGGCCAGGTCTGCCGTCAGGGCGTGCTCCATCACATACCACTCGCCGTCGAACTGGCGAGTCTCCTTGCCCTCGGCGATGAGCGTCCCGTAGCCGGTGCGGGTGAAGAAGGCCGGGATGCCGGCGCCGCCGGCTCTGAGCTTCTCCGCGAGCGTCCCCTGGGGGGTGAACTCAAGCTCAAGTTCCCCCGCGAGGTACTGGCGCTCGAACTCCTTGTTGCCCCCCACGTAGGAGGAGATCATCTTCTTTATCTGGCGGCTGTGGAGCAGCGGCCCCAGGCCGAACTCATCCACCCCGCAGTTGTTGCTGATGATGGTGAAGCCGCCCTTGCCGCTCTCCTTCAGCGCCTCGATGAGCTGCTCGGGGATGCCGCACAGGCCGAAGCCCCCCGAGGCGATGGTGATGTCGTCCTGCACCAGACCGCTCAGGGCGGCCTGGGCGCAGGGATAAACCTTGTTCATAAAGACCTCTCTGCTCTCTGGCTAGTCCGTTGGCCACGGGGGCGCGTTCGTTGTATGGCTGTTTGTTGACTCGGCATGGATGGCCTCCCTAAGGCTTGATGCCCCAATGCATCAGGGTCAGCACCAGGGCGACCAGGAAGGCAGTCTCCCCCACCATCAGCAGGATGGGCTTGATGCCGACCGCCGCCAGCTCTTTGAGCTGGGTCTTCATGCCGATGGCGGCGATGGCGATGACCAGGCACCAGCGTGACAGGCCGTTGACCCCCTCCTGCAACGGCACGGGCACCCAGCCTGTGCTGTTGATACAGGCCAGCACCAGGAAGCCGACGGCAAACAGGGGCAGCAGGGGCGGACGCTTGCCCAAGGGGCCATCCGCCCCCTGCCTGCGGGTGATCATGGCGGCGACGACGATCACCGGCAGCAGCATGGCGACCCGCATCAGCTTGACCACGGTGGCCACGTCCCCGGTCTCGGTGGACATGCTGTAGCCGGCCCCCACCACCTGGGCGACGTCGTGAATGGTGGCGCCGAGGAAGACCCCCGCCTCCACCGGCGTCAGCTCGAAGAAGCGGGCGATCATGGGGTAGAGGATCATCGCCAGGGTCGAGAGCACCGAGACCCCGATCACGGTGAACAGGGTGGCCCGCTCCTTCTGCGGGTGATTGGGCAGGGAGGCGGCCAGGGCCAGGGCGGCGGAGGCGCCGCAGATGGCGGTCGCCCCGCCGGTCAGCATGCCGAACAGGCGCTGGAACCCCATCGCCCTGGCCGCCACCACGGAGAGGCTGATGGTGACCACCACCAGGGTGACCACCAGCAGCACCGGCATCCAGCCCAGCTCGGCGATCTGGCCCAGGGTGATGCGCATGCCGAGCAGGGCGACCCCGATCCGCAGCACGCTGCGCGCGGTGTATTCGATGCCCGCCTTGCAGCTCCCCTCGGCGCTGAGGAAGTTCAGCCCCATGCCGAGCAGCAGGGCGAACAGCAGCACGGGGGCGCCGTAGTGCTCGGAGAGGAAGGTGGCGGCCGCCGCCACCGTGATGCTGACCGCCATGCCGGGGGCCAGTTCGCGCACCCGTGAGAAGCGGGCGCTGGCGGTCTTGGTGGGGTTCAGCGCGTGCATGGGACGGCTTCCTCTTGTGGGATGACGATATGGAGCTGATCACCCGCCTGCTCGACCGGGTAGCGGCCGACCGCGAGCCGGGTCGAGTTCAGCAGCAGCCCCGTGGTCAGGTTGAAGCGCAGGCCGTGGGCCAGGCACTGGATCACCTCCCCCTCCAGCCGACCGCCGCACAATGAGGCCCCCTGGTGGGGGCAGCCGTCGTCGATGGCGTGGAAGCGGCCATCGATGTTGAACAGCACCAGGCTCTTGCCCTGGGCTTCGATGAGGATCCGCTTGCCCGGTTCAGGCACCCGCTCGGCCGGCACCAAGATCCGCGCCGCCGGCGCCCCGGTTGCCGCATCCAGGGCCTGGCGCAGGCTGGCCAGCAGCTGCGCCACCGGCTGGGCCCCGCTGAGAGTCAGCCCCTCCCCCAACACGAAGCTGGGCACCCCCTGGTGGGCCGCCCCGGGCGGATCGCAGTGGAAGGGGGTGCCGTCCCCCTGCAGGCTGCTCACCAGATCGGCGGGCCCAAAGCCCGCCGCCTCGGCCAGCCCCAGCAAGGTAGCGCCATCCCCCAGATCCCCGCCGTGCAGGAAGTGGCAGGCAAACAGCCGCTCCAGCAGCTCGTCCAGCTGCGTCGGCGATCCCAGCTGGCAGGCCCGTTGCCACAGGCGGTGGGCATCGCCCGTGTTCGGCATGCGGGGGATCTTGCCAAAGTCCAGCGCAACGCCGACGCCGGCCGCCGCCTGTCGCACCTGGGCCTGACGCAGGCCCATGGCCTGTTCGCTGCCAAGGCGCCGCAGGTAGAAGTCGTGAAAATCCTCCCCCTGCACCGGCAGCGCGGGCAGCAGTTGCACCCCGCGCCAGTGCACATCGACCCGCACCTCGGGCCGCTCTGCCCCCAGCTGGGTCAGGGCCTGCGCCAGCTGGCGTTTGCCGATGAGGCACCAGGGGCAGATGAAATCCATATAGACCTCGATGCTGAGCCTCATGCCCTCACCTCCGTGCCCTGGGGGCCCGTGATGACCCGGCGGCCGGCATCCCCTTCGAGCCGGGCCACGTCCTTGTGGTAGTGGCGCTTGCCGTAGAAGAAGACGGCGGCCGCCGCGATGCTGATGAGGGGCACCAGCTGGAAGGCGTTGTCCAGGCCGATGTGGTCGGAGACCTTGCCGGTGATGAAGGGGCCCGGGGCCAGCCCGAGCAGGTTGTTGGCAAGGGTCAGGGTGGCAAACGCCGTGCCGTGCACGCTGGCGTGGGTGAGGTTGGCCACCATGGCACCGGCGGGGCCCGAGGTGCCGGTGGCGATGAACATCCCCAGCCCGATCAGCAGCAGCTGGGGCAACCCGGCCGGCAGGGCAAACGCCAGGGAGAGCAGCAGACAGCTCCCGAGGCAGTAGGCGATGGCGAGGCTGATCTTGCGATCCGGCCGGTTGCGGCACAGCCGATCGCTCAGCATGCCGCAGAGGATCATGCCGGCCCCGCTGCACAGCACTATGATGGCGGCCATGAGCCCCGCCTTGTCCGTGTCCAGTCCGTAGTAGCGGTTGAAATAGCTCGGCATCCAGACGATGACGGTGCCGCCGACGAACAGCTGCAGGCCGCTGCCCACATAGGCCGAGATCACCGAGCGGCTGGAGTAGAGGCTGCGCAGGGGATTGCGACCCGTCTCTGTGCTTCCCCGTGCCGCCCGGCCGGTCTGGGAGATCCGCGCCTCCTTGACGATGAGGGGATAGATGGCCGCCAGCACCAGGCCGAACAGGGCCATGCCGGCGAAGGCCCAACGCCAGCCGAGGAAGTGCGCCAGCACGCCCCCGGTGGCCATGCCGAGCACTGAGCCGAACATGCCGCCGGAGATGAAGGCGCCGGAGAGGGTGGCCCGCATCTCCCGCGGGAACACCGAGACCACCACGGCGATGCCGACGCTGCCGTAGGCGGCCTCCCCCACCCCCACCAGGAAGCGGGCGATGAACATCTGCTCGTAGTTCTGGGCCAGGGCGCAGCCCAGGGTCGCCAGGCTCCAGAGCGCGGCCATCATGGCCAGGCTCTTGACCCGGCCGAAACGGTCGGCGAGCAGGGAGAGGGGAAAGGTCAGCAGGCCGACCATCAGCGCCACTATGCCGCTGAGCAGGCCAAGCTGGGTGTCGGAGAGCGCCCACTCCCCCTTGAGCATGGGGAAGACGGCGTTGAGCACCTGACGCGACATGTAATCGGAGATGAGCAGACCGAAGGTCAGCGCAAACACTATCCAGGCATAACGACGGGGCACGGCAACCTTGCCGGCCTCTGGGTCGTCATCGATATGATACGTAGCCATACAATCCCTCGCGCTACTGCAAATTGGGTTCGGTTTTCCGGTCAACGGACCGGCGGCAGAGGCCACCGGCCAGAGAATATTGACTTATCACTCAGTTACCCTGCGTGCTGCATAGTGCAAGGCGCAAGGCCGTTTGGCAAACAGAGTCGGAGGGTCGCCGCCCCGCCTGCGTTGCGGCGACCCATCTGGCTCAGGACCGCTGTGGCACCCCTTTCTGGCCCTGGGTCCGGTTCGGCGCCATGCCGTTGGCCAGCAGCGTCTCCTCCACGCTGTCGTACTGCACGCCGATGCGGTAGATGGCGCGCGCCTCCTTGCCGCTCGCCACCTCGCGGCCCAGCTCGTGGGCGACCCGCACGCACTGGCGGATCTGCTCCACCGAGCTCATGCGCTGGCCGTGCTGGCCTATGATGGTGTCCTCGATGCCGCAGCGGGGGTGCAGCCCCATGGCCATGGCCATCATGTTGAAGGGCAGCACGTTTTTCAGTAGCGACTCGGCGGTGACGCAGGCTCCGTCCGGCGCACGGTGGACGAAGTTCATGAAGTTGAACGGGTTGGGACCATCAAAACCGCCGCCGATGCCGATCCAGGTGAGGTTGAGCGGGCCCATGTAGACCCCCTTGCGCACCAGCCGCTCCAGGGTCTCCAGGGCGTGCATGCCGGTCAGCTGGAAGTGAGGCTGGATGCCGCTCGCCATCAGGCGCTTCAAGTGCTCCGCCACCCAGGCCGGGCCGGCCGGCACCGTCATCTCGCTGTAGGCCGCCTGGTAGGCGGGGTTCGCCAGGGAGGTGCCTGCCAGGTACTCCGGATAGAGCAGCTCCATGATGTTCATCTGGGTGGTGTTGATGGCGACCGTGACCTGATCCGGTTTCGGGGTCAGCTCCGCCAGCATGTGGCGGGTGTCGTCGGAGAGCCACTTGGCCGCCTCGCCCTCCCCTTCCGGCGCGAAGGAGATGGAGCCCCCCACCTGGATGATCATGTCCGGCACCGCCTTGCGTACCCCGGCGATCAGCTCGTTGAACTTGGACAGCCGCTTGGAGCCGGTGCCGTCCAGCTCGCGCACGTGCAGGTGCAGCACGGTGGCGCCGGCATCAAAACAGTCGACCGCTTTCTGGATCTGCTCCTCCATGGTCACCGGGATGTCTTCCGGGAAGTCGCCAGGGGCCCACTCAGGACCATAGGGGGCCACCGTGATGACCACCTTTTCCATGTTTTCCGGGTGCAGGGAATCGTCAAAAAATTGCATCTGTTCATTCCTTAAATTGGCTGGCCTTCCATGAAGCGCCTGGGGTGGTGACATCCTCCGGGCCCGGGGCCCGGGGCTTGATCAGAAGGGGGTATCCCCCATGATCCCGGCCCGCTCCATCTTGCGATGGCTGGGGGGGTAGTCCATGGCGGCATAGTGCTGGGTGCTGCGGTTGTCCCAGATGGCGATGCTGCCCGGCTGCCAGCGCCAGCGCACCTGATACTCGGGGATATAGGCCTGGCTGATGAGGTAGCGCAGCAGATCGCTGCCCCCCATGCTGTAGTCCTGGCCGACGCGCACATGGGCCGGGGTGTGGTAGTTGGTGAAGTGGGTGGCGAAGGCGTTGACGAACAGGATCTTCTCGTCCGTCTCCGGGTGGGTGCGCACCACGGGGTGCTCGGCGTCCGGGAACTGGGCCTTGAGGGCGAGCCGCTTCTCTATTGGCATGGCCGCCCCGAAGCTCGCCTCTATGCTGTGACGGGCGCGCAGGCCGGCGATCTTCCCCTTGATCTCTTCCGGCAGCTGCTCATAGGCCACCACCATGTTGGCCCAGAGGGTGTCCCCCCCCACGGGCGGACACTCCACGCAGCGCAGCACGCACCCCATGGGCGGTTGGGCGCGCCAGGTGGCGTCGGTGTGCCAGGCGTTCTCGTAGCGATCGTTGGGTAGCTCCGGGGACTTGTAGATGCGCACCAGACCGGGATTGTCCGGATCGCTGCCCGCCACCGGGTGATCCTCCAGCTCGCCGAAGCGGCGGGCGAAGGCCACGTGATCGGCGCGGCTTATCTCCTGCCGGCGCAAGAACAGCACCCTGTGCCTGAGCAGGAGGGCACGGATCTCGGCGAACAGCCCCTCATCGTGAACGGCGTCCGCCAGGTTGACGCCGCTCAGTTCGGCGCCGATGTGGCAGGTCAGTTGTTCTACACGCATGTCTCTCTCCCTGAATGACAAGTCAGTGCTGCAGGCACCGCCCTTGAGTGCGGGCTGGCCTGGGATCCTTGGCCTAGATGATGAAGACGGAGGAGCCCGTGGTCTGGCGCGCCTCCAGATCCCGGTGGGCCGCCGCCGCATCCTGCAGTTCGTAACGCTGGTTGATCTCTATCTTGATCCGGCCGCTGGCCACGTGATCGAACAGCTCCCCGGCCAGGGCCTCCTTCTCGGCGGGATCGGCGATGTAGTCGGCGAGCGCCGGCCGGGTCAGATAGAGGGAGCCCTTCATGGCCAGCAGCTGCGGGTTGAAGCCGTCGATGGGGCCGGAGGCGGTGCCGACGCAGACCATGAGGCCGCGGCGTTTAAGAGAATCGAGCGAGCCCATGAAGGTGCTCTTGCCGACGCTGTCAAACACCACGTCGACCCCGGCGCCCCCGGTCAGGGCGCGCACCCGGGTGGCCACGTCCTCACGGCTGTAGTCGATGGTGAAGTCGCAGCCGTGGGCACGGGCCAGCTCGGCCTTGGCCCCGCTGGAGACGGTGCCTATCACCGTCAGCCCCAGCAGCTTGGCCCACTGGGCGACGATGAGGCCGACGCCCCCCGCGGCCGCGTGCAGCAAGATGCTGTCACCTGGCTTGAAGTCGTGGATGCGGCGCATCAGGTAGGCGGAGGTGAGGCCCCGCATTGTCATGGCGGCGGCGGTCTCGCAGCTGATGCTGTCCGGCAGCCTGATGAGGGGGGCGGCCGGGATCAGCCGCATCGTCGAGTAAGCGCCTAGGGTGTTGATAAAGCCGGTGTAGGTGACGCGATCGCCGACGTCGACATTGGTCACCCCCTCGCCCACCGCCTCCACCACCCCGGCCGCCTCGACACCCAGGCCATTGGGCATGGGGATGGGGTAGGTGCCGTTGCGAAAATAGGTGTCGGCATAGTTGAGGCCGACCGCTTCATGGCGCAGGCGCACCTGGCCAGGCCCGGGCTCGCCCACCGCCACGTGTTCGTAGCGCAGGACCTCGGGGCCCCCGGTTTCATAAAAGCGAATGGCATTGGCCATGGCTGTTCTCCAGATTCATTCATGGGTGAAAACATCGTCCAGAGTGAATCTAGGGATTTACATGAACGCCCGCTTTGCATCGGGCGACAGCCACTTTTCATCTCATGACACCCCCCTTCGAATCCGTTGCCCCCCCTCGTGGAAGACGACAGAATCGGCCCTGATCCACCACGGCGGCGCCATGGCACTGGCCAGGCGCACCTGGGGAAGGAAGCGCTATCTGATTGAATGAAAAGTGGTTATCAGAAGAGAAGCCGCGGGTGCCCGCCCATTGACGGGCCTTGGACCTTAGCATAATTGACGTTGACGTAAACGTAGTGTGAGATGAGGGTATTCACAGCCAGCATCCACAGCAGACAAGCACCCCATGAAAGGAGTCACTATGTCCAACCTATCCTCGGCCGGGACGCGTTTTCGCACTGCCCTGGCCAACGAGAAGCCCCTGCAGATCGTCGGCACCATCAACGCCTACATGGCGCTGATGGCCGAGCGCAGCGGCTTCAAGGCCCTCTACCTCTCCGGCGCCGGGGTGGCGAACGCCTCCTTCGGCCTGCCGGATCTCGGCATGACCTCCATGAACGACGTGCTGATCGACGCAGAGCGCATCACCGCCGCGACCCAGGTACCGCTCCTGGTAGACATCGACACCGGCTGGGGCGGCGCCTTCAACATCGCCCGCACCATTCGCGCCTTCGAGCGCGGTGGGGTGGCCGCCGTCCATATGGAGGATCAGGTGGCCCAGAAACGCTGCGGCCACAGGCCGAACAAGGCCGTGGTCTCCATCGCCGAGATGGTGGACAGGATCAAGGCGGCGGTGGATGCCCGCCAGGACGAGAGCTTCGTCATCATGGCCCGCACCGACGCCCTGGCGGTGGAAGGGCTGGGCTCGGCCCTGGAGCGCGCCGCCGCCTATGTGGAGGCTGGCGCCGACATGATCTTCGCCGAGGCGGTCACCGAGCTGGAACAATACGATCGCTTCAAGCAGGCGGCCGGGGTGCCGATCCTCGCCAACATGACCGAATTCGGCAAGACCGAGCTGTTTGACAAGGAGGCCCTCGCTGCCCACGGCGTCGACATGGTGCTCTACCCCCTGAGCGCCGCCCGCGCCGCCAACCAGGCCGCCCTCAACGTCTATCAGCAGCTTCGCCGCGACGGCCACCAGCGCGCCGTGGTCGACACCATGCAGACCCGGGAGTCCCTCTACGACTTCCTCGGCTACCACCACTACGAGCAGACCCTGGACAGGCTGTTCACCAAGGACCTGTCTACCAAGGAATAACACGCCGACCGGCCGTCTCATGCTGGCGGCCGGCGCTTCAACGGACTGAATGAGGAAACATGTGATGAGCGCCCTGCCCGAAACCACCGGCTTCAAGCCGAAGAAATCCGTCGCCCTCTCCGGCACCGCCGCCGGCAACACCGCCCTGTGCACAGTGGGCCTCTCCGGCAACGATCTGCACTACCGTGGCTACGACATCCTGGACGTGGCCACCAGCTGCGAGTTTGAAGAGATTGCCCACCTGCTGGTGCACGGCCATCTGCCCAATGTGGCCGAGCTCACCGCCTACAAGGCCAAGCTCAAGGCCCTGCGCGGCCTGCCCACCGGGGTCAGGACAGCCCTGGAGCAGCTGCCCCCCTCCGCCCACCCCATGGACGTGATGCGCACCGCCGTCTCTGTGCTGGGGTGTCTGTCGCCTGAGAAGGACGATCACAATCACCCGGGTGCCCGGGACATCGCCGACAAGCTGATGGCCTGCTTAGGCTCAGTGCTGCTCTACTGGTACCACTTCAGCCACAACGGCAAGCGCATCCATGTGGAGACCGATGACGACTCCATCGGCGGCCACTTCCTGCACCTGCTGCACGGCGAGAAGCCCCGTGACTCCTGGGTGCGCGCCATGCATACCTCCCTCATCCTCTATGCCGAGCACGAGTTCAACGCCTCCACCTTCACCGGCCGCGTCATCGCCGGCACCGGCTCCGACATGTTCTCCTGCATCACAGGCGCCATCGGTGCCCTGCGCGGGCCCAAGCACGGCGGTGCCAACGAGGTGGCCTTCGAGATCCAGAAGCGTTACGACAATCCGGACGAGGCGGAGGCCGACATCCGTGCCCGCATCGAGAAGAAAGAGGTGGTCATCGGCTTCGGTCACCCGGTCTACACCGTCTCCGATCCCCGCAACAAGGTGATTAAAGAGGTGGCCCGCTCACTGAGCGAGGAGCAGCACAACACCAAGATGTTCGACATCGCCGAGCGGCTGGAGTCCACCATGTGGGAGGCCAAGAAGATGTTCCCGAACCTCGACTGGTTCAGCGCCGTCAGCTACCACATGATGGGGGTGCCCACCGCCATGTTCACCCCGCTGTTCGTCATCGCCCGCACCTCCGGCTGGTCGGCCCATGTCATCGAGCAGCGCATCGACGGCAAGATCATCCGCCCGAGCGCCAACTACGTCGGCCCGGAGGATCTGACCTTCGTGCCGCTCAAGGAGCGCAAGTGATGGTAAACACTCAATATCGCAAGCCCCTGCCCGGCACACAGCTTGACTACTTCGACGCCCGGGAGGCGGTGAACGTCATCGCCCCCGGCGCCTGGGACAGGCTCTCCTACACCGCCCGCGTGCACGCCGAGAACCTGGTGCGCCGGTGCGATCCGGCCATCCTCGGCGAGTGCCTCGGCCAGATCGTCCACAACAAGCGCGATCGCGACTTCCCCTGGTTCCCGGCCCGGGTGGTGTGCCACGACATCCTGGGCCAGACCGCCCTGGTGGATCTCGCCGGCCTGCGCGATGCCATCGCCGATCAGGGGGGGGATCCCGCCCAGGTGAACCCCGTGGTGCCGGTGCAGCTTATCGTCGACCACTCCCTGGCCGTGGAGTGCGGCGGCTTCGACCCGGATGCCTTTGCCAAGAACCGCGCCATCGAGGATCGCCGCAACGAGGATCGCTTCCACTTCATCAACTGGACCAGGCAGGCGTTCAAGAACATAGAGGTGATCCCGCCGGGCAACGGCATCATGCACCAGATCAACCTGGAGAAGATGTCCCCCGTCATCCATGCCGATCGCGGCCTGGCCTACCCGGACACCTGCGTTGGCACCGACAGCCACACGCCCCACGTGGATGCCCTCGGGGTGATTGCAGTCGGGGTTGGCGGGCTCGAAGCGGAGAACGTGATGCTGGGGCGCGCCTCCTGGATGCGGCTGCCTTCGATCGTCGGCGTCGAGCTCTCCGGCAAGCCCCAGCCCGGCATCACGGCCACGGATCTGGTGCTGTCGCTCACCGAGTTCCTGCGCCAGCAGAAGGTGGTCGGCGCCTACCTGGAGTTTCGTGGCGAGGGCGCCGCCGCCCTCACCCTCGGCGATCGGGCCACCATCTCCAACATGGCGCCGGAGTATGGCGCCACCGCGGCCATGTTCTTCATCGACCAGCAGACCCTCGACTACCTGCGGCTCACCGGCCGTGATGACGACCAGGTCAGGCTGGTGGAGACCTACGCCAAGGAGGCGGGTCTCTGGGCCGACGCCCTGGCAGGCGCCCAATACGAGCGGGTGCTGCACTTCGACTTGTCGACCGTGGTGCGCACCCTGGCGGGCCCCTCCAACCCCCATCGCCGCCTGCCGGTGGCCGAGCTCGCCACGCGGGGCATAGCCGTGGACCTGGACAAGGCCCGCACCCAGGAGGCGGACGGCCTGCTGCCGGATGGCGCCGTGATCATCGCCGCCATCACCAGCTGCACCAACACCAGCAACCCGCGCAACGTGATTGCGGCGGGCCTCTTGGCCCGCAACGCCAATCGGCTCGGGCTTGTCCGCAAGCCCTGGGTCAAGTCGTCCCTGGCCCCCGGCTCCAAGACAGTCGCCCTGTACCTGAAAGAGGCGGGGCTGGACAGCGAGCTGGAGCGGCTCGGATTCGGCGTGGTGGCCTTTGCCTGCACCACCTGCAACGGCATGTCCGGCGCCCTGGATCCCGCCATCCAGCAGGAGATCATCGACCGGGATCTCTACGCCACTGCGGTGCTCTCGGGCAACCGCAACTTCGACGGCCGCATCCACCCCTATGCCAAGCAGGCCTTCCTCGCCTCCCCGCCCCTGGTGGTGGCCTACGCCATCGCCGGCACCATCCGCTTCGACATCGAGAAAGACGTGCTGGGGGTGGTGAACGGCCGCGAAATTCGCCTCAAGGATATCTGGCCGAGCGACGAGGAGATCGATGCCGTGGTCAAGGCCTCGGTGAAACCGGCCCAGTTCCGTCAGGTCTACATTCCCATGTTCACCATTGAAGAGGATCGTGGCCCCAAGGTGGCGCCCCTGTACGACTGGCGCCCCCAAAGCACCTATATCCGTCGTCCCCCTTACTGGGAGGGGGCTCTGGCGGGCGAGCGCACCTTCAAGGGGATGCGGCCGCTGGCGCTGTTGCCGGACAACATCACCACAGACCACCTCTCCCCCTCCAACGCCATACTGCGCAGCAGCGCGGCCGGGGAATACCTGGCGAAGATGGGCCTGCCGGAGGAGGACTTCAACTCCTACGCCACCCACCGCGGCGATCACCTGACCGCCCAGCGCGCCACCTTCGCCAACCCCCAGCTGGTCAACGAGATGGCGGTGGTGAACGGCGCGGTGAAGAAGGGATCCCTCGCCCGGGTCGAGCCGGAGGGCCGGGTGATGCGGATGTGGGAAGCCATCGAAACCTACATGGCGCGCAAGCAGCCCCTCATCATAGTGGCGGGTGCCGACTACGGTCAGGGCTCGTCCCGTGACTGGGCTGCCAAGGGGGTGCGGCTCGCCGGGGTGGAGGTGATAGCGGCGGAAGGCTTCGAGCGCATTCACCGCACCAACCTCATCGGCATGGGGGTGCTGCCGCTGGAGTTCAAGCCTGGCACCAGCCGCCTCACCCTGGGGCTGGACGGCACCGAGACCTACGATGTGGTGGGGGAGCGCCAGCCGCGCGCCGATCTCACCCTCGTTGTCCGCCGCCAGAGCGGCGAGGTGGTCGAGGTGCCCATGACCTGCCGTCTCGACACCGCCGAGGAGGTCTCGGTCTTTGAGGCGGGCGGCGTGCTGCAACGCTTCGCCCAGGACTTCCTGGCGTCGACGGCGCAACAGGCGGCAAGCTAAGCCCCAACCCCTCCCCTTTGACAAGGGAGGGGCTGATACGCCTCCCCTTTTTCAAGGGGGAGGCCGGGAGGGGGTCTCGCGCCCACTCCCGCAAGCCATCAATCCAAATCAGGACGATTTCTATGGCCTACGAACCTCAAGTGAAAATCCCGGCCACCTATATGCGCGGCGGCACCAGCAAGGGGGTCTTCTTTCGCTTATCTGATCTGCCCGAACGCTGCCAACAACCCGGCCCGGCCCGGGATGCACTCTTCCTGCGCGTCATCGGCAGCCCCGACCCCTACTCGGCCCACATGGACGGCATGGGGGGCGCCACCTCCTCCACCGCCAAGTGCGTGATCCTCGCCAAGAGCCAGCAGCCCGATCACGATGTGGACTACCTCTACGGCCAGGTCGCCATCGACAAGGCCTTCGTGGACTGGAGCGGCAACTGCGGCAACCTCTCCACCGCCGCCGGCGCCTTCGCCATCCACGCCGGACTGGTGGACCCGTCCCGCATCCCGGACAACGGCACCTGCGTGGTGCGGATCTGGCAGGCCAATATCCGCAAGACCATCATGGCCCATGTACCGGTGCACAATGGCCAGGTGCAGGAGACCGGCGCGTTCGAGCTGGACGGGGTCAGCTTCCCCGCCGCCGAGATCGTGCTGGAATTTCTCGACCCCTCCGAGGATGGCGAGGAGGGCGGCGCCCTCTTCCCCACCGGCAACCGGGTGGACGAGCTGGAGGTGCCGGGCATCGGCACCTTGAAAGCCACCCTGATCAGCGCCGGTATCCCGACGGTGTTCGTCAACGCCGAAGAGATTGGCTATGAAGGCACTGAGCTACGCGAGCAGATCAACGGCGACCCCGAGGCCCTGGCCCGCTTCGAGGCGATCCGGGTTGCCGGGGCCCTGCGCATGGGGCTCATCAAGACGCCCGCCGAGGCGGCGACCCGCCAGCACACCCCGAAAGTCGCCTTCGTCGCGCCGGCGAAGGAGTACCGCACCGCCAGCGGCAAACGGGTGAAGGCCGATGAGGTCGATCTGCTGGTGCGGGCCCTCTCCATGGGCAAGCTGCACCACGCCATGATGGGCACCTGCGCCGTGGCCATCGGCACGGCGGCGGCCATTCCCGGCACCCTGGTGAACCTGGCGGCCGGTGGCGGCGAGCGCGAGGCGGTGCGCTTCGGCCACCCCTCCGGCACCCTGCGGGTGGGGGCAGAGGCGCGACAGGTGGATGGCGAGTGGACGGTGACCAAGGCGGTGATGTCCCGCTCAGCCCGCATCCTGATGGAAGGCTGGGTGCGGGTGCCGGGGGATGCCTTCTAGCCCCTTCGTCACCGGCATGAAAGAGGCCCAAGCGATTGCCTGGGCCTCTTTGTGATGATGTTCACCTCAAGGAGTGCTCTCCCCCTGGTCGCTGGCGGGGCTGCTCCACCACTGATCCGCCTGTTGTTGCGGGCGCGCCACGCACTCCACAAGACGCGGTATGTTCTTCTTCCCATCGCCACCGATCAGCCGCTTCACCTGATCAGCCGGGCATTGGCCGTCATCCACATAGGCAACCTTCCCATAAGGGAGCTTGCCCGGCGCGGGATCCTGGCTCAGATAGGTGATGGGGGTAGGCGCGAAATGGGCGCACCCCGACACCAGGCTCAGCAATCCCCCTGACAACAGCACGCTCTTCCATCTGACAGCCATAGGTCACTCCCTGTCGTGATCTGCTTATGCACACGGGCACGCAGTTTCCGTGCACACTGGCAGTGTGCCAGCCATCCCCCAGGGCCGACAGCCACCCTGGGCGGTGCTGTGACGATTCCAGACGTGAGTATCCGCGCCCGGTTGGGTACCGACGGCCACCCGGGAGTGGCCGGGCCCTTGCCCCAGGGGGCGTCACTGCCCGTCTTCATTACTCCCGTCTCCCAACTCATTGCCCGTAATAGCGTTCCAGCAGCGCATCGACCTCGGGCACGGAGATCTGCATCTGGGGCCAGCGCTCGCCCTTCTCCCTGATAGCCTGCAGGCTCTCCCTTTGGGGGCGAAGCTGGCTGCCAAGCCGCCGGTTCAGGGCCTCGTAATGGGCGATGACAGCCTGCCGGCTGAAGAGGCCCGGGGTCAGATCCAGCCGGTAACCCCGAAACAGCTGCTGCAACCCCTGATAGACCGCCAGGTGATAGACGGAGTGGTGATCTTCCTCCTCGAAGTAGCGACTGGTGACGTGCAGGTTGTGGCCGGGGTGCGCCACCAGGCTGCGTGCAAACTGCCGCAACTGATCCCGATGAAACTCGGAGCGGCCAAACCCAGGCGTGAAGGGGTTGTTGGCCACGGCCACAAACAGCGAGGCGGGATGCTTGAGCGGACCAAGCAAGGCCCGCTCGATGCGCTGGTAGTTGGCCGGATAATCGAACCACAGGCTGGCATCGATGGCGATGTAGCCCTGGAACTGGCCGCTGTCTCTGGCCACCGCATCCAGGGTCAGCAGGCCCCCGAGGGAGTGGCCCACCAGCAGGGCCGGCGAGGCGGTGCGATAGCGGCGCTCGATGAGGGGGCGCAGCTCCCGGGTCAGGTATTCCATGAACGCCGGACCGCCGCCGGTCTTGGCATAACCGGCGCCGGCCGGCGCCCCATTGGGCAGCACCAGGGTGTGGCTCGGGGTGTAGTCGCGCATCCGGTCGGTGTTGTGCACCGCGACGATGATGAGAGGCGGGATCGCCGGATTGAGTCCGGCCCGCAGGGCCTGGGTGATGCCCGCGACCTCCAGCAAGAATTTCTCCCCATCGAGCAGATAGAGCACGGGAAAAGCCTGCTGCGGCTGTTGTTCATAGCCCTCTGGCAGATAGACGCTGTATTGCCGCGCCTCTCCCAGCAGGGTCGAGTGGTGGGTGAAGCGCTCGGCGTAATGGCGCATGTCGGCCTGGGCAGACGAGAGAGTGATCATGGTGAGCAGTATCGCGATGAGTCTTGTCATAGGGTGAATCGGACGAGTGGGTTCGGATAGAGGACAACAGGGCCACCGGGCCCTGTTGTCACCTGGGTTACAGCTTGTAGCTGAAGCCCGCCATCAGGTTGGCCGGTTCGCCATACATGTTGAAGGTGGTGGTGGAGCCGACGCGATAGAAGTACTCGCGATCCAGGATGTTGTAGAGGTTCAGAGTCGCCTGCATCCTGTCGTTGATCTCGTAGCGCACGGCCGCATCAAACAGGGCATAGCCCCCCTGATGGGTCGAGATCCCCTTCTGGTTGAAGGAGTAGTCGCTGACCGCCGTCATCCCGCCCCCCAGATGCAGCCCCTGTACCCAGTCCGCCAGGTGGTAGTCGGTCCAGAGGGAGAGGGTGTGGCGCGGAATAGCATCGAATTTCGGATTGTGATCGCCGGATTTCTCCTCGATGTCGGTGAAGGTATAGCCGGTCATGACCATCCAGTGCTGGCTCAGGTAGCCGGTCGCCTCCAGCTCCACCCCCTGGGTCTCCACCTTGCCGGTGGCCCAGTAGGTGTTGGTGATGGCGATGCCCTGATCGTCATAGGCCTGGGCCGCGATGTTAGCGTCCTTCATCAGGAAGGCGGTCGCCCGGGTATTGAGCAGGCCGTCCAGCAGGGAGGACTTGATGCCGGTTTCCCACTGGCTACCCTCCCGCGGCGTGAGCATCTCCCCCTTTTCATCCTGACTGGTCTGCGGCTTGAACACCTTGGAGTAGCTGGCATAGAGCGCATGCTCCCCGGTCAGGTCATAGACGGCCCCGGCATAGGGGGTAAATTTCCCCTTGAAGTCACCGGACTGGCTGCTCTGCGCCCCCGAGCTCAGGGGGGTGTTGACGACCTCGGTGTCATACCAGGAGACCCGGGCCCCGGTGATCACCGCCAGCGGCTCCAGCAGCCGCCAGGTCACCTTGCCATAGAGGCCCAGCTCGGACTGCTCTTCGTGGTCGTTCTTGGTGTACTGGTAGTTCGGCTTGGCGACCCCGGTCGGATCGAAGTCGAACACGTTGATCTTGCCGATGTTGCGGTTGGTGTAGGTCTGGATATCGGACTCGTAGCGCTTGTAGTCAGAGCCCAGCACGAACTCGCTCTTGTGCCCAAGCAGGCCGAACAGCTGGCTGTAGTTGGCATCGAACGCCATGTTTTTCTGCTGGTTCGCCTGGGCATTGAACATCAGCCCCGTGTTCCCTGCGGCATCCACTGGGCCATTGGTGTAGGTCTGCTCCAGGCGCATGTCGTGGTCCATGTAGCGGGCCGAGAACTGCGCCACGCCTCCGTTGGCGAAGGCATGCTGGAGGGCGGCCCCCACATCCGTGGTGCTTGCATCGAAGAAATCTTCATCCGAGCCCAGATAGGTGCTGCGGCCGATGTCGAGCATGGTGCCATCGCGGTAGGCCGGCAGGCCATTGGTGGGCAGTATGTCCTTGGTCTGGTGCAGGGCATAGACAGACAGCAGGGTGCGATCCGACAGGTCGAACTCCAGGGTGCCGTAATAGGTGCCGTTGTCGTTGTTGTTGTAGTCGACCTGGTTCTTGATGTCGGCGTTGGCCACCACCAGGCGACCGAGCACCGAGCCCTCCTCGTTGAGTGCCCCGCCCAGATCCGCCTCCAGATAGTGCCTGTCCCAGCTGCCATAGCGCGCCGTGACCGAGCCCTTGAACTCGTCGGTCGGGCGCTTGAGCACCATGTTGATGACGCCCCCCAGCTCGCTGGTGCTGTTGAACAGGCCGGACGGGCCGCGCATGATCTCTACCCTGTCCACGGCGGCCAGAGACGGCAGGGTGCCGAACTTGCTCTGCATCGGCGATGGCAGGCCGTTGAGGTTCACCTCATCGTATTCGTAACCGCGGGAAAAGATGGAGGAGCGGCCGCTGTCGTTGACCATGGTGCGCAGGCCCGGCGTGTACTTGGCCAAGTCGTCCACCGCGACGAAGTTGCGCTCCTCTATGTAGTCGTTGGTCAGCACAGTGATCGACTGGGGAATGTCTTTCAGGGCCGCCGGGGTCTTGGTCCCGACGGTGGCCGAGTCGACGCCGTAGCCCCCCATCTCCTCCGACGGCGCCATCCCGTAGAGCGGGTTGCCATAGACAACCAGGGTTTCATCCGGCTCGATGTTCGCCGTTTGTGCCCGGACCGGGGAAACGACAGTGACAGCCAGGGCGGCAGAGACGGCCAGAGCCAGCGGGCTCGGCGCTTTATCCTTGAAGACAACCATAGAAAGAGTGACCCCCAAACAGAGATGATAATCATTTTCATTTGATTTTGCGGGGGCTAATATAGCATTCGAGTATCCGCAGTAGTTTTGCGGGTTGGTCATTTAATACTTCGAAATGGTCAAAGTGAGCATGACTGACACTGTGGTAAGAGATACCCGCGTTCGCAAACGGGGTTTGTTCACAGGAAGAGTAGAGAACCTGATGATTCAGGACGGCATCCTCTTTCACAACAAGGACATAGTCCACAAGGCCGACTTTGCCACCGAGCGGGAGCTGCCGCCGCAGCTCATCATCGCCATCCCCCTCGAGAGCAAGGCGCTGATGACCTATGGGGCCACCCATCAGCTGCGGGGCTGCCGTTTTCACACGTCCGATCCCATCGTCGCCACCGCCATCTTCTATGCCAGACCCGACATGGTGCAGGGCGCCGCCAAGGCCCAGGTGCGCAGTCGCAGCATAGTCCTGTCGCTCAGTCCCGCCTGGCTTGAGCGCAAGATGACGGGCCCCCAGCGCGAGCGGTTCGAGCGGGTATTCAGCCATCACCTGAGCCGCGTCGACTGGTCGCTGCCCCCGCATCTGGGGCAGATTGCGGAGGCGCTGAACCTCACCAGCAGCCAGAATGCCCCCGAGATGCTGATGCGGGAGGCCTTCGCCCTCACCCTGTGGGAGAGCCTGATGAGCAACCTCCAGCAGATCTCCCAGGTGTGTGGCCAGCGGCACAGCGAGCAACCGACTCGCCTGAAGATGTTGCTTCGGGATGAGAAGGTGGACCACATGACCCTGGCCGACATCGCCGATACCCTGGGCATGAGCCTCTCCACCTTGCAGCGCACGGCCAGGAAAGAGCTGGGCATGAGCCTGCAGCGCTATCTGCGCGAGCGAACCTTGCAGCAGGCGAAGGCGAAGCTCGAAGAGCGCAGCCTCTCCCTGCAGGAAGCCGCCGAGCACGCGGGTTACAGCCATGTCGCGAACTTCATCACGGCGTTTCGCAAGCTGTTTGGCTATTCGCCCAGACAGGCCAGCCGGCACGTGCGGACGCACACTCAGTAGGCGCGACGGCCAGCCTGCACATGCAGATGCCCGCCCTGTCGCTCGCGCGGCTTCATCCTCTTGTTCATGCGCAATACATCTTTGCTCTGGAATAGTAGAGGCCGACACAGTGGGGGGGCGCTTGAAATCAGCGCTCGTCATCCACACATTCAGTGCATACAATGCGTTAACGAGGCGCAATTGGTCGCCTCACCCCGGAAATCAAGAGGACATCAAGATGGATACCCGTTCTATCTACACTGGCACCCAGGGTGCCGTGCGCGACACCAACAAGGTGCTGCGCAATACCTATATGCTGCTCTCCCTTACTCTTGGCTTCTCTGCCGTGGTTGCCGGGGTTGCCACCGTCATGAACATGCCGCCCCTGCACTGGGCCATCTTCCTGGTCGGTGTCTACGGTCTGATGTTCCTGACCGAGAAGAACCGTGACAACGGCATGGGGCTGGTGTTCACCTTCGCCCTGACCGGCCTGATGGGCTACAGCCTGGGCCCCATCATCAACATGTACATGAACAATGGCGGCGGCGAGATAGTGATGACGGCCCTTGGCGGCACGGCGCTCACCTTCTTCGGTCTGTCGGCCTATGCCCTGACCACCAAGCGTGACCTCTCCTTCATCGGCGGCATGCTGTTCGTCGGTTTCTGGGTACTGCTGGTGGCCATGGTTGCCAACATCTTCCTGCAGATGAGCGCCCTGAGCCTGGCCCTGTCCGCCATGTTCATGCTGTTCTCCTCCGGCGCCATCCTGCTGACCACCCAGCAGATAGTGCGCGGCGGCGAGACCAACTACATCTCCGCCACCGTGACCCTGTACGTCTCCATCTACAACATCTTCCTGAGTCTGCTGAGCCTGCTTGGCGGCAACCGCAACTGATGAAAAACCCCGCTTCGGCGGGGTTTTTATTGGCACCTGTTTCTGTCAGGATAAGTTGCAAATCAAGGATATGAAGCAAAGTGGCCCTGATCCAAATCAGGGCCACTTCGTTGCCGACGAGTTATGCTGTCGCTTTCGTTTCGCTCAAGGGTTGCGTCTATCCCATGCCCATGGATTTCTCAGGTTTATTGCGCCGTCTGCTGACCGACAGCCATATCTACTTCGCCCTCAAGGTGCTGCTGGCCATCCTGGGGCTGCTCGCCTTCGCCCTGGCCACAGGCGACATCCAGCTCACCGTGCTGCTCTCCCTCGGGGTGGTGGCGGGGGCCATCGCCGAGACCGATGACAGCCTGTGGGGCCGGGTCAAGAACCTCGCCATGACGCTGGTCTGCTTCCTGTTTGCCTCCCTGTGCGTGCAGTACCTCTTCCCCACCCCCTGGCTGTTTGCCATCGGGCTCGCGGGATCCACCTTCCTCTTCGTGATGGTGGGGGCGCTCGGGCAACGTTACGCCACCATCAGCTTCGGCTCCCTGCTCATCGCCATCTACACCATGCTGGGGGCCGCCAAGGCGCCGGATCTCTTCTACCAGCCGCTGGCGCTCGGTGCCGGCGCCCTCTGGTACGGCCTGGTGTCGCTGGTCTGGCTCTGGCTGCTGCCCTACAAGACACTGCACGAGCAGCTCGCCCAGAGCTATTTCGCCCTCGGCCGCTACCTGCTGGAAAAATCCCGCTTCTTCCCGGCTGACGAGCATGGCGCCCAGGCCATTCGCCACAACCTGGCCCAGCTCAACATCAACCTGGTCAATGCCCTGAACCTGACCAAGACGGCGCTCAACGCCCGCCTCAGTACCCGCCATCAGGCGGCGCCCGAGCTCGCCGGCCTGCTGCGGCTCTACCTGCTGGCGCTGGAGATCCAGGAGCGGGCCACCTCCAGCCACTACCCCTACAGCAAGCTGGAAGCGGAGCTCAAGCAGGGCATCGTCCTCGACGGCTTCCAGGAGGTGTTCCTGCAGCTCTCGGAGGCGTGCCAGCGGCTCGGTTACGCCATCCTGGTGCACAAGCCCTATGCCCACCACAAGCGCATCCACTGGACCCTGGAGGCCCTCGGCGACCAGCTGGAGTTCACCCATCTCAAGCAGCACTATCCCAAGACCCTGCTGACGCCGATGAAGTTCCTGCGCCGCAACCTCTCCAGCATCAACGAGCTGCTGGCCAGCGCCGAGGAGCTGCAAAACCCCGCCGCCCCTCCCGCCAGCCTGCCGCCCCTGGCGAGGCCTGCCCCCTTGCCGCTGCTGACCCTGCTCAAGCAGCACCTGACCCCTAACTCCATGGTGTTTCGCCACGCCCTGCGACTGTCGCTGGGGCTGGTGGTGGGTTACGGCATCTTGCAGGCCTTCAGCCTGGACAAGGGCTACTGGATACTGCTGACGGTGCTGTTCGTCTGCCAGCCGAGCTACAGCGCCACCCGGCGCCGTCTGGTGCAGCGGATGCTCGGCACCTTCGCCGGCATCTTGATAGGCGTGCCCGTGCTCTGGCTCTTCCCCGAGCTGCACCTGCAACTGGGGATCATGGGGCTGGCCGCCTTCCTGTTCTTCACCCAGGTGCGCAGCAACTACAGCGCCGCCGTCTGCTTCATCACCCTCTACGTGCTGATGGCGTTCAACCTGCTGGACGGCATCGGCTTCGCCATCCTGGGGCCGCGCCTGCTCGATACCCTGCTCGGCTGCCTGCTCTCCTACGCCCTGGTGGCCTGGCTCTGGCCGGACTGGCAATACAAGCGGCTGCCGACCCTGATTGCCAACTCCCTCTCCGCCAACGCCCGCTACCTGTCGGCGGTGCTCGCCAGCCTGCACCGCCAGCGCGACGAGTCCCTCGACTACCGGGTGGCCCGCAAGTGTGCCCACCTCGCCGACAGCGAGCTGGCCATGGCCTGGCAGAGCATGCTGGTGGAGCCGAGCAAGCGCCGCCGCTTCCTCGACCTCTGCTTCACCCTCACCTGGCGCAACCACGCCCTGCTCTCCTATATCTCGGCCCTCGGGGCCCATCGGGACAGGCTGGAGCCCATCGAGGGCCTTGACGAGATCAGCCGCCACATCAGCCATACCCTGGAGCGGGCCGCCGGCCACCTGGCGGGGGAGATGCCGGCCCGGCTCGAGGGAGTATGCCCGGCCATAACCCCGGACAGCAGCGAGGAGCAGCTGATGCTGACCCAGCAGCTCACCCTCATCAGCCAGCTGGCGGATGAACTGCTGATGCTGGCCAACGACGGCCAGCTGCTCACCCGGCAAGGCAACGCCTGACGAGCGAAGAAAGGCACCAATCCAGCGAGTGCTCACCGGGCGGGGCGACACCCTGCCCGGTGAATTGTGCGCCCTGGCGCGTCTGCGCCGGTTGCTCGCCGAAGATCAAGGCGCTACCATGCCCGCCCAATCCCGACAGCCCGAGGAGCCTCCATGTCCGAGCACCCGTCCGAACACCATCAGCTGCATTTCAACGGCCAACTCATCGAGACCGATGCCAAGGGCTATCTGCGCCACATCGAGGACTGGAGCGAGGAGCTGGCGCTGGTGCTGGCCGAGCAGGAGGGCATAGTGCTGGAAGAGCCGCACTGGGAAGTGGTGCGCTTCGTGCGGGCGTTTTATCTGGAGTTCAACACCTCCCCCGCCATCCGCGCCCTGGTCAAGGCGATGGAGAAGCAGTACGGCCCCGAGAAGGGCAACAGCCGCTACCTCTACAAGCTGTTCCCCGAGGGGCCCGCCAAGCAGGCCACCAAGATCGCCGGCCTGCCCAAGCCGGTGAAGTGCATCTAAAAACCAGCCCGGCCTCTCCCTGAGAGACCATCAACAGATACCAAAAAAATACCGCGCCCATCTGTCAAATGAGGCGCGGTATTTTTTGTTCGGCGTTCGTCAAACCCCCATCAGGGGTTATAGGCCACCACGGAGCCGCTCAGCCCCGTCATCTGGCTTATCCTGCTCTGCATGCCCTGCAGCTTGGCCTTGGAGACATCCGGCCCGATAAAGACCCGGTTGATCTGCCCCTGCACCGGGGTCCTCGGCGAGGTCTGTGCCGAGTAGCCGGCCGCCCTCAGCTTGCCCACCAGGGCATTGACGCTGTCGGCATTCTTGAAGGCGCCGAGCTGCAGGATCCAGCTGCCCTGGGCCGGGGCTGCCGCCGCGGGTGCCGGGGTAGCCGCCTGGGTCGTCATCTTGCTGGCGATGAGATCGTCCATGGACTTGATCTGGCCCGCCTGCGGCTTGCTCTCCACCGGCTTCTTCACCTCGACCGGCTTGGGGGGCACCGGCTTGGGCTTGGGCTGCTCCACCGGTTTCTTGGCCACCACCTCGGGCTTGGGCACGGGTTTGGGCTCAGGCTTGGCCGCAGCCTGGGTCGCTGGCTGTGCCTGGGCGGCGGCAGAGGCCTGATTGGCGGCCAGGGTCACCGTATCCCCGATCTCTTCTACCTGCCACTGGGTGGCGGCAGAGGCCTGCTGCTGGCTCGCCAGGTGATCGGCCGGCAGGGTACTGGCGGCAGAGACCTGCAAGGCGGGCTTGGCGGGCTCGAGCTCGGGGCGCAGCGGGATCTTGGCAAATGCCTCTTCCTTCTGCTCCAGCTTGTTGCCGTCCATCAGATCCGGCAAAAAGATGACAACCAGGGCGACCAGGATGACGGTCCCCACCAATCTATTTTGAAACTTCGAAGCCAAGTTAATTCCCACCCATGTTGCTTAGAACCTGCTGCTTTTTATGGACAACGATGATGGCCGGATTCATCAGGCCAGCTGCCCGGCCAGCACGTCGGCGACAGTGTAAAACGAACCAAAGACGATGACCATATCATCAGGACTCGATGCGGCCAGGGCTGCCCGATAAGCCGCGCTCACGCCGTCAAAGGTCGCCGCTGGTCCCTGCCCGCCCCCGAGGGCGGCGGCAAGCTGCTCTGCGGTTGCGGCACGCGGGCCTGTGAGGCTTGCCAGGAACCACTGGTCGATGAGGCCATCGAGTTCGGCCAGCGACCCTGCCATGTCCTTGTCTTTCAGCATGCCCACCACGGCGCGGCGCTTGCCCTTGCAGGGGATCTGACGCAGCTGGCTCGCGAGATAAGCCGCCGAATGGGGATTGTGGGCCACATCGACGATGACCAGGGGCTCGTTTTGCAGCCGCTGCATCCGCCCCGCCAGCCGGGCATTGGCCAGCCCGTCACGGATCGCGGACTCAGAGAGCGGCAAGCCGAGGGATTCCAGCGCCGCCAGCACGGTAACCGCGTTCATCAGCGGCAGGGCGGGTTTGGGCAGCCCCAGCCAGTGATTCAGGCCATGGTAATCCCAGTCTGCATCGTGCTCATCGCCGTGGAAGTCGCGGCCGACCTGGCGCAGGCAGGCGCCGAGACGCGCCGCTTCGCTGGCGATGGTCGCTGGTGGATTGGGCTCGCCGCTGATGGCGGGTTTGCCCGCCCGATACACCCCGGCCTTCTCCACCGCCACCGCTTCGCGGGTATCACCCAGCCAGTCGCAGTGATCCAGCGCAATGGAGGTGATCAGGGCCACGTCGGACTCCACCACATTGGTGGCGTCGAGCCGGCCGCCCAGCCCCACTTCCAGCAGCAGCACGTCGGGGGCGGCGCGGCAGAAGAGCCACAGGCCCGCCAGGGTGGCGAACTCGAAGAAGGTGAGGGCAATCTCGCCGCGGGCGGCTTCCACCGCGGTGAAGGCCTCGCAGTGCGCGTTATCGGAGAGCTCGGCACCGTCGATGCGCACCCGCTCGGTAAAGCGCAGCAGGTGCGGCGAGGAGTAGACCCCCACCCTGTAACCGGCGGCCATCAGTATGCTGGCGGCCATGGCGCAGGAGGATCCCTTGCCGTTGGTGCCCGCCACCGTGATCACCTTGAACGGCAACTGGGTAAGGCCCATGCGCCGGGCAACGGCGCCGACCCGCTCCAGCCCCATGTCGATGTTGACCGGGTGGATCTGTTCCAAATAAGAAAGCCAGTCGACCAGCGACCGGCTTTGAGATTGTTGCATGTGCGAACTCATGTTCAGTCTTCGATGACCTGAGTATTCATCAGCTTGGCCAGCAGGCCGGCCAGGCGGTTGCGCATTTCGCGGCGGTCGATGATGAGATCGATGGCGCCTTTCTCCAGCAGGAACTCGGAGCGCTGGAAGCCTTCCGGCAGCTTCTCGCGCACTGTCTGCTCGATGACGCGGGGGCCGGCGAAACCGATCAGTGCCTTGGGCTCGCCCACGTTGATGTCACCCAGCATGGCCAGGCTCGCGGAGACACCGCCCATGGTGGGGTCGGTCAGCACGGAGATGAAGGGCAGACCGGCCTTGGTCAGCCTGTCCAGCGCCGCACTGGTCTTGGCCATCTGCATCAGGGAGAACAGGGCCTCCTGCATCCGCGCCCCACCCGAGGTGGAGAAGCAGACCAGGCCGCGGCCTTCCTTGATGCTCTCCTCGACGGCGCGCACGAAGCGGGCACCGACCACGGAGGACATGGAGCCCCCGATGAAGGAGAACTCGAACGAACAGGCGACGACCGGCACCCCCTTCAGGGTCCCCTTCATCACCACCAGCGCATCTTTTTCTCCCGTCTCTTTCTGAGCGGCAGACAAACGATCCTTGTAGCGCTTGGAATCCTTGAATTTCAAGATGTCCTGCGGCTCCAGCTCGGCAGCCACTTCACTGCGGCCTTCGACGTCGAGGAAGCTCTCGAGACGGGCGCGGGCACTGATCCGCATATGATGATCACACTTGGGGCACACTTCGAGATTGCGCTCCAGTTCTGCCCGGTAGAGTACCTGTTCGCAAGACGTGCACTTGGTCCACACCCCTTCCGGGATGTTGTGACGACGCGGTGTCGTGATCTTGCTCTTGGGAAGGATCTTCTCAAGCCAGCTCATGGAATTCCTTAATGCTTTTGTGCCTGACAAAACACATCGGGCCTTGGTTGTTCAATGACTTAAGGGCTCGATGGCAATAAATAACGGGTCATTAAACCACAAATTTTCGGGCCCAGTTACTAAAAACTGGTCGTACCCGGTGCCGAGTCCGGCAGCCAGAGCGGGCCGAGGGGCAACTGCGGCAGGGCAAACTCTGCCGGGTAGTCCACGTCCACCAGATAAAGCCCCCCCGCCTTGGCGGTCGGCCCCGCCAGGTTGCGATCCCTGGCCGCCAGCACCTCGGCTATCCACTCCACAGGTTTTTGCCCCTGCCCCACCAGCAGCAGGGAGCCGGTGATGTTGCGCACCATGTGGTGCAGGAAGGCGTTGGCCTTGATGTCGAGCACTATGTAAGGGCCGGATCGGCTGACGCACAGGTGAGTCACATTGCGCCAGGGGGTGTTGGACTGGCAGGCGATGGCGCGGAAGGTGCTGAAGTCGTGCTCCCCGAGCAGGCTCTGGCCCGCCTGGTGCATTAGCTCGGCATCTATGGTCTCGTGGTAGTGGCTGACGCCGCTGCCGAGGATGGCCGGGCGGAAGTTATGGTTGTAGATGACATAACGGTAGCGACGGGCGGTGGCGCTGAAGCGGGCGTGGAAGCTCTCGTCCACCTCCTTGACCCAGCGCACGGCGATGTCCGGCGGCAGGTTGGAGTTGAGCCCCAGGGTCCAGGCCCCCTCGGCGCGGTTCGCCTCGGTATCGAAGTGGATCACCTGGCCGGTGGCGTGCACCCCGGCATCGGTACGACCGGCGCACTGGATGGAGACAGGGTGGTTGGCGATGCGGCTGAGGGCTTTTTCCAGTTCGGCCTGCACGCTGATCACTTCGCGCTGACGCTGCCAGCCGAAATACCGGCTGCCGTCGTATTCAATACCTAGGGCAATTCGCATGGATGAATCTTGTCTTGTGGGGAAAGGATGAAAGAAACGGGCCGGATTATACGCCCTTGGGCCCAAAAGTCCCAGTTCGGGCCGGCATCCCGTGCCGGCGACCGGCATGAAAGAGGGCAGCCCGCGGGCTGCCCTCTGTGTTCATCACCGGCAAAGGGGATCACCCCAGGCGCCTGAGCAGCTTCTCGGCTTCGCTGCGCTGGTGCTCGCTGCCCTGGGCAGCCGCCTCTTGCAGCAGCTCGCGGGCGCTCTCCTTGTCGTCGATCTCGAGGTAGGCCCGGGCCAGATCCAGCTTGGCCCCCACGCCGCCGTCATCGGCATCCACATCGAACCCGGTGGACTGGGGCAACACCTCGGGGAAGCCATCCAGTCCCACGTCCAGGGAGAAGCCCTGGTAGGGCTCCTGCTCAGTGCTGCTGGCGTTGGCCTCGGCCAGGAGCTTGTCTATCTCCACGTAGTCGTTCGCCTGCGCCTGCTCACGGGGCTTCAGATCGCCCTGATGGGGCTCCACCTCGGTGAAGGCATCCTCGAAGTCCGCCAGGGCCAGCTCGTTGGGATCCCAGGCCGGCGCCGCCGGCTTGGTGGGTTCCAGCCCGAGCTCGGCCAGCATGTCATCGATATCATCCTTGCCATAGGCGTCGTCGCCTCGGGCAGCGGTGTCGGTGGCAGGCTCGTGGAAGTCGGTCTCGAGATCGCTGAGATCGAAGTTGGCAAGCGCCCCATCGCGCTGGCTTCTGCTCTGCTCCTGCGCCTGGCTGAGATCGGCCTCGAGATCGGCATCCAGCTCGGCGAACAGGGCCGCTTGCAGCTCCTCCTCGCTCATGAGCTCGTCGTCGGCCCGGGCCTTGGCCTTGGCCTCGGACTCGCCGGAGAGATCCAGCTCGGGGGCCAAGGGCAGACTGAAGTCACCCTCGTGGGCCAGGTCGAGTTCGGGCACCAGATCCGGATCCCGGTTGGCCGTCGTCACCGCAGGCTCCACATCGAAGGCGGACAGGGCCATCTCATCATCGCTGAAGACGACGTCAGTCGAGGCCTTGGCACCCTCCTGACGGCCATTGTCACCCGGCCCAAGATCCGGCATGGCGTGCATGGGCTCGTCATCGGCGATGCCGACCGTCATCAGCTGGTCAAATTCGCTGCTCTCCTCCCCCATCACCATGGAGGTGGACTCCGACAGGCTCTTCTCCTGCTCTTCCAGCTCGCGGCGAGCGCGGGCCCGCAGCCAGAGCGTCACCAGGGCCAGCACCAGCAGCACGGGCAGCAGAATGATCATGGCGAGGTTGAGCGGCGAGGCGAGCAGCTCCATCACCCAGTTCTGCTTGGGTGCGGGGGCCACCACGGGCGGCACCGGCTTGGCCTTGAGCTCCGCCACCTCTTTTTGCAGCGCGGTCTGATCCTGCAGCTGGGCCTTGAGGGTCTCCACCTCTTCGGTCAGGGACTGCAGGCGCAGCTTGAGCCTGTGGTTCATCTCGGTGACCTGACCGAGCTGGGCGTTGGCATCTTCCAGCGCCAGCGCCATCTCGGTGGAGGGCTTGCCCACCACGGCGGCGGCACTGACCGGCAAGGGGGCCGGGGCTGCGGTTGGCGCGGCGGCACTCACCGCCGGAGCGGCAGCCTTGGCGATCGCCGTCACCTCGGTCGCCGCCTGGGGCGCGCTCACCTTGGGGGCGGTCGGGAGGGGGGCCGCCTTGGCCACGGCCTTGACCGGCGCGCTGGTCGCCGGCTTGGTCGCCACCGGATGGGTCTGCTTCTCGGCCAGGTATTTGGGGCTCAGCCCCTTCCAGCTGGCGTTGTCGCTGTTGAAACGGCGACGGGCCTCGGCGTCCGTGATGCGGCCCGCCTCGGCGGCGCTTGGCAGCAGAATGCGGGATCCTACCAGGATGTGGTTGATGTTGCCGTCGGCAAAACTCTTGGGATTCTTGTCATAGATCGCCACCATGGTCTGGTAGACGGTCACCCGGCTGGAGGGGCGATGCTTGCTCGCCAGGCTCCAGAGGGTATCGGTGGAACGGACAGGGCCATAGCTGCCGGCGGCGGCGCTGGGCGCCTGACGCACTATGGGCTGGGCCCTGGGAGCCGGCTGGGCCGGTGCCACGGGCTGGGCCTGAGGCTGAACGACAGGAGGCGCGGCACCGTCCGGGCCCTTGAGCTCGACAAAGAAAGGCTCTCGCCCCGCCTCATCGGCCTGAGCCGTGCCCAGAAGACCCAATGCGAGTAGCGTTGCCAGCGTTATGCGGGAATGTCCCATATTCGTTCCTTCGTATGATGGCCCTATCACATTGAAAAATCTGGATAGTTACCCCAAAACAATCGGCTCAATATAAATCAGCCGCTGGTCTCAAGCCAGCGATCCGACATATTTCGCGTCCCCATGCCGCCAGAGAACGGCCCCAGACGCGAACCCGAGTGTAGAAAAAAACCTAGCTCACTGATATCACGCGACATTCTTAAAACCGGAGAGTGCGCCCCCGGTCACATCCCGGGACCCTGGCTCATCTCCTCGGGCGGGGCTCCCTCCCCGCCGCAGACCGCAAAACGGCCTCAGAGGTAGTCGCGCACCAGCAGCTCGGCAATCTGCACGCTGTTGGTCGCCGCGCCCTTACGAACGTTATCGGCCACGATCCACATATTGATACCGCTCGGATGAGAAATATCCTGGCGCACCCGGCCAACCAGCACCTCGTCCTTGCCGGTGGCGTCGCGCACCGGGGTCGGGTAGTCGGCATCGTCGTCAAACAGGGTGACGCCGGGGGCATTGCGCAGCAGCTCCTTGACCTGCTCGGCGTCCAGCGGCTGGTGCAGCTCGACGTGGACCGCCTCGGCGTGACCATAGAACACCGGCACCCGCACGCAGGTGGGGTTCACGGCTATGCTGGCATCCCCCAGGATCTTCTGGGTCTCCCACACCATCTTCATCTCTTCACGGGTGTAACCGTTGTCGGTGAAGCTGTCGATCTGCGGGATCAGGTTGAAGGCGATCTGCTGCGGATAGATGGTCGGCTCCACCGGACGGCCGTTGAGCAGATGGGCGGTCTGGCCCGCCAGCTCGCTCACCCCTTCCTTGCCGGAGCCGGAGACGGACTGGTAGGTCGCCACGTTGATGCGGGCTATGCCCACCTCGTCCTGCAGGGGCTTGAGGGCAACCAGCATCTGTATGGTGGAGCAGTTGGGGTTGGCGATGATGTTGCGGTTGCGAAAATCCGCCAGGGCATCCGGGTTCACTTCCGGGATCACCAGGGGGATGTCTTCGTCGTAACGGAAGCAGGAGGTGTTGTCGATGACGATACAGCCCTGCTCGGCCGCGATGGGGGCCCACTTGGCAGAGACCTCGGCGCCGGCGGAGAAGAGGGCGATCTGCACCTGGCTCCAGTCAAACTCCTCGACATCCTTGATCTCGATGTTCTTGCCGCCAAAGCGCACTGTGTCGCCGGCGCTGCGGCTGGAGGCCAGGGGATAGAGGGTGGCGACCGGGAAGGCGCGCTCCTCCAGGATCTCGATCATGGCCTGACCCACGGCGCCGCTCGCGCCCAGTACAGCTACGTTGAATTGTTGACTCACTGATGTTCTCTCCTGTGATATTGCCCGCCGATGAGGCCGACCGGGTCGGCATCAGGGGCGGCAGGCGTGATCTGTCTGATGGTCGGCCAGCAGGGTGCGGGCCGAGACGGAGGGCCCCGATCCGGTGATCGGAGCCCCCGCATGAATTCCGGTTTATTGTTGCGAGATGGCAAAGCCCAGCCGGGCCAGCCTGTCGCAGGCGAAGGGGCCGCTGACCTGCAAGGAGGAGAGCTCGCGCCGCTCCGGGTAGTCCTTGCGCTGCCCATCGAAGCTGCCGGGCAACCCGATCCGGTTGCGAAAGCGGGCATCGTCCCGGCGCACGTCATAGATGAGGTGGACCAGCTGCTTGATCAACCCCTGATCGGCGGGCTGACCCGGCGTCAGCTCGCGCACCTCGGGGGCGGGCAGCAGGGATTGCAGATCTTGGCGCGCCGTGCGCCCCAACTGCTGGCAGAGCGCCTGATAGAGCATCCAGGTGCCGCGGGCCTTGCCCTCCAGACTGTAGCCGGCGATGTGCGGAGTGGCTATCTCGGTGTAAGGCACCAGGGCACGCAGTGGCTCAGGCTCCCCTTCCCACACGTCCATCACCAGCTTGAGCGGCGCCTGGCTCTGCTGGCGCGCCAGCAAGGCCTGGTTGTCCCACACCTCTCCCCGGGAGGCATTGATAAGGAACTGGCCCCCGGGCAGCGCGGCTATCTCGCGCTCCCCCAGCAGGTGGAAGGTCGGCTCCAGTCCCTTGCGGGTCAGGGGCACATGGAAGCTGACGATAT
The DNA here is from genome assembly GCF_058791175.1 of Aeromonas sp. EU05-FHT14A05. Lineage (NCBI taxonomy): Bacteria > Pseudomonadati > Pseudomonadota > Gammaproteobacteria > Aeromonadales > Aeromonadaceae > Aeromonas > Aeromonas sp. EU05-FHT14A05. The sequence goes on along the minus strand of NZ_JBYTDH010000005.1, from coordinate 17,921 downwards.
CGGCCCCAAGGGCCGTCTGATAATCGACAAAACCCGCACCGCCCTCAGTGCGTGCCCGCGGCGGATCGCAGCGCAGCACCTTCATGCCGAGCGCTTCTGCCTTGCCCGCCACGCACTCCCCCGTGTTGCCGGCACCGATGACGGCGAGGCTCATCCGATCGAGGCTGAGCTCATGGCGCTCCGCCAGCACCAGCAGGGCCGAGAGCACATAGTCGCCCACCGAATACTTGTTGCAGCCGGGGGCGCTGAAGAAGGGGATGCCCCGCTCGGCCAGGAGAGCGGTGTCGATGTGATCCGTGCCTATGGTGGCGGTGCCGACGAAAGCCAGCCGCGGGCAGCTGGCGAGCAGCCCGGCATCGACCCGGGTCACCGAGCGCACCAGCAGCACGTCGGCATCCTGCAGATCCGCCGCCCCTATCTGCCGTCCGGGCAGGGGGACGACCTCGCCAAACTCGGCAAACAGCTCGCAGGCATGGGGCATATTTTCATCAACGACGATCTTCATCGGCTCTCTTCTCATCCACAACCGGCCACAGGCGCGCCATTCTAGCCCAAGCGGGCCGAATTTTCAGAGACTTGTTCTCGGGCTATCGTGGGCAAAGAGTGCGCCGCTCTCTTAAGGTGACAGGGAACCAGGGCGTCGAAGCGGGTTCCCGGGCATCCACAGATGGAGCGTCGCACTCATATGTAACAACATGTTGCCCTCGCGCCCCCTGGCTTGACCAGGGGGGACGGGCTGGCACAATGGCGCCTCTTTGTCATCCACCCTGTCATGTGCACCTGTTACGAGCCCTCTCATGCCGACTCATGCCTCTTCGTTGCCACGCCGCCGGGTGCTTGGTTTCAACGCCATACTGCTGCTGCCGCTACTGCTGCTGGTCTGCCTGCCCTGGCAGCCCTTCATGACGGGTGCCCTGCAATCGGACTGGCTCTGGTGGCCCTATGCCCTCACCCGCATGGTGGACCTGCCCGGCCTTGCCATCACCATCGCCGCCTTGCTGCTGCTGACCCGACACAAGCTGACGCTCGGCCACACCGCCCTGCTGGCCCTTGCGGGCGCCCTCTTTGCCGCGCTCGCGAGCGACTGGATCATCAAGAGCCTCATCAAGCAGCTGACCGAGGAGCCAAGGCCCTATCTGCTCTGGCTGGAGAGCCAGGAGCTTATCCCCGCCATCCGCCAGTTCTATGCCGGCAGCAGTGCGCTTCGCAGCGAACAGGTCCACGCCGCGACCCAGTTGCTGGCGCTGCCCGCCTGGCTCGGCCACCACTGGCAGACGGAGGTGAACTACGCCTTCCCCTCCGGCCACAGCATCGCCGCCATGAGCCTGGCCCAGTTCTTCGGGCTGATCTGGCTGGCCCGGGCCCCCGCCGGGGTCTGGCTGCTGCCGCTCTGGGCCATCGGCATCGGCCTGTCGCGCACCCTGATCGGCATGCACTGGCCCCTGGACGTGCTGGCGAGCGCCCTGCTTGGCAGCCTCACCGCTCTCGTCGCCGCCCGCTGGTGGCTGCACCGCTACTGATCTCCCAGATGAAAAAACGGGCACCAGGGTGCCCGTTTTTCGTTGCAGGTGCTGCTCTCAGCCCTGGCTCTGCCAGCCCTGAGGGTACTTGTAGCCGACGAAGCGCTTGGCGGCATAGGCCTTAAACTCGGGGGAGTTGTAGGCCGCCGCCACATCCTTGGCGAACGGCTTGTCCGCATCGGCTCCTTTGACCACCACCCAGTTGATGAAGTCGTAGCTGCGCTCGAGGAAGAGACCCGTGCTGAACGGGATCCCGCTCGAGGCGGCGAAGTTACCGTTGATGACGGAGAAGTCCACGTCTTCACGGGAGCGGGGCAGTTGCGCCGCCTCCAGCAACACCAGCTTGATGTCGTGGGGGTTCTTCACCACATCGAATTCGCTCGCCTTGAGGGGGTTGATCCCCTCTTTGAGGGTGAGCCAGCCCAGGTCCTGCAGCATCAGCAGGGCCCGCGCCTGGTTGGTGGGGTCGTTGGGAATGGCGACAGTGCTGCCCTCTTTCAGGGCCTTGAGGTCCCCCAGCTTGCCGGCGTAGAGCCCCATGGGACCGGTCGGTACCTGGGTGATGGGTGCCAGGGAGAGGCCCCTGTCTTTGGAGAAGCTCTCCAGATAGGGTTTGTGCTGGAAGCAGTTGACGTCCAGGGACCCGTCCGCCAGGGCGATGTTGGGGGTCACGTAGTCGGTGAACTCCACCAGTTTGACCTTGTATCCCTTGGCTTCGAGCTGCGGCTTGATGGAGTCGGTCACCATGTCGGCGAAGTCTCCGACAGTAGTGCCTATCACTATCTCTTTCTTCGCCTCATCGATGGCAAAGGCTGACAGCGGCAGGCTGCTGGCGAGCAGCGCGAGGGCGGAGAGGGTGAAGAAGGAACGACGCTGCATAGAAACTCCCTGTCGAAATGATCATCAAAATGGTGGGGCCGCGGTTGTCATCATGAAGTCCGACACCACAACCATCTAGCCATCCAAACGGCTAATTAAGGACACCATAACAGAGCTTTTCCCCTTCGCCAAGCAACAAAACCGGGCAAGGTTGGCCAAATAGAGGCAAAGCCCATCCGCCCCCTGGATGAGAAATCTTTGACGGAGCACGCAGTTATGCGGCTTGCCCTCTCCCCGCTTGACGCAAAACCGGCTTATTGTGGTCATTCGATACCCATCTTCACGGGATCCCATAAGGGTGCCGAGAGCCTGCTCAGCCCCCAGACAGCACAAGGAGTAACCGTGTTCGATCATGTTGAAATCAAGGTGGTGCGCGTCGACGACTGCCGACGCTTCTATGAAACCGTGCTGGCCCCCCTCTTGATAACACTCAAATGGGCAGACAAAGACGCCGCAGGTTTTGGCCGGTTTGGTCACGACAAGGTGGGCTTCCTGATAGAGCGGGGCCAGCAGGGTGCCCCCTGCCATCTCGCCTTCGCGGCAAGCAGCGCGGCGCAGGTGGATGAGTTTCACCAGGCTGGCGTCAGGGCCGGCTTTGCCTGCAACGGGCAGCCGGGGCTGCGCCCCCACTATGCCCCCAATTACTACGCCGCCTTCCTGCTCGATCCGGACGGCAACAACATAGAGGCCCTGGCCTACCTTGACCCCCCTGGCATGACGAGCGCGTGAAGGGGCGCCGTGCAGCTTTGTCAGCAAGAGCCCGGCGTCGTTGAGCTCGGGACCGGGAGGCTCGCCACAAACAAAGGAGAAAATCATGCTTGAAAGCCGCGACACAGGCCTGCTGGTGGTCGATATCCAGGGCAAGCTGGCCCGCCTGGTAGAGGGGAGCGACTCGCTCATCGCCAACACGGCCCGGCTGGTGCAGGGAGCCAAGGCGCTGGGGCTGCCGGTTGTCTGGCTGGAGCAGAACCCGGACAAGCTCGGGGCCACAGTGCCCGAGTTGCAGCCGCTGCAGGCAGGTGCCCTTGTGCTGGCCAAGTTCAGCTTCGGCGCCCTGGGGGAGCCGACGGTCGCCGATGCCCTCGCCGGAACCGGGGTCGGCCACTGGCTGGTGTGCGGCATCGAGGCCCATATCTGCGTCTACCAGAGCGTGCTGGGGCTTCTGGCGAGCGGCGCCCGGGTCTCTCTGGTGGTGGATGCGGTGTCGTCCCGCACCGCCGCCAACCGGGAGCTCGCCATCGGCCAGCTGGCGACCCGGGGCGCATCCCTCACCTCGGTGGAGATGTGCCTCTACCAGCTGATGGGGGATTACCACCATCCGGCGTTTCGGGAGGTCCTGGTGCTCGTCAAATAGGCCTATGCAGACCCCTCATCCAGCTTCTCCTGTAGATAGCGATACCCCTCCACGCCGTCTGGCACGAAGCTCAGCCGGTGGCTGAGGCCGGGGGGCGCATCCTCGGGGTGGTGGGAGACGAACAGCAACTGGGTGCCTTCCCCTATGAGGCGCACCACCATCTCCCGCACCAGGTGGCGGTTCAAGGGATCCAGCCCCTGCAGGGGCTCGTCCAGAATGAGCAGCGGCGGATGCTTGACCAGGGCCCGGGCGATGAGCACCAGGCGCTGCTGGCCGAAGGAGAGGGAGTGAAAGGGCTGCGCCCCCTGCTCCTTTAGCCCCAGCTGGAGCAGCCACTGGTTGGCGAGCGCCAGCTGGCGATCCCCCGGGTGGGTATAGAGGCCGATGGAGTCATAAAAGCCGGAGAGGACCACCGCCTGCACCGAACAATTGACGCGATAGTCCAGGTGCAGGGCCGGGCTCACCAGGCCGATGTGGCGCTTGATCTCCCAGATGCTCTCGCCACTGCCCCGGCGCACTCCGAACAGGCGCAGATCATTGCTGTACCCCTGCGGATGATCCCCTGTGATCAGGGCGAGCAGGGTCGACTTGCCGGCACCGTTGGGCCCCACCAGTTGCCAGTGCTCTCCCTCCTCTATGGTCCAGTCGAGCCCGTCGATGATGACCTGCTCCCCGTAGGCGACGCGCAAGGCGCGCATCTGTACCCGGGGGCCGGGGGGCAAGGGTGCGGGTGCCGTCAGCGGTGGCGGTAAGCGGGGTGAGGCGATTTCGGCCCGTGCCAGCTGGGCCACCTCCCGGCTGCCGAGCACGGCGTCACGCTCCCCCGCCAGCAGCAGGCTGAGCTCCCCGAGCAGGCCGAGGTGGGTGGCAAAGGGGGGGATCTCGTCGAAGCGGTTGACGATCACCACCAACCGCTGTCCCTCCCCGACCAGCTCTGCCAGCAGCCTCATCAGCTCCTGGCGAGAGCCCTGATCCAGCCCATCGAAGGGCTCGTCCAGCACCAGCAGTTCGGGCCGCCCCAGCAGGGCGCGGGCCAGCAGCAGCTTGCGCCCCTCCCCGCTCGAGAGATGGCGGTAGGGACGATCCCACAGGGACTCGATGCCGAAGCGCGCCAGCAGCGAGCGGGCCTGGGCCTCCTCGCCCCCCTCCTCCAGCATCAGGGTAGACACCCGATAGCCTGCCTCCTCCTCTTCCCCCAGCATGTCGGTGTTGCGCCGCTGCCAGTCCAGCTCCCCCAGCCGCTGCTGCGACTCGAAGGAGAGGCGCTCGGCCCTCACCCGGCCAGTTACCTCCCCTGCACGGACGGCCAGCTCGCCGCACAGGGCAGAGGCCAGCGCCGTCTTGCCGCTGCCGTTGCTGCCGACGAAGGCCCAGCACGCCTGAGGCGCCAGCTTGAGGTCGGGGATGAAGAGGGTCTGGTCGCCGTGAAGAGCCAAGCTGGCCGATTGCCACTGCAAAAGAGTCATGGATCCGTCCTGAGTGCTGTTTTGCCCTTACCTTAACAGGGATAGCGACCAGCGGCAGCCATGACTGGGGTGAGGGCGCTTCACAACAGGCCCTTCTATCAACAAAAAGATCATTAGCGTTGAATGCGAATAACTCTCAATTAAACACGTAATCTGCCCCATTGATACCCCCATATGGGCTCAAATGAGATTTCTTTGAGCCCCCTCTCAACTCCGGAACGAGAGCCTTTTGAATCGTCTTTTCTCATGTATAGATGCCCGTCGCACCTCGGACGGTGCGCCCTTAAGATGGAGTTTATCAATGAGAAAAACATCGTTAGCATTGGCAATCACGGCCCTGCTCTCGGCCCTGCCTGTGGTCTCGGCGCAGGCTGCAGAGAGTTGTGCCCCCCTCACCGGCAGAGAAGTCGACATGGATACCGGCCGCACCAGCGCACAGCGCTGTCTGCCCGGCATCAACCCCTTGCAAGACCAGCAGTGGCACCTGCTCAACAGTGGCCAGCATGCCTTCAGTGCCCGTGGCGGCGTGGCGGGCAATGATCTCAACCTCTGGTGGGCCCACCGCACAGAGGTGCTCGGCCAGGGGATCAATGTGGCCGTCGTGGACGACGGCCTGGCCATCGCCCACCCGGATCTCGCCGACAACGTCCGCCCCGGTTCGAAGAACGTGGTGACAGGCAGCGACGACCCGACGCCGACCGATCCGGACAGTGCCCACGGTACCTCTGTCTCCGGCATCATAGCGGCGGTCGACAACGCCATCGGCACTCGGGGCGTGGCCCCCCGTGCCCAGCTGCAAGGCTTCAACCTGCTCGACGACAATAGCCAGCAGTTGCAGCAAGACTGGCTCTATGCCCTCGGCAACAGCCAGGCCAGCCGCGACAACCGCGTCTTCAACCAGAGCTACGGCATGAGCCTGGTCGATCCCCAGGGGGCCGGCGGGCTCAACCAGGTGCAACTGGATCGCCTGTTCGAGCAGATGACCCTGAAGGCGCAAGGGGCTGCTTACATCAAGGCCGCGGGCAACGGCTTCAGCCGCATTGCCGCCGGCAACTATGTGCTCAACCGCACCGGCGGCGAACTCAGACTGCCGTTTGAAAACAGCAACATAGATCCTTCCAACAGCAACTTCTGGAACCTGGTGGTCAGTGCAAGCAACGCGGACGGCGTGCGCTCCTCCTACTCCAGCGTCGGCAGCAACGTCTTCCTGACGGCCCCGGGCGGCGAGTACGGCACCGCCTCACCGGCCATGGTGACCACGGATCTGCCCGGCTGCGACCTGGGTTACAACCGCACCGATCGTCAGAGCACCAACCGACTGCACGGCAACCCGGCGCTGGATGCCAGCTGCGACTACAACGGCACCATGAACGGCACCTCATCGGCCACCCCGAACACAGCTGGCGCCATGGCACTGCTGATGTCGGCCTATCCGGACTTGTCGGTACGGGATCTGCGGGATCTGCTGGCGCGCAATGCCACCCGCATCGATGCCAACCAGGCAGCGGTCACACTGAGCTACACAGCCGCCAATGGTCAGCAACGCCGGGTGACCGGGCTGGAAGGCTGGGAGCGCAACGCCGCCGGGGTCTGGTTCAACCCGACCTACGGCTTTGGCCTCATCGATGTGAACAAGGCCCTGGCGAGCGCCGCCACCCACAATCCCTTGCCGCCGCTGGTACAGCTGCCCTGGCAGAAGGTCACTGTGCAAGGCGCCCAGGGCGCCATCCCGGATCTGGGCAGCAGCCCGACCACCTCCAGCACCCGGGTCAGTCAGCCGCTGACCGTGGAAGCGGTGCAGGTGCAGATCAGTCTGGATCACCAGCGGCTGCCCGATCTGCTGATCGAGCTGGTCTCCCCCTCCGGCACCCGCAGCGTGCTGCTCAACCCCAACAACAGCCTGGTGGGTCAATCCCTCGACCGGCAGCAGCTGGGTTATGTGCGTACCAAGGGGCTGCGCGACATGCGCATGCTCTCCCACAAGTTCTACGGGGAATCCGCCGAGGGCGAGTGGCAACTGGCGGTGACCGACGTCGCCAGCGGCACCCGTCAGGTCTCGCTGCTCAATCGCAGCACCAATGTCCGCACGACCCTGACCGAGCGCAACAACAGCCAGCCGGGTCAACTGCTCAACTGGTCCCTGCGGGTGATCGGCCATGAAGCAACCTCCCTCTAATTCCACAGGAGTCACAACATGAAACACAGCTTACTCAGCCTTGCCCTGGCAAGCCTGCTGGCCTCGGTTTCCGCTCAGGCCACGGCCGAAGAGTCGGTGGTCATCGAGGGCAAGCAGTACAGCACCATAGAGGTGAACGGTCAGACCTACCTCACGCCGGACAACGGCAGCAAGAAGCGCGTCGCCCGCAGCCTGGATGGCAAGACGGCACAACCTGGCCTGCGCAGCGGTGACGTCTTGCTGCAGGGGGTCGCCAGCCCCGAGCTCACCGTCAGCGGTACCCTGCTGATCGAGGCCGACGAGCCTCAAGCCAGGGCACTGGCCACGCGCCACGGTCTGAGCTTCAAGCAGAGCAGTGGCGGCATCGCCCTGCTGGAGGCCAAGCCAGGCACCGATCTGAACGCCGTCAGCGCCCGACTCAAGCAGGAAGGTGTGAAGGTGCAGATCGAGCTGGCCGGCGCCGAGCAGCAGCCCAGGTGACGCGCGCCTCGCTCTGAAGCTGTCATCTCATCGAGGGGGCCATGGGCCCCCTCGTCTTTAGCCACGACGCCGCAGCAACCTCATCCTCCAATCCCCACCCGGCGATGACCCCCCATAGAGAGTGCGAGAGACGAGATCCAATTCACCTTGCACATACGAATCATCGACGCAGCCCCTTGCTGGTAATAAAAAACGGCACCGAGAAGGTGCCGTCATGGATTATGGTAGTGAGCTGCCTGTGCTGGCTCAGCTTGCCTTATTCTGCTCGGCCAGATAGAGCCAGGTGTCGACCACGGTATCGGGGTTCAGCGACACGGAGTCTATGCCCTGCTCGACCAGCCAGGCGGCGAAGTCCGGGTGATCCGACGGCCCCTGGCCGCAGATGCCGACGTACTTGCCCGCCTTGCGGGCGGCCGCGATGGCCATGGCCAGCAGCGCCTTGACCGCCTCGTTGCGCTCATCGAACAGGTGGGCGATGAGGCCCGAGTCCCGATCCAGCCCCAGGGTCAACTGGGTCATGTCATTGGAGCCGATGGAGAAGCCGTCGAAGTGCTCGAGGAACTTGTCCGCCAGCAGGGCGTTGGAGGGGAGCTCGCACATCATGATGACTTTCAGCCCCCGCTCGCCACGGCGCAGGCCGTTCTCCGCCAGGATCTCCACCACCTGCTCCGCCTCGCCCACGGTACGCACGAAGGGGATCATCACCTCGACGTTGGTCAGGCCCATGACGTCGCGCACCCGCTTCATCGCCTCGCACTCCAGCGCGAAGCAGGGGCGGAAGCTGTCAGCGATGTAGCGGGAGGCGCCACGGAAGCCGATCATGGGGTTCTCTTCATGAGGCTCGTAACCACGGCCCCCCACCAGGTTGGCGTATTCGTTGGACTTGAAGTCCGACATCCGCACTATGACCCGCTCCGGCCAGAAGGCGGCGGCCAGGGTGGCGATCCCTTCCGTCAGCTTGGCGACGTAGAACTCGCGGGGGCTCTCGTAGCCCGCGATCATCCTGGTGATGGTGGCTTGCAGCTCGGGCGTCTGCTTGTCGAACTCCAGCAGCGCCTTGGGGTGCACCCCTATCATGCGGTTGATGATGAACTCGAGGCGCGCCAGACCCACGCCGGCGTTCGGCAACTGGGCGAAGTCGAAGGCCCTGTCCGGGTTGCCGACGTTCATCATGACTTTGATGGGCAGGCGCGGCATGTTGCCCACCTCGGTCACCGCCACGTCGAAGTCGAGCTCGCCGTCGTAGATGAAGCCGGTGTCCCCTTCCGCGCAGGAGACGGTGATGAGCTGACCCGCCTCGATGCGGTCGGTGGCATCGCCACAGCCGACCACGGCCGGGATGCCGAGCTCACGGGCTATGATGGCGGCGTGGCAGGTGCGGCCACCCCGGTTGGTGACGATGGCGGAGGCCCGCTTCATGATGGGCTCCCAGTCCGGATCCGTCATGTCGGTGACCAGCACGTCGCCGGGTTGCACCTCGTCCATCTGGCTGATGGAGCTGATGACCCGCGCCGGGCCCGCCCCTATCTTGTGGCCGATGGCGCGCCCCTCGATCAGCACCTTGCCGGATTGCTTGAGGGCAAAGCGCTCCAGGGTGTTCGCCTCCTGGCGACTGCGCACGGTTTCCGGACGCGCCTGGACTATGTAGAGCTTGCCATCCTGACCATCCTTGGCCCACTCGATGTCCATCGGGCGACCGTAGTGTTGCTCGATGATGAGGGCCTGCTTCGCCAGCGCCATCACTTCCTCGTCCGTGATGCAGAAGCGGTTGCGCTCGGTATCCACGGTGTCGACGATCTTCACCTGGCGGCCGTGACCGGCGTCCTCGGAGTAGGTCATCTTGATAAGTTTCGAACCGAGCGTCTTGCGCACCACGGCGGGGCGACCGGATTTCAGGGTCGGTTTGTGCACATAGAACTCGTCCGGGTTGACGGCCCCCTGCACCACCATCTCCCCCAGGCCCTGGGCGCCGGTGATGAAGACCACGTCGTTGAAGCCGGATTCGGTATCCAGGGTGAACATGACGCCGGAGGCGGCGAGATCCGAGCGCACCATGCGCTGCACCCCGGCGGAGAGGGCCACGCCCTTGTGATCGTACCCCTGATGTACCCGGTAGGAGATGGCGCGATCGTTGAAGAGGGAGGCAAACACATGCTTGATGGCGGTCATGACAGAGTCTATGCCGCGCACGTTGAGGAAGGTCTCCTGCTGACCCGCGAAGGAGGCGTCCGGCATGTCTTCGGCGGTGGCGGAGGATCGCACCGCGAAGGAGGCCTCGATCCCGGCGCTCAGCTTGTCGTAGGCGGCACGCACCGCCTGCTCCAGCGCAGGCTGGAAGGGGGCATCCACCACCCAGTCACGGATCTGCTGACCGGCCCGGTTGAGGGCGGCAATGTCGTCCACATCCAGGCTGTCGAGCAGGTCGTGGATCTTGCCATTGAGGCCGCTTAACTCCAGAAACTCGTTAAACGCAAAGGCGGTGGTCGCAAAGCCGCCCGGCACGGACACGCCGGCACCTGAGAGGTTGCTGATCATCTCGCCAAGGGATGCATTCTTGCCGCCAACGCGCTCAACGTCCTGCATTCCGAGCTGTTCGTACCAGAGTACGTACTGTTGCATTTGCATGTCTCCAGGTTGGTGGGCCAGGGTGCCGAGCACCTGCTGTGCCAAATCATGTGTTTTTGTATGTGTGTGTTGCCAACGACCATGAAAACGTTTTCTACTGATTATCAAAAAAATCCCCGAGCAAGATTTGGGGATGGCCGTCTGACACAGACATTCTACAATGGCGACACAAAAAGGTAACGACTCAGGTTTGCAAGCGAGTTCACAACTTGGGAATGGCAGACCTGTTGACAAAAGAGATATGGTTTCGAGAGATACTGAATGCTCGCAACCCCCCAGGAGCACACCACAGGAGTCCGCTGTGCACACCGTATTCTATGTATCCGACGGCACTGCCATCACCGCCGAGGTGTTCGGCCACGCCGTGCTGAGCCAGTTTCCGCTGATCTTCGAACAGGTCACCATCCCCTTCGTGGAGACCCAGGAAAAGGCGCGCCAGGTGCGGGCCCGCATCGATGAACAGTTTCGCCAGACCGGGGTGCGCCCCATACTGTTTCACACCATAGTCGACCCCCTGGTACGGGAAGAGGTGCTCAAGGCCCAGGCCAGCAGCCACGATTTTCTCAACACCTTCGTGAGCCCCCTCGAGCAGGAGCTCGGGATCAAGGCCGAGCCCAGGCTCCACCGCACCCACGGCATGGAGAACCGCAAGCTGTACGACGATCGCATCGAGGCGGTCAACTTCGCTCTCAGCAATGACGACGGCATCACCACCAAGGAGTATGACGAGGCGGACATCATCCTCATCGGGGTCTCCCGCTGCGGCAAGACGCCAACCAGCCTCTATCTGGCGCTGCAATTTGGCATCCGTGCCGCCAACTACCCCTTCATCGAGCAGGACATGGGCTCGCTGGAGCTGCCCGCCCCGCTCAAGGCCAACCGCCACAAGCTGTTCGGTCTCACCATAGCCCCCCAACGGCTGCACGAGATCCGCAACCAGCGCCGCGCCAACAGTCGCTACTCCTCTCTCGAGCAGTGCGAACAGGAGCTGGCAAGCGTGGAGCGGCTGTTCCGCCAGGAGGCGATCCGCTTCCTCGACACCAGCTCCCACTCGGTGGAGGAGATCAGCGCCAAGATCCTGGAGGCAACCGGCCTGCGCCGCCAACTCTGCTAGCCGGCATGAAAATAGCCATATCAAGCACTATCAGACAGATTGCCGAGTGGCAAGATAATGAGACAGCAAGAGTGGGAGAAATGACGCCGGCGGATCCACCGGCGTCATGAGGTTCAGGGGCGAGGGTGGGTGCCTGGCTTGTTGAGTTCCCGGTTGTTCATCAAGATGCCATGAAAACGCAGCAAGCCGTGGCGTTTGCGCACCCGCTCGCTCAACCAGCAGGCGGGTAGCAGGCCAAGTCCGGCGGCGAGCGTCAGCACCATGGCGATGTTGTTCACCAGATAATCTGCCCCCTGCCATCCCCAGACCATCAAGCAGGCCGCTGCCATGGTCAACAACATGGGGGAGAGCCAGACTCCCAGCCAGAGCGCGGCGAGCAGCAAGCCACCGACAATACTTTCGATCATATGAGTCCTTTCTTGAAAAAAGGCTACTAGCACATCAAACCACCGCCATGTCAATAGCATAAAAATCAACCGCGCACAAAACCATCAATCACTTCCAAAAACCCTTTCCAGATCATGAAAAACCTGAACATTGGCCACAAAGCAAACCATTGATGAGGAAAACAGGTGCACAAGCGGTCGATTATCACTATTCTGCTCGGGTTGGTAGCCGCCATAAAAAACAGTGCGCGGCAAACCGTAACGATATTAATACGGATTTCGTCACGTTTTCGGCACAAGATGCCGCGCCTGGCACAGGAGGTGCCATGGCAGACGAGGCGCGAGACGAGTGAATTCAGCGACGTAAGGAAGGAAGAATGGATCTTCAACAAGACGGCGAAGAGCTCAAGCGCGGCCTGAAAAACCGCCACATCCAGCTCATCGCACTGGGCGGTGCCATAGGTACCGGCCTGTTCCTCGGCATTGCCGACACCATCAAGATGGCAGGCCCCTCGGTGCTGCTTGGCTACGCCATCGGCGGCTTCATCGCCTTCCTCATCATGCGCCAGCTCGGCGAGATGGTGGTGGAAGAGCCGGTAGCCGGCTCGTTCAGTCACTTTGCCTACAAGTACTGGGGTGACTTTGCCGGTTTCGCCTCCGGCTGGAACTACTGGGTACTCTATGTGCTGGTGAGCATGGCGGAGCTGACGGCTGTCGGCATCTACGTGCAGTACTGGTGGCCCGAGATCCCGACCTGGATGTCGGCGGCCTTCTTCTTCGTGCTGATCAACGCCATCAACCTCTCCAACGTCAAGGCGTTCGGCGAGATGGAGTTCTGGTTCGCCATCATCAAGGTCGTGGCCATCCTCGGCATGATTGGCTTCGGCGGTTACCTGCTGTTCTCCGGCACCGGCGGCCCCGATGCCTCCGTCAGCAACCTCTGGGCCCAGGGCGGCTTCTTCCCCAACGGGGTGGGCGGCCTGGTGATGGCCATGGCCTTCATCATGTTCTCCTTCGGCGGTCTGGAGCTGGTCGGCATCACGGCGGCGGAAGCCGACAACCCCGAGAAGAGCATTCCCAAGGCCACCAACCAGGTGATCTACCGCATCCTCATCTTCTATATCGGCGCCCTGGCCGTGCTGCTCTCCCTCTATCCCTGGGGCAAGGTGGTGGAAGGCGGCAGTCCGTTCGTGATGATCTTCCATGCTCTCGACAGCAACCTGGTGGCCAACGTGCTCAACCTGGTGGTGCTGACTGCGGCCCTCTCCGTCTATAACAGCTGCGTCTACTGCAACAGCCGCATGCTGTTCGGCCTGGCCAAACAGGGCAACGGCCCCAAGGCCCTGCTCAAGACCAACAAGAGCGGTGTGCCCCTGATGGCCATCTCCATCTCGGCGGCCGCCACCCTGCTATGCGTGCTGATCAACTACCTGATCCCGGGCAAGGCCTTCGGCCTCTTGATGTCCCTGGTGGTCTCCGCCCTGGTCATCAACTGGGCCATGATCAGCCTGGCGCACCTCAAGTTCCGCAAGGTCAAGGCAGCCGAGGGGGTTGAACCCAAGTTCAAGGCGCTCTGGAGCCCCTTTGGCAACTACCTCTGCCTCGCCTTCATGGCCGCCATCCTGGTGATCATGTACATGAACGACGGCACCCGCATCTCGGTCGAGCTGATCCCGGCCTGGGTACTGGTGCTGGGTATGGGCTATCTGTTCAAGCAGAAGCGCCAGGGTCGAGTGGCCACCAATCTGGGCTAAGCCTCCCCGATCCTCTTACGAAAATGCCGGTCAGTGACCGGCATTTTTTTATGCGCCAGCTCCCCTGGCATGGGCGAAGCCGTCCATCACTCCCCTGGCCTGCCCAGATAAGATGCGCCCCTTGTGCACCTTCACTCAGCGCCCATGCACAGACCCTATAACGACAAACCCGAGGCAGAAGCCTCGGGTTTGGAGAGATCAGGGCCGGTTGAACGGTCCATCATTCCAGCAGGAAGACGGCTTCCACGTTGTCCGTGATGCTGATCTGCTGCTGTTGGTAGCTGTTCTCCACCATGTCGGCGGCAGGCGCGGCGGCCGCCTTCATGGCACGGCTATACACAGGAATGGGGGAGCTGTTGCGATACTCGACGCTGTACACCTTGCCAAGCTTCATGCCAAAGGCCTTGGCCAGGGATTCCGCCTTGCTGGTGGCATCTGCCACAGCGCCAAGACGGGCCTGATCCTTGATGATCTGTGGTGACTTGAGGCCGTACTCAATCTGGGAGACGGACTCCAGACCCGCCTTGAGGGCGGTATCCATCAGCTGGCTCAGCTTGTCGAGCTGGTAAAGTTTGACCGCCAGCTGGCGCTGGGCACGGTAACCCACCATCTCGGGCTGCTTGTTCTGCGGATACTGGTACTCGGGGGAGATCACCAGATTGCCGGCCTCCACATCGCTGCGCTTGATGCCGAGGCTCTCCAGTTGACCAAAGAAGGCGGCAACCTTGGTATCTACCTGCTGCTTGGCCTTGAGGCCCTGTTTCTCCAGGGCGGTCACGGCGACGTTGAGCGTCAGCATGTCGGGCTCGGCCTTCTGCTCCGCGTAGCCGCTGACCACCAGATGAGGAGCCTGGGGCACCTCGATGGCAAGCAGCGGAGCACTGACAACGAGCGCAGACAGGGTAAGAAGGGGACGCCACATAGAAAAAAACCTCCATCGATTAGATGGAGGCCATTATGCACGTCGTCGATTGGGATTCATATATCGTGCAATGGGGGGATCTGCTCCAGCACCTGATTGGTCATGTCGATGTTGATGCTGATCTCTGCGCCAAGCGGATTGCCATGGCTCGCGATCACGGACGACGGAACCTCGGCTCCGAGCAGAGACTCATCCTCGAAATGGAATGAATCCCACGACAGAACGTGACCTTGCGATGGCACGCTCGGCTCGGAAGCCGTCACCACCGCCAGACTACTCCAGTCAAGCTCTTCACCATGGCTGAGCAGCCCCTGCAAGGAGCTGTCGCTCAGGCTCTGCAACGAATACTCCTGCTGCCCCCACTCATGGCCAACCAGCACCATCATGTGAGGCAAGGGCGCATCCTCTGCCGGCGTGAAGCTGATGCTGGAGGCGGCAAAGTCCACATTGAGCAACCCCGCCACATCGCCATCTTCACTCTCCAGCTCCAGACCATTGAGCTTGTCACCCGTCATCGCGGCCTGATAGCCAAAGCGGCCAGAGCAGACGATGCTGTCCTGCCCATCCCAGCTATAGCGAATGCCATCGATGTCGACCCAGTTGAATGACTGCATGGTGACCCTCTCCTGATACTGACGCTATCTTAGCCGTCCACTTCATCAAATAACAGGGGCCGGGCAGACCCGGCCCCCACGCTTTGATTATGGATCAACCTTGAGATTGCCTTGGTTCAACAGGTCCTGAATGATCTGCAAATCGGTCCGTGTCGAATTGGCCGTCAGATCCACATTGTCAAAGAAGATGGTATGGGTCGTTGTGCCCCCAGCCGAACCATCCAGATCGATCGTCAGGGTCGATTTATTCACTCCCGGACCAGGGGCAAAGGTCAGATACTGATCCAGAGAGGTTGCGTTGGCATGCTCGCCACTGAGCAGTTCGCTCAGATCCAGTACATCTCCGTTGACCCCCGTCGTGAAGTCCTTGATGACGTCGGTACCACCGGCATCTCCCGCCTGCCACTTGAAGGTATCGTTACCACTCCCTCCCTCCAGGGTATCCGCACCCAAACCGCCGATCAGGACATCATTGCCACCTTGACCATAGAGGATATCGTTGCCAACCCCACCATCCAATATGTCATCGCCACCGACTGAGCCTTCTTGAGCATAGGTTGCATGGTTGGTTGCCAATTCTGCTAGCAACTGATTTGATGTAAGCCCAGGATGCGCAGCCACAAATGCCGCCCAGCCACCATCTGCATTATTGGCATAGATGCTGTCACCAAAGATCACATCATTGCCAGCACTACCTTGCAGGTGATCGTTGCCTACCGAAGCAGCTGCACTCCCCCCGCCAGTAAGCTGACCAATAACGGTATTAAGCTGGTTGGCATTGTTGACATTGGTTGCACTACCTCCTGTTCCCTCAACTTGGCCAAGTAGCGTCAATGCATTTGCATCGACCTGAATTCCAACAGACTCAATGGTGAAAGTCTGTCCGGCTGATGAACCTATATTCTCAATACGATTTACTTCACTGACATTATCATCATTGCTTGAGCCACTAGGATTATATGTCCCGAGCACATGCTGCATTGCCACATTACTGCTGACATTATCAACTGTCGTTATGCCATTTGCATTGTATGCCCGGTTGGGCTCCCCATCAGAAACAAAAATCACCTTGTTCACATCCGCCGCTGCAATCGGAGCGTTAGGGCCGACCGACTCAATCCAATTATTAGCTGCGATTAATCCCGCTTCATAGTTTGTTGCATCTGCACTTGGCACCGTAATGGCGTTGACAAAAGCAATCGCAGCCAAGCGTTGGGCATTGTCATCAACTCCGCTAGTTGTCAAAGTGAAGCTAGCGGAGCTGTTGACTTGGGTAGCGAACGCATCAATATGAATTCGAATATCGCTCGCACCCGAGTTGTAAAGCCCATTAATCGCACTGATCACTGCCTGCTTCATAGCTTCAAGGCGAGTGATACTGGATGTGACGCCATTAGCATTGGTGAACTGAATTGTATTGCTGATCATGCTGCCGGAGTTATCCAGCACGAAAGCGATATTCGCCTTCTGTCCAGGTAACTGGTTCGAACCTCCGGCATCCCCGATCAAGACATCATTGCCACCTTTTCCATCGATTTCGCCAGCGTCACCAGACACGACAAATGGCACTGAGCTGCCGCTGACATCGTCTACATTACTACCAACGATAAGGACAGGAGCAACGACCGGTTCAAAGGTCACCTGCAATATTGATGTATCTTTGTCACCATCGCCATCAACTACGGCAACATTGAAATCTGTGAGCACTGGGTCTTCTTCAATACGCTCGAGCAAATTCGCTCCAGTAACTCTGAAACCATCACCACCAGCATCAGACAACTCCACTCGTGTGATATTTGTCAACGTAGTGGGGATGGTTGCCTCTATGTGATTTGTAAAGAGTGTGCTACCGCTTTGAGTTACCTGATCACCATTCGAGTTAGTACCATAGACAGTCCAGCTCACTAAATTTGTGGCTGCATTCGATTTATTTTCAACAGAGAAAGAAACCTCTAATGCGGGGTTTGAAAAATCAAAGTAAATCTTATTCACCCCCTCGATCCACTGATTGTCAGTCGCCAGACCTTGCGTACTTGAGTTAACAGTCCCCTCCAGTGAATCTACCGTCATGATGACATTCTGCCCATTGGGGATAATATCACCAGGCTTGTAAATACCACCTGTATCGGTAATAACCAGATAGTTCTGATAGCCGCCGATACTCTTGTTGAACGTTGCAGAGAACTCTTCTATTGCCCCATCAACCTTACCGTCCATGTCAATGACATAGTGGCCAGTAGCATCCAGGGTCATGGTAAAGATCAGATCCTGTCCGCTGCCACCAGTGTATGCACTTGGCACAGTGCTGGTATAAGCAAACAAGGCACCCGGCGAAACCGGATTCACGTAGTAATAGATAGTGTCTCCATTTGAGGTCAACATACTAGCCGCATAAGTAGTGGTGGTTCCATTCCAGCCAGAGATGTTGCCCGTTAAGTCACCATAGCCAGCACCATCACTACCAAGATCAACGGTATAGGTGCCCTCAACATGTCCCGTATCCGAGTTAGCCAAAGAGGCTGACTGTGAAGCTTCAACAATGTCCGGGCCGTCATCCTCGAAGGCCACCAGGCCCGCCAGGTCGACCGAGGCCTTGGCGGTGTCGCCATCGCCGTCGGTGATGGTCGCGGT
>NZ_JBYTDH010000004.1:286611-357853 GCF_058791175.1 Aeromonas sp. EU05-FHT14A05 | reverse complement strand
GGTATCCATGATGGAGGCCCTCAAGGTGATGGCTTGCTTCAAGGTTAGCCTTTCAACACATAACTGGGACAGCGCCTTTATAATGGACCTCCTCAAGGGCCTTGAAACCATGGCGGCAATAAACGCCACCGCTCAGGTTTTCGGTTTGCAAGTACAGCTTGCTGATCCCCGCCCTGCGGGCACGGCTGAGGATCTCTGTTACCAGCAAGGAAGCGACCCCCTCCCCGCGTGCTTTTTCAACGACATAGACCCCACCCAACCAATGTTCGTACTCGGGAAACATCGCCATTTCGCGGATCTTGAGCTCGGCAGCCCCCACCCATTCACCGGCCAGGCGGGCCAGTACCATCAGCGGAGCCCGGTCAACCTAGGTGGCCGCCGTGACCTTGGCCAGCACCTGCTCTTGAGTGCAGCGACCACTGTCGCGGCACCATTCGTCAAAATACCATGAGGCAACCACGCCTGCGGCAGATGGCGCATCAGCCAGTAACAACAACTCCATAAAGCCTCTTTTGCGTATGACCCCTGACCGGCTGGGGAAGGATGAACACGACGAGGCGAAACCCAGGGTCGCACCCGCGAGCGGCGGCCTCGCCAGCAGCTAGGCTCCGAGACCGGCATGCTCTAGACAAGGTTATCGAATGGATATCATAACCAGCCAGGGAGTGGAAGGGGTCGGGAGCCAAGTCGCACATTCCCGCCATGACCCTGCAACCGGTTCTGCAGCTGGCGTGGCAGATAGGCCGGGGTGAAGGTGGTCTTGGCCTGCGGCTTCATCGACAAGGTGGAGCTGGACAGGGTTGGCAGCTTCAAATACAGCCCGGTCGAGGGTGCCAAGGCCAACGAGCTGCCGGATCCTGTGCCGGAAGAGGTCCAGGAAGCGCGTTTCCAGCGCTTCATGGAGCTGCAGCAGCAGGTCTCCGTTCGCAAGCTGGCCCGCAAGGTCGGCAAGGAGATGACAGTGCTGATCGACGAGGTGGACGAAGAGGGTGCCACCGGCCGCTCCTTCGCCGACGCCCCCGAGATCGACGGCCTGGTCTACCTGAACGGTGAAACCGGCCTCAAACCCGGCGATCTCGTCAAGATCCGCATCGACGAGGCGGACGAGTACGATCTGTGGGCCAGCCTGGTCAACTAATCCGCCAACGGATGTGACACCCTAAGCCAGTCAGTGAATGCTGACTGGCTTTTTAATTGCCAGCAAGCCACCTGCGCAACCCCCCTCGGCAGCCTACACCGGCTCCTTCTGCAAGAGGGGGGCCGCCTGCCATCACCCGACTCACCGGGAGATGCCCCCTTAGTGAGCCAGCGCACAGTTCTGCCCCGCCCCCAGGTTCGCTTGTTTCAAGCTCAAAAAAAAGCCACTGAAGGGGCGCAAAAACGAGCACGATCCACTTCACACTATCGTCTTTGAATTGTCATAAAGGGTGACTTGGTACTTTGTGAGAATTAATGCAACTGTATAATTTAAAAGGGTTAAAAATAGAGTTTGACGATAATGACGAGAGAGTGCGAGTTTTTACGATATCGACGAAATGAAGAGTTGTTGTTTTCCTGTTAACTCTGCTTTTCTAAGGGCGTTGGATGACACAACTACAAGGGTGCAAAACCTGACCAACATTGAGGGCCGGCATCCAAGCATGGGATCCGGTGCTCCATTCCAAAACCATGGAAGACCAATAAGAAAGGAAAAAATATGCTTGCCAAAGTATCCAAAATCGCTACCTCAGTCATGCTGGGAACCCTGATGCTCGCCGGTACCGCCGGCACTGCCATGGCCGCCGAGAACAAGACGGTGCTGACCCTGGTCGCGCAACAGGAGACCGCATGGGTCAAGAACTTCAACCCCTTCCTGCAGGCCGGTCTGCTGCACACCACCCGTCACTTCATCTATGAGCCGCTGGTGATCTTCAACGATATGCAGGGTGGCAAACCCGTCTATCGTCTGGCCACCAACTATGCCTTCAGCGATGACCTGAAGTCGGTCACCTTTGACCTGCGCGAAGGGGTCAAGTGGTCCGATGGTGAAGCCTTCACCGCCGACGACATCCTCTTCTCCTTCAACCTGGTCAAGGCCAACAAGGCGCTGGACGAGCGCTCCATCTGGACTCAGATCAAGGGTGTCGAGAAGCTGGGTGAGCACAAGGTCAAATTCGACCTGGCCGAGGTCAACACCAACGTGGTGAACGACCTGGTGCTGGTGCCAATCGTCCCCGAGCATCAGTGGAAGTCGGTGAAAGACCCGGTTGCCTTCACCAACGACAAGCCGGTCGGCACAGGTCCCTTCACCGAAGTGGACAACTTCTCCGCCCAGCTCTATACCCAGTGCCGCAACCCGCACTACTGGGACAACGCCAACCTCGCCATCGACTGCCTGCGCATGCCGCAGATGGCCACCAACGACCAGGTACTGGCGGCCGTCATGAAGGGTGACGTGGACTGGTTCGGCTCCTTCGTGCCGGACATCGAGCGCCTCTACGTCGGCAACGATCCCAAGAACAACAAGTACTGGTTCCCGGCCTCCGGCACGGTGGCGTTCAACGTCAACTTCCAGAGCAAGAACCCGGGCAATAACGAAGCCTTCAACGACATCAACTTCCGCCGCGCCTTCTCCATGGCAATGGACCGCCAGTCCATGGTGGACATCGCAGGCTACGGCTACCCGACCGTCAACGAATACCCGTCGGGTCTGGGCAAGGCATTCGCCTCCTGGGACAACCCGGAAGTCGAGAAGAAATACGGCAAGTACAACAAGTTCGATCTGGAAGGTGCCAAGGCACTGCTGAAGGAAGCGGGCTACAAGGACTGTGACGGCGACAAGTTCCTCGACACCCCGAGCTGCAAGAAGATCGAGTTCAAGGTGCTGGTACCGAACGGCTGGACCGACTGGGTCAACACAGTCCAGATCGGGGTCGAAGGCCTGCAGGCCCTGGGCCTGAACGCCAAGACCTCCACCCCGGAAGCCACCGTCTGGACCGAGAACCTGATCACCGGTGACTTCGACGTCGCCCTGCAGGGTTACTTTGCCGGTGCCAACCCGCACAAGTACTTCGAGACCGCCTTCCACTCCCGCAACATGGGTGAGCGCGGCAACCGCTTCGCGGCGCCCCGTTACAAGGATCCCGAACTCGACAAGCTGATCGATGACTTCACCCAGACCGCCGATGCGGCCAAGCAGAAGGAGATCATGTTTGCCATCCAGGAGCGCGTCGGGGCCAACCAGACCATCATCCCGGTGTTCAACAACCCGACCTGGTACGAATACAGCACCAAGCGCTTCAATGGCTGGTTCAGTGCCGACAACCCGGTCGCCAAGCCGCAGGTACACCCGGACACCCCGGAGCGTCTGCTGCACGTGTTGTCACTCAAGCCAAACAGCTAATCACCTCGGCCCCCTGCGGGGGGCCTCTTTCCCCGCCATGTCTTCCATCCCCCGTCTTTGCCGGGGTTGGGGGAGCTTTGCCCGGCGCGGGGCAGGCTTGCAGTAAAAGGTATCACCATGGGATTTATACTAAGACGCTTCTCCTTCTATCTGGTCGCCTTCCTGGTGGCCGCCACCATCAACTTCCTGTTGCCCAGAGCCATGCCCGGAGATCCCGTCTCCGTCATGTTCGCCCGGGCCGGCGCCATGATGGAACCTGCCGCCCTCGAGGCCCTCAAGGCCACCTTCGGGTTCGTTGACGGTCCCATCACCACCCAGTTTCTCGCCTATGTGAAGAGTGTCTTCACCTGGGATCTCGGCACTTCGGTGCGCTACTACCCCCAACCGGTCGCCGACGTGCTCGGTCGCGCCATCGGCTGGACCCTGTTCCTGGTGGGCACCTCCACCATTCTGAGCTTCTCCATCGGCTCCATCGTCGGCATCTTCGCCGCCTGGTACCGGGGGGGACGCATGGACAGCATCCTCTCCCCGCTCACCCTGGTGATGCAGGCCATTCCCCCCGTGGTGGTCTCCCTGCTCGCCCTGTTCCTGTTCGGGGTCAGCCTCGGCTGGCTGCCCATCGGCTACGCCTACAGCCCGGAGATCACCGCCGATTTCGGCTGGGAACACATCAAGAGCATCATGCTGCACGCCATCATGCCGGTGGGCACCCTGGCCATGGTGCAGGTGGGGGGCTTCCTCATCACCATGCGCAACAACATGATCAACCTGCTCGGCGAGGACTACATCACCATGGCCAAGGCCAAGGGGCTCTCCAGCAACAGGGTCATCTTCAACTACGGCGCCCGCAACGCCGTGCTGCCCAGCGTCACCGCCCTCTCCATGGCACTCGGCTTCGTCATCGGCGGCTCCCTCATCACAGAGGTGATCTTCAACTACCCCGGCCTGGGACTGACCCTCTATCAGGGCATCCTGGCCCGCGACTACCCGCTCATTCAGGGGCAACTGCTCATCATGACCATCACCATGCTCAGCTTCAACTTCCTGGCGGACGTGCTCTATGTCTTCCTGGATCCCCGTCTGCGTACAGGAGGCAAATAAGATGCGTATGCCGACTATTCTGAAAATCCTGCTGGGCAACAAGAAGGCGGCCTTCGGCCTCGCCATCGTGGTCACCTTCGTGCTGATGGCCCTGTTTGCCCCGCTGCTCGCCAGCAACGAGCCCACCAAGCGGGTCGCCCGCCCCCACCAGCCCCCCAGCGTGGAGCTGGTGATGGGATCCAACCGCATGGGCCACGATCTCTGGGCCCAGTTCACCAGCGGCGCCCGCATCTCCCTGATGGTGGGCTTCGGGGCAGGCCTGCTGGTCTGCGCCCTCGCCATCGGCATCGGCATCACAGCCGGTTACTTCGGCGGCGTGGTGGACGAGTGTCTCACCTTCCTGATGAACGTGGTGCTGGTGATCCCCAACCTCCCTTTATTACTGGTGCTCGCGAGCTTTATCGGGGAGGCGTCACCGACGGTGATTGCGCTCATCATAGGCTTTACCTCCTGGGCTTATGGCGCCCGGGTGATCCGTGCCCAGACCCTGGCGCTGCGGGAGAAAGAGTTCGTCATCGCCGCCGAGGTGCTGGGGGAGCCGGCCTGGCGCATCATCCTGGTGGAGATACTGCCCAACCTCATCTCCATCATCGGCGTAAGCTTCATCGGCTCCATCATCTACGCCATCGTCACCGAGGCGACCCTGGAGTTCCTGGGGCTGGGTGATCCCACCGTGGTCAGCTGGGGCATCATGCTCTATAACGCCCAGACCTCCAGCGCCATCCTGGTAGGCGCCTGGTGGGAGATCCTGGCCCCCTGCTTCGCCATCGCCACCCTGGGGGCGGGCCTGGCCATGCTCAACTTCGCCATCGACGAGATAGCGAACCCGCAGCTGCGCTCTCACAAGGGCCTGCGCCGCTGGAAACAGCTCGCCGCCCCCGTCACCCCCCTTGCCGCCCAGGAGAAGACAGCATGAGCTCGCAACAACCCCTGCTGTCGGTGCGCAACCTCTGCGTCGACTACATCACAGAGAGCGGCGACGTGCGCGCCGTCAATTCCGTCAGCTTTGACATCGCCCCCGGCGAAGTCTTCGGCCTCGCCGGCGAGTCCGGCTGCGGCAAGTCCACCGTTGCCTTCTCGGTGGCCCGGCTGCACAAGCCGCCCGCCTACATCAGCGGCGGCGAGATCCTGTTCAAGGGGGAGAACATCCTCGGCTTTGACGACGAGCGGCTGCGCAGCTACCGCTGGCGCCAGGCGAGCGTGGTGTTCCAGTCCGCCATGAATGCGCTCAACCCCGTGCTGCGCATGGAGGAGCAGTTCTGCGACGTGCTGCTGGCCCACAACCCCGGCATGACCCGCTACGAGGCCATCAAACGCGCCCAGGAGCTGCTGGAGATAGTCGACATCCACCCGAGCCGGCTCAAGGACTACCCGCACCAGTTCTCAGGCGGCATGCGCCAGCGGCTGGTGATCGCCATCGCCATGGCGCTCAACCCAGAGCTGCTCATCATGGATGAGCCCACCACGGCGCTGGATGTGGTGGTGCAGCGGGAGATACTGCAGAAGGTCTACGCCCTCAAGGCGAAGTTCAACTTCTCCATTCTCTTCATCACCCACGATCTCTCCCTCATGGTCGAGTTCTGCGATCGCATCGGCATCATGTATGCGGGGGAGCTGGTGGAGGTGGCGCCGTCCAAGTCAATTCTGACCGCCCCTCTGCACCCCTACACCCGGGGGCTCGGCAACTCCTTCCCCCCCCTGCACGGCCCGAAAACCGTGCTGGAGGGGATCCCCGGCACCCCGCTCAACCTGCTGGAGGTGCCGGTCGGCTGCCGCTTCCAGGCCCGCTGCGGCAAGGTGCACGCGCGCTGCCGCCAGGAATATACCCAGCTGGCCGAGATCCGGCCCGGGCAGCAGGCCGCCTGCCACCTCTATGACTCGGCCGAGGAATCCCTGAACCACCCCATCTATCTGGACAAGGCCGCTGGCTGTTAAGGATGTCTGTCATGCAAATCGCCCAAACCGACGCGCCCATCATCGAGGTCCAGCATCTCTACAAGGACTTCGCCGTCAACTCCAATGCCATCAAGAGCGGCAAGATGCGGGCCCTCTCCGACATCACCTTCAACCTGCACCGGGGCCGCGCCCTGGCGGTGGTGGGGGAGTCGGGCTCCGGCAAGAGCACCATCGCCAAGATCATCGCCAAGATGTACAAGCTCTCCAATGGCCGCATCCTCTACCGGGGCCGGGATCTGGAGGAGTTCAACAAGGGCACCGCCCTGCTGGACTATCGCCAGAGCGTGCAGATGGTGTGGCAGGATCCGTTCGGTTCATTGAATCCGACCCACACCATCTACCACCACATCGCCCGCCCCCTGTTGCTGCACAGCAAGGTGAGCGACAAGCGGGAGCTGCCTGACATGGTCTATGCCCTGCTGGAGAAAGTGGGGCTGACCCCGGCCAAGGCGACGGCGGCCAAGTATCCCCACCAGCTCTCCGGCGGCCAGCGCCAGCGGGTCAATATCGCCCGCAACCTGGCGGTGGAGGCGGAAGTGGTGCTGGCAGACGAGCCCACCTCCATGCTCGACGTCTCCATTCGCATCGGCATCCTCAACCTGATGGAGCAGATGAAGAACGAGCTCGGCGTCTCCATGCTCTACATCACCCACGACATCGCCACCGCCCGCTACGTGGCAGAAGATCTGGCGGTGATGTACGTGGGGCACATGGTGGAGTGGGGGGAGGTGGACGAGATACTGCACCATCCCCAGCACCCCTATACCCAGCTGCTCATCTCGGCGGTGCCCGACCCCGAGAAGAGCATCCACGCCGAGCTGGAGGGGGGCCGCAAGGGGGAGATACCGCTCTGGACCCCGGAATCCCGGGGCTGCCCCTTCGCCGGTCGCTGCCATCAGGCCATGGCGCGCTGCAAGGAGAGCCTGCCTCCCGTGACCCGGCTTGCCGACAACCACTTCGTGCGCTGCTACCTGCACGAATAAGCCAGCCCCCACGCCGGGGGCGGCCTTACCGGCCCGCGACACCTTCACCCGGGCCTCTTCGCGAGGCCCCTTCATTGCCCAGACCAGGGAGTAAAGCTGGATGGAACTCTTGATCAATCAGGTGGGTTACGAGTGTGACGGACACAAGATTGCCCTGCTGCAGACCGCCGCCGACGTGGAGATAAGCGGCCTGGTGCGACTGCGCCGCCTCCATGATGACCGCCTCCTGCTGGAGGTTCCTCTCCAGGCCGCAGGCCAGGTGCCCGGCTGGCAGGGGCGCGCTTACTGGCGCGCCGACTTCTCTGCATTCAAGGAGTCCGGCCACTACCGGCTGGAGGCGATAACAGCCCAGGGCATAGTCCGCTCCACCCGCTTCGCCATAGGCCAGGATCTGCTGACCGGCCGCTGCCTCTCCGATGTCATTCACTACTTCAAGGGGCAGCGCGCCAGCGGCACCTTCGATCGAGCCGACCGCAACGCCCGCCTGTTTGGCACCGACCGGCACAAGGATGTGCACGGGGGCTGGTTCGATGCCAGCGGCGACATGAGCAAGTACCTGAGCCACCTCTCCTACGCCAACTACCTCAATCCCCAGCAGACTCCATTGGTGGTGTGGAGCCTGCTCAAGAGCCGGGCGCTCCTGGCGACGCGCCGGGACATCGACGGGCTGAACCTCTGCAAGCGGCTCAGTGACGAGGGGCTGCACGGGGCGGATTTTCTCTGCCGGATGCAAGATGAGAGTGGCTTCTTCTACATGACTCTGTTCGACAAGTGGAGCAAGGATCCCGAGCAGCGCGAGCTGTGCGCCTACGCCACCCAGCAGGGGCTCAAATCCGCCAGCTGGCAGGCGGGCTTTCGCCAGGGGGGCGGCATGGCCATCGCCGCCCTGGCCCGGGCAGCCCGCGAGCAGACCGGCGGCGATTTTGATACCAGCCACTACGCCGGGGCGGCCAGGCGCGGCTACCTGCACCTGCGCGAACACAACCTCGCCTACCTGGACGACGGTTGCGAGAACATCATAGACGACTACTGCGCCCTGCTGGCGGCGGTGGAGCTGACCCAGACCCTTGGCCGCGACTGGCTCGGGGAGGCAAGGGACAGGGCCGGCAGGCTCTGCGCCCGTCAGCGCCCCCACCCCGAGCTCGGCCACTACTGGAGTGCCAACGACGACGGCTCGCGCCCTTACTACCACGCCGCCGAGGCGGGTCTGCCGGTGCTGGCCCTGCTGGAATACCTGGGGGTCGAGCCGGATCAGGAGCGCCGCGCCCGGGTGAGTGCCGTGGTGCAGCAGGCGCTGGCCGCCGAGCTGGCCCTCGCCGCCCGGGCGGGCAACCCCTTCGCCCTGGCCCGCCAATATGTGAAGGGCGTTGGTGAAGAAGCGCGAGTCAGCTTCTTTATGCCCCACCACAACGAGTCCGGTTACTGGTGGCAGGGGGAGAACGCCCGGCTGGCCTCCCTCGCCGCCATGGCCTTCGCCGCGGCCCGCCACTTCCCCCACCAGAGCGCACTCCTGATGACGTTCGGCCAGCGCCAGCTCGACTGGATCCTCGGACAGAACCCCTTCAACGCCTGCATGCTGGCGGGGCACGGCATCAACAACCCGAGCTACACCGCCGGATATCCCAATGCACCCGGGGGGATCTGCAACGGCATCACCGCCGGGTTCGATGACGAGAATGAGGTGGCCTTTATTCCGGATGAGTACAAGGATCGACTGGATCAGAACTGGCGCTGGGGTGAGCAGTGGATCCCCCACGGCGCCTGGTTTGCCCTGGCCATCAGCTGGCAGAGCACACAGGGGGCTAGTCATGATTGAAACGTACAAGGACAGGCTCGATCATAACTGGCACTGGGGAGAGCAGCGGATCCTCCATGCAGTCTGGTTCGCCCTGGCCATCAGCTGGCAGAGTGCGCCGGAGGCCCGTCATGATTGAGTACTGGGTCGGGGTCGATGGCGGGGGGACTCACACCCGCGCCCGCATTCGGGACAAGGGGGGCAGAGTGCTGGGAGAGGGGCGCGCCGCGGGCTCCAACCTGGAGCTCGGCATCCCCCTCGCCCACGCCAACGTGCTGGCGGCCATCGCCAGCGCCCGCCTTGCCGCCGGGCTTGGCATCGAGTGCGAACAGCGGATGGGGGTGGGACTGGCGCTCGCCTCCGCCGAGCTGGCCGACTGCTACCACGCCCTGCTTAAGATGCCCTTCCCCTTCGCGAGCGTCAGGCTCACCTCCGACGCCTTCGGCGCCTGCCTCGGCGCCTTTGGTGGCCACGAGGGAGCCATCCTCATCGCCGGCACAGGGTCCGCCGGGCTCATCTACCGCCATGGTCAGCTGCATACCTGCTCAGGGCGCGGCTTCCCCATCTCGGATCTCGGCAGCGGCGCCTGGCTCGGGCTGCGCGCCATCCAGCAATCCCTGCTCTGCCACGACGGCATCCTGCCTCCCAGCCTGCTCGCCGTGCGCCTGCTCGATCACTTCAAGCGGGATCAGGCCGAGGTGGTGCGCTGGGCCGCCCGCGCCATTCCCGCCGACTATGGCCGCTTCGCCCCCTGGGTGTTCGACGCCGCCAGCGACGGAGACGAGCTCGCCAACCAGCTGCTGGATGAAACCTGCGCCCAGTTGCAGACCCTGCTGGAGGGCATGAGGCTGCTGGGAGCCGACCGCATCGCCCTGCTGGGCGGCGTCGGCATGCGCCTGACCCCTCGCCTGGGGCACCTCAACCTGGTTCACCCGCAAGCCGATGCGCTGGAAGGCGCCATCCTGTTTGCCCAATCGGAGGCCTACCCATGCCTGCATCCTTGAGCCCTGTCGGGTGTGAACGATGCGCTCGAAAGGGCACAACCCCGTTTGCCCAATCGGAGGCCTACCCATGCCTGCATCCTTGAGCCCTGTCGGGTGTGAACGATGCGCTGGAAAGGGCACAACCCCGTTTGCCCAATCGGAGGCCTACCCATGCCTGCATCCCTGAGCCCTGTCCACGCCGGGCCACCTGCGGGAGAGGCTCCCATCTTGTTCACCCCATCAGAGGAATACCCATGTCTGCACCCCTGATCCATACCCAGATCGACCGTCGCGACGGTGAAGACGTCTGGTTCCGCTTCACCCTGAGCCAGCTCCCGGCCAGCCCCTGGAAGCTGCACTTCTGCCTGACCCGCCAGATAGATCCCCAGTCGGTGGAGGGGGGCTCCCTGGCGCGCCAGAGCGGCAGCTACAAGGTACTGGTGCCCCATGAGGGGGTCAGCGAGCTGCGTTTTTGCTGCCGCAACACCCCCATCAAACGCTACTCCGATCTGCCCCAGGGCTTCTTCCTCAGCCTGACGGACCAAGGCGCCCAGGCCCAGCTGCAACCCGTGGTGCAGGCGGGCCAGGATCTCGGCCTGCCGCCGAGCCCGGCGGCGGCCCCCGATCTGCCCGAGGTGGAGCCCGCCAACGGCATAGTGCCCCAGCCGGCTCAGCTGCGGCTGCCGGAGGGCAACTTCCGCCTGGCCGAGCGGGCCCATGTCAGCGGCCCTGTCTCCCTCGCTCCCCTGCTGGCCCATTTCAACGAGCTGACGGGGCTGGCCCTGACTCAGGATCACGACGCCGAGATCCACCTGGTCGAGGCCCAGCTCCCGCCGGAGGCATACCAGCTCGTCATCACCCCCGAGGAGATCCGCATCCGGGCCGCCGGCGAGGCGGGCTGGCGCCACGGTCTGGTGACCCTGGCCCAGTGGGCCCTGCAACACGGGGAGAGCCTGCCCTGCCTCGAGGTGGA
This sequence comes from Aeromonas sp. EU05-FHT14A05, assembly GCF_058791175.1. Taxonomy (NCBI): domain Bacteria; kingdom Pseudomonadati; phylum Pseudomonadota; class Gammaproteobacteria; order Aeromonadales; family Aeromonadaceae; genus Aeromonas; species Aeromonas sp. EU05-FHT14A05. The sequence goes on along the minus strand of NZ_JBYTDH010000004.1, from coordinate 346,680 downwards.
GGATGCACCGCGCTTCGGTTTTCGCGGCATCTTCCTCGACTGCGCCCGCCACTTCCACTCCATCGCCACCCTCAAGCGCCTGCTCAAGCAGATGAGCCTCTACAAGTTCAACCGCTTCCACTGGCACCTGACCGATGACGAGGGGTGGCGCCTCGAGATCAAGGCCTTCCCCCAGCTGACCGAGGTGGCGGCCTGGCGGGGACATGACCTGGCGGTCGGTCCCCAGCTCAGCGGCGGCCCCGAGCCCTATGGCGGTTACTACACCCAGAGCGAGGTGCGCGAACTGGTGGCCTATGCCACCGGACTCGGCATCACCATCATCCCGGAGATAGACATCCCGGGTCACTGCCACGCGGCCATCAAGGCGCTGCCCGAGCTGCTGCGGGAAGAGGCGGACCACTCCCGCTACCTCTCGGTGCAATATTTTGACGACAACGTGCTCAACCCTGCCCTGCCCGGCACCTATCGCTTCCTGGAGGCGGTGATCGACGAGGTGTGCGCGCTCTTCCCCGGCACTCAGGTGCACATGGGGGGGGACGAGGTACCGACCGGGGTCTGGACCGACAGCCCCGCCTGCCAGCAGTTGATGAAGCAGCAGGGGTATCAGGATTGCCGCGAGCTGCAGGGCCACCTGCTGCGCCACTGCCAGCAGTACCTGGCCGGCAAGGGCAAGCGGATCCTGGGCTGGGAGGAGATATTGCACGGCGACAAGGTGAGCCGGGACGCCACCATCTTCGCCTGGACCAGCTTCCAGGCCGGACTCGACGCGGCGACGGCGGGCTATCCGGTGGTGATGGCACCGGCCCAGCACCTCTATCTGGATCTCGCCTGGAGCCAGGACATCCATGAACCCGGCCTCTACTGGGCGGGCACCCTCAATCTGGCGCAGGTCTACGCATGTGACCCGGCCCCAGCCGATTTCCATGCCAACGATAACATCCTGGGGGTGTTGAGCCCCTTATGGTCGGAGCTGATCACCTCTCGCGATCGCCTCGACTATATGTTGTTCCCGCGCATGCTGGCGACCGCCGAGGTGGCCTGGAGCGACCCCGCCCGCAAGGCGTGGGAGCACTTCGCCGCCCGTCTGCCCGGCCAGCTGCAGATCCTCGATCAGTTACAGGTGCGTTACCGGGTGCCACAGAGGTAGTGTTGTCTTTCTCTTTTTGGCGACCTTTTGGTCGCCATTTTTTTACCACCAAACAACAGAAATCCAACCTGGCCCCTACTTTTACTCCGCCTTTGTTGGCAAAATAAGGCCCCCGATGAGGCCGGGCAAGACGCACTGCGCCCGGGCCAGCATCCGGCTCAACCACAATAACAACCAGCAACGCATCGGAGCTTATCCCTATGGCCCGCAAACACGTCCAGATCCAGGACAGTGAAGTTGAGTTCCCCGCCGACGTGCAACTCGTCTCCACCACGGATCTGCGCGGCGTCATCACTTACGCCAACCCCGCCTTCTGCCGCATCGCTGGCTACCATGTCGATGAACTGGTCGGACACAACCACAACCTGGTGCGTCACCCCGACATGCCCAAGGCCGCCTTCGCCGACCTCTGGGATCGCCTCAAGGAGGGCAACCCCTGGCGCGGCATGGTCAAGAACCGCTGCAAGGATGGCCGCTATTACTGGGTCGACGCCTATGTGACCCCCATCTACGAGAACGGCAAGATAAGCGGCTACCAGTCGGTGCGCTGCAAGCCGGAACCCCAGCTCAAGCGGGTCGCCGCCCAGGCCTATCAGGCCCTGCTCAAGGCCGAACAGGGCGGCGCCAGCAAGCTGCCCTCCCTGCACGGTGCCAGACCCCTGCTGCTCGGCCTGCTGATGCTGCTGCTCTTTGGCTGGGCGGCCTTCTCCCAGGGAGCCTTGACGGTGCTGCTGATGCTGCTGCCCCTGCTGGCCGTCGCCGGCACTTACTGGCGCGAACTCATCTCGCTGCCACGCTACCTCAAGCGGCTCGGTCAGCAATATGACAGCCTGACCCGGCTGGTCTACTCGGGGGACGCCCCCGGCGCCATCGCCGATTTCCATCTCAAGATGCTGCAGGCCCGCATTCGTACCGTGCTGGGTCGGGTCAACGACGCCACCCATCCCCTGCAGACCCTGGCGACCGACCTGCAGGACTCTTCCCATCAAGCCTTCCTCGACATCAACGAGCAGGATGCCCAGACCCAGCAGATGGCCGCCGCCATGACCCAGATGGCCAGCACGGCCCACGAGATAGCGCGCAACATCCAGGACACCAACAGCCAGGTGACAGAGGCACGCAGCAGTTGCCAGCATACTGTGCAGCAGCTGGATCAGACCGAGCAGCAGATGGAGCTGCTGGCCAGGCAGGCGGAGCATGCCTTCCACTCCGCCGTCGAGCTGGCGAACGAATCCGAGCGGATCGGCAGCGTCATGGGCGAGATCCAGGGCATCGCCGAGCAGACCAACCTGCTGGCCCTCAACGCCGCCATCGAGGCGGCCCGGGCCGGTGAGCAGGGACGCGGCTTTGCGGTGGTGGCGGACGAGGTGCGCACCCTCTCCACCCGCACCCACAAGGCGACCGAGCAGATCCAGGGCAGCATCCGCCAGATCCAGCAGACCCTGGGTCGCTGGCAGGGAATGATGCAGGACAACCTGGCCCAGACTCGCGAGTGCGCCCTGATGACGCGCCAGGGCTCCGGCAACCTGCATCTGGTGCTGGGGGAGATCGATCAGGTGACCGAGTTCTCCACCCAGATAGCCGCCGCGGCCGAACAGCAGCAGGCGGTGGTGGAGGAGATCAGCCGCAACATCCACCAGATCTCCCAGTACTCCCGCGCCAACAGCCAGAAGATCCAGGCGGTGGACAACTCCAGCCAGGAGCTGCTCAAGCGCGCCAGCGAGCTCAGGGGGCTGAGCCAGACCTTCGGCTGAGCCGGATCCCCTGTTGCCCCCCAGACCACGGAAGCGCCACAATGATGGCGCTTTTGTTTCACGCCGAGTAACGCACCATGATGATGACCCCTCCCCCTTCCCCCTTGAACAAGGTGGCGCGCATCGAGGCTATCCTGGCCCTGATCCCGGTCGGCCGCGTGGTGAGCTACGGCCAGGTCGCCGATCTCGCGGGCCTGCCCGGGCGGGCGCGGCTGGTGGGAAAAGTGTTGCGGGAGACGGACAAGACGCTGCCCTGGCATCGCGTGCTGGGCGCAGGCGGTACCATCTCCTTGCCCAAGGGCTCGGCGGGTTTTGATGAACAGGTAGGAAGATTGCAGGAAGAGGGGGTGCCGGTGATCAAGGGGCGGGTCAGGATGCGGGAGTGGCAGTGGCAGCCCGACCTCGCCGAGCTGCTCTTTCTGATCCCGTTCTAGCGCCTGTCAGGGCGCCGTCGCTAGTCGCTGGCAAGGGGGCCCAGGATGTCGTCGCAACGTACCTGCACCGGTATGGTCTCGTCTTCCCGCTGCAGCAATACCAGCAGACTCTGCCTGTCCACTTCCAGCACATAGGCCGTTCCTTCCCGCGTCAGGCAGGTCATGCCTGGCCGGATTTCATGTATCTCCATGACAACCTCCCTGTCTTGTGCTGCCATCCATGCAGCCCTCTCAGTATACCGCCATCTCCCAATAAAAAGGCCCCTGTACGGGGCCTCTTTCATCATGATGTGAGCAATGGCGCGTCAGGATTTCTTCGCCTTGGCCAGACTTTCCTGCCACTTTCCATTGTCGTAATGGGCGGTCCAGCCCGTCGCCTTGCCGTTGACCTCGGTCATCACGTACTGCTCCTTGCTCTTGCGGCTGAAGCGCACCACGGATGCGTTACCGTCAGGATCTGACGCCGGAGCGTCCGCCAGGTACTGATGCTTGGGCGACAACCGATCGCGGAAGCGTTTGAGCTCCTCCACCAGAGGCGCACGAGTCTCACGGGATTTCGGGAAGTTGCTGGCGGCGAGGAAGAGACCGGCCGCCCCGTCACGGAGCACGAAGTGGGCGTCGGACTGGGTGCACTTGAGCTCGGGCAGCGGCACCGGATCTTCCTTCGGCGGCGCTATGTCACCGTTTTTCAGGATCTTGCGGGTGTTCTTGCAGGTCTCGTTGGTGCAACCCATGTACTTGCCGAAGCGGCCGTTCTTGAGCTGCATCTCGGAGCCGCAGCGATCGCACTCGATGCTCGGCCCTTCATAGCCCTTGAGCTTGAACTGGCCCTGCTCGATTTCGTAACCGTCGCAGTCCGGGTTGCGACCACAGACGTGCAGCTTGCGGCTGTCGTCGATGATGTAGGCATCCATGGCGGTGCCGCAGACGCCGCAGCGGTGCTTGGCGCGCAGCGCCTCGGTCTCGGCCTCGTCCCCGTCGGTGGCGGAGACGAACTCGTCCGCACTGACCAGGTTGATGGTCTTCTTGCAGCGCTCTTTGGGCGGCAGGGCATAGCCGGAGCAGCCGAGGAAGACTCCTGTGGTGGCGGTGCGAATGCCCATCTTGCGGCCGCAGTCCGGGCAGTCGATGTCGGTCAGCACCATCTGGTTGGCACGCATGCCCCCCTCTTCCGCCGGTTTGTCGGCCTGCTCCAGCTCCTGGGTAAACTCGGCGTAGAAGGCGTCAAGCACCTTCTTCCACTCCAGGCTGCCTTCGGCGATGCCATCGAGCTTGTCTTCCATCTTGGCGGTGAACTCGTAGTTCATCAGCTCGACGAAGTTCTCCACCAGACGATCGGTGACGATCTCCCCCATCTTCTCGGCGAAGAAGCGACGGCTCTCGACCCGCACATAGCCGCGATCGACGATGGTGGAGATGATGGAGGCGTAGGTGGACGGACGGCCGATGCCGCGTTTTTCCAGCTCGCGCACCAGGGCCGCCTCGGTGAAGCGGGCGGGCGGCTTGGTGAAGTGCTGACGGGGATCCAGCTTGACCAGTTTGAGGATCTCGCCGACGGTCACCGCCGGCAGCTGGCTGTCTTCCCCCTTGCGGCCCATGGGCGGCAGGGCCTTGGTCCAACCGGCGAAGCGCAGGGTGCGGCCACGGGCCTTGAGCTCGAACTCGCCCGCCTTGACGGTCAGGGTGGAGGAGTCGTACTGGGCCGGGGTCATCTGGCATGCCACAAACTGGCGCCAGATGAGGTCATAGAGCCGCATGGCGTCCGGCTCCATCCCTTCCAGCATCTCGGCAGTCACCTGCACGCTGGAGGGACGGATCGCCTCGTGGGCCTCCTGGGCATTGGCCTTGGCACCGTAGAGGTTCGGCTCGCTCGGCAGATAGGCGGCGCCATACTGCTCGCCGATATATTCCCGCACCGCCTCGACCGCCTCTTTGCTGAGGTTGGTGGAGTCGGTACGCATATAGGTGATGTAACCCGCTTCGTAGAGACGCTGGGCCATCATCATGGTCTTCTTGACCCCGAAGCTCAGCCGGGTGGAGGCCGCCTGCTGCAGGGTGGAGGTGATGAAGGGGGCGGACGGCTTGGAGCCGGTCGGCTTGTCTTCCCGGTTCACCACCTTGTAGTCGACCCCTTCGAGGGCGGCCACGGCGGCGAAGGTCTCGGCCTGGGTCACCGGCTTGAAGTCGACGCCGTTGCGGCTGACCACTTCCATCCGCAGCTCGCTCTTCTCGGCGGTGAGCAGGTCGGCGTTGAGATCCCAGAACTCCACCGGCACGAAGGCCTTGATCTCGCGCTCTTTGTCGACGATGAGGCGCACCGCGACGGACTGCACCCGGCCGGCGGAGAGACCGCGGGCCAGCTTCTTCCAGAGCAGCGGGGAGACCATGTAGCCCACCACCCGGTCGAGGAAACGACGGGCCTGCTGGGCGTTGACGCGGTGGATGTTCAGCTCGGACGGCTGGGCGAACGCTTCCTGGATCGCGGTCTTGGTGATCTCGTTGAACACCACCCGCTTGTAGCGGCTGTCGTCGCCGCCGATGATCTCCCGCAGGTGCCAGGCGATCGCTTCCCCTTCTCTATCCAAGTCGGTTGCGAGATAGATGGTGTCGGCCTTGGCGGCCAGACTTTGCAACTCGCTGACCACTTTTTCCTTGCCGGGCAAAATCTGGTAGTTGGCCTGCCAGCCTGCGGTCGGATTGATCCCCATCCTGGAGAACAGGGCGTTGCGATCCTTGGCCGCCTTCTCGGATTCGCTGAGCTTGATGCCGCGAATGACAGGTTTTTTGGGCTCTGTGCTGGCGCTGCCGCTGGTCGGCAGATCGCGCACGTGACCGACGCTGGATTTCACCACGTAGTCCTTGCCCAAATATTTGTTGATGGTCTTGGCCTTGGCCGGAGACTCCACTATGACCAGTGATTTGCCCATGCTGTAACTATTATCCTCATTGCACCCGACGGGGTTGGCGTGCGGTTTTGTGGGGCTGTATAAGAGATTTGACGGGAAAAAGCAATCTTGTGAACAAATTTGCCATGCAGCCCGAACCGCCTTGCTTCTTTATTTATTAATGCGAAGGGGACGCGCGGGAAGCAACCGCTTTTTTGTTTTTATGCTATATCCCCCCCTTTTTTAGATTGGAAATGACATATCCAGCCACCCCCGTCACATAAAAAACCATCTTGGTTATCAGCTTGTTACAAAGGATGAAATCTCTTTATAATGGCCGCACGCCGCAGCTTTGTGCGCGGAAGGAACCGCTCCCCATATAAAAATCGAAAGGATGTAGTCATGAAGCACTTCGAGGTCAACTTCGACGGCCTGGTCGGCCCCACCCACAACTATGCCGGCTTGTCTTATGGCAACGTGGCGTCCCAAAGCAACGCCAAGGAGGCGTCCAATCCGAAGGAGGCGGCCAAGCAGGGGCTGCGCAAGATGAAGGCGCTGACCGAGCTCGGCATGACGCAAGGGGTGCTGGCGCCGCAGGAGCGGCCGGATCTCGCCACCCTGCGCCGCCTCGGCTTCACCGGCAACGATGCCAGCGTCCTGGCTCAGGCCGCGAAACAGGCCCCCGCCGTGCTGGCCGCCTGTTACTCCGCCTCCAGCATGTGGACCGCCAACGCCGCTACCGTCTCGCCGAGCGCCGACACCCAGGATGGCCGCATCCATTTCACCCCCGCCAACCTGACCAACAAGTTCCACCGCTCCCTGGAGCCCGAAGTGACCGGCCGCATCCTGCGCGCCGTGTTCAACAACGACCGTCACTTCAGCCACCACCAGCACCTGCCGGAGAACGACCACTTCGGTGACGAGGGGGCAGCCAACCACACCCGGCTGTGCCGCGCCTATGGCGAGGCCGGGGTCGAGCTGTTCGTCTATGGCCGCAGCGCCTTCGACGTCTCCCAGCCGGCTCCCAAGCGCTACCCGGCCCGCCAGACCCTGGAAGCCAGCCAGGCCATCGCCCGCCTGCACGGCCTGGGGGAAGAGAGCGCCGTCTTTATCCAGCAGAACCCGGACGTGATCGATCAGGGGGTGTTCCACAACGACGTGATCGCGGTGGGCAACCAGAACGTGCTCTTCTTCCACCAGCAGGCGTTCCTCAACACCGCCTCGGCCCTGGCCGAGGTGCGCACCAAGTTCGGCGAGGGGGAGCTGCACTTCATCGAGGTGCCGACTGCCGAGGTGTCGGTGCAGGACGCGGTGAAATCCTACCTGTTCAACACCCAGATCCTGACCCTGCCCTCCGGCGAGATGGCGATCATCGCCCCCACCGAGTGCCGTGACAATCCGGCGGTATCCGCTTATCTGGCCAGGCTGGTGACCCTGGGCACCCCCATCAAGGGGGTACATTTCATGGACGTGAAGCAGAGCATGCGCAACGGCGGCGGCCCCGCCTGCCTGCGCCTGAGGGTCGCCATGAACGACGCCGAGCTCGCGGCGGTCAACCCGGCCTGCCTCATCAACGACAGCCAGTTTGCCCGTCTGGACAACTGGGTCGAGCGTCACTACCGCGACAGCCTGTCGCTGGACGATCTGCGCGATCCGGCCCTAGTGCTGGAGACCCGCACCGCCCTGGACGAGCTGACCCAGATCCTCAAACTCGGCTCCGTCTACCCCTTCCAGCGCTGAGCACAGGCTCGCAGCGAAGCCGCGACATCAGCATAAACAGAGAGCCGGGCAATGCCCGGCTCTCTTGTTTCAACCCAATAAACTGTGCCTCAGCGCCAGGGGCTCTGCTGCCACAGGCGACCGAGGGCACCCTCCAGCCCCAGTACGGCCTGGCGGCCTAGCCGCTGGGTCAGGCTCTTGGGTTTGCGGTAGCTGATGCCGACCACCTTGTGGTGGCTGGCCTGGGCCAGCAGGTAGTCATCGCTGGTGCAGAGTGCATCCACCAGGCCGAGCTGCTTGGCCTGACTCGCCAGCCAGTGCTCCCCCGTGGTGACCTTGTCGATGTCGAGGCCGGGTCTGTGCTCGGCCACGAACCCCTTGAAGCGCTCGTGGATGGCCCCCAGCTCCTCGCGAAACTTCTCCCGCCCCAGATCGTCGTTCTCGCCGAACATGGTGATGGTGCGCTTGTACTGGCCGGCGGTGTGCATCTCGAACTCGATGTCATGCTTTTTCAGGAGTTTGTTGAAGTTCGGCAACTGGGCTATCACCCCGATGGAGCCGACGATGGCAAAGGGCGCCGCCAGTATCTTGTCCGCCACGCAGGCCATCATGTAGCCGCCGCTCGCCGCCACCTTGTCGATGGCCACCGTCAGCGTGATGTCCTTGTCCCGCAGGCGCTGCAGCTGGGAGGCCGCCAGGCCATAGCCGTGCACCACGCCGCCGCCGGACTCGAGGCGCAGCAGCACCTCGTCACCGGGCCGGGCGACCCCAATCACGGCGCTCACCTCTTCCCGCAGGGAGGCCACCTCCCTGGCGTCCATGCTGCCGTGAAAATCGAGCACAAAGAGCCGACTGCGCTCGTCCCCTGTCTTGGCGCGCGCCTTCTCCTCGGCCTTGCGTGCCTTGTCCATCTGCTTGCGCTCGGCCTTGCCTGCCAGGGCCGATTGCAGCTGATGACGGCCCTGCTCCAGCTCCCGGGAGAGATCGGTCACCACCAGCTCCCCCTTGCGGGCTCTGGGCTGACGGCTGCTCACCACCATCAGGACGACGGCGCCTATGGCCAGCACTAAGGTGAGGGTCTTGGCCAGAAACAGGCCGTATTCGGTCAAAAATGCCACTTGATGCTCCGCGCTATGTTCGGTTTTTTCACATAGTAAGGAGTTTGGCGGCATGGTGCAAAAACTCTGCCATGGGCCAGGGGCAGGCAGCGCCAATTCAGGCTAGCGCCCTGTTTTCTTCACATTTTTGCCGTCTCATACTGGTCAACGGCAGGGCCGGATCAGTACACTTGCCTCCTCTATTGTCGCGCCCATCCGTCACGGATTTGTTAACAGGAGTGCACATGCTCGATTATCAGGCCCCCCGGGATCTGCTCAAGGACAAGGTCATTCTGGTAACGGGTGCCGGTGACGGCATCGGCCGCGAAGCGGCGCTCACCTATGCCGCCCACGGCGCTACCGTGGTGCTGCTCGGGCGCACCAGCGCCAAGCTCGAGGCGGTCTACGACCAGATAGAGGCGGCCGGTCACCCCCTGCCCGCCATAGTTCCTGTGGACCTGAAAGGGGCCACCGCCGCTCACTACCGCGGCATGGCCGAGACCTTCGCCCAGCAGTTCGGCCGCCTCGACGGCGTGCTGTTCAATGCCGGCCTGCTCGGCACCCTCTCCCCCTTCGAGCACATCCAGGAGAAGGAGTGGGACGAGGTGATGCAGGTCAACGTCAAATCCGAATTCCTGCTGACCCAGGCCCTGTTGCCCCTCATTCGCCAGACCGCCAAGGAGCACGGCGAGGCCTCCATCGTCTACACCTCCTCCAGCGTGGGGCGAAAAGGGCGCGCCTACTGGGGCACCTATGCCATCTCCAAGTTCGCCGTCGAGGGCATGATGGAAGTGCTGGCGGACGAGCTGGAGAATACCGGGGTGCGGGTCAACACCCTGAACCCGGGCGGCACCCGCACCAGGATGCGGGCCAGCGCCTTCCCGGCGGAAGATCCCCAGTTGCTGAAGACCCCGGCCGACCTGATGCCGCTCTATCTCTATCTGATGGGGCCGGACAGCCGTGGCAAGACAGGCCAGACCTTCGTGGCCCAGCCCAAATAAATCAACAAACTAACCAGATGGGGTTAAAGTGAAGAGGGGTGCCAGTCGCGCCCTGTTGAATCCCATCGGCCCCTGACAGGTTGCACTATGTTTCGTCCCAAGAGCACGTTTGAGCAATGGCGGATCTTCCAGGCCGTGGTGGACTGTGGCGGTTACGCCCAGGCCGCAGAGGCGCTGAACAAGAGCCAATCCTCCCTCAATCATGCGGTCGCCAAGCTGCAACAGAGCCTGGGGCTGGCCCTGCTGGAGGTGAGGGGGCGCAAGGCGGTGCTGACGCCGGCGGGGGAGATCTTCCTCAAGCGGGCCCGTCAGCTCAGCCAGCAGGTGGAAGAGCTGGAGAACCTGGCCAACAACCTGGAGCGCCAGTGGGAGCCGCAGATCAACCTCTATGTCTCCGCGCTGCAACCCAGAGACCGGCTCTACCGGGCGCTGGCCCACTTCCATCCCCGCAGCCGGGGTTGCCGCATCAATCTGCACGAGCGGATCCATTGCCACTTCAATGCGCTCCAGGTGGGGGACCTGATGCTCTCCGAGCACCTGCCCCACGATCGCACCGGCCTGCCGCTGGACGAGGTCTGCCTGCTGCCGCTGTGCGCGGCCGGGCATCCCCTCGCCGGGCAGGAGGAGCCCATCACGGCGGAGCTGCTCGCCAGCCATAACCAGATAAGCCTGCACCCGCCCATCCACCGCTCGGTGGACTGGAACGATGCGGACGACACCGGCTGGAAGGCGACCCACTATCACGAGGTGCTCAGCATGGTGCGCCTGGGCCTTGGCTACGCCTGGGTACCTGGCCACCTGGTACGGGAGGAGCTCGCCAGCGGCGCCCTGGTGCAGCTCGATCTGGCCGGCGGCAGCGAGCGCTACCTCTACACCTACCTGCTTACTCCCTCCACCGATGCCCTGGGCCCGGCGGCCGAGCTGCTGCTGCGCTGCCTGCGCAACGAATACCAGGCCGACAACGGCAAGTAATGCTCCGCCGGCCACCGCGGCCGGCCTCTTCTTACCCCGCCGGCGTCAATGCCGCAGCGCCCGCCAGGGGCGCCTCACACATTGGGCACCCGCCAGCAGGCGGCCAGCGCAGCCAGCGCCAATGCGGTGGCCACCATGAAGACCCCGTGAAAACTCCAGATCTCCGCCACTGTCCCCGCGATGGCACCCGCCATGATGGAGCCGGTGCGGATGCTGTTGGCAAACAACGTGGTCGCTACCCCGGCCCGACCCGGCATCAGATCCTGGAAATAGGACATGCCGATGCCGGCGACTATGCCGATGAAGATGGCGTTGAGCAGTTGCAGCGCGATGAGGGCCCCCTGGCTCGACAGCGTCACCAGGCCGGCGTAGAAACCGACCCCGGCCAGCACCGCCAGCAGCATCATGGGCCGCTTGCCAAAGCGCCGGGTGTAGTAACCCGCCAGCAGCATGAAGGGGATCTCCAGGGCCGCCGCCGTGCCCATCAGGATGCCGGCCAGCTTCTCCTCCAGCCCCAGCTCGCGGGTGATGTAGAGCGGCATGTTGATGAGGTACATGCTGTTGCAGGTCCACATCAGGGTGGAGGCGATGAAGAGCGCCCGCACCGAAGGATCTCGCCAGCTGCTGACCCGCTCACCCCCGCCCTGGCTGCTCGGCAGCGGCAGGGAGGGCAGCCAGCGCCAGACCACCAGGGCGCAGATCAGATAGGCCAGGGCGGAAGCCAGATACATCACCTCGAAGCCGTAGCCGATGGCGAGCGCGAAGGCGGCCGGCGGCCCGATGACCCAGGCCAGGGAGAACTGGGCCCGCAGCACAGAGCTGAACATGTCCGCCCGCTTGTTGCGGCTGTCGGCGTATTCCCGCGCCAGGGCAAACAGCTGGGGGCTGGCGGTGGCGGTGAGGCTCGCCAGCACCACCCCCAGGCTCACCAGCAGCCAGTATTGCCGGTTCCAGGCAAACAGCAGGGAGAGCACTATGCCGGCAAGGCAGCAGCGCAGGATCAGCTGCTTGCGATCCCCCCCGTTGTCGGAGCGATGGCCGAGCCACTGGCTGATGAGGATGCCGATCACCGCGTTGACGGTGTAGAAGAGCCCCACCAGGAAGGGGCGCACCTGCACCTCTTCGGCCAGAAACAGGCTCAAGGTGGGCACCTGGAGTGCCACCGCCACCCCGGTCATGAAGGTCACGGCGAGGAAAGAGAGAGAGACGGGATCCGGCCTCTTGCGGGCAGCACTCAGCAAACTCATAGAGATACCATTGATATGGAAGAGAAAAGGAAGCCAGAAGCCGGCGGATGTACAGCATGACAGCGATTATTTTATGCGATTATCAACAGCCACCTCAAGGCTTGCGAGGCCACGTCCAAGTCCGTACATTGGTAAACCCTCTGGCCAGTACAAGGATTTCACATGTTTGATTTTGATCGGGAGATAGATCGCAGCGGCACCATGAGCCTGAAGTGGGACAAGTACAAGGGTCAGGATGTCGTGCCCATGTGGGTGGCCGACACCGATTTCGCCTCGCCCCCCGCCGTCATCGAGGCCCTCACCGCGCGGGTGGCCCACGGCGTCTTCGGCTATTCCCGCCCCTCCCCCCGGCTGATCGAACTCATCATCACCCGTCTGCAGCAGCGCTATGGCTGGACCATATCCCCGGAGTGGCTGGTCTTCCTGCCGGGGGTGGTGCCCGGTCTGAACCTCGCCTGCAAGGCCTGGAGCCAGCACGGCCGTGGCATCATCACCCCCAAGCCGGTCTATTACCCCTTCCTGCAGGCGCCGGGCTTCAACGATCGCCCCCTGCTGACCGTCCCCATGATGGAGGAGGCCGGACGCTGGGTGCTGGATCTGGAAGAGCTGGAGCGCCAGGCTCCCTCCGCCGACCTGCTGCTGCTGTGCAACCCGCAGAATCCGGGGGGCACCGTCTTCACCCGCGAGGAGCTGCTCGCCATCGACGCCATCGCCGAGCGCCACAACCTGGTGGTCTGCTCGGACGAGATCCACTGCGATCTGCTGCTGGACAAGGATGCCCGCCACATTCCCTACGGTGCCCTGAGCCCGTCGGCCGCCGAGCGCTCTGCGGTCATGATGGCGCCGAGCAAGACCTTCAACATCGCCGGCCTGTGCTGCTCCTTCGCCGTGATCCCCAACCCCCGCCTGCGGCTCAAGCTGCAACAGGCGATGCGCGGCATCAGCGCCGACGTCAACCTGCTGGGCTTTGTCGCCGCCGAAGCGGCCTACGAGGGCGGCGAGCAGTGGCTCAGCGAACAGCTCGACTATCTGAGGGCCAACCTGGCGCTGATCGAGCAGGCGGTGGCCCGCTGGCCCGGCATCAAGCTGGCAAAGAATCAGGCGACCTATCTCGCCTGGATCGATGTGAGCGCCCTCGGGCTGGACGATCCCGTCGCCTTCTTCGAGCAGGCGGGGGTCGGTCTCTCCCCGGGCGCCCAGTTTGGCGACGGCCAGTTCGTGCGCCTCAACTTTGGCTGCACCCGGGCTCGCCTCACCCAAGCCTTGGCGCGCATGGAGAAGGCCATTCTCCAGCGCACGATCTGACAAGGAGCCCCCTTGACGGGAATGGTGAAAGCCATTCAGGTTCACATCTGATATAGATAAGATGTGACACATGACGGGATGAGCCTGGCTCATCCTTTTTTCAGCCATTGTTCCGGTTCACTATGCACCCACGAGCCCTGCGTCACCTGTCGCGCCTGTCACTTGCCGCCCTGCCCTGGCTGGCGGCCATGCTGGCACAGCCCCTCTCGGCCACCCCCGCCTATGTCACCATAGGCACGGGGGCGCTCAACGGCGTCTACTACCCCACGGGGGGCGCCATCTGCCGTCTGCTCAACGACGACAGCAGCAACCACGGGCTGCACTGCACCGTGCAGAGCACCTCGGGCTCCATCGCCAACCTGGCCGCGCTGGCCAAGGGCGACATCCAGCTGGCGCTGGTGCAGTCGGATGTCCTGTACCATGCGGCCCACGGCAGCGGCCCCTTCGCGGGCCTGAGCCCGAACGCGCAGTTGCGCAGCCTGCTGCGGCTCCACAAGGAGTCCCTGACCCTGCTCGCCAGCGCCACCAGCAACATCACCACCCTGGCGGACATCGAAGGCAAGCGGGTCGATCTCGGCGCCCCCAACTCCGGGGACAGGGTCACCAGCCGGGCACTGCTCGACGCCATGGGCTGGCAGGAGAGCCAGTTCGCCGTGCCCCCCGTCGCCTCGGCAGGCAACCGGCTGGAGGGGCTCTGCAACGGCACCCTGGATGCCGCCTTCCTGGTCGCCGGCCACCCCAACCAGGGAATAGGCGATCTGACCGGTCGCTGCCAGGCCCGCCTCATTCCCATCGAGGGGGAGCAGGTCGACAAGCTGCTCAAGCAGTATCCCTACTATGAGCGCAGCCGCATCGGCGCCAACCTCTACCCGGGGCAGACCAGCTCCGTCGCCACCTTTGCGGTGACCGCCGAGCTGGTGGCCGAGGCCAGCCTGCCTGAAGATCAGGTGCGCACCCTGCGCGACGTGCTGAGCCGCAATCTCAAGCAGTTCACTCGCCTGCACCCGGCGCTCACCACGCTCACCCCCGAATCCATGCAGGCGGGAGACATACTCCCGCTCCATCCCGGCATGCTGGATGCCGCGCCGACCCTGTTGCCCGATGCGCCCTCCGGGGCCGAGGCCACCTCGGGAGCGCTCCCCACGGCGCCGTCCGCCCCCACCAGTGCGGCCACCCCGCTGGAAGGGGCTGAGGTGCTGCCGGAGCAACCCGCCGGCGCCACCCTGCCGGCCAGTTCGGATGCGGTGACGACCGAACAAGCCCCGGCGCTGACCACGCAACCTACGCCGGCAGAGGCAAGGTCGGCGCAGGGCAGCGAGCCGGACGCGGCCGGGATCACCACCCCCTCGGCGGCAAAGGGCACAGCGCAAGCACCGACCGAGGCGCCCGCACCGGGCAGCCCAAGCGGTGCCTCGCCGCTCACCGGCGAGACGCCCGCCCCCGTCCAATGACGGGGAGAGCACAGTGCAAGAGGCCACCCAAGGGTGGCCTCTTGTCATCCGGATGTGCGCCGACGAGCGGCGCCGGGCCTATCCCTTGGGAAGCGGCAGCGAGTCCGGGCGCTGGATCTCCTCCTCCACCCAGTGCAGCAACTGCTTGATGGCCCGCGACAGCACCTGGTTCTGACGCACCACATACCCCAGGCTGGTGCCGGGGAAGTCGGTGAGCCGGGTCACCGGGGCGGTGAGCTTGAGCCGCGGGTGGAGGGAGAAATCCGGCACTATGGCGACGCCAAAGCCCGCCTCCGCCCAGTCGAGCTGGGCATCCACGCTGCCCACCTCCATGATGCGGCAGCTCGGCAGCCCGAGCAGGGGCAAGGAAGGGTCTATCAGCGCCCGGGTGCGGGTGTCGTGCCCCAGCAGGATGAGGGTGGGCTCGTCGAGGGGATCGCTCTCCCCGGCCTTGGCACGGGCCTGCCAGCGGGTGAGCCCCTGCCCCAGCGCGCACCAGGTCACCTGCTGCAATTCGGTGTAGAAGAGCGGCTCGCTGCGCTTTTGCGCCATCACGAAGCCGAGATCCGCCTTGCCCGCCCTGACCAGATCCGCCGCCTGATCCGAGGTGGTGTTGAACAGGGTGAGATCGATGCCGGGAAAGGCTTGCTTGAAGCGCTGGAACGGCTGGATCAGCAGCAGGCGCGAGATGATGTCGCTGGCGGCGATGGCGAGCGTCCCCTGGCTCAGCTGGCTGAGGGCGTTGAGATCGGACTGGCAGAGCTGCAGCTCGTTGATGGCG
Organism: Aeromonas sp. EU05-FHT14A05; assembly: GCF_058791175.1. Classification (NCBI taxonomy): domain Bacteria; kingdom Pseudomonadati; phylum Pseudomonadota; class Gammaproteobacteria; order Aeromonadales; family Aeromonadaceae; genus Aeromonas; species Aeromonas sp. EU05-FHT14A05. Next base: position 330,887 of record NZ_JBYTDH010000004.1, on the reverse strand, counting down.
CGCTCGGCGCTTTGCAGCAATCGCTCCCCCGCCTGGGTCAGTCGAAACGGGCTGCGTTCAATCAGCTTGACCCGGGTGGCCTGCTCCAGGTTCTTGAGGTGCAGGCTGACGTTGGGCTGGGTCATGTGCAGTTCGGTGGCGGTCTGGCCGAAGTGCTGCAGGCGGGCCAGGGTGACGAAGGTATTTAACCAGTGAATATCCAACATGAGGTAACTCTCACCCACGGCCGGCGCGGGGTGGCGCGTCATGGCGGGGCTTTGCCGATAAATTGGCCACAATTATATGACTTACTTATCGGAATTATAAAGATAATTAATTTTTCTAATCCGCACAGGGCTCCTAGGATGGACGCCTAACGTCTTAGGAGAAAGAGTCATGTCGTCTATCGTAGTCGTAGGTGCTAACTGGGGTGATGAAGGCAAAGGCCGCATCGTCGATTATCTGGCAGGCCAGTCCGCCGCCAGCATCCGTTTCCAGGGCGGCAACAACGCCGGCCACACCGTGGTCAACGATCTTGGCACCTTCAAGCTGCACCAGCTGCCAAGCGGCGTCTTCAACCCGGATTGCCTGGTCGTGCTCGGCCCTGGCATGGTCATCAGCCCGGAGCCGCTGACCAAGGAACTGGCCGAAGTGAAGGCCGCCGGCGTGACTCCCAAACTCGCCATCTCTGACAGAGCCACCTTCTGCCTGCCGATCCACGCCCTGGAAGACACCCTGGAAGAAGTTCGTCTGGGTGATGGTGCCTATGGCTCCACCCGTCAGGGCATTGCCCCGGCTTACGGTGATCGGGTCATGAAAAAGGCGATCCTGGTGGGCTGGCTGAAACAGCCGGACGTGCTGGTCGAGCGCATCCAGTTCTTCCTCGACTGGAAACTGCCGCAGCTCAAAGCCCTCTACCCCAGCTTCGAATTCAAGCAGACCGCCCAGGAGATGGCCGACTGGCTGCTGGAAGTGTCCGCCCCCTGGATCGACGCCGTCTGCAACGTCAGCGAGCCGCTCAAGGCCATCCAGGCCCAGAATGGCACCCTGCTGTTCGAAGCCCAGCTGGGCGCCGGCCGTGACCTCATCTACGGTGAGTACCCCTGGGTAACTTCTTCCCACGTCTCCGGCGCCTACGCCGGCATCGGCGGCGGCCTGCCGGCCCTGCGCCCCGAGCGCGTGATTGCCGTGGCCAAGGCGTTCAGTACCTCTGTGGGTACAGGCACCCTGATCACCGCCATGGAGAACCAGGAAGAGTTCCGCAAGTTCGCCAACGAGTTCGGCGCCACCACAGGCCGTCCCCGTGACATCGGTTACTTCGATGCGGTCGCCACCAAGCAGGGTCTGGAGATCCAGGCTGCCAACGAGATCGCCCTGACCAAGCTGGACTGCCTCTCCGGCATGCCGGATCTGAAGATCTGCGTGGCCTACGAAGGTGCCAACACCGAGAACCCGATCTGGCCGCAAACCGCCGGTCTGAAGCCGGTGTACGAGTCCATGGAAGCCTGGAGCGAAGACATCTCCCACATCCGCAAGTTCGAAGACTTGCCCAAGGCTGCCCAGCACTATGTGCTGCGCATCGAAGCCCTGCTGGGTGTGCCGGTTCCCATGGTCTCCGTCGGCCCGGGCCGCGAGCAGATGATACTGCGCTAAGCCGCCTCACGGCTGTCAGCAAGATGTCAAAACCGGCCTCATGGGGCCGGTTTTTTTATCGCCGGCCCGCTCCCCGCCGAGTGGCTGACTGACGCCCAGGCCACGCCGCAGAGGAAGCCGCGCCTTGAGATAAGCCCGGCGCTGACATTCTGCTTCGAGCGGGTTTGCTCCATGGCCAGCCGCACGCTGAGTCAGACCACCCAAGCCCAGGTGCGCATGAGCCACGCCCTCACCCTGCTGCAACAGGGACTGAACCCGCTGGAGGCGGCCCTCGCCGGCGGTTACGACTCCCCCGGCCGCTTCGCCGCCCGCTTCAAGCAGGCGTTCGGCCTGACCCCCCTACCAATATCTGCGCACCTGCCCCGCAACTGTCCCGCAACGCCAAGTAAATAGTTACTAAAAACAACTCCTGTGTAACCTCATGTAACCCGGTGATCCCGATCACACAGCTCCCCGCCCGTACTGTGACGCAGCGCCAATCTTTCCGCTTTCTTTCCCCTAGAATGGCCATGAAAACGTTTTTACTAAAATAAACACAAAAAAAGCACCTTCCTTAACCTACAAAAACTGTCATTGGAGCGAGAGATGTTTCGTAAAAGTTTACTATCCGTCACCCTGAGCGTTGCCCTGTTCGGCCTCACAGCCTGCAACGGCAATGACTCCAGCAGCCCGGCCGCCCCCAGCGCCACCCTGGCGAACCAGTATCAGAACGTGATCGACCGCAGCGGTACCCCGCTCCAGTTCCGTGACTTTGACAGCTACGCCAACCTCAAATACAACCCGCTGCTCGATCTCGGCGCCTGGCACGGCTTCCTGCTGCCCGCCAGCGACAGCGAGTGGGGCGGCTTTACCGGCCCCATGGTCATCGCCGAGGAGTACAGCCTGTTCTTCGCCAGCGAATTGGACAAGCTGACCCTGAGCGACGAGAGCGGCCGCGCCTTCCCGCTCACCAGCGCCAGCAAGCAGGCGCTGTACGCCATCCCGGGGGCGCTGGTGCAACGCTTCGAATTCGAACCTTTCACCCTGGAGCTGGAGCTGCGCTACGGCGATGCCCGCACTGCGCTGGTTCGTACCCGCCTCATCAACCACACTGACGCCCCCCTCACCCTCAAGCTCAACTGGCAGGGGGAACTGCTCAACCAGTGGGATGCCAACAAGACGGTCGCCGAGCAGTACCCCGCCTGGACCCGCACCATCAGCCAGACCGAGCGCGGCGTGGCATTCCAGTTCGGCAAACTGCGCAGCACCTGGAACATCATGCAAAGCGGCAGCGCCAGCTACCGTATCGATCGCACCCTGCCCAGTCACACCACCCTCGACGAGCAGGGGCTCGGCTACGTGAGCGAGGCCAGCCTCACCCTGGCCGCCAAAGGCCAGCAGGATATCTACACCCTGCAGAGCTATGTCCACAGTAGTGCTGACGCCGACCGCTTCGAGCAGAGCCGCCAGGCGCTGCTGGCCGACCCCGCCAGCCATTTCGACGACTCCATCCGCCGCTGGGAGGATTACCTGGCGCGCGGCCTCTCCAATCAGGGGATCCCGGAATCGGAGCGGCGCATCGCGGTCAAGGCGATGGAGACCCTCAACGGCAACTGGCGCTCACCGGCCGGCGCCATCCTGCACGACGGGGTGACCCCCTCCAACACCGCTCGCTGGTTCGACGGGGTCTGGGCCTGGGACAGCTGGAAGCACGCCTACGCCATGGCCCACTTCAACCCGGAAGTGGCCAAGAACAACGTGCGCGCCATGTATGACTACCAGATCCAGGCCGATGACCCGGTCCGGCCGCAGGATGCCGGCATGGTGATCGACGCCGTCTTCTACAACAAGCTCGCCGATCGCGGTGGCGACGGCGGCAACTGGAACGAGCGCGACACCAAGCCGCCCCTCTCCGCCTGGGCCATCTGGGAGATCTACAGCGCCACCCAGGACAAGGCCTTCATCGCCGAGATGTATCCGAAGATCCAGGCCTATCACGACTGGTGGTATCGGGCGCGGGACAACAACCGCAACGGCATCATCGAATATGGCGCCACCCGCCACGTCGAGCACAACGACGAGTTCGGCAACATCACCTTCAAGGTGCAGTACCCGACGGGGGCACCGGTCGGGCTGGATCTGTCGAGCTGTACCGATGAGGGAGATGGCTGGTATGGCTGCGCCGGCATGGCGCTCTATCAGCAGGTATTGAGCGTTGGCGGCTACGCCGACATGGATATCGGCGCCCAGCACGGCGCCGGCTGGGAGTCCGGCATGGACAACGCTGCCCGCTTCGGCTTTATCGAACCCGACCAGCTCAAGCGCTATGCCGACAAGACCTATGGCGGCGACATGGCCAAGGCGCGCCAGGACTGGAACGTCTTCTTCTTCGAAAACCATCAGGACGATGGCAACCTCATCGGCTTCTCCATCGATCAGGAGTCGGTGGAGCTCAACGCCTTCCTCGCCAAGGAGAAACGCATCCTGGCCGACATGGCCGAGCTGCTCGGCAAGCCGGACGAGGCGAGCCGCTATCGCGAAGGGGCGACCCAGCTGGCCGGCTATATCAACAGCTGCCTGTTCGATGAGGCCTCCGGCTTCTATTACGACCGCCAGATAGCCCAGGGGGATCTGCCCGACGCCAACGGCTGCGTCGGCAAGCTGTTGACCGCCCGCGGCCGTGGCCCGGAAGGGTGGAGCCCGCTCTGGGCCGAGGTGGCGGACAAGGAGAAAGCGGCGCGGGTACGCGAGGTGATGCTCAATGCTCAGGAGTTCAACACCAAGGTGCCGCTCGGCACGGCGGCGCTGACCAACCCGGCCTACGACCCCGACATCTACTGGCGCGGCCGGGTCTGGCTGGATCAGTTCTACTTCGGGGTGAAGGGGCTGGAGAACTACGGCTATCGCAGCGATGCCCAACAGCTCGTCAACAAGCTGTTTGCCAACGCCGAGGGGCTGGCGGGCAGCGGCCCCATCCGCGAGAACTACAACCCGGAGACCGGCGCCATGCAGGGGGCCAGCAACTTCAGCTGGAGCTCGGCCCACCTCTACATGCTCTACCGCAACTTCCTGAAAACAGAGGGTTGATCCCTCTTTGCAGGAATGAGCCAACAAAAAGGCCTCCGCAAGGGAGGCCTTTCTTATGGCGGCACCGGAGATGGCGACTTACTTGACGGTCACCCGGGCAAACTTGCGCTTGCCGACCTGGTAGACGGCGGTACCGGCACCGATGAGTGCCTTGCCATCTTCCAGCTTCTCGCCGTCAACCTTGACCGCGCCCTGCTTGATCATCCGCAGCGCTTCGGAGGTGGTGGCCACCAGATCGGCATCTTTCAGCAGGTTGGCAATGGCCAGCCCTTCGCCTTCCAGTGCCAGCTCGACTTCCGGCATTTCGTCCGGAATGGCGTTCTTGGAGAAGCGCTGGGTGAAATCTTCATGGGCTGCTTCAGCCGCCGCTTCGTCGTGATAACGGGCGATGATCTCCTTGGCCAGCCAGATCTTCACGTCGCGCGGGTTCAGGGTACCGGCTTCGATGCCGGCTTTGAAACCTTCGATGTCCGCCAGCGGGCGGGAGGAGAGCAGCTCGTAGTAGTTCCACATCAGGGTGTCGGTGATGGACATGATCTTGCCGAACATCTCCCCCGGGGCATCGTGCACGCCTATGTAGTTGGCGGCGGACTTGGACATCTTCTTGACGCCGTCCAGACCCACCAGGAGCGGCATCATCAGCACGCACTGGGCGGCCATGCCGGCATCTTTTTGCAGCTCGCGGCCCATCAGCAGGTTGAACTTCTGATCGGTACCACCGAGCTCCACGTCCGCCTTCAGCGCAACCGAGTCATAGCCTTGCAGCAGCGGATAGAGGAATTCGTGAATGGCGATGGACTGGCCGCCGCTGTAGCGCTTCTTGAAGTCGTCGCGCTCCATCATGCGGGCCACGGTCTGCTTGGCCGCCAGCTTGATCATGCCGGTCGCGCCGAGCTCGCCGAGCCAGCTGGAGTTGTACTCGATGCGGGTCTTGGCGGGATCCAGGATCTTGAACGCCTGCTCCGCATAGGTGAGGGCGTTGTGCTTGATGGCCTCTTCGGAGAGCGGCGGGCGAGTGCTGTTCTTGCCGGAGGGATCCCCCACCATGGCGGTGAAGTCGCCGATCAGCAGGATGATCTCGTGGCCCAGATCCTGGAAGGTCTTCAGCTTGTTGAGGATCACGGTATGACCCAGGTGAATGTCCGGAGCCGTCGGGTCCATCCCCAGCTTGATGCGCAGCGGGCGCCCTTCCTTCAACTTGGCGATAAGTTCTTCTTCAACCAGAATTTCTTCCGCTCCGCGCTTGATCTCGGCTAGCGCCACCTCGAGCTGGGACATTTTTTGACTCTCCAATCACGATTCCACAGGGCCAGACATATTACTGGAATGGCAGGCCAATTGGAAAGGCGGTAAACTCCGACCTTCTTCTGGGTTCAACTTCGTCAGCTTCTCATGGTCATTTGGCACGCCTTCAACTCTCTTCCTACCTGGCACCGCAAGATGGTGCTTATTCTGAGCATCCTGGTGATGATGCTGGCGGCCTGGCCAAGCGAACAGGCGGTCGCCACCCGGGTCGATGACAACGGCAACGAGCTTGCCCTGCGCCAGCCCGCCGACGCGGCCGCCGCGACCGATGAACTCGAGGCCGCGCAGCCCCTCACCCCGCCCAAGCCGCGCTACATCACCAAGCAGGTGAAGGTGCGCCGGGGCGACAACATGGGGGTCATCTTCCAGCGCATCGGGCTCAATACCACGGATCTGCACCTCATCGATCAGCTCGACGGCAGCGATCCCCTGCGCATGCTGCAGCCGGGACAGGAGCTCACCTTCAAGCTCACCGAACAGGGCGAGCTGCACAGCCTCTATTACCCCCACAGCCTGGAGCAGGCGCTCAAGGTGAGCCGCAAGGACGACGGCTTCGTCGCCAGGCCGGTGCGCCTCGAGCTCGACACCCGCGAGCAGGTGGCGAAGGGGGAGATCCGATCCAGCTTCTGGGGCGCCGCCAGCGAGGCGGGCATGACGGAGGATCAGATCATGGATCTCGCCGCCATCTTCGGCTGGGACATCGATTTTGCCCAGGACCTGCAGCCGGGGGACAGCTTTCGGGTGGTCTACGAAGACAAGTTTCAGGATGACGAGCGGGTGGCCTCCGGCGACATCCTGGCCGCCGAGTTCATCAACCAGGGGGCCATCTATCGCGCCGTGCTGAACCAGGATGGCAACTACTACACCCCGGAAGGCAAGGCGATGCGCAAGAGCTTCCTGCGCGCCCCGGTCAACTTCAAATACATCAGCTCCAACTTCAACCCGCGTCGCCTGCACCCGGTCACCGGCAAGGTGCGCCCCCACAACGGCATCGACTACGTGGCCCCCGTGGGCACCCCCATCATGGCGGCGGGCTCAGGCAGCGTGGTGGCCGCCGGTTACAACCAGTTCAACGGCAACTATGTCTTTATCAAGCACGCCGGCAACTACGTGACCAAGTACCTGCACCTCTCCAAGCGCACCGTGAACAAGGGGCAGCGGGTGAAACAGGGGCAGACCATAGGCCTCTTGGGAGGCACGGGCCGGGTCACAGGCCCGCACCTGCACTATGAATTCGTGGTGGGCGGCGTGCACAAGAACCCGCGCACCCTCACCCTGCCCCAGGCCGAGACCCTCACCGGACGGGCGCTGGCCAGCTTCAAGGCCGAGGCCAGACCGCAACTGGCCAAGCTCGACAGTAACGAGATGCAGCTGGCCCAGAACAAGCGGGACAGCAACGGCAGCTAAGGCCAGAAGGGCTGGCGGGATAATGCCCCGCCAGCCCTTTTTATTCAGCCCACTCTTGGCAACCAGATTGAGGAGAGCTCATGGCTGAGCGTTATATCGGATTAAGGTCGGGCACCGCTATATGGCATGGCATTGAGACCGTGACCTCTATCCCGCTCTCTATCACGACCCGCAATTGAGGAGACACCATGGCTGAGCGCTATATCGGATTGATGTCGGGTACCAGCATGGATGGCATCGATGCCGTGCTGGTCACTCTGGATGGGGAAACCCTGCGGGTGGAGGAGGCACTGTGCCATCCCTGGCCAGAGGCAACGGCCCGCGAGCTGCACGCCCTCTGCACCCCGGGCGACAACGAAATCGACCGCATGGGGGTGGCCGACAATCGCGTGGCGCAGGAATTTGCCGCCGCCACCCTGGCGCTGCTTGCCAAGGCAGGGCTTGAGCCCAAGGATATCCGCGCCATCGGCAGCCACGGCCAGACAGTGCGCCACCGTCCCGCCCTCGGCTTTACTCTGCAGATCGGCAATGCGGCCCTCTTGGCTGCCTTGACCGGCATCGACGTCATCGCCGATTTTCGCACCCTGGACATGGCCCTCGGCGGTCAGGGGGCGCCCCTGGTACCCGCCTTCCATCAGGCGATTTTTGCCAAACCCCATGCCCTGCGGGTGGTGCTGAACCTCGGCGGCATCGCCAACATCTCTGTGCTGCCGGGCCAGGCCGACGGGGGCTCTGGTTCAGGGGGATATGGCTTCGATACCGGCCCCGCCAACACCCTGCTCGATGGCTGGTATCGCCGCCATCAGCCCGACGGCGGCAGCTATGACGCCGGTGGCCAGTGGGCGGCCAGCGGCCAGCTTGTTCCCGAACTGCTCGATAAACTGCTGGCTCACCCCTACTTCGCCGCCCCCGCCCCCAAGAGCACGGGGCGGGAGATGTTCACCCTGGAGTGGCTAGACCACGAGCTGGCAGGCACGGCATACGCCCCGGTGGATGTACAGCGCACCCTGCAGGCGCTGACCTGCCACAGCATAGCCCGCCAGCTGCCTGCGGTGGATGAGACGCAAACCAGGCCAGAGCTGTTCGTCTGCGGCGGCGGCGCCCACAATGGCCCCCTGCTGGGGGAACTCGCCGCCCTGCTGCCCCGCTGGCGCCTTGCCAGCACGGCCGAGCTGGGGCTCGCCCCCGACTGGGTGGAAGGAGCTGCGTTTGCCTGGCTGGCACAGCGCTTCGTGACGCGCCAGCCCGGCAACCTGCCCGCCGTCACCGGCGCCAGCCGACCGGCGGTGCTGGGCGCACTCTACCCCGCCTGAGCGGGCAACCTGCACACACGAACAGAGAGGGCGGCATATGCCGCCCTCTCTGTCATTGTCCGGCTCTGCCGGCAGACGTTATCGACCTTGTTCATTCCCCCTCTATTTTCCGCTCTATTTCCCGCTGCAATTTCATTGCATAAATCTGGAGGTCATATGCAGCCCGTATTGGTTGATTACGGCGGCTCGCTTGCGTCAATGACGTCGTCGCCATGCAGCCTGGGTGAATGATATTTCCCGCCGCTGTTTCAAGGGGCGAAAACGGACACCGGCTAGCATATTTTTAAGGTTGCTGACAGCCCCGTCCATGGGCATAAAATGCATAGCCATTCATATTTGAATACATGAACAGCAAAACATTGCCGATGATTAACCCTTTATTCACAGAGTTGATCAACGTCGACCCGGCACAAACCCACGCACTGCGGCTATTTCCCTTATAAGGCGCGTTATGACACCCGGCCAGCCGTTATATATGGTGAATTGAACCGCATTTTAGCTATATTTCAGAGCATTGAGCCACCTCATAGAAATGCGATCCCGGTTTGCATCCCCTGGTCGGCCCCCCATAGAATCCCCCTGTCTGAATCATCAACCCGACCCATTTCTTCATCAGCCGCTCGCCCACGCAGGCGACGTCGAAGCAAGACTCGAAACAGCGATGACTGTTTTCCGTATCACCCGTCGTCATTCGTCGGGAACGGGCAACTGTTGCCGAAATAAAGCGAGACGTGCGGCAATCGAGGAAGGAAGGCGTTGACCCTACATCAATAAAGAGAAAGGAGTATCGCCATGAGTGGTACCATCATCAAATCCGCCAGAAATACCCCCAATGCCCCCCAGGATCTGGGCCCCAGCACCCAGAGCGTGGCCTTCTCCCACTACAACAATATTGCCGCCCAGCTGCCGGTCGATCCCAGGACAGGCAAGCTGGTGAGTGGCGATATCCAGTCCCAGGCCAGACAGTGCCTGACCAATATCCAGGCCATAGTCGAGAGCATCGGCCACGTCATGGACGACATGGTGAAAGTCACCCTCTTCCTCAAGAACATGGGGGATCTGGAGGCGGTCAACGCCGTTTATCGGGAATTCTTCCCCCGCAACCTGCCGACCCGTACCGTGCTGGCCGTGGCCGCTCTGCCGCTAGGCGCCGCTATTCAGATGGACGCCCTGCTCTCCAACGGGGAAGGCACCTTCCCCCAGGCCCCCTGCCCCCTGATCAAGCTCGCCCGAAACAGCTGCCGGGCGCCGACCGACCCGCTCTCGACCCATACGGTGGCCTTCTCCCACTACAACAATATCGGTGCCCAGCTGCCGGTGGATGCCGCCACCGGCCAGCTGGTTGCCGGTGGCATCCAGGAGCAGGCGGCCCAGTGCCTGCGCAATATCAAAAACGTGCTGGAGAGCATAGATGTGCCCTTTGACGATATCGTCAAGGTGACCCTCTATCTGACCAGCCTCGCGGATCTGGAGGCCGTCAACGACGTCTACCGCACCTTCTTCCCGGACTCCGCCATCGCCCGCGCCGTCGCCTATCTGCCCGCCCGCAGCGTGATCGCGGCCTCCGCCCTGCCCATGGGCGCCCGGGTGCAGATGGATGCGGTCATCTCCCACGGTGACGGCACCCCGCCCCAACTGGTGGAAGACAGACACAACCTGGTGATCCGCGCCCGCAACACCGACCAGGCACCACGCAGCCCGCTCCATAGCCAGAGCGTCGCCTTCTCCCACTACAACCATATCGCCGGCCAGCTGCCGCTCGACATGGCCACCGGCAAGGTGCTGACTGGCTGCATCCGTGAGCAGACCGCCCAGTGCCTCGGCCATATCAAGGCCATAGTGGAGAGCATCGGCCATGTGATGGACGATATAGTCAAGGTGAATATCCAGGTGAAGAACATCGAGGATCTGGACGCAGTAAACGCCATCTATACCAAATACTTCCCGAGCTATCTGCCCGCCCGCACCGTATTTGGGGTGAGCGAGCTGCCCGCTGGCGCCCTGATCCAGATGGATGCCGTGATGTCCAATGCGGAAAGCACCCCGCCGCAGGTGTAAGGTTTACGTTCAATAATAAAAAGAGACCGGCTGATGGCCGGTCTCTTTTTATGTAACATGTGGGGCATTATTTTTATGGCATCGTCTTAAAGAACGCGAACGTCCGATTACGCTTCGCTAATCGAACCTACGAGCTCATGCATATAATTGATGTCACTACAGATACTTTGGGATGGTTAGTGATGAGTAAAATTTCAGAAAGAGTAAGACATGTAAAAATCAGAGATGGATATTGTTTAATTTGTGGAGAATTTGGCACACTCTCGATAGATCATGTTCCTCCGCAGGGTTCAATTACTGTAACTAAGGTTGAACAACGTCATATTATGGAAATGATGGGAGCAGGTGCCAAATCAATAAAGGTGTACCATCAACCAATGGAAGCAAATTCAGAACGATCTGCAGCAACTGTAACAGTAATATCTTAGGAGGCAATGATGGCGAGGTTGCGGATGCAAATAAAAAGCTGACAAGTAAAATTCGAAATTATTTTCAGAATCCAATCTCCCCATATAATACCGTATCTATTGACATAAACTCTATCAAATATGCCAGAGCGATGATAGGCCATATTCTATCTGCGACATCAGTTAACGAGTGTAAAGAGCCACCACAAAAATCTCCGTACTTTGACCCACTAAAGAAATTTGTACTAGGGGATGACCATGCCATTACAAAAACCCATGATATATATTATTGGTTTTATCCTTACGATCGTCACTTGAGCGCAAAGTGTGTGAGCTTTTTCAATCAAGGGCATTCTACAGTACTAAGTTTATTGTCATTTTTTCCAATCGCATTTCTCGTAACCCCAAAAGATGAAGGTATATACCCAACGCATGCCGCGCGATTTAATTTCAGTTCTAGTAAATTAGTTCTAGATTTATCCAGTTACAACATTCATTTTTCTGACTTTCCTTTTTCAGAACTAAAAGGAAATCAGATGTGTTTACTAAACGATTGTCAGACAATAATAAGTTATCCAATTAAGAACCAAGATATATAGTATATTTTCCGTAACTATTTTTATTACAATAAAAAAGCGCCTCCCAAGGGAGGCGCTTTTCAATTCAGTATCAAGCAATCAGCTATTACAGGGACTCTGCGGTCGCAACCACGTTTTCCACGGTAAAGCCGAATTCCTTGAACAGCAGCTCGGCCGGGGCGGACTCACCGAAGGTGGTCATGCCGATGATCTTGCCGCCGAAGCCCACGTACTTGTACCAGTAGTCGGCGATGCCCGCTTCGATGGCGACACGCTTGGTGACGCTGGACGGCAGGACGGACTCCTTGTACTCGGCAGATTGGGCGTCGAACACGTCGGTGGCAGGCAGGGAGACCACACGCACGGCGCGGCCCTTGGCAGTCAGCTGCTCGTAAGCTGCAACGGCCAGCTCCACTTCGGAACCGGTGGCGATCAGGAGAAGCTCCGGGGTACCGGCGCAATCCTTCAGCACGTAGCCACCCTTGGCCACATCGGCCAGTTGCTGGGCGGTGCGGTCCATCTGGGGCAGGTTCTGACGGGAGAAGATCAGGGAGGTCGGGCCGTCGGTACGCTCGATGGCGTGCTTCCAGGCGATGGCAGACTCTACCTGGTCACAGGGGCGCCAGGTGCTCATGTTCGGGGTCAGACGCAGGGAGGCGATCTGCTCGACCGGCTGGTGAGTCGGGCCATCTTCACCCAGACCGATGGAGTCGTGGGTGTAGACGAAGATGGCGCGCTGCTTCATCAGGGCGGCCATGCGCAGGGCGTTGCGGGCGTACTCCATGAACATCAGGAAGGTGGCGCCGTAGGGGATGAAACCACCGTGCAGGGCGATGCCGTTCATGATGGCGGACATGGCGAACTCGCGCACACCGTAGTGGATGTAGTTGCCCGCCGCGCTCTCGGGAGTCAGGGACTTGGAGCCGGACCACATGGTCAGGTTGGACGGGGCCAGGTCGGCGGAACCACCCATGAACTCAGGCAGCAGCTTGCCGAAGGCTTCCAGGGCGTTCTGGGAGGCCTTGCGAGTCGCGATCTTGGCCGGGTTGGCTTGCAGGGTCTCGATGACCTTGGCGGATTCAGCGGCCCAGTTGGCTGGCAGCTCGCCAGTGGTGCGGCGCTTGAACTCGGCAGCCAGGGTCGGGTGCGCGGCTTCATAGGCGGCAAACTTGGCAGCCCAGTCGGATTCGAGCTTGGTGCCCTTTTCTTGCGCATTCCACTCGGCGGCGATCTCGGACGGGATGACGAAGGGCGCGTGATCCCACTTCAGGAAGGCACGGGCGGCGGCGATCTCGTCGTTGCCCAGCGGTGAGCCGTGGCAGTCGTGGGAGCCGGACTTGTTCGGTGAACCGTAGCCGATGATGGTGCGGCAGCAGATCAGGGTCGGCTTGCCGGTCTCGGCCTTGGCGGCTTCGATGGCGGCGTTGATGGCTTCCGGGTTGTGACCGTCAACGGCCGGGATGACGTGCCAGCCGTAGGCTTCGAAACGCTTGGGGGTGTCGTCGGTGAACCAGCCTTCCACGTGACCGTCGATGGAGATGCCGTTGTCATCCCAGAACGCGATCAGTTTGCCCAGGCCCAGGGTGCCGGCCAGGGAGCAAGCCTCGTGGGAGATACCTTCCATCAGGCAGCCGTCGCCCATGAAGGCGTAGGTGTAGTGGTCGACGATGTCGTGACCCGGCTGGTTGAACTGCTCGGCCATGGCCTTCTCGGCGATCGCCATGCCCACGGCATTGGTGATGCCCTGACCCAGGGGACCAGTGGTGGTCTCGATGCCAGGGGCATAACCGTACTCCGGGTGACCCGGGGTGCGAGAGTGCAGTTGACGGAAGTTTTTCAGATCATCGATGGAGAGGTCGTAACCGGAGAGATGCAGCAGGGAGTACAGCAGCATGGAGCCGTGGCCGTTGGACAGCACGAAGCGGTCACGGTCGGCCCACTTGGGGTTGTTCGGGTTGTGCTTGAGGTGGCCACGCCACAGCACTTCGGCGATATCTGCCATTCCCATGGGGGCGCCCGGGTGACCGGAGTTGGCTTTTTGAACGGCATCCATACTCAATGCGCGAATGGCATTGGCAAGCTCTTTACGAGAAGGCATCTGTATCTCCTGCGATTGCTTCATTTGATGGCCAAGATTAAGGCGCGTTATTGTCCCAGCAGGGCGGGCGCGGTGCAAATATTATCTGGGCGAATAAAGTGGCTTTGGGAGCACAATCGCTTTTCTGGCCCGGGAAAACGATTCAATCCGCCCCCTCCCTTACCCCCATCGGGGTGGTTGCCCCCTCAGCCTTGGCCCGGGCGGGTCCAACCCCAAATAGTGCTGGCAATCACCCAGTGACCTAATTAAAATAGACGTCCAGATGTAGATACCTCTACAGACATACTGTCATTTTCCGGTTATGGCCAAGGCGATAACCCCATACGAATCGAGAACCAATCATGGCAAAGCTGTTTACTTCCGAGTCGGTCTCCGAAGGCCATCCCGATAAAATCGCCGACCAGATCTCTGATGCGGTGCTGGACGCCATCCTGGTGCAAGACACCAAGGCACGCGTCGCCTGCGAGACCCTGGTCAAGACCGGCATGGTGATGGTGGCCGGCGAAGTAACCACCTCTGCCTGGGTCGACATCGAGCAGATCGTGCGCGACACCGTGCGCGAGATAGGTTACACCCACTCCGACATGGGCTTCGATGCTGACTCCTGCGCCGTGCTGAACGCCATCGGCAAGCAGTCCCCGGACATCAACCAGGGTGTGGATCGTACCGATCCGCTGGAGCAGGGTGCCGGTGACCAGGGCCTGATGTTCGGCTACGCCACCAACGAAACCGACGTGCTGATGCCCGCCCCCATCACCTACTCCCACCTGCTGGTGAAGCGTCAGGCCGAAGTGCGCAAGAACGGCACCCTGCCGTGGCTGCGCCCGGATGCCAAGAGCCAGCTCACCTTCGCCTACGACAGCGAAGGCAAGATCCTGGGGGTGGATGCCGTGGTGCTCTCTACCCAGCATTGCGACTCCATCAGCCACAAGGATCTGGTGGAAGCGGTGCGCGAGGAGATCATCAAGCCGGTGCTGCCGGCCGAGTGGATCAACAAGGACACCAAGTACTTCATCAACCCGACCGGCCGTTTCGTCATCGGCGGCCCCATGGGTGACTGCGGTCTGACCGGTCGCAAGATCATCGTCGACACCTACGGCGGCATGGCCCGTCACGGTGGTGGCGCCTTCTCCGGCAAGGATCCGTCCAAGGTGGACCGCTCTGCCGCCTACGCCGCCCGCTACGTGGCCAAGAACATCGTCGCCGCCGGCCTGGCTGCCCGCTGTGAAGTCCAGGTCTCCTACGCCATCGGCGTGGCCGAGCCGACCTCCATCAGCGTCGAGACCTTCGGCACCGGCAAGGTAGCCGAGGAGCTGCTGGTCAAGCTGGTGCGCGAGTTCTTCGAGCTGCGTCCCTACGGCCTCATCGAGATGCTGGACCTCAAGCGTCCCATCTACCAGGCGACCGCCGCCTACGGCCACTTCGGCCGTGACGAGTTCCCCTGGGAGAAGACCGACAAGGCCGCTCTGCTGCGCGACGCCGCCGGTCTGTAAGGCTGGCCGCTGTGATAAAAGGGGAGCCTGGCTCCCCTTTTGCTTATCCGCTACC
This sequence comes from Aeromonas sp. EU05-FHT14A05, assembly GCF_058791175.1. NCBI lineage: Bacteria > Pseudomonadati > Pseudomonadota > Gammaproteobacteria > Aeromonadales > Aeromonadaceae > Aeromonas > Aeromonas sp. EU05-FHT14A05. The sequence continues at coordinate 315,475 of NZ_JBYTDH010000004.1, read as the reverse complement.
CAACGAGACCTCGATGTCTGCCACCAGAGTCCAACTCGACGCATCCCTGCTCCAGCTGCTGCACCAGCGGGTCGACGCCTGCTTGGTACAGGCGGAGGCACGCCTCGGCCGCCCCTTCCCGCGCCCGCAGATCCACTGCAACATGCGGGGCCGGGCGGCGGGGTCAGCGCGGCTGCAAACCTGGGAGCTGCGCTTCAACCCGGCGCTCTATCAGGCCAACCAGCAGGCCTTTCTGGCCGAGGTAGTGCCCCATGAGGTGGCGCACCTGCTGGTCTATGCGCTCTGGGGGGAAGGGCGCGGCAAGTCGCGGGTGCTGCCCCATGGCCGCCAGTGGCAGTCGGTGATGCGGGAGGTGTTCGGCCTCGCCCCCAACACCACCCACAGCTTCGATCTCGCCGTGCTGGCCCAGCGTACCCATGCCTACGCCTGTGCCTGCCAGCAGCATCAGCTCTCGGTGCGTCGTCACAACAAGGTGGTGCGCGGCGAGGCCCGCTATCACTGCCGCCGCTGTCGCCAGCCCCTGGTGTTGCAGCCGGGGTCGTCGGCGGATTGAGTCAACCCGTGTCGCGCCCCTGTGTTAGGGTGCGCAGCTTCTTCATTCACTCGTTTCATTGCCAAGGATCTTCATGTTTCGCCCTCTGATTTCCCTCTGCCTGGCCCTGCTGGTCAGTGCCCCGGCCCATGCCCAGGCCCCCCAGACCTTTCGCGCCGCCAAGCAGGATCTGAACAAGCTCTACCAGAGCCACCCCACCACCTTCTATTGCGGCTGCAACATCAAGTTCAGCGGCAAGCAGATGGCCCCGGACTGGGAGAGCTGCGGCTACCTGCCGCGCAAGCAGGCCAATCGCGCCTCTCGCATCGAGTGGGAGCACGTGGTCCCCGCCTGGGAGTTCGGCCACCAGCTCCAGTGCTGGCAGGAGGGCGGGCGCAAGAACTGCGGCAAGAGCGACGAGTTCAACAAGATGGAGGGGGACATGCACAACCTCTTCCCCGCCATCGGCGAGGTGAACGGCGATCGGGCCAACTACCGCTTCTCCGACTGGAACGGCAAGCCGAACCAGTACGGCAAGTGCCAGATGCTGGTGGACTTCAAGGATCGCCGGGTGCAGCCGCCCAAGGGGCCGGTGCGCGGCCAGATAGCCCGTGCCTACCTCTACATGGGCCAGCAGTATGGGCTGCGCCTGGCCGCCCAACAGCGTAAACTGTTCGAGGCCTGGGACAGGCAGTACCCGGCCGACCGCTGGGAGTGCGAGCGCAACCGCCGCATCGGCAAACTGCAGGGCAATACCAACCCCTTCATTGAAAAGCAGTGCCAATAGCCCCATTTGACAGGGAGGGTCACCCCTCCCATCACCCAACGCGTTCAAGCCAAGAGACTGTGATCAGCCATGCGCATTCCACGTATCTATGAACCGGCCGCCCTGCAGGTGGGCCAGACTCTCGCCCTGTCGGAAGACGGTGCCAACCACATAGGCCGGGTGCTGCGCATGCAGCCGGGTCAGCAGCTCGAGCTGTTCAACGGCGACGGCAACCAATATGCCGCCACCATCACAGGCGTCGGCAAGAAGTCGGTGGAGGTGCGCATCGACAGCTGCGAGGCCCGCTCGGTGGAATCCCCCTTCGCCATCCATCTGGGCCAGGTGATCAGCCGCGGCGACAAGATGGACTTCACCATCCAGAAATCCGTGGAGCTGGGCGTCACCTGCATCACCCCGCTGTTCTCCGAGCGCTGCGGCGTCAAGCTGCCGGCCGATCGGCTGGAGAAGAAGCGCGAGCAGTGGCAGAAGGTGGTGATCAGCGCCTGCGAGCAGTGCGGCCGCAATGTGGTGCCACAAGTGCGCATGCCCATGGAGCTGGACGCCTGGCTGGCGGAAGAGACCCAGGAGCTCAAGCTCAACCTGCACCCGCGCGCCCCGTACAGCATCAACACCCTGCCGGTCCCCGAGCACGGGGTGCGGCTGCTGATCGGCCCGGAAGGGGGCTTGTCCAGCGACGAGATCGCCCGTACCGTGCAAGAGGATTTCAAGGAGATGCTGCTGGGGCCGCGGGTGCTGCGCACCGAAACCGCCGCCCTGACCGCCATCACGGCGCTGCAGTGCCGCTTCGGCGATCTCGCCTGAAACAGGTTTTAAGAATCTCACTCGCAATCGAGCCACCAGAAGGAATCTCGGATGACCATCAAACTCGGCATAGTGATGGACCCCATCTCGGCCATCAACATCAAGAAGGACTCCAGCTTCGCCATGCTCGAAGAGGCGCAAAAGCGCGGCTACGAGCTCTTCTATCTGGAGATGAAGGATCTTTACATGCAGGCCGGACGGGCGTTTGGCACCATGCGCCCGCTCACCGTCAAGCATGACTACGCCCACTGGTTCAGCCTGGGGGAGGTGGTGGATCAGCCGCTCTCCAGCCTGGACGTGATCCTGATGCGCAAGGATCCCCCCTTCGACACCGAGTTCATCTACGCCACCTACATGCTGGAGCGGGCCGAGGACGAGGGTTGCCTCATCGTCAACAAGCCCCAGAGCCTGCGCGACGCCAACGAGAAGCTCTACACCGCCTGGTTTGCCGAGCACACCCCGACCACGCTCGTCACTCGCCGCGCCGACAAGCTGCGCGCCTTCCACGCCGAGCACAAGGACGTGATCCTGAAGCCCCTGGACGGCATGGGCGGCGCCTCCATCTTCCGCATGAAGGAAGATGACGCCAACGTGGGGGTCATCATCGAGACCCTCACCGCCCACGGCAGCCAGTACTGCATGGCCCAGACCTTCCTGCCCGCCATCAAGGACGGCGACAAGCGGGTGCTGGTGGTGGACGGCGAGCCCGTGCCCTACTGCCTGGCCCGCATTCCGGCCCAGGGAGAGACCCGTGGCAACCTGGCGGCCGGCGGCCGCGGCGAGGCGCGCCCCTTGAGCGAAGCGGACTGGGCCATCGCCCGTGCGGTGGGCCCCACCCTGAAAGAGAAGGGGCTCATCTTCGTCGGGCTCGACATCATAGGCGACCGCCTGACCGAGATTAACGTCACCAGCCCGACCTGCATCCGCGAAATCGAGGCGGCCTTCCCGGTGCATATCACCGGCATGCTGATGGATGCCATCGAGCGCCGACTGGGAAAATAACCCAGGGTGACGCCCCTTGAGGCCATCAACCAGACAGTGACACCACAGGGGCCGACGCAGCCCCTGCTCTTTTCTGTTGCGTGACGATGTGAGCCAGCCCCGGACTTCCGGGTTTTCTGCGCGAAAAAGCGGTTTTGCCCGCCGCCGTCAACTGCCATAATCACCCCAAATACCTTTGCACTCTTTGATATCTATGCAAACACTGCAAAACCATTTTCTGCTCGCCATGCCGAGCCTCACGGACGCCTACTTCGAACGCTCCCTGGTCTATCTGTGCGAGCACAGCAGCGAGGGAGCCATGGGACTGGTGGTCAACATCCCGGTGGACATGTCCCTGGACGCCATGCTGACCAAGCTCAAGCTGAGCCCGCCCGCCACCGCCGAGATGAAACAGCCGGTGCTGCAGGGGGGCCCGGTCCATGCCGATCGCGGCTTCGTGCTGCACAGTTTCAGGCCCGGCTTCAACTCCACCCTGCAGGTGAGCGACGAGATGATGGTCACCACCTCCAAGGACATCCTCGAGACCCTGGGCACGGACGAGGCGCCAGACCACTGGCTGGTGGCCCTGGGTTACGCCGGCTGGAGCGCAGGGCAGCTCGAGCAGGAGCTGGTGGATGGCGCCTGGCTGGTGATCCCCCCCAACCCCAGGCTGGTGTTCGACACCCCCATTCACCAGCGCTGGCAGCAGGCCGCCGCCAGTATAGGCGTCAACCCTCTGCATCTCTCCAGCCAGGTGGGACACAGCTGATGATGTTTGACACACAGATTAACCAGCGCTGGCAGCAGGCCATTGTCGTCATCAGCATAGGCGTCAACCCCCTGCATCTCTCCAGCCAGGTGGGACACAGCTGATGATGTTTGACACACAGATTCACCAGCGCTGGCAACAGGCCATTGTCGTCATCAGCATAGGCGTCAATCCCCTGCATCTCTCCAGCCAGGTGGGGTACAGTTAGATCCCTTGTCACGCTCTTTAGTTGGTGCAGTTCCCATTTAGTGCCCCTCATCCCCAGCCCTTCTCCCGCGAGGGGAGAAGGAGGCAAATCGGCATGTTTCGGATATATCTGCGGCAACCTGTCAGCTAAAACGGCGTTATCCAGATTCGAGCGAGCATAACCTCGATCGGTTCCCTCTCCCTTTGGGAGAGGGCTAGGGTGAGGGGATACGACATCTTTTTATTCATCTTTTTTCGAGGACATCCATGTCATCACGCAGCATCATGGGCTTTGACTACGGCACCAAGAGCATTGGCGTCGCCATCGGCCAGGAGCTCACGGGCACGGCCCAACCCCTTCGTTCCCTCAAGGCCAACGACGGCATTCCCAACTGGGACGAGATTGAAAAGTTGCTCAAGGAGTGGCAGCCGGATCTGCTCATCGTCGGCCTGCCGCTGAACATGGATGGCACGGATCAGGAGATCACGGTGCGTGCCCGCAAGTTCGGCAACCGCCTCCATGGCCGCTTCGGCAAGCCGGTGGAGTTCAAGGACGAGCGGCTCACCACCACGGATGCCCGCGCCCGCCTGTTCGAGCGCGGCGGCTACAAGGCGCTGGACAAGGGCAGCGTGGACGGGGTCTCCGCCCAGCTAATCGTCGAAGCCTGGATGGAAGAGCAATACGGTTGAACCCGGGGGGCCGGCCAGGCCTCCTGCATCAGGCATCTCCTGCCGCCTCTCCCCCGTCCCACGGGAACAGGGCCAGTCCCTGCGCCGCCTGGCCATAGAGCCGCTTCGTCTCATTGCGCAGCCACATCACCTTGGCATCCTGGTTATGGCGTTTGTGCCACAGCAGGATGAAGGCTATCTCCAGTTGTACATAGAGTGCCTCAGGGAGCGGCAGGGGCATGGCGATCAGGTTGCCGTGGTGACTGGCGGCATAGCCAGCACAATAGGAGGGCGCCACGGCGATCAGTTCGTGACTCGACTGGGAGGCGATGTGCAGGGCCTGCTCGAAGCTCTCGACCATGATGGGCACCTCCCGCCTCTGCCCCTCATCCTCCAGCAGATCGTCCAGCGCCCAGCTGTCGCTGGCCTCCCACACCACGCTTATCTGGGGACAGGCCAGAAAGTTCTCCAGCGACCACGTCCGCCCGAGCAGGGGGTGATCCTTGCGCAGGAACACCACGGGGCGATCGGTGAACAGCACCTCGTGATCGATGTAATAGGGCAGCCGGTTGACCCTGGCCTGGGAGCGACCATGGGTCTCCCGGGCGCAGAAGCCGAGATCCGCATCCCCGTTGACTATGTCGTTGAGGGAGTGGTGATCCCACCCCAGCATCCTGACCACAGAGTGGGGGTACTTCTGGTAGATGGTCATGGGCAACTCGCTCAGGAAGCTGATGCCAAAGGGGGACTCCATCACCAGACTGAAGCGGGCCCCCTCGGGGATCGCCTCGCTGTTGAGAGCAGTGATGCTGCCTGTCAGCAGGAACCAGGCCTTGAGCTCCTCCTCCAGGGTCAGGGAGAGCTGGGTCGGCTGCAGCCCCTGCCGCACCCGCACCAGGAGGGGATCGTCAAACCAGTCCCGCAGCTTGGCGAGCGCCTTGCTCACCGTCGAGGGGGTGACGCAGAGCTTCTTGGCCGCCCCTGACACGCTGCGCTCCTGCATCAGGTGCTTGAAGACCACCAGCAGGTTCAAATCCAGTTCACCCAGGTTGCGCATCTTTCCTCTCCCCTTATCCCCGCGACCGCGCTTCGCGCAGCGCGAGCCATGGTAACAGCCCTTTGACGGCCAGGTAACTGAGCAGGGTCAACAGCAGGGCAGAGATCAGCATCCCGGATGGGGTAATGCCAAGCTGGCCCAGCAGCCAGATATAGAGGCCGGAGAGGCTGATCTGCATGATGCAGAGCAGGGCGCTGGCAAATGCCGCCTGGTGCCGACACTCCGCCAACGCCTCCCCCATCGCCACCCCGAAACCGCAGGAGAAGCCGATGCAGACCAGGGCAAAACCCGGCAGCAGCAAGCGGACGTCGTCCCCCAGCTGCCAGTTGCCGAGCAGGAGGCAGGCCGCCAGCAGGTAGGCCAGATGGGAGAGCGCCAGCACCCTCTGCTTGCCCTGCCAGCGCAGCAGCAACGGTGTCAGGAAGGAGGCGGACATGCTCACCCCGGCCATCACCATCATCACCAGGGCGTACTGCTCGGTGGTGAAGCCAAGCCCCTGCATCAGGATCAGCGGCGAGACGCTCACATAGACCAGGATGGCGGTGACGCTGGCACTGGTCAGCAGCGAGTGCAGCATGAAGTGCGGGGAGCCCAGCAGGGCAAAGGGCCGGGTCGCGCCACTCTGCTGGCGGGCCGGGCGGGTCTCCCTGAGCAGCAGCAGGTTGACCAGGCCGCTGACGGCGGCCACCAGCGCCATCGCCACGAAGATCCCGCGCCAATCAAAATGCGACAGGATGAGATAACCGAGCACCGGCGCCAGCACCGGGATGACGCAGATCACCCCGTTGATCATGGAGAGCGCCATGGCCAGCCGCCCCTGGCTCAGCACATCCCGCAGCACGGTAAAGGTCATGATGTAGAGCGCCCCCGCCCCGGCACCCTGCCAGAAACGACCGAGGTAGAACTGGCGGATCCCGGTCGCATTGGCCGCCACCAGGGAGGCGATGACAAAGATGAGGGCGCCCCCCAGCACTACCCAGCGCCGGCCATGGCGATCCGCAATGATCCCCCCCAGCAGCACTGTGGCCGCCATGCCGAACAGGTAGATGGAGAATGCGGTGTGGATCTGCGCCTCGCTCGCCTGCAGGGTGTCGGCAATCTGGGGCACGGCCACCAGATAGAGATCGATCCCGAGCGGGTAGAGGATGATCATCAGGAAAGTGCACAGCAGGAAAATGCCCATGGATGCTCCATTGCGAAGGGCCCGCCCACTCAGACCGTCGATGGCATGAGCATGGGGGACAGGATGAATATGGGCAGCACTATAGGAGGGGGCACCGATCGCATCGAGTGAAGAGATGGCGAACGGTAGATTCCAGTTTGGAAATCCAGTGGCGAGGGGCAGGCCATTGGAGCCATTCGCCTAGGCGTGACAGTGCCGGGCAGCACCACAAAGTACGCCGGGCTGTCCCGGCGTACTCACCTCAATCAACGGGGCCGAACCCTCACTCCGTCAGCTTGCTCAGGATGGCGTGGGCCGCCTTGACACGGGCCTCGTTCGGATAGTTGCGATTGGCCAGCATGACGATGCCGACGCCCTTCGCGGGCACGAAGGCCACGTAGGCACCGAAGCCGTTGGTCGCGCCTGTCTTGTTGTAGAGCCGCGCCTCCCCCGTCTTCCGGGACCCGGCAACGGGGCTGACCGGATTGGCCTTGAAGCTCACCGCCGGGGAGTTGCCCGCCAGCAGCGCCGCTTCGCTGACGGGATAGGGGTAGCTCTCCCAGCCGAGCCCCTGGGTCATGGCGCCCACCGAGTAAAGCCCCTTGTGAGTCAGGGCAATCGCCTGCTGCATCGCCTCGTCGCCACCGCCTGTGATGTTGGCGCCGACAAAGGCCAGCAGATCCGCCGAGCTGGTCTTGATGCCATAGGCCTCGTCCGCCAGGATGCCCGGGTTGACCCGGATGGGCTTGTCCTCTTTCGAGTAGCCATAGGCGTAGTGCCCCATGGCCGCGGCGGGCACCTTGAGATAGGTGTGTTCGAGACCAAGCCTGGGCAGCAGGGTCTGGCTCATCAGCTGCTCAAAGGGTTGCTCCAGGCTCTGGGCCGCGAGATGACCGAACAGACCGATGCTGGGGTTGGAGTACTGGCGATGGGTGCCCGCCGGGTAGGCTGGCGTCCACTGGCGATAGTAGGCGCGCATCTTGTCGGTGGAATCCACCTCGTCGGGGAATTGCAGCGGCAGGCCCCCGGCGCTGTAGGTCGCGAGCTCGGCCATGGTGATGCCGTCGAAGGCGGAACCTTTGAGCCAGGGGGCGTGCTGGCTCACCCTGTCATCGAGCTGGAAGCCGCCCTTGACCACGGCGTAGGCCCCAAGCGTTGCCGTAAAGGTCTTGCTGACCGAGCCTATCTCGAACAGGGTCTGCTCGCTGACACGGGCCCCGCTCTCCCGGTTCGCCACCCCGTAGTTGAAGTAGTGGGCCTTGCCATCCTTCAGCACGGCCACCGCCATGCCCGGGATCCTGTGCTCCTTGAGCACGGGCCGGATGCTGGCATCCACCAGGGGGCGCAGGGGATCGCCCTGGGGAGCCGCCGTGGCCTGCGCCAGACCGGTCCAGAGCAGCGTGCCCGCCGTCAGCAATGTCATCCGCACCTGTTGTTGCATGGTTATTTCATCCTCTCGGTTGTTTGGGATCGCCGCACCAGCGACGAGCTGTGGGGCCAGCATAACGGGTCAAGGTGTGCTGGATGTGAAGTGGCGTGAAGTCTCGTCGTTGTTGCCAAGGAGGCAGTCCAGCCATCCCATGCCACCGCCTCGGGCAGGCACAAGTCCATATAGAAGAGGGGAGCCCATGGCTCCCCTCTTTCATTATCCAACCGGATCAACCCAGGACTCAGGCCTGCTTGCTCTTGGGCGGGTTGTCCCAGATCCCCTCTTCCAGCTGACTGCGCAGCTCGGGGTACTTGTTGGCATCGAAGGTGGGGACGCGACCCACCTTGAGCTGGTCGTTGTAGTCCTTGGCCAGCTTGATGGCGACACCGGAGAGCAGCAGTATGGCGATCAGGTTGACGATGGCCATCAGCCCCATGGAGACATCCGCCAGGGCCCACACGGTCGGCAGCTCGCCCACGGAGCCGAACATCACCATGCCCAGCACGAACATCCGGAACAGCATCAGGCCGCCCTTGTGGTTGTGCTCCAGGAACACCAGGTTGGTCTCGGCGTAGGAGTAGTTCGCCACTATGGAGGTGAAGGCGAAGAAGAAGATGGCCGCCGCGATGAAGATGTTGCCACCGCCACCGACCTGGGAGGAGAGCGCACGCTGGGTCAGCTCGACCCCGGTCACGCCGGAGCCCGGCTCGAACTGGCCTGACATCAGTATGATGGCGGCAGTACAGGTACAGATGACGATGGTGTCGAGGAAGACCCCCAGCATCTGCACATAGCCCTGGGACGCCGGGTGCGGCGGATAGGGGGTCGCGGTCGCGGCGGCGTTGGGGGCAGAGCCCATACCGGCTTCATTGGAGAAGAGACCGCGCTTGATGCCGTTGATCATCGCCTGGGAGATGGCGTAACCCATGGCGCCGGACCCCGCCTGCTCGATGCCGAAGGCAGACTTGATGATGAGGACAAAGACCCCGGGCAGCTCGCTGATGTTCATGGCCACCACGAACAGCGCCATCAATATGTAGGCCAGCGCCATGAAGGGCACCACCAGTTCGGCGAAGCGGGCGATGCCACGGATGCCGCCGAAGATGATGAGACCGGACAGCACCACCAGGGCAAGTCCGCTGACCCAGTCAGGGATGCCGAAGGCGACGTTCATGGCCAGGCTGATGGAGTTGGCCTGCACCGCATTGAACACCAGACCGAAGGCCAGCAGCAGACAGAGGGAGAAGACCACCCCCATCCAGCGCATGCCGAGGCCGCGTTCCATGTAGTAGGCGGGGCCGCCACGGTAGTTGCCGTCTTCGTCCTTGACCTTGTAGAGCTGGGCCAGGGTGCTTTCCACAAACGCCGTCGCCATGCCGATAAAGGCGATCAGCCACATCCAGAAGATGGCGCCCGGGCCACCCAGATAGATGGCGACGGCCACGCCGGCCAGGTTGCCGGTGCCCACACGGGCGGCCAGGCTGGTACACAGGGCCTGGAAGGAGGAGATGCCGGCACTGTCGGATTTGCGGCTATTGCGCAGTACCGAGAACATGTGGCCGAAGTGGCGGATCTGGATAAACCCCAGGCGGAAAGTAAAGAAGAGTCCGACCCCGATCAGCAGGTAAATGAGCACGGCTCCCCACATCAGGTCGTTAATCATTGCAATCAAGGTGTCCATAATTCTCTCGTTGTTATCACATCCATGGTCAGTCTGCGCTGACCGCTCTCTGTCAATTTCCGAATTAGCATTGCGCCGAAGGGGCGGAATCTAGCATAGGGAGGGGATTCAGAATAGTGATTAGGTTCACTGGAAAGACAAAAAACGAGCGATTTGATGCAAAAAAGCTTCATTTAGCACGCAAATAATCAACAAAACTTGATGTGCGCTGCTACAGTCGACAAACAAGACCCGAAAGGGGCTCGTTTGTCGATATGCCTATGGCTGCAAAAGCAGATGCCTTGACGGGCCGCGGGAAGACAAGCGTTTGCCTTTGATGTCGCCCAGCCAGGGGCTGATCGCGCCAAACGTTTTACACGTAATTAAATTTCAAGTAGCTGACAAGAGTATTTGTGTGACCTACTGCACAAATTGAAGAATCAACTAAAAAAGTTGCTTTTGTGCCGGCCGGCGGACGTTGCCAAAAGATAAGTAAAAGTCGTTTTTTATCAGACACTTTCCTCCTGTCACTCCCCCCCTTCCCGCCACCTGGATGATTCACGTACAAGGCTCCCTATTGCAGGAAGCGCCACATCCGTATTAATTAGGCAGGCAGTGGCGATGGGCCACCCCCATCGTGCTTTTCTGAGCCTGAGTCGCCGGGATTTTGTAATTTTATTTCAGAACGGCCGTCTCACGCCCGCAACCCCTGGGATTGCTCCCTCATATAGAGATGATATTTGCTATGGCCGATAAATTAACCCAGCTGAAAGCCCTGACCACGGTAGTTGCCGACACCGGCGACATCGAAGCCATCAAGCGCTACCAGCCCATCGATGCCACCACCAACCCCTCCCTGGTGTTGAAGGCATCCGAGATCCCCGAGTACGCGGCTCTGATCGAAGACGCCATCAACTGGGCCAAGTCCCAGAGCCAGGACAAGGCACAGCAAATCATCGACGCGGGCGACAAGCTGGCGGTCAACATAGGTCTGGAAATCCTGAAAATCGTCCCGGGCCGCATCTCCACCGAGGTGGATGCCCGTCTCTCCTTCGACACCGACGCCAGCATCGCCAAGGCACGCAAGCTGATCCGCCTCTACAACGAATCCGGCATCAGCAACGATCGCATCCTGATCAAGCTGGCCTCCACCTGGGAAGGGATCCGTGCAGCCGAAGTGCTGGAGAAAGAGGGCATCCAGTGCAACCTGACCCTGCTGTTCTCCTTCGCCCAGGCCCGTGCCTGTGCCGAAGCCGGCGCCTTCCTGATCTCCCCGTTCGTGGGCCGCATCCTCGACTGGTACAAGGCCAAGCACAACCGTGACTACACCGCGAGCGAAGATCCGGGCGTGGTCTCCGTCACCGCCATCTACGACTACTACAAGCAGCACGACTACCCGACCGTGGTGATGGGTGCGAGCTTCCGCAACACCGGCGAGATCCTGGAGCTGGCCGGCTGTGACCGCCTGACCATAGGCCCTGCCCTGCTGGAAGAGCTGAGCAAGACCGAAGGCGCCGTGGTTCGCAAGCTGGACTACACCGGCGAGCGCAAGGCCAAACCGACTCCGATGACCGAAGCGCAGTTCCGCTGGGAACTGAACCAGGACGCCATGGCTCACGAGAAGCTGGGCGAAGGCATCCGCATGTTCGCCATCGATCAGGGCAAGCTGGAAACCATGCTGGCCAGCCGCCTGTAAAAAGACGGCCTAAGCCATCTCGGCCAGCCCCTCCACAGGAGGGGTTGCGCCGATAAAACCGGGCTCCCGACAGGGCAGCCCGGTTTTTTTTATCCACCCTCCCGATTGTCACAACCTGGTCATAAAAACGTTTTATTTTCAAATGCGTCGTGTTATACGAATGGTGAAAACCATAAAACCAAGGAGGGAGCCATGGACATGTTCAACTTCGATTTTGACGAGGTCGTTGAGCTGGGTTCACGTAGCCGCGGGACAACGGGAAAGAAACGCAAATGGCGTGAGATAGAGGCGCTTAAAGACAAGCACCGCCTGCAGAAGGAGCTGCAAGCCATCGACATCGCCTATGAAGGTTCGGAAGAACTGGAGCTGTAGCGTCGCCGATGGCGGCACAGACCCGTCGACACAGTAAAACAAGACGCCCCGGCCAAGCCGGGGCGTCGTTTTTTGGTCCGCCTGCCATTTCAGGATGAGGGGGGCAGCGAGAGCTGCTTGGCCAGCGCCTGGAAGTGCTGGCTCACCTCGGCCCCGAACAGGGGATCATTGATGGCCCTGTTCTGCCAGAGCTGCTCCAGGTGGCGCCAGTCATCCTCGGTCAGGGAGTCACGCAGATGGGGGAAGATGACCCCTTCCTCGTAGTTCATGTGGGCCTCCTGCTGCTCGATGAACTGCTCCAGCTTGGCTGTGAACTGCTCAAGCGGAATGACGGCGTCCATCAGTATCATCTCCACCATCTCCTTGAGCTCGGTGCCGGCCACCAGCAGGCGGGCGTGCTCCTCATGCAGCCGGTTGGCGACCTCCCCCTCCACCACCCTGTACTTCAGGTAGTAGTCATAGATCATGTCTTCCTTGGGGTGATGGAACTTGTCGGAGACCTCCCGCAAGTAGTCCACCACGTCCCGGAGCAGGAAATAGCTCACCGGCTGCTCATTGCGGATGGCTGCCAGCTTGTGCTTGAGCAGCGTCAGCAGCCTGGCGATGTTGAGGTGGTCCTTATGGAGACTGGATAACATGAGCACTCCTTGCGCTGAATTGAAAAAGAGACTGTCTCGAGTATACGGTCATTTATTACCCGAACTTTGCACTCAATCAAATCAGTTGCAGACAATCCCCGCCCCGGCGGTGCAGACCAGCGGGCAGGCCTGCGTGCCCTGGGCGGGAAGACGGTCAGGCCGGCACGGGCTGGTCATGGCAGACCGAGAGCCAGTCGATGGGGCTCATCCCCTGCTGCACCAGCAGGCGGTTTGCCTCGGAGAAGTGGCCGCAGCCGATGAAGCCGCGGTGAGCGGACAATGGGCTGGGATGGGGAGCCGTCAGCACATGGTGACGCTGCCTGTCGATGAAGCGCCCCTTCTTCTGGGCATGGGCTCCCCACAGCAGGAAGACCACCCCCTGGCAGTGGGAGTTGATCCGCTCGATGACCCTGTCGGTGAAGGTCTCCCAGCCCAGGTGGGCATGGGAGTGGGCCATGCCCGCCTGCACCGTCAGCACCGTATTGAGCAGCAACACCCCCTGGGTGGCCCAGGACTCCAGATAACCGTGACCGGGTGTGACAAAACCCGGCAGATCCCGCTGCATCTCCTTGTAGATGTTGACCAGAGAGGGGGGAGTGCGCACCCCAGGCAGCACGGAGAAGCAGAGGCCGTGCGCCTGACTCGGCCCGTGATAGGGGTCTTGCCCCAGGATCACCACCTTGACGCTGTCCAGCTCGGTCAACTTGAAGGCATTGAACACCTCGGTGGCCGGGGGGTAGATCACCTTGCCCGCTTCCCGCTCCTCCCTGACGGTCGCCAGGGTTGCCTTGAAATAGTCCTGCTCTTTCTCAGAACCGATCACGTCCTTCCAGGTCAGCACGCCAGTCTCCTCTCTCTGTGAATCCACTGCCTCTGGCACCCCGATATCCTCGATGAATGCCGCAAGGGGCTCAGGATAGGGGGCCGGGCAGCAAGACGCAACCGCGACTCGGCTCAAGGAGATGGCCACACCTGCATCCCGGTGCCCTCTTTCCCCTGGCACCCTGGCTATCGAGATGACGGTCGATGGCCTCAGCCATCGGCGCCCTGGCGGCCGCGCCCCCGGCCATCCAGCGGCGCCCCCCCTGACCTGATAAAACGCCCAGCCCTGACCTTATAAAGAGAATAACGGCTAAAGGTGTAGTTAAATTACTAGATATACACAATAAAAAATGCATAATTCATATATCTTACGGAATCATAAAAATGATCTCTTTTTGATTAATCTCAATGAATTAATCCCTTTTCTCGCGCGCAAATCGCGCATTTATTGATTTGGATCAATTTTCGTATTATTACCATCGTGATATATATGACCCCAACGAAGTAAAGGTGTAAGGCAAGGCCCCGTTAAATCATCCCGTCACCAAGGTGGTTTAAAAACATCAGGGTAATGTGCTTACCGTTGAATCCGCTTTCCTATGAGGAGTCATACCATGATCAAGGGCATCCAAATCACCCAGTCCGCCAACGCCGCACTGCTGAACTCTTTCTGGCTGCTGGATGAAGAGAAGCAGCAGGCTCGCTGCATCTGCGCCAAGGGCGACAGCTTCGTCGCCGATCAGGAAGTCGCACTGTCCGATCTGGGCCAGTTCGAATACCGTGAACTGCCGGTCCAGACCGAACCCGTGGTCGAGGGTGGTCAACACCTGAACGTCAACGTGCTGCGCCGCGAGACCCTGGAAGACGCCATCGCCAATCCGGAGAAATACCCGCAGCTCACCATCCGCGTGTCCGGCTACGCAGTGCGTTTCAACGCCCTGACCCCGGAACAGCAGCGTGATGTGGTCACCCGCACCTTCACCCAGAGCCTGTAAGTCGCTCTGCGGTCATCTGCACCATGAAAAACGGCCCACTCGGGCCGTTTTTTTATGGGCAAGCCACTGTGCCTGCCCATCCTCACCTCGCAGACCGCGCCTGCCGGCTATCCGTGCTGGTCGACCTTCAGCCCCTTGACCGGGTTGGCGAGCACCTCGTTCATCTTCTGCTCGTCGAGCTGATCGCAGTAGCGCGCCACCACCAGGGTCGCCACACCGTTGCCGATGAGGTTGGTCAGGGCCCGCGCCTCGGACATGAAGCGATCTATCCCCAGGATCAGCGCCAGTCCGGCGAGCGGCAGGTGCCCCACCGCCGAGATGGTGGCCGCCAGCACGATGAAGCCGCTGCCGGTGACCCCGGCCGCCCCCTTGGAGGAGATGAGCAGCACCACCAGCAGGGTGAGCTGCTGGAACAGATCCAGCGGCGTATTGGTCGCCTGGGCGATGAAGACGGCCGCCATGGTCAGGTAGATGGAGGTGCCATCCAGGTTGAAGGAGTAACCGGTCGGGATCACCAGGCCCACCACCGACTTCTTGCAGCCGAGCGCCTCCATCTTCACCAGCATGCGCGGCAATACGGATTCGGAAGAGGAGGTGCCCAGCACGATCAGCAGCTCTTCCCGGATGTAGGAAATAAAGCGCACTATGCTGAAACCATTTGCCCTGGCAATGCTGCCCAGCACCATGAAGATGAATAGCAGACAGGTCACATAGAAGCAGGCAATTAACTGACCGAGCTGGACCAGGGAGCCGATACCATATTTTCCTATGGTAAACGCCATGGCACCAAAGGCGCCAACCGGTGCCAATTTCATGATCATGTTGATGATGCCGAAAATAACCTGGGAGAAGCTGTCTATCATATTGAAGACCAGTTTCCCCTTCTCGCCGATATGATGCAGGGAGAAGCCAAACAGCACCGCAAACAGCAACACCTGAAGAATGTTGCCGCTGGCAAAGGCGCCGATCACGCTGCCCGGGATCACGTCAAGCAGGAAGGCGATGATGCCCTGGGACTTGGCTTGCTCGGCATAGGCCGAGATGGTGCTGGCATCCAGCGTGGCGGGATCCACGTTCATGCCGACCCCGGGTTGCAGCAGGTTGACCACGCACAGCCCGATCACCAGGGCTATGGTGCTCACCACTTCAAAGTAGAGCAGCGCGATGGCACCGGTTTTCCCCACCGCTTTCATGCTCTCCATGCCGGCGATGCCGGTCACCACGGTGCAGAAAATAACGGGGGCAATGATCATCTTGATTAATTTCACGAAGCCATCACCCAGCGGCTTCATATCAGCCCCGAGGTCGGGATAGACATGTCCCAGAAATACCCCCAGGGTGATCGCAAGCAGCACCTGGAAATAAAGGCTGCTGAATACTTTCTTGTGCATGATTAACGTCCTGTTAATTAATTGACAGCTCATATGGCAGAAATAGGCATGCAGGGAGCCTTCACGAGAAAATATCCTTCTCTCGCCGGCGTCATGCTATTTCGTCATCGCAACGGCGCCACTTTCACACGTTATAAGAAGCAATTAAGAGACATTAATCACACAACATATTTAACATCATTAACACCACGGCAACCTTGATATATTTGGTCGGTGATGCATTTGGGAGCTCAATGAAAACATGTTGGATAAAAAAATGCCCCGCATGGCGGGGCATTTGGCATCACTCGACCGGCGTGCTGGATCAGACGGAGGTATCCAGGGGCTCGAAGCCCTTGATGAGATCGTCGATGGCCTTCATCTGCTTGAGGAAGCCTTCCAGCTTCTCCAGCGGCAGGGCGCTCGGGCCGTCGCAGCGGGCGACCTTGGGATCCGGGTGGGATTCGATAAAGAGACCCGCCAGACCGACTGCCATGCCGGCACGGGCCAGCTCGGTCACCTGCTCGCGGCGACCACCGGAGGCGGCCCCCAGCGGGTCGCGGCACTGCAGGGAGTGGGTCACGTCGAAGATGACGGGGTAGCCGCCGGTGCTCTTCTTCATTACGCCAAGGCCCAGCATGTCCACCACCAGGTTGTCGTAGCCGAAGCTGGCACCGCGCTCGCACAGGATCAGGCGATCGTTGCCGCACTCCTCGAACTTGTCGGTGATGTTCTTCATCTGGCTCGGGCTCAGGAACTGCGGCTTCTTGATGTTGATGACGTTGCCGGTGCGGGCCATGGCCTCCACCAGATCGGTCTGGCGTGCCAGGAAGGCGGGCAGCTGGATGACATCCACCACTTCCGCCACCGGCTTGGCTTGATGGGGCTCGTGCAGATCGGAGATGACCGGCATGCCGAAGGTCGCCTTGAGCTCCTGGAAGATCTTCATCCCCTCTTCCAGACCCGGGCCGCGGTAGGAGTGGATGGAGGAGCGGTTCGCCTTGTCCCAGCTCGCCTTGAACACGAATGGTATGCCCAGCTTGCTGGTCACTTCCACGTACTTCTCGCACACCGCCATCGCCATGTCGCGGGATTCCAGCACGTTCATGCCACCGAACAGCACGAAGGGCTTGTCGTTGGCGACGTCGATCGCGTTGATCTTGATATTCTTCTGTTCCATCTCAGCATCCTTAAGTGAAAGGGCTTCCCCAGAGGCCCTCAATGGAGGGGCTTGGGGCTAAGATCCAGGCTGGCCAGCTGGGTTTTCAGCACGTCGGCCACAGGATCGTCCGGGCATTGTTCAATAAAGTATTCAAAATCGTCGGCGGCGAAACGGGGGCAGTCGAGCTGCTCGTAGATGAAGCCCCTATCCCGCGTCTCCAGCGGATCGCCGGGCTTCATGCGCAGCAGCAGCTCGCTGGTGCGCAGCGCCTCGGCCATGCGCTCCTCTCGCAGCAGGGCCCCCTTGCTGACGTTGAGCAGGCGTTCGATGATCTCCCACTGTCCCGCAGGCTGCAAATGGTCATCGCTCAAGGTCGCCAGGTTGCCGAGGGCCCCGCGCAGCAGCAGCTCGATGCGGTGCAGGCTCAGCTCGTCCCCGTTGAAGGGGTCCACATAGACCTCCCCCTCCAGGCCGGCGAAGCTCACCAGGAAATGGCCCGGGAAGCAGATCCCCTCCACATCCAGGCCAATCTTGCGGCCCAGCTGGATGATGAGGATGCCAAGGCTCACCGGTATGCCCTTGCGCTGCACCAGCACCTGGTTCAGGTCGCAGTTGGCGGCAGAGAAGTAATCCTGCCAGTCGCCCCGAAACCCCAGGGTCTGGTAGAAGCCCTGCAACAGCTGACGGCGCACCTCGTCACAGTCCCCTTCGACTATGGCCTCGTCCAGCCAGCTATCGAGGCGGGCCAGCTCGGCCTCTCCCGCGCCGCCATGGCCCAGGATCTCGTCGCTCACAGACAGCGCCAGCTCGGCCAGGTCGTGGGCCTCGAAGTCGGTCCACTCATCCACACGTATCATCGTCGTCATCCCTAACCGAACAGGTTGGCCTGCTTTTGCACCGCCAGCTTGGCGATAAAGAAGATCCACCCCAGGGCGCCCAGGAAGGCAAACCAGCGGATGCTGTTGCTGCGCGCCAGGCGCAGCGCCATCATGCCGAGGAAGGCCACCGCCAGCACGGCGCTCAGCTTCTCGCTGAGCCAGGGGATCCCGTTGTTGAGGGGATTGAGATCCAGCACCATGCACAGCAGCACGCCGGAGAGCACCACCAGGCCATTGAGCCAGCCGCTGGCCTGCAGCACCCGGCCGTTACGGGCATGAATGGAGCCGGTTTGGGCCCAGTAAAAGCGCAGCATGAACATCAGCACGGCCCCGACAATCAGGGTGAGGTGCAGATGCTTGAGAGCAACATACATATGATTTCCTTGCACAGGGGCGGACAGTTCCGCCCGTCATCATCACGGCGCCAGACGACCCAGGGTCACCCGCTCGTTATCCCCATAATCCCGCACGGTTTCCACCTGGCAGTAGCCCTGTTGCAGCAGAAGCTGACGCACCGCGGCTCCCTGCTCCCAGCCGTGTTCCAGCAGGAGCCAGCCCCCCGGGCACAGATGGGCGGGGGCACCGGCGACTATCAGGCGAATGTCCGCCAGTCCCTGCTCGTCCGCCACCAGGGCGGAGCGCGGCTCGAAGCGCACGTCCCCCTCGTCGAGATGAGGATCAGCCCCGTCGATATAGGGCGGATTGGAGACGATCATCGCAAAACGCGGTGCATCCGCCAGGGGCGCAAACCAGCTGCCGTCCCGCACTGCGATGGGCAACCCCAGGGCGGCGCTGTTGGCGCGGGCCAGGGCGGCGGCGTCCGGCATCCGATCCACCGCCCATACATCGGCATCGGGCCGCTCTGACTTGAGCGCCAGCGCGATGGCGCCGGTGCCGGTGCCGAGATCCAGCAGGGCACAGGGGCCGGCCGGCAAGCGCGCCAGCGCCTGCTCTACCAGCACCTCGGTGTCCGGGCGCGGGATCAGGGTGGCCGGGCTCACCTTCAGCGGCAGGGACCAGAACTCCCGCTCGCCGATGAGGTGGGCTATGGGTTCACCGGCCAGCCGACGGTCAAGCCACCCTTGCAGGGTGGCCTGCTGGGCGGCATCGAGCTCGCGCTCCGGCCAGGTCATCAGGTAGCTGCGCCGGCAACCCAGCAGATGGCAGAGCAGCGCATCGGCGTCGGCACGGGGGGATTCCCCAAAAGCCAGGGTCGCCATGATGTGGGCACGAGCCTGCTGGATCTGCATGGGCATTAGTTGCTCTCGGCCAGGGAGGCGAGCTGATCCGCCTGGTATTCCTGCACCAGGGGCGTGATGACGCAATCCAGATCCCCTTCGAGGATCTCCCCCAGCCGATAGAGGGTGAGGTTGATGCGGTGCTCGGAGAGGCGACCCTGGGGGTAGTTGTAGGTGCGGATGCGCTCGGAGCGATCGCCGGAGCCCACCAGGTTGCGGCGGGTGCTCTGCTCGGCGGCACGGTGACGCTCGTCCTCGGCCGCCTGCAGGCGGGCCGAGAGCACCGACATCGCCTTGGCGCGGTTCTTGTGCTGGGAGCGCTCATCCTGGCACTCCACCACCAGCCCGGTGGGCAGGTGGGTGATGCGGATGGCGGAGTCGGTCTTGTTGACGTGCTGACCACCGGCCCCGGAGGCGCGGAAGGTGTCGATCTTCAGCTCTGAGGGGTTGATCTCGATCTGTTCGGCTTCCGGCACTTCCGGCAGCACGGCCACGGTACAGGCGGAGGTGTGCACCCGGCCCTGGGATTCGGTCTCGGGCACCCGTTGCACCCGGTGGCCGCCGGACTCGAACTTGAGGCGGCCGTAGACGTGCTCGCCGTCCACCTTGGCAATCACCTCCTTGTAGCCACCGTGCTCGCCGTCGTTGCAGCTGACGATGGAGACGCGCCAGCCCTGGCGCTCGGCGTAACGGGAGTACATGCGGAAC
Source organism: Aeromonas sp. EU05-FHT14A05 (assembly GCF_058791175.1). Taxonomy (NCBI): domain Bacteria; kingdom Pseudomonadati; phylum Pseudomonadota; class Gammaproteobacteria; order Aeromonadales; family Aeromonadaceae; genus Aeromonas; species Aeromonas sp. EU05-FHT14A05. Next base: position 295,563 of record NZ_JBYTDH010000004.1, on the reverse strand, counting down.
AGATCCCCCGCGAAGATGGCCGCCTCGTCGCCACCGGCGCCGGCACGGATCTCGAGATAGCAGTTGTTGTCATCCTTGGGGTCGCGCGGCAGCAGCATCACCTGCAGCGCCTGCTCCTGCTCCTCGAAGGTCGCCTTGGCGAGCGGCAGCTCCTCCTGCGCCATTTCGCGCAGGTCGGCGTCGTCCTCTTCCAGCATCATCTTGGTGGTCTCGAGGTTCTCCTCGGCCTGACGGAAGCGCTGGAAGGCGTGCACTATGTCTTCGAGCTGGGCATATTCCCGGGTCAGGGCACGGTATCTGTCCTGATCCGAGGCGACCCCGGGCTCCCCGAGCAGGGCCTGTACTTCTTCGTGGCGCTCGATGAGGCCTTCCAGCTTTCTGATCAATGACGGGTTCATAAATCTTGTGTTCTCGATGGAGGAGGGGCAGCCGGCTGGCCACCCCCAAACTATGACTCTTGTGACAACCCCAGCACCTGGCGCAGCTGGGACAGCTTGTGGCTGTCCCCCTGGGCGGCGGCCTGGCGCAGGGCCTGGGTCGGTGCGTGGATCAACTTGTTGGTGAGGCGGTGGGCCAGGGCCTTGAGCGCCTGCTCGGCATTCTCGCCCTGTTGCAGGGCCAGCAGGGCACGCTGCAACTCTTCATCCGCCACCTGCTGGGCTTGGTGGCGGTAATCGCGAATGAGATCCACCGAGTGCTGGCTGCGATACCAGCCCATGAAGTCGTCGCGCTCTTCCTGCACGATGAGCTCCGCCTCGGCGGCCGCCCGCTTGCGGGTCTCGAGGTTCTGCTCGATGATGCCCTGCAGATCGTCCACCGTGTAGAGATAGGCGTCAGAGAGCTCGTCCACCTCGGCTTCGATGTCGCGGGGCACGGCGATGTCCACCAGGAACATGGGCCTGAAGCGGCGGGCCTTGAGGGCGCGCTCCACCATGCCCTTGCCGATGATGGGCAGGGGGCTGGCGGTGGAGCTGATGACGATGTCCGCCTCGTGCAGGTAGTCCGGGATCTCTTCGAGGGTCATCACCTGGGCGCCGAACTCCTCGGCCAGCAGCTGGGCCCGCTGCAGGGTGCGGTTCGCCACCATCATCTGGGTGACGCTCTGCTCGCGCAGATGCCGAGCGACGAGCTCTATGGTCTCGCCCGCCCCCACCAGCAGCACCTTGGTCTGGGAGAGATCGGAGAAGATGCGGCGGGCCAGGCTCACGGCGGCGAAGGCCACCGAGACCGCACTGGCGCCGATCTCGGTGTCGGTACGCACCCGTTTCGCCACCGAGAAGGATTTCTGGAACAGGCGCTCGAGGGAACCCTTCACCGCTTCCGCCTGCTGGGCGTGGGCGTAGGACTGCTTGATCTGCCCCAGGATCTGCGGCTCTCCCAGCACCAGGGAGTCGAGCCCGCAGGCCACCCGCATCAGGTGGCGCACCGCCTCCTCGTCCTGGTGGCGGTAGATGGCGGAGAGCACCTCGCTCGCCTCCAGCGCGTGGAACCGCTGCAGCCAGCTCAGCACCTGCTCCCCCTGCCCTTGCTCCAGACTGCAGTACAGCTCGGTGCGATTGCAGGTGGAGACGATCACCGCCTCGCTGACGCCGGGCTGCTCCACCAGCTCACGCAAGGCGCGATCGATGCAGTCCGGGCCAAATGCGACCCGTTCCCGCAAGGCGACACTGGCGGTGTTGTGGTTGATTCCGAGGGCAAGCAGACTCATGGGTGGGTGATGATCGTTTCGTGCACAGGGTATGAAGGCCGACAATTGTACGAGAAAGGGTAAGTCTTTAAAAGCAATACGGCCGCCCCTTATACTGTGGCAAATCTCTTATCCGGAGCACGACCTTGTTGTTGCGTATCTTCTCCCTCGCCTGCCTGCTGGTACTGGCCGGCTGTACCACCACTCAACCCCAGCGAGATCAGGTCAACTGGCAGCAGGAACGGGCCCGTCTCGAGCAGCTGACCCACTGGGAGCTGTCGGGCAAGATGGCCATCATCACGGCGCGCCAGAAGGGCAGCGCCCGCCTCAACTGGCAGCAGAACGGCGATGACTATCGCCTCAACCTCACCAGCCTGATCGGCACCCATATCCTGGAACTCTCCCGCAGCAAGGGGGAGATCACCCTGACCGACAACGAGGGCAAGGTGCATCAGAGCCAGGATGCCGAGGCCCTCGTCTATCAACTCACCGGCTGGAATATTCCGGTCGCCGGGTTGCCAGAGTGGATCAAGGGGCTGCCGGGCCAGGCCGAATTCGAGCTCAACCCCGACGCCAGCCTGGCCTCGGTGCGCGACGGCCAGTGGCAGATCGTCTATGGGGACTACCGGGATCAGGACAACTACCGGCTGCCGCACCTGCTGACCATGACGGGCCAGGGCAGCCGCCTCAAGTTGCAGATCAACCAATGGACCCTGGCGCCATGATGCAGGATACCATCCGGCAGGCGCCGATCCGCTGGCCGGCACCGGCCAAGCTCAATCTGTTCCTGCACGTCAACGGCCGCCGTCCCGACGGCTATCACGAGCTGCAGACCCTGTTCATCTTCCTCAATCACGGCGACTGGCTGGAATTCGAGCCGCTCGCCGATACTGACCTGCTCACCCTGAGCCCGGCCATCCCCGGGGTGCCGGATGAACAGAACCTCATCATCCGGGCCGCCCGCCTGTTGCAGGCCAGGCTGCCAAGCCCGATGGGGGCCCATATCCGGCTGGAGAAGGTGTTGCCCATGGGGGGCGGTATCGGCGGCGGCTCGTCTGACGCCGCCACCACGCTGGTGGCGCTGAATCATCTCTGGCAGGCGGGGCTCGGCGAAGAGGAGCTGGCACAGCTCGGCGTGCAGCTGGGGGCCGACGTGCCTGTGTTCGTGCGCGGCCGGGCCGCGTTTGCAGAAGGGGTCGGCGAGAAGCTGCAACCGGTGGAGCTGCCGAGCGCCTGGTATCTGGTGCTCAAGCCCGATTGCCATGTGGCAACGGCGGCGGTGTTTCAGGATCCCGAGCTGCCCCGCGACACCCCCAGGATGACATTGCACAACCTGCTGGAAGGGGTGTGGAAAAACGATTGCGAATTGCTGGTGAAAAAGCGCCACCCCGAGGTTGCCAATGCGCTCGGCTGGTTGCTAGAATACGCGCCGTCAAGAATGACGGGCACTGGCGCCTGCGTCTTTGCTCAATTTGAAGACGAAGTGGCTGCTCGGAAGGTGTTGGCAAGGGTGCCGGAAGGCTGGGATGGGTTTGTCGCCAAGGGCGAGAACATATCACCACTCTTCGTCACTTTGCAACAAGTCAGTGATTGGGGTATCGCCAAGCGGTAAGGCAGCGGGTTTTGATCTCGCCATTCCTAGGTTCGAATCCTAGTACCCCAGCCAATCTGACATAATGGCGCCTGAGGTGGTGGCTCTGCCGTCCACCCGGGTAATCCGGCGCCACCATGAACTTCCAGAGACCTTGTCCGTTATCTTGATAAATCGTTTGCCCCCAAACGATACGGGTCTGAATCAGACTCCCCACATACTGGATGCAACCCCGAGGTTTCAAACCGTGCCTGACATGAAGCTGTTTGCTGGTAACGCAACGCCGGAACTAGCCCAGAAGATCGCAGATCGCCTGTTTATCAAACTCGGCAATGCTGCCGTAGGTCGCTTTAGCGACGGCGAGATCAGCGTACAGATCAATGAGAATGTACGCGGTGGCGATATCTTCATCATTCAATCCACCTGTGCCCCGACCAACGACAATTTGATGGAATTGATCGTCATGGTGGATGCACTGCGTCGTGCTTCAGCTGGCCGTATCACTGCCGTTATTCCCTACTTTGGTTATGCCCGTCAGGACCGCCGCGTCCGCTCCGCCCGTGTGCCCATCACCGCCAAGGTCGTCGCCGACTTCCTCTCCAGCGTGGGTGTGGATCGCGTGCTGACCGTTGACCTGCATGCCGAGCAAATCCAGGGCTTCTTCGATGTCCCCGTAGACAACGTGTTCGGCAGCCCTGTGCTGCTGGAAGACATGAAGTCCAAGAACCTCGAATCCCCCGTGGTCGTTTCGCCGGACATCGGCGGCGTGGTCCGTGCCCGTGCCATCGCCAAGCTGCTGGACGACACCGACATCGCCATCATCGACAAGCGTCGTCCCCGTCCGAACGTCTCCCAGGTCATGCACCTGATCGGTGACGTGGCTGGCCGTGACTGCGTCATCGTCGACGACATGATCGATACCGGCGGCACCCTGTGCAAGGCCGCAGAAGCGCTGAAAGAGCGCGGTGCCAAGCGCGTGTTCGCCTATGCGACCCACCCGGTCTTCTCCGGCACCGCAGTGGAGAACATCAAGAACTCGGTCATCGACGAGCTGATCATCACCGACTCCATCCCGCTCACCGCGGAGATGAAAGCCGTCGGCAAGGTCAAGCAGCTGACCCTCTCCTCCGTGCTGGCCGAGGCCATCCGTCGTATCAGCAACGAAGAGTCCATCTCTGCCATGTTTGAGCATTGATAGACCCCGTTGTGACAAAAACCGCCAACTGGCGGTTTTTGTTTTTTCAAGCCTGGTCAATGTAATGCCCTGCCCCCGCAGGTAAAGGATGTCCCCATGAAGTGCTTGCGTCTCCTCACTCTCCTCCCGCTGTGCGCCCTGCTCTCTGCCTGCCTGACCGGCCAGCAGGATCCGCCCTTCACCCTGACCCTGGCACACATGAACGACACCCACTCCCAGTTCGACCCGGTCAATGCCGAGCTGAAGGGGCCCCTCTTCGGCAAACAGGGGAAAACCGACACCCTCTACACCCGCCTCGGCGGTTATCCGCGCCTGCTCACCATGACGAAAGCCTTCCAGGCCGAGGCGCTCGCCAAGAACCAGCCGATACTGCTGCTGCACGGCGGCGATGCCTGGCAGGGCAGCGGCTACTTCAAGCTCAACGAGGGGATGGCCAATGCCGAGCTGCTGAGCCAGTTCGGCCTGGATGCCATGGCCCTTGGCAACCACGAGTTCGATCTCGACAACCAGAAGCTGGCCCGCTTCATCCAGGGGGTGAACTTCCCGGTGCTGGCCGCCAATCTGGACAGCCGCGACGATCCGGATCTGAGCCAGGCCAGCAACCTCAAGCCCTTCGTGGTCTATGCCTTCGATGGCAACCAGAAGAGCCCGGTCACCGATCTCGACCATCTGCCCGCAGACAAGCAGCTGGTCGCCGTCGTCGGGCTGGTGCTGGAGGACATGGCCAACATCTCCCCCAACGTCGGCAAGCTGCGCTTTGCCAAGGAGGTGACCTCGGCCCAGGCCACGGTCGACCTGCTGCAGGCCAGAGGGATCAACCGGATCGTCGCCCTCACCCACATCGGCAACGCCCGGGATCTGGCGCTGGCGGCCAAGGTGAATGGCATCGATGCCATCGTCGGCGGCCACTCCCACAGCCTGCTCGGTGATTTTCGCAACATCGGCTGGGGCAAGACGGGGGAATATGCGGCGCTGGTCACCAATCCGGACGGCGTCGGCCTGACCTGCGTGGTGCAGGCGGGATCCTACGCCCAGGCCATCGGTCTTGCCCGGGTCAGCTTCGATGCCCAGGGCCGGGTCATCGCCTGCAAGGGTCAGAACCAGCTGCTGGCCAGCCGCGACTTCTTCGCCGATCCGGCCCGCCAGCAGACGCTGGACAAGACCCGCAGCCAGCAGGCCGGCAAGTTCATCGACGCCCAGCCCAACCTGGTGACGGTGGATGAGGATCCGCGCCTGCGCGGCATCATCGACAGCCACTACAAACCGGCGCTGGAGCAGGCCTACGGCCCCGTCATCGGCACCCTTCCCGAGCCGTTGCAAAATGCCCGCCGCCCTGGCGACAACGGCAGTGACCACCACGGCTCCGACGCCGCGCCCCTGGTGGCGGAAGGCCAATACTTTTGGGCCAACACCCCGCAGGTGCAGGCCCTGACTGGCGGCCCGGTCGACTTCGCCCTGCTGGCGGTGGGGGGCGTGCGTGCCGACTTGCCCGCCGGTGAACTGCGTGAAGGGGAGGCGGCCCTCAGCCTGCTGCCGTTCAAGAACCCGCTCACCGTGCTGACCCTCTCCGGCGCCGAGGTGCGGGCTCTGCTGACCGAGACCATCACCGCCACCCTGCCCGCCAGCGCTCATGCGGGCAAGTTCCCCTATGGCGGCCACCTGCGTTACAGCTTCCAGGAGACCGACGCAGGCAAGGCGGGCCAGCTGACCCGCCTGCAGTGGAAAACGGCCGAGGGTCAGTGGCAGGATCTGGTGGATACAAAGCGCTACCGGGTGGTGACCAACGCCTACAGCGCCAACGGCAACGACGGCTGGCAGGCCCTGGCACGGGCCCAGCGCCACAGTCCAGAGAATCAGAATGCCGAGCGGGTGGATCTCGCCTGGGTCGCGGGCCAGCTGACCGCCTTCCCGGTGCTGGCAGTGGCACAGCGTGGCGAACAGCTCAGCGCCGTCTATGGGCCGGGCAAGGCCCTCGACTGCAAGGCGGCCAAGGTGGATTGCGGCACAGACGCAGCCTCGTTCGTGGACTATGTGCGTCATGCCCGCCCCCTGGTGACCGCCCTGGATGAAGAGACGGTGACCCTGCTGCGTGCCGGTCAAGCCGACGCCCCTTGAGCCGCTGCGTCAGAAACGGGCCTGACCAGGCCCGTTTTGGCGATCGTTGGCACCCGGTTCCCGGGTTATTCCCCCCGCTCGCCGAGCTTTGGTTGAGTGATCGCCACTCGGCGGCTAGAATATTGCGTCCCATTGCCCCGGGCCATCCGCTCATGGCAAGTAGCGAGTGAAGACATCAAGCGTGACCCATCAAATCAAACTGATTGTCGGGCTGGGTAATCCCGGCCCCGAATATGCCAAGACCCGCCACAACGCGGGGGCCTGGTATGTGGAGCAGCTAGCCCGCTGGCACAATGTCAGCCTGCGCGAAGAGCCCAAGTTCTTCGGCCACACCGCCCGCTTCCTGGTGGAGGGGCAGGATGTGCGGCTGCTCATCCCGAACACCTACATGAACCTCTCCGGCAAGGCGGTGGCGGCCCTGGCCCGCTTCTACCAGATAGTCCCGGAGGAGATACTGGTGGCCCACGACGAACTGGACCTGCCCCCTGGCATCGCCAAGTTCAAGCAGGGCGGCGGTCACGGCGGCCACAATGGCCTGAAAGACATCATCGCCAGGATGGGCAACAACAATAACTTCTTCCGGCTGCGCCTCGGGATAGGTCATCCCGGTGCCAAGGAGCTGGTCGCCGGTTTCGTGCTGACCAAGGCGCCCAGCAGTGAACAGAGCCTGATCGAGGCCGCACTGGATGAGTCTTTGCGCGCCACCGACATCCTGTTCAAGCAGGACATGACCAAGGCAATGAACCGGCTGCATAGCTTCAAGGCCGAGAAAGTCTGAATACAGATGCCTGATATGAGTCAGGCTCGCACAATATGACAGGGCTGCCCGCGTGGCCCCCTCACAGCATCCATCACGTAAGGTAACAATTCATGGGTTTTAAATGCGGTATCGTGGGCCTGCCCAATGTAGGCAAATCCACCCTGTTCAATGCGCTGACCAAGGCCGGCATCGAAGCCGCCAACTTCCCGTTCTGCACCATTGAGCCGAACACGGGTGTGGTCCCCATGCCGGATCCCCGCCTCGACCAGCTGGCGGCCATCATCAACCCCCAGCGCGTGGTGCCGACCACCATGGAGTTCGTGGACATCGCCGGTCTGGTGGCGGGCGCCTCCAAGGGCGAGGGTCTGGGCAACCAGTTCCTGGCCAACATCCGCGAGACCGAAGCCATAGGTCACGTGGTGCGCTGCTTCGAGGACGAGAACATCATCCACGTGGCGGGCAAGGTCTCCCCGGCCGATGACATCGAGGTGATCAATACCGAATTGGCCCTGTCGGATCTGGACGCCTGCGAGCGCGCCATCCACCGTCAGTCCAAGCGCGCCAAGGGCGGCGACAAGGATGCCAAGCTGGAAGTGGAGACCCTGGAAAAGATTCGGGTTGCCCTGGAAAACGGCCAGATGATCCGCGGCATGAAGCTGGACAAGGAAGAGCTGGCGGCCGTTGCCCACCTCAACTTCCTGACCCTGAAACCCACCATGTACATCGCCAACGTGGCGGAAGATGGCTTCGACAACAATCCCTTCCTCGACAAGGTGCGTGAAATCGCCGCCGCCGAGAACGCCGTTGTGGTGGTGGTCTGCTGCGCCATCGAGGCGGACATCGCCGAGCTGGACGACGCCGACCGCGCCGAGTTCATGGCCGATCTGGGGATCGAAGAGCCGGGCCTGAACCGGGTGATCCGCTCAGGTTACGAGCTGCTGAACCTGCAGACCTACTTCACCGCCGGGGTGAAGGAAGTGCGCGCCTGGACCATTCCGGTCGGCGCCACCGCCCCGCAGGCGGCGGGCAAGATCCACACCGACTTTGAAAAAGGCTTTATTCGCGCCCAGACCATCGCCTTCGACGACTTTATCACCTACAAGGGTGAGCAAGGCGCCAAGGAAGCGGGCAAGATGCGCGCCGAAGGGAAAGACTACATCGTCAAGGATGGCGATATCATGAACTTCCTGTTCAACGTCTAACCCCATGAGAGGCCAGCATTTGCTGGCCTCTTTGTTATGGGCACAGGTTGCGGATCTGCTGCCAAATGTCGCAAAAAAAACCAGATTGTTGGGCTTTTGCGCGACAGCGTCCAATAACTCGCCAAACGCACCCAAATTCGGTTTTTCTGGCAAAAAAAGGGTTGACGCCCCAGAGCCAGATACGCATAATTCCGGCCGCACAGTGACGAGGCAACGACTCACTGGAAGCACGGTTGGCTATGTAGCTCAGTTGGTTAGAGCATCGCACTCATAATGCGAGGGTCACAGGTTCGAATCCCGTCATAGCCACCATTAATCATTCAGTTGGGGTATCGCCAAGCGGTAAGGCAGCGGGTTTTGATCTCGCCATCCCTAGGTTCGAATCCTAGTACCCCAGCCATT
>NZ_JBYTDH010000004.1:0-286514 GCF_058791175.1 Aeromonas sp. EU05-FHT14A05 | reverse complement strand
GGGTATCGCCAAGCGGTAAGGCAGCGGGTTTTGATCTCGCCATCCCTAGGTTCGAATCCTAGTACCCCAGCCATTTTTCTGTTCTCTTCCACCCTGTGGTTGACAACAAACGGCTATGTAGCTCAGTTGGTTAGAGCATCGCACTCATAATGCGGGGGTCACAGGTTCGAATCCCGTCATAGCCACCATTAATATTGCGGAAGTGGCGAAATTGGTAGACGCACCAGATTTAGGTTCTGGCGCCCTAGGCGTGAGAGTTCGAGTCTCTCCTTCCGCACCATCAAGGCAGTACCAAACAGACCAGCTCATGCTGGTTTTTTTGTGCCCGGATTTCAGCCCTTGTCTCCTCTCCTTCCCTGCCGTTCTCCCTGCTCACTGGCTTGTCAGCCCGAACCTCACCCCGCAGCGGCGGGATTGATGGCCACTAAAAAGCGGCCCGCAGGCCGCTTGTCTCTGTTTCCCCTTGTCAGAACGGGAAGAACCAGGGAATGGCGATGACGCTCACCACCATCACCAGCAGGGTAAAGGGCACACCCACGCGGATGAAGTCCATGAACTTGTAGTTGCCGGGCCCGAGCACCAGGGTATTGACCGGTGAGGAGACCGGCGTCATGAAGGCCGCCGAGGCGGCAATGGCGATGGTCATGGCGAAGGGATAGGGAGAGACCCCCATCTGCTGGGCCGTACCGAGCGCAATGGGCGCCATCAGCACCGCCGTCGCGGTGTTGGAGATGAAGAGCCCGATGGCGGCGCAGAGTACGAACAGGCTGGCCAGCATGACACGGGGCCCCATCTCCCCCACCGCCGAGATCAGCGCGCCGACGATGAGATCCACCCCGCCGGTCTTCTGCAACGCCAGGGCGAAGGGCAACATGCCGACGATCAGGATCAGGGTCGGCCAGTGGATGGACTTGTAGGCGCTCTCCATGTCGATGCAGCGGAACTTGCCCATCAGCAGGCAGGCGATGATCGCCGCTATGACGTTGGGCACGGGATCCGTCACCATCAGCACTATCATGACCGCGAGGGCGATCAGGGCGTGGATGGCCTGGCTGCGGGCCGGCGCCATCTCGTCCACCTCGGCGGGCAGGCCGAGCAGCAGGAAGTCCCTGTGGTGGGTCTGCAACTGGCGAATGAGACTCCAGTTGCCCACCACCAGCAGGCTGTCCCCCATCAGCAGCGGCTCATCCACCAGCTTGCCGGTGAGCGCCTCGCCGTTGCGGCGGATCCCCACCACGCTCAGGCCGTAGCGGGAACGAAAGGTCACCTCGCGGATGCTCTTGCCGAGCAGCCGGGATCCCGGAATGAGGGAGACCTCGGCCATGCCCACCTCCCGCGCCTGATCCGAGAAGTACTCCCCGCGCAATATCATGGGTTCGAGCCGCGCCTCGCTGCAAAACTCCCGCACATCCACCTCGGGATCGGACATGTCGATGAGCAGCACGTCCTTGGCCTGGAACTCGGTGACGCCGGAGACGGTCACCATCACCCGCCGAAACTTGCGCCAGCGCTCCAGCCCGATGACGTTGGCCCCGAAGCGGGCACGCAGCTGCAGCTCGTCCAGGGTCTGGCCTATCAGGGGAGAATCGGGGCGGATCGCCAGGCGGCGTGCCCGGCCGGCCAGGCGATAGTCGCGGATGAGGTCGCGCATTGTGCTGCGCCCCGCCTGCTTGCCCTTGCCCTCTTCCCCCTCGTGTACCAGACGGTTACGCATCAGCAGCATGTAGATCACCCCCAGCCCGAGGATCAGCACCCCCATGGGGGTGAAACCGAAGAAGCCGAAGCCCTGGATGCCATGGCGCATCAGCTCGCTGTTCACCACCATGTTGGGCGGCGTGGCCACCAGCGTCATCATGCCGCTGATGAGACCGGCAAAGCCGAGGGGCATCATCAGCCGTCCCGCCGGGATCCCCATCCGGTTCGCCACGCTCAGCACCACGGGGATGAAGATGGCCACCACCCCTGTGCTGCTCATCACGGCCCCCAGGGTCGCCACCGCCACCATCAGCAGCACCAGCAGCCGGGTCTCGCTGCTGCCCGCCACCTTCACCAGGGCATCCCCCACCTGGTAGGCGATGCCGGTGCGCACCAGCCCCTCCCCCACCACGAACAGGGCGGCGATCAGGATGACGTTGGGATCGCTGAACCCCGCCAGCGCCTGTGGCAGCGTCAGGGTGCCGCTCAACACGAACAGGATGATGATCAACAAGGCCACCACATCCATGCGCACCCTGTTGGTAATAAACAGGAAGATGGCGCCCACCAGCATACTGAGCACCCAGATCAACTCGGAATTCACACTCGCTCCTTTCGTTCATGTCCGCCGGGCGGAGAACCGCGCCAGACGCCATCAGACCACAGCCAGTCCCCCTCCATTTTGTTACATATCAAGAAAGAGGAGCCCACATCATCGCACATTCGGGTTCAGTTGCGGCCACTTTGCACGGCAGAGCAAGGGCACCGGCGCCCGCCCCTCGCGCGCCCGGGCAAAAAGTGCTGCGCGCCCTCAATGGTGCACCTAGAATGGGCCAGCCGCTGGCTGATCCGGCCCCTGCCCACCCCTTGTCCTTCGGAGAGAAGATGTCTGTTCACACCCCAACCTACCCGGAATTCACCTTCTTCGGCCGCTTCGTCGCCGATATCCAGTCCGGCCGCAAGACCATCACCATCCGCGACGAGAGCGAGGCCAACTGGCAGCCCGGCCAGCGGCTCGCGCTCTTCACCAATCCGGAGCACCAGCCCTTTGGTGCCATAGAGGTGCTCTCGGTCACCCCCGTGGCCTTCGATGAGCTGACCGACGAGCACGCTCGCCAGGAGAACATGACCCTAGCCGAGCTCAAAACCGTCATCCGGGGCATCTACCCCGCACTGCCGCCGCTCTATGTAATTGAATTCACACTGATTGAAGCCTGATTTTGTGAGCTGCCTCAGCTAACGCCGGTTGCGCTCCCAGGCCAAAAGCGCACAATACCTGTTTTTATATACAGTTAATGGGTGCGTTATGGATACACAACTTGAACCGGCCATTGCGGCCATGGTGGCGGATTTCATTGCAGCAGGCCGCCCCAAGGCGAGCGGCCTGAGCTGGCAAGAGCGGCGTGAGGGCTATCTTGCCTCTGCCGTCTTGGGGGGCGAGCGGGCAGAGGTGGGCGCCATCGAAGAGTGGCAGGCCGATCACTACGCCATCCGGCTCTACCAGCCCAAGTGCCCCCCTTGCCCCGCCTATCCGGTGCTGATCTATTTCCACGGCGGCTGTTTCGTCAGCGGGGATTTCGAGACCCACGATCGCCAGATGCGGATGCTGTGCAACAGCGCCCATGCCCTGGTGTTTGCGGTGCACACCCGCCTCGCCCCCGAGCATACCTATCCTGCCGCCCATGACGACGCGCTGGCAGCGACCCTCGCCATCCTGACCGCGCTGCCGCAGTGGCACGGCGATCCCGGGCGGGTCGCACTCGCAGGCGACAGTGCCGGTGGCCACCTCGCCCTGGTCACCACCTTGCGGCTCAAGGCGGCGGGAGCGCCACTGCCCGCCGCCCAGTTCCTCATCTATCCCATGCTCGATGCTGCGGGCGACAGTGACAGCTATCAACAGCTCGGTGAGGACTACCTTATCACCCGTGACATGCTGCTCAGCGGATTTCAGGCCTATCTGGGCGAGCTGCCCGCCAGCCATCCCGAGGCGAGCCCGCTGCACCATCCTGATCTTGCGGGGCTGCCGCCCACCCATATCCTCACGGCCGAGTACGATCCCCTGCGTGACGAGGGGGAGGCCCTCTATGGCAAACTGCTGCAAGCCGGTGTTACGGCTACCTGTCAGCGGCAGCTCGGGGTGATCCACGGTTTCTTCCAGCTGGCGGGCATCAGCCCTGCGGCCCGTCATGCCATCGCGCAGGTCGCCATGCTGCTCAAGGGGCTCTGAGTTGGATCCGGCCCCATGCCGTGCTAAAAGTGTCTCTTTTGAATCAGCGAGGTAATCCCAGTGTTTGAGATAGCGAGCCTGAAAGAGGGCATGATGCACGGGGTCGAGCTGTTCCAGCTGCTGCTGGAGATCATCTCCATCGCCTGCGTGGTGATTGGGCTTGGCAAGACCCTCTGGCTGGCGGCGCGGGTGCGGGATCACGAGCCCGGTTTTCCCCGCATTCGCCTCTGCTTCGGCAGCTGGCTCATCCTGGCCCTGGAGTTCCAGCTCGCCGCCGACATCCTGGCCACCACGGTCGCGCCGAGCAAGGAGGAGCTCGTCCGCCTCGCCATCATCGCGGTGATCCGCACCTTCCTGAACTACTTCCTCGGCAAGGAGCTGGACGCCCAGGCCGAGCGCCAGCGGGCCCCCGGCGCCGGACAGACCGAAGCAACCCGATAAGGGCCCATGGCGGCGACCATATGAGTTCGCCGCCATCCAGCCCCCCCTCTGGTCGGGATGGCGCTGTTGTGACCCTGCCCGCAGTTTTGGCAATCAGCCAATAATGGAACCCTTTTCAGGGCCCTCCCCACCCTGTCACCCCCGGCGCCCTCTGCGTAACATGGCAGGACCACTTCGCCACCGGCCGCGCTGATGCACCCTCACCCCGTTCTCGCTCTCGAGCAGTGCGTTATCTACCAGATCTACCCCATGAGTTTTCAGGACAGCGACGGCGATGGCATGGGGGACATCAACGGCATCCGCCTGCGCCTGGACTACCTGGCGACGCTCGGGGTGGACCTGCTCTGGCTCACCCCCGTCTATCGCTCCCCCAGGCGGGACAACGGCTACGACGTGGCGGATTACCGCGCCATCGACCCCGCCTTCGGTACCCTGGCGGAGATGGACTCGCTCATTGCCGAGGCGGCCGACCACGGCATGGGCATCATGATGGACATAGTCGCCAACCACACCTCCACCGAACATCAGTGGTTCAGGCAGGCGCTGGCGGGGGATCCCCGCTATCAGGCCTACTACGTCTTTCGGGACCAGGCCTTCGTCGATGCCCACCCGGTGGACTCCATCTTCGGCGGCAGCGCCTGGGAATTCGTGCCTGCGCTCGGCAGCTACTACCTGCACAACTTCGATGCAAGCCAGGCCGATCTGGACTGGGACAACCCGGCGGTGCGGGCCGAGATGGCGGAGGTGATCAACTTCTGGCTGGCCAGGGGCATCAAGGGGTTTCGCTTCGATGTGATCGACATGGTGAGCAAGGCGTGGTCGCCCCTTGCCATGAGCAACGGCCCCCGCCTGCACGACTATATTCGCGAGCTGAGCGACGCCAGCTTCGGCGGCAAGGGGATCATCACGGTCGGTGAAACCTGGGGGGCAGATCTGGCCCAGATGCGGCGCTATTCGAACCCGGATGACAGCGAGTTCAGCATGGTGTTCAACTTCGAGCACCTGGGGCTGGGGCAGGACAAATGGATCTCCCGCTTTGACCCCCTCACCTTCAAAGGCGCCATGGCCCGCCACCAGAGCGGGCTGCACGGCCAGGGCTGGAACAGCCTGTTTCTGAACAACCACGACCTGCCCCGCGCCGTCTCCCGCTTCGGCAACGACAGCACCGAATGGCGCGAGCTGAGTGCCAAGCAGTGGGCCCTGGTGCTGCACCTGATGCAGGGCACCCCCTTCATCTATCAGGGGGAGGAGCTTGGCATGACCAACCGCCGCTGGCAGCCAGAGGAGCTGCGCGATCTGGAAGCCATCAACTACAGCGCCAGCCAGCCGGATCTGGCGCCCGCCGAGCTCGCCCGCCGCCTCGATGCCATCGGCCGCGACAACGCCCGCACTCCCATGCAGTGGGACTCGGGCCCCCGGGCGGGTTTCAGCACGGCAGAGCCCTGGATCGCGCTCAACGGGAACTACCTGGAGATCAACGCCGCCGAGCAGCTGGCGCGCCCCGACTCCCTGTTTCACTGCTATCGCCGGCTGATTGCATTGCGCAAGGCCCACCCCGTCATTCGTCATGGCGACTTCGAGCTGCTGGATGGGGACGATCCCCTGCGCATCGGCTATCGCCGCCGGTGGCGGGATCCCGCCACCGGCCAGACGCAAGTGCTGCTGCTGCTCGCCAATCTCACCGCAGACCCCTTGCCCATGCCCCATTTTGACAAGCTAGCCAGCGGCGCCAGCTTGCTGATGGGCAACTACCCCGGCCAGCCAGAGTGCTGTTTCGCCCCCTACCAGACGGCGGTCTGGCTTCTCGCGGAGCCCGCCATGGCGCTCCCGCCAGACACCCATAGACCCGAGCAGAGCAGGCCAGGTCAGGGGCGTTCGGGTTGACTCTCCCCCGGGATCTGCGTATTTTGCGTCCAGATTTCATGTTGGACTGCTCTGCAATGTTGTACATCCTGTTCAAATGCTCTGTCAGGAGGCTGTGCTCCGTGCACTAACACGATGAAGTGTTGCCCGGAGCCCATCTCTTCTGAATCTTCATCAGATAGCGCTTGCGCCCTCCAGAGAGGGAGGCGACCCCGCATCTGATGAGAACAGGAAAAAGGCCGGCGAGATGCTTCATCGCCGGCCTTTTTGTTTCTGATCTTCAGGACAAAGTTTCAACATTGCTTGAAACGGGGGCCGGTACGCCAAGTACCGCCCCCGTTTTTTATGGATATAGCACCATGAGTCTGCTCAGCATTCACCATCTGACCTGTCACCTCGGTGACAAGACACTGTACCAGGACGCCAGCTTCACCCTGCTTCCCCGCGAACATATCTGCATCACCGGCAGGAACGGCGTCGGCAAAAGCACCCTGCTCAAGCTGCTCCAGGGGGAGCGCCAGCCTGACGCCGGGGATATTCTCTGGCAGCCCGGTCTTGACCGGGGCTATCTCGACCAGCATGCCCAGCTGGACGGGCAACTGACGATACGGGCATATCTGCAAACGGCCTTTGCCCCCCTCTATCGGGCCGAGGCGGAGATGATGGCCATCTATGCCAGCCCGGCGCGCTGTGCCCAGCCCCATCAGCTGGCCCTGGCCGCCAGCCTCCAGACCACCCTGGAGAGCCAGTCGTTTTACCAGATAGAGAGCCGGATCGACGAGGTGGCCGCCGGCCTTGGCCTCACCCAGCTCGGCATGCAGACCCGCCTGGCCAATCTGAGCGGCGGCCAGCGACACAAGGTGATGCTGGCCGGCTTGCTGCTGCGCTCGCCGGATCTGCTGCTGCTCGATGAGCCGACCAACTACCTGGACAGCGCCCACGTCGCCTGGCTGGCAAGCTACCTGGAGGGCTTCGCGGGCGCCTTCCTGGTGGTCTCCCACGACAGGGATTTCGTGAACCGCATCGCCACCGGCATCTGCGATATCGATCGCCTGCAGCTTCGCAAATACCAGGGCAACCTCGACAAGGCCATGGCCCAGAAGGGGGCGGATGATGTCGCTCACGCCCGGCAATACCAGGCGCAGCAGAGGCAGATCGACAAGCTGGAGCGATTCATCGCCAAGAACGGCGCCGGGGTCAACGCCAGCATCGCCAACGGCCGCAAGAAGCAGCTGGCGCGCATCGAGCGCCTGACCAGCCCGGAGCGGGACAAGGGGGTCTCCCTCGCGTTTCGCAGCGCCGGGGGCGGCGGCCAGCAGGTGCTCGCCGCCTCTGAACTGGTCATCGGCCATGATCGCGCGCTGCTGGCGCCCCTGACCCTGACCCTATGCCGGGGGGAGAAGGTGGTGATCGCCGGGTTCAACGGCGTCGGCAAGTCCACCCTGCTCAAGACGCTGGCGGGGGAGCTGGCCCCCCTGGGCGGTGGGCTCAGTCTCGCACCCGGGGTCAAGGCGGGCTACTTCGAACAGGCGCTGCACTGGCCCCATCCGGATGCCAGCCCGCTCGCCCTGGTGAAGGCCGCCTGCCCCGCCCTCGATGACAAGGGCGCCAGGCTGCATCTGGCCCGGGTCGGCATCAGGGGCAAGCTGGCACTGCAACCGATCGCCGCCCTGAGTGGCGGGGAGCAGAACAGGGTGAAACTGTGCCGACTGGCCCTGCAACCCAGCAACCTGCTGATCCTGGACGAACCGACCACCCACCTGGATGCCGCCCTCAAGGCAGCCCTACAACAGGCGTTGCAGGACTATGCCGGGACTGTGGTGGTGGTCTGCCACGAGCAGGCCTTCGTGGCCGGCTGGCCGGACCGGGTGCTGGACATTCACGCCCTCGCGTCCACCAACTCGGTATCACATGCGTAAGGTGAAGATCATGTTATTGAATGTATTGCTCTTTTTTATTGCGTTCCTGGTGGGTGCCGATGAGCTGATGCTGGGCCCCCTGCTGACCCCCATAGGCCGGGAGCTGGGGGTCCAGCCCGAGCGGGTCACGCTGTTCATCACCGCCTACAGCCTGGCGCTGGCGCTGATCGCCCCCCTGCTCGGCAGCCTCTCGGATCGCCTCGGCAGGGTGAGGATCATGCTGCCCGCCGCCCTGCTGTTCGGGGCCGCCTCCCTCGCCACCGGCCTGGTCGATAGCTTCGAGTGGGGGCTGGCAAGCCGGGTGTTCACCGGCCTCGCCAGTGCCGGCATGCTGCCCATCGCCTTTGCCCTGGCGGCAGACGGCACGGGCAAAGATGCCATGAAGCGCATTGCCTGGGTGCAGTCCGGCCTGACGCTGGGCATGATAGCGAGCCCGGCGCTGGGGGCGCTGCTCGCGCAGTGGCACTCCTGGCGCGCCGCCTTTATCCTGCTCGGCCTCTGTGCCTGGGGAGTGGCGGCGGCCCTGGCCCTGCTGCCCGCCGGCAGGTCTTTGGCAGACACATCAGCGACGCAGCAGGAGGATAAGGGCGTCCGCCTGCTGGCCATCCCGGGGGCGGCCGGCGCCCTGCTGGCCATGTGCCTGGGCCTGGGCGGCGGCATTGGCCTGTTCAATCTGGTCGGCCAGCACCTGCGCGACACCCTGGGCCTGTCGATGGGGTCTGTGGGGCTCCTCTATGGGGCCCTCGGCATCATCAGCGTCATCGGCAACCTGCTGATGCCCCGCTTGTCTGGCCGGGTCGAGAGCGGGCGCGTCTTGATGCGCCTGGCCCTGGTGGTCTGCGTGCCGGTCAGCGTCGGCTTCTATCTCTCTCCCGCCTCACTGCCTGCCCTGCTGCTGCCGCTCGGGCTGTGGGCGCTGGCGGGCGGCATAGGATCCCCCGCCCTGCAGGGCCACATTGCCGGGCTCTCGTCGGCCCACAGGGGCATGCTGATGTCGCTGGCGATGACCATGATGCACCTCGGGGTGGCGCTCTGGTCCGCCGTCGCCGGGTTTGCCTACAGTGCGGGGCCTGTGGCCCTGGCACTGCTGGCCATGGCGCTCTTTGGCGGGGCCATCGCCGCCCTGCGCCCCGTCCGACCCGGGGCCTGATGGGCAGATCCGCACTATCACACGCAACAAGGGCTCCCTCGGGAGCCCTTTTTCGTCTCAAGGGAGCGCATCAGGCCGGGATGCTGGCCAGCTCGTGGCGCTTCAACGCCAGCAACGTGATGAGGAAAGCGGCGCTGGCGATCAGCGCCATGCCCACATAGGTGGCGCTGAACCCCGGGGCCAGCTCGGCCGGGCTCAGGCTCGCCAGGTTGTGGCTGGTCCCGGCCGGCAGGGCCCCGTGGAACAGCACGGCGCAGATGGCCACCCCGACCGCGCCCCCCAGCTCGCGACCGAAGTTGAACAGGGACATGCCGATGCCGCGATCTTCCCGCGGCAGGGCGTTTTGCACCACCACAGAGAGCGCCGGCAGCACCAGCCCCAACCCCAGGCCGGCGAAGCCCAGCCCCAGATTGGCCAAGAGATCGAAATGGATCTGCCACAGGGCCAGCGCCGCTAGGGCGAAGCCCACCACCACGAAGCGCTTGTAATGACCGGAGTGGCCGATCAGCTTGCCGCCGACGAAGGCCCCCGCCGTGATGCAGACCATGAAGATCACCATGTAGAGGCCGCTCTCGCTGGCCCCCATCCCCTTCTGCCACTGCATCTGCAGCGGCAGGTAGACCAGCACGGCAAACATCAGCAGTTGCGAGGCCAGCGCCAGCAGCACGCTCACCAGATAACCGGGCAAGCGGGCCAGATGGGCGGGCAGTATGGGATCCTGGGCCCGTCGCTCCACCAGGATGAGCAGCAGCAGGGCCAGCGCCAGCCCCGCCGCCAGCCAGATGGCGGACAGCGCCGTCTCCGGCGAGAGCAGCAGCAGGGAGAGGGTGGTGACGGTGATGAGCAGCCCCGCCCCCTTCCAGTCGAAGCGACTGTGCCGGCGCACGTTGAGGTGGCCCAGATTGCGGTTCACCAGCCAGAGCGCCAGGGCCCCGAGGGGCAGGTTGATCCAGAAGATCCAGCGCCAGCTCAGCTGCTCGGTGAAATAACCCCCGAGCAGGGGACCGGCGATGCTGGAGACCGCATAGACCGCCGAGATGTAGCCCTGATACTTGCCCACCTCCCGCGGGGGAATGCAGTCGGCGATGACGGTGAAGGCGAGCGCGATCAGGCCGCCGCCCCCCAATCCTTGCAGCACCCGGGCCGCCAGCAGGGTCGGCAGATCCTGGGCCAGGGCGCAGGCCACGGACCCTGCCAGAAACAGGCCTATGCCGATGTTGAGCATCCGCACCCGGCCGAACAGATCGCTCAGCTTGCCGTAGATGGGCAGGGCGGCGGTGGCCGCCAGCAGGTAGGCGGTCACCACCCAGGTGAGGGCGGCGCCGGCGTTCAGCTCGGCTCCTATGATGGGCAAGGGGGTGGTGACTATGCTCTTTTCCAGTGAGCCCAGGGCGATCACCAGGGCCACGCTTGAGAAGACGGTTTTTGGGGACATAAAAGAGGCTCGCTACTGTGAGTTGCCGGCACCCGAGGCGCAGAGCGCATTATTGTCTCATAAATCAGCAGCCCATGGTCAAACCCGCCGCCTGCCCAGGCCATGACGGCGGTCGCGGCATCCGGGGAGCGGATCTGGTACTGTGCTCTTTTGGCCGAGGAGGAAGTACCCCATGTCCGAGCAGTTCCAGTTTGAACAATACGACGCCCTGATCTTCGATATGGACGGCACCCTGGTGGACTCCATGCCCCTGCACCTGGATGCCTGGGAAACCACCAGCGCCGAGTTCGGCCTGCCGTTCGATCGGGCACAGCTCAACGAGTACGGCGGCATTCCCACCCGCAAGATAGTGGCCATGCTGGCCGAACAGCACGGGCTGGCCATCGACGTGGAGGCCTTCGCCCGCCGCAAGATAGCCCTCTACCTGGAGCGGATCGACAAGGTCCGCGTCTTCCCCGCCATGTGGGAGCTGGTCAAGCGCTGCCACGGCAAGGTGCCCATGGGCATAGGCACAGGCTCAACCCGGGATCATGCGACGCACATACTGAGAAATACCGGCCTCGATGCCTTCATCCCCGTGCTGGTGAGCGCCGACGACGTGACCAACCACAAGCCCCATCCCGACACCTTCCTGAGAGTGGCCGAGCTGCTCGGCGCCAACCCGGCCAACTGCCTGGTGTTTGAAGACACCCCCATCGGCATCCAGGCGGGCAAGGCTGGCGGCATGACCACCTTGCTGGCCACCGAAGGGGCGCTGCAACGGGTGTGAGACCGGGTTAGCGACGCCCCCGCCACTGCTGCCAGAGTCCGCCAAGGAAGGCGAGCAGGAAGAGGCCCAGGGCCATCTCCCAATGGAAAGTGAAATAGAGATCCGCCGGCAGGGACGCCAGATAGATAAACAGGACGCTGAACAGGCCGCGACAGAGCGGCCCTTTCAAGACAGACCAGCGCAGCAGCGTGGCAACGCCTGCCCCCTTGCCAGACAGGGCCATCAGCTCATCCCCAGCAGGCCGAGAATGCCGGCGACTGTGTACCACGGATTGTGCACCCTGCGCTCCTCTTCCAGCGCCCCATGATCCTGCAACAGCATCAGCGCCTCGGCCGGGGTATCGGCAAAAGAGGGGGCAACGACAGTCACAAACCCCTGCTCGACCAGTTGGCGACGCTCATCGTCATAACCGACCGCCCAGGTATCGAGATAGGTAAATGACTGGCCTTGTTTGAAGAAGTGATAGCGAGACATGGTGGGCTCCGAGGCATTGGACCCCCACTCTACACCGGCGATTGCAAACTGGCTCACCCCGAATGGGTAGCCAGCGCAGTCTCAAACAGGCCGAACGCTCTTCATGACATGACTCCGCACAAGGTGTGATATCCACCGCTAGAGGGCCGATGGTCCGCTCAAGCGGGCAGTTTCATGCCAGCGAAAAACCCGGGAGCACAGGGCCAAGGGGGCGTAGGCCAGGCGCAAAGTGCCATAAAAAAACGCCCCGTCCGGGGCGTTTTTACCAACAACCGCCGTTACATGGCGTTGGTGGATTCGAAGATCTTGTCGGCGGACGCCTCGACGAAGCCCGGGTAGAGCACGCCGTCCGGCTGCGGGTAGCGCAGGGCGAACTCGTAGAAGCAGCTCGGTATGGTGCGCACGCCGTCGCTGAAGGGCACCTCGGCCTTGTCCGCCATGGTGGAGGATTGCTCCAGCATCACCTGGGGATCCCCCTTCACCTCGCCGCCGACGGTATTGAGCACGAAGCCCGCCGCCTTGAGCGCCTCGTTGACCTGCTCTATGGTCTCAAAATCGGCAAGCCGGTTGATATTGACGGTGAAGTGGTTGGCACGATAACCCCAGGCGGCCATCCAGGCCGCATACTCGCTCTCTGCCAGCAGGGTCTGGTAGTCGGCGTGGGAGACCTGCCAGGGGGCGCCGGCGTAGAGGAAGGCCGGGGTGTCGGTCAGGTGATCGGGCACCTGATCCACCAGCTTGTGGATGATGGCCTGGGCGCCTTCCGAGAGCTCTTCCACCTTCAGCTCGCTGATGAACACCTTGGGCGCGTCAGGATCGGCATGTTCGAAGTGCTTGGCATAGAGCTTCTTGGCCTTGAACACATACTCGCCCTTCTCCTCGTACCCCAGGGCACGGAAGTGGGCCGCCAGTTTCTCGAGACCGAGCTTGGGCAGGTTGTAGGTCCGAAACGCCACGTGATCGTTGATGATGGGGGCACCGCCCCCCAGCAGTTGGTGAACCTTGTGGGCACTGGGGGTGACTTGAATGTAGTTGTCCCACAGATGGCCAAACAGGGTCTCGATATCCTTTTGCATCTCTCTTTCCTTTGATTGCGGGTACAGACAAGGGCACCTGTTCAGTGCCCCTCTTTTATTTTCTTGTTATCAGAAGGTCAGACCGGGAGACAGCTGATCCGGCATGGCGGCCTTGCTGTCTTCGACGGAGGCGACCGGAGATATGACACAGCAGTCGTCGGCATTGAGCCATCTCGTCTGCATCGCTATCTCCATGAACGATTAAAACGTCAAACCCGGGGACAGCTGATCCGGCATGCTCGCCTTGCTGTCTTCTACCGAGGCAACCGGATAGGCACAGTAGTCAGCGGCGTAGTAGGCGCTCGCTCTGTGGTTGCCGGAGGCACCTATGCCACCAAACGGCGCGGCACTGGAGGCGCCCGTGATGGGCTTGTTCCAGTTGACTATGCCGGCACGGATCCGCTTGAAGAAGTGGTTCCAGTCCGCCTCGTTGTCGCCAAGCAGGCCGGCGGAGAGGCCGAAGCTGGTGGCGTTGCCCTGGTCGATGGCGGCATCGAAGTCGTCGTAGCGAATGAGCTGCAGCAGCGGGCCGAAGTACTCTTCGTCCGGCAGCGCGCTGACCGCGGTCACGTCTATGATGCCCGGGGAGACGAAGCCGGTGCCCGCTTCCAGGTGCTTGAGGCTGAGCAGGCTCTCGCCGCCGAGCGCTTGCAGCTTGGCCTGCGCCTCGACCATGCCGAGCGCCGCGCGCTCGCTTATCATGGCCCCCATAAAGGGCTGCTCGGCGGCGTCATAGAGACCGACCCTGATCTGGCCGACCACCTCCACCAACCGTTTGACCAGCGCATCGCCGCGCTCGCCACGCTCGACGAACAGACGGCGGGAGCAGGTGCAGCGCTGGCCGGAAGTGATGAAGGCGGACTGGACTATGGCATGGACGGCGCCGTCGATGTCGCTCACATCCTTGACGATGAGAGGGTTGTTGCCCCCCATCTCGAGGGCCAGGATCTTGCCCGGCTGACCGGCAAACTGCTGGTGCAGGAAGTGGCCGGTGCGGGACGAGCCGGTAAAGAAGAGGCCGTCGATATCCGGATTGCCGGCCAGCGCCTTGCCGGTCTCCACCTCGCCCTGCACCAGATTGAGCACCCCCTTGGGCAGCCCCGCCTCCTGCCAGATCTTCAGCATGGCCTCGGCCACCATGGGGGTCAGCTCGGAAGGTTTGAACACCACGGCGTTACCGGCGATAAGCGCAGGCACTATGTGACCGTTGGGCAGGTGGCCCGGGAAGTTGTAGGGGCCGAACACGGCGACCACGCCGTGGGGCTTGTGGCGTACGAACGCCTTGGCGCCCGGCATGGGATTCTCGACCGTGCCGGTACGCTCGTCATGGGCGCGGATGGAGATGGCGATCTTGCCCTGCATGGCCGCCACTTCGGTGCGGGTCTCCCACAGCGGCTTGCCGGTTTCCCGGGCTATGGTCAGGGCCAGCGCTTCCTTGTGCTCGCCGAGCAGATCGGCATAACGGCGCACTATGGTCAGACGATCCTCGAGGGCCAGATCGGACCAATGGTAGAAGGCCGCGCGGGCAGCCTTGACGGCGGCGTCCACCTGGGCTGCGCTGGCCGCCCCCCCCTGCCAGATCACTTCGTTCTTGGCCGGATCTTTTGATTCGAACGGCTTGCCTTCACCGGCCAGCCACTGGCCATCGATAAACTGGACTAAAGACATCATCAATTCACTCCCTGTGGTGCACAGGCCGCCTCGGCAGCCTGCTTCAATGTGGTGATATGGATCCGTTATTCCAGATCGACGACCCGAACCATGTCGCCACTCTCCACCTTGAGGGCGGCCGCCATCTTGGGCGGTATGATGGCTTCGTGCTTGTCCAGATCGACCCGGATGTTGCCGTAGCAGGCGCGGTATTGCTCGAACCTGGCATTGCAGACGAGATAGGTATGACCGCCGATGGGTTCACCCACCAGCACCGCCAGCTTCTGGCTGCGGCGCACGCTGCGGATGTGCTTCACGTCGCACTCGACGGTGGGGCCGGCATCGAAGATGTCGACATAACCACGGTTCACGAAGCCCTCGTCCTGCAGCATCTTGATGGCCGGACGGGTCTTCTCGTGGGTCTGGCCTATGACGGCGCGCGCCTCGTTGCTCAGCAGGTTCACGTAGATGGGGTACTTGGGCATCAGCTCGGCGATAAAGCGCTTCTTGCCGATGCCGGTGAGGTAATCGACGGTGGGAAAGTCCATCGAGAAGAAATGCTTTTGCAGCCACTCGTAGAAGGGGCTGTGACCGTTCTCATCGGAGACGCCGCGCATCTCGGCGAAGACGGTCTTGTCAAACAGCTCGGGGTGCTCGGCCATGAACAGGAAGCGGTGCTTGGAGAGCAGACGGCCATTGAGCCCCTCGCGGGCACATTCGCGCAGAAACAGGGTGCACAACTCGGAGTTGCCGGTGTAGTCGTTGGAGAGCGTGAGCGTCTCCACCACGTTGTAGATGCCGAGCTTGGGGGAAGAGTGCACCACCTTGCCGATATGGTAGTTGTAAAACGGCTGGGACAGGCCGACCGCCGCGTCTATGGCGCAGGTACCGACCATCTCGCCGGTCTCCAGGTCTTCGGCCACGAAGAAGTAGAGGCAATCGCCCTTGCCGGCGGGCTTGTCCAGGAAGGTCTGGGTCGAGGCATCGATCTTGCGTTGCAGCAGTTCATCGTTGACCGGCAACGAGGTCATGCCGGTGCCGGATTCGATGGCACAGGTCTTGAGGCCGGCGAAGTCGCGCTGCTCGATAGGACGGATAACCAACATAAATGACAACTCCCTTTCATTGACGACAGGTGGGGTCCCGGCTCCTGCCGGGAGGGCTCCCCACCTCAACTTGGATCAGGCGTTGACCACCTGAGCAACCGCTTTCTCGAACCGTGCCAGCCCTTCATTGATGTCCGCTTCCGGGATCACCAGGGAGGGGGCGAAACGCACCACGTTGGTGCCTGCCACCAGCGCCATCAACCCCTGGTCGATAGAGGCCAGCAGGAAGTCACGGGAGCGTCCCTTGTAGTCATCGTTCAGCACGGCGCCCAGCAGCAGGCCCTGGCCACGCACTTCGCTGAAGCAGTGGTACTTGGCGTTGATGGCGGCGAGACCGTCACGGAACAGCTGCTCGCGCTGCTTGATGCCGTTCAACACCTCCGGGGTGTTGACCACGTCCAGCACGGCTTCGGCCACGGCGCACGCCAGCGGGTTGCCGCCGTAGGTGGAGCCGTGAGTGCCCACTTTCAGGTGAGACGCGATCTCGGTAGTGGTCAGCATGGCGCCGATGGGGAAGCCGCCGCCGAGCGCCTTGGCGCTGGTGAGGATGTCCGGTGTGACGCCAAGGCCCATGTAGGCAAACAGCTCGCCGGTACGACCGACCCCGGATTGCACCTCGTCATAGATCAGCAGGGCATTGTGCTTGTCGCACAGCTCGCGTACCCCTTTGGCAAACTCGTCGGTGGGGCTGATGATGCCACCCTCACCTTGCAGCGGCTCCATCACCACGGCGCAGGTATTGTCGGAGATGACGGAGGCCAGCTCGGCCAGATCGTTGTAGGTCACGTGGGTGATGTCGGCGGGCTTTGGACCGAAGCCATCGGAGTAGGCCGCCTGGCCGCCGACGCTGACGGTGAAGAAGGTGCGACCGTGGAAGCCCTGGTGGAAGGCGATGATCTGGGTCTTGTGGGCACCGAACTTGTCGATGGCGTAACGACGGGCCAGCTTGAGGGCGGCTTCGTTCGCTTCGGCGCCGGAGTTGCAGAAATAGACCTTCTCGGCAAAGGTGGCGGCGACCAGCTTCTTGGCAAGGCGCAGGGCCGGCTCGTTGGTCATCACGTTGGAGAGGTGCCACAGCTTCTCGCCCTGGGTTTTCAGGGCCTCGACCAGCTTGGGATGGCAATGGCCCAGACCATTGACCGCGATCCCGCCCGCGAAGTCGACATACTCGCGGCCTTCCTGATCCCAGACACGTGATCCCTCACCGCGCACCGGAATGATCTTGGCGGGCGCATAGTTGGGAACCATCACTTCATCAAACACTTCACGTGTCACTGCCAACAACTCTGACATATTGCTCTCCTGCTAGCTCGCGGCAGAATAATCCACCGCCCAAAAGTTAAATCCGTGTAAACGTGGCGGAATTATCACAGAAAAAAAGTAAAAAGTCTGTAACTTAACCGCCAATGAGGAACAATGTTCGATTGCCCGTGAGATTTTAGGCAACCGCATTGCATAACGGCTCAGGGGGTGTTGGCAAGAGATAATTTGGGCAGGAAGCAGGGTGAATAAAGTGTCAGGGAAAATTTTTTTGGCCTCATTTCGATTATGAGACGAGGATCACGATTTTTTCAGGAAACGGCCAAAAAGTTGGCCAGCAACTGGTGGCCCTGCTCGCTCAAAATACTCTCCGGATGGAACTGAACCCCTTCCAGCGCCACTGTTTTATGGCGCAGCCCCATGATCTCGTCCATGGAGCCATCGGCGTGTTCGCTCCAGGCGGTCACCTCGAAACAGTCGGGCAGGGTTTCGCGCTCCACGATGAGGGAATGGTAGCGGGTGACCCGCAGCGGATCCTTGAGCCCCTTGAACACCCCCTCCCCTGTATGGCGGATGAGGGAGGTCTTGCCGTGCATCACCTGACGGGCACGGACCACATGGGCGCCGAACGCCTGGGCCAGGGACTGGTGGCCGAGGCATACGCCAAGAATGGGTATCTCACCGGCAAAACGGGAGATGGCCGCCAGCGAGATACCCGCCTCGTTCGGCGTGCAGGGACCGGGAGAGATCACCAGATGGCTTGGGGCAAGCCGGGCTATCTCTTCCAGACTGAGCTCATCGTTGCGCCTGACCATCACCTCCTGCCCCAGGGCGCCGAAATATTGCACCAGGTTCCAGGTAAAGGAGTCGTAGTTGTCGATGAGTAACAGCATGCAAAAGCCCTGAGAATGAGGTCGAGGCGGTGATCGGACAGCCCATTGTGGCTATCTACGGACAAACGCCGCGCATTCTGGCATGTCTGCCTGGGTTAATAAACCGCTGAGGGGCTGTCGCACGGGTATGGAGACGGCCTCTTTTCTACAAGATTAACTCTCTGTCAGCTCGACGGCATTGCCCCATGCAACCCATGCCCTTTAGCAGGGAGGCAAACGAGAGCAGGCAGAAGACGCCGGATAGCCCATGACTGGACTGGGGAAAAGGCGAAGCAAGGCGCGAGGGCCAAAAGCGGGGGTGTGAAATGGCGGCCCATCGGCAGATGGGCAGAGCCCGGGAGCGCCTCAGCGATCCAGATAACGCCCCTGCTCCAGCTCGCGCTCGCGCTGGCATTCGGCCAGATAGATGGCGGCGGCGATGGCCGGGGTCTTGTGGTGCTTGTCGATGGCATTGGAGACCATCAGCTGCAGGGTGTTGAGGTTCTTGGCCTTGCGGAACTTGCGCAGCCAGTGGCCCTTGTCACTCAGTTCTTCAATCACTGTATTTGATTCGACAGACATGCTTTCTCTTGGGGCAAGCGCCCGCGTTTGACATTGGAAGAGGAGATGACGAACCAGGGGTCGGGTAAAACAAAGAAAGCCAGGCAAATACCCAGCTCTCTACAACTACACCTTCCCAGTATGTCAGGCTCGAGGAACGAAGCCGACAACATCATATACGCTGATCAGGGTTTTTTCAGCCCTTTCCCGCGCCTTTTGTGCGCCAGCCGCCAAAATTGCCTGCAGATGAGTCTCATCCTGACGCAGCTCGCGGAAGCGGGCCTGGATGGGCTCCAGCAGGGCGACCACGGCATCGGCCGTCTCGCTCTTGAGGTGGCCGTACATCTTGCCCTCGAAGTGCTGCTCGAGCTCGGGGATGGAGCGACCAGTCACCCCGGACATCAGGGTCAGCAGGTTGGAGACTCCTGGCTTGTTCTCGGGATCGAAGCGCACCACGGCCGGCTCGTCGGAGTCGGTCATCGCCCGCTTGATCTTCTTGACGATCTGCTTGGGATCTTCCAGCAGGCCGATGAAGTTCGCCTCGTTGTCGTCGGACTTGGACATCTTCTTGGTGGGATCCTGCAGGCTCATCACCCGGGCACCGTCGGTCGGGATGAAGGGCTCAGGCAGGGTGAACACCTCGCCGTAGAGGTTGTTGAACCGGGTGCAGATGTCGCGGGTCAGCTCCAGATGCTGCTTCTGGTCGTTGCCGACCGGCACCTGGTTGGCCTGATAGAGCAGGATGTCCGCCGCCATCAGCACCGGATAGCCGAACAGGCCGACGTTGACGTTGTTCTCGAAACGGGCGGACTTGTCCTTGAACTGGGTCATGCGCGACAGCTCGCCCATCTGGGTGTAGCAGTTCAGGATCCAGCCGAGCTCGGCGTGCTGGGGCACGTGGGACTGGATGAAGACGGTGCTCTTGGCCGGATCTATGCCGACCGCCAGATAGAGGGCGGCGGCATCCAGGCACGCCTTGCGCAGGGCGGCAGGCTCCTGGCGGGTGGTGATGGCGTGCAGATCGACGATGCAGTAGAGGCAGTCGAAGTCATCCTGCATGTTGACCCACTGACGCAAGGCTCCCATGTAGTTGCCTATGGTCAGCTGGCCCGAGGGTTGGGCCCCGCTCAATACGATTGGTTTAGCCATGAATGTGTTGATCCTTGTTATTCTGCCAACAGGGCATCGAGCTCTGCAAACTGCTCGCATACCCAGTCAGGGCGGGAATCTGCGATGGGACGGCCATAGTTGTAGCCGTAGGTGAGCCCCACCACCTTCATGCCGGCAGCCTGGGCGGCCAGCACATCATTTTCGGAGTCCCCCACCATCAGGGTGCGGGACGGGCTGACCCCAAGCTCGTGGCAGGCGTGCAGCAGCGGATCCGGGCTCGGCTTCTTGACTGGCACGCAGTTGCCCCCCAGCCAGAGAGCGAAACAGTCGCCGATGCCGAGGGCATCCAGAATGGGCTGCACGAAGTGACTCGGCTTGTTGGTCACCACGGCCTGCCGGTAACCGAGCGCCTGCAGGCGACGCAGGCTCTGCTCCACCCCGTCATACATGGCCAGCCCTTGCAGCAGGCAGGCCTGATAGTGCTGGTCGAACAGGGGGCGGGCCTTGGCAAACAGCTCGGGCGCCTCGCGATAGTCCAGCGCACGCTGGATCAGCTTGTCGGCGCCGTTGCCGACCCAGGTGCGCACCACGGCCTCGTCGGCCTCGGGCAGCCCCAGATCGGTCAGGGTGCGGTTGACCGCCAGCGCCAGCTGGGAGGCGCTGTCAATCAGGGTGCCATCCAGATCGAACAGTACCAGATCGAAGGGACGTTCAACGGACATGAGCCAGCTCCGCCCGCATCTGGTCGATCACCGCCTTGTAATCCGGCTTGCCGAAGATGGCGGAGCCCGCCACGAACATGTCAGCCCCGGCGGCGGCGATCTCGCGAATGTTCTCCACCTTGACGCCACCGTCGATCTCGAGGCGAATGTCACGGCCGCTCTCGTTAATCAGGCGACGCACCTGGCGCAGCTTGTCGAGGGTGCCGGGGATGAAGCTCTGACCACCAAAGCCCGGGTTGACCGACATCAGCAGGATCACGTCCAGCTTGTCCATCACGTACTCCAGGCAGGTGAGCGGCGTGGCCGGGTTCAGCACCAGACCGGCCTGGCAACCCTGCTCCTTGATGAGACCCAGGGTACGGTCCACGTGATCGGAGGCTTCCGGGTGGAAGGTGATCAGGTTGGCACCCGCCTTGGCGAAATCGGGCACGATGCGATCCACCGGCTTGACCATCAGATGCACATCGATGGGGGCCTCGATGCCGTAGTCACGCAGGGCCTGACAGACCATGGGGCCTATGGTCAGGTTGGGGACATAGTGGTTGTCCATCACGTCGAAGTGAACCACGTCGGCCCCGGCGGCCAGCACCTTGGCCACATCCTCGCCCAGGCGGGCAAAGTCGGCGGAGAGGATAGAGGGGGCAATCAGAAAGTCTTTCATCAGCGTCATCCATTGGCAGCGTGGCAGAAAAAGCGGCGCAATTTTACCGCAAACGTGGAATGAAAACGACCCGCAAGTGCAGAAGACGCAAGCCGCGAGGCTCACCGCAAACACGGAATGAAAACGACCCGCGCTTGCCCGACCAGACAGGCGCAATGCCTGGGCAGAAACGACAACGGTCCCCGCAGGGACCGTTCATGACTCAACCGACAGAGACCAGCTCGGCCTCACCGGGGTAATAGCCCTGCTCGGGGGCTATGCCGGGCGGATAGAGCGCCAGCAGCTCGGCCACCTTGTTGCGGCTGCCACCGTTGCGGCTGATGGTGCGCTTGACCAGGATCTCGTCCAGCCGGGCCCCGCGGTAGAGTTCCCGGGTCAGCTCGATGTCGTGGTTGCTGATGAGCACGGGCACCCCCTTGTGGGCGGCGGTATGACGGGCCAGCCTGGCCAGCAGGGCCTGATCGTCCAGGGTGAAGCCGCCGGCCGAGTAGGTGGTGAAACTCGCCGTGGTGGAAAGCGGCGCATAGGGGGGATCGCAGTAGATCACCCAGTCCTCCTCCGCCCTGGCCATGGCATCGGCATAACTCTCGCAGATGAAGGTGGCCTTCTGGGCCTTCTCGGCGAAGGCCCACAGCTCTTTCTCCGGGAAATAGGGCTTCTTGTACGAGCCAAACGGCACGTTGAAGCCGCCCTTCTTGTTGTAGCGGCACAGGCCGTTGAACCCGTGGCGATTCAGAAACAGGAACAGCTGAGCCCGTTCGAACCCGGCTTCGGTCTGGTTGAACTGGGTGCGCAGCCGATAATAGGCGGTCTTGTGGTTGTGCTCGGCCACAAACAGCTTGCGCGCCTCGCGGATGAAGTTGTCCGGCTGCCGCTTGAGGTGATTGTAGAGACCGATCAGATCCGGATTGATGTCGTTGAGCACATAGGCATCGTAATCCGTGTTGAGAAACACTGAGCCCGCTCCGACGAAGGGCTCCAGCAACACACGCCCGGCCGGCAAGCGCTCGGCAATCTCTTCGACCAGGGAGTATTTTCCCCCGGCCCATTTTAAAAACGCGCGTGTTTTTTTCATGGAAGTCCGGTGTTAAGAAGGCAATGCCCAAAAAAGGGGGACGATTCTACCCCCTTCCCCGGGCGACTGGCTATTGCTTCAATTCTTTTTGTATCTGGGCAAACGACTTGGGCCAGGGTTGTCCCTTGAGCAAGGCAGGAGAGAGCTTGCGGATCGCCGCCTTGGCCTGGGTGCTGTTGGCATAGTCGCCCTGCACCACCACGTACCAGGGGCTGCCACGGAAGCGGGTCTTGTAGACCCAGACCTTGCCCGCCAGCCCATGCTCGGCCACGAAGCTGTCGACCGCCTGGGTGTTGCTGGCCCCCATCAGCTGGATGCTGTAGTGGTTCTTCGCCTTCTTGTTGAGGGTCGCTACCGGCGTCAGGGCCACCCTGGGAGCCGGCGCTGCGGCGGGCGCAGTCGCGGCAGGAGTGGGCGTCGCCTTGACAACGGGCGCCGTGCTCTGTGCCTGTGCCGCCGCCCCGGTCGGAGCAGCACGGGAACTCCCTCCGACCAGCTCGTCCACCACGGCCGTCGGCAGGGCACCGCTGACGTTAGGCTGTGTCATCAATTTCTCAACCACTTCGTCGGAGATGACGACCCGGCGCCCCTCGTAATTGCTCGATTCCGTGGTGACCGTCTCGCTCTCGACCTTCTTGGGCAAGGTCTTGGCATCGGATTGCCAATCCCGGGCGACCTGGTTGCCTGAGACGCTGACATCGGCGCCACTGTTCACCTGGCTCCCCTGGGCACCGCTCGCCGCGCCGACGCTCAGCGGAGCGGTCGCGACGGGGTCGGGCAACGCCATCCCCTGGGTCGAGGTCTGGTGCTGTTCCTTGCCCGCCTCCTCGAACAGGGGGAGATAGCTCAGGGCCAGCAAACCGGCGGCCGCCAGGGCCAGCACGGTCGCAATCTTCTTGACGGGCAACTCGGCCTGACGTTTCTTGGGCCTTCTGTCGGTCATGACATCCTCCAATGACTGCATGATGGCGGACGGGTGTCCCCCCGCCCCCTTCAGGATCTCTTCCACTTTCGGCTTGGGCAAGAGGGCCGCCGGGATCTTCAGCTCCTTGGCCTTCTCATACAGGAAGATCCGTTGCTCAGGCGCGCTCAGTGGCGCGACTTCCAGCTCGAGCGCGGGCATGGCACGCCCCTTGAGGGCACTCTTCTGATCGCGACACCAGACGTCACTGCCCGAGAGCAGGATGGCCAGTTTATGGGGAGAGGCCAGGGTATCGTTGTGGCGACAGAGCGCCCACAGCTCCCCCACCAGTTCGGCGGGCAGGGTGTCGGCACGCTCGATCATGAGCAGCAGGGTGGAAGGTTTGCCCTCCAGCATGCGGAAGAAGCTGTCGGCCAGCGCATCCTGCGCATTGAACAGGGGGCGCGCCACCACCTGCTGAAGCAGCAACTGGCGCACGTCAGCCATCTTCATGGCCGGGCTGCCGATGAGGCTCACCACCCGAACAGTCTCAGGCAGTTGGGCAAGCAGGGATTCACACAGGGTGCCACGGCCGCTGCCGGGCTTGCCTGAGAGAAAAATAAAGGGGTGATTGAACTCAATCAGATGCAGCAGCCGGTCAACCAGCTGCCGCTGGGAAGGCAATTTCAGCAATTTGTTATTGGTCACGACCAGACTCGATCACCGCCATCAACTGCGCATCCGTCACATCGGCCACCACCTGGGCCTGCCCGATCCCGATCGGCAACACCAGCCGCAGCTTGCCTTCCAACACCTTCTTGTCACGGCGCATATGGCGAATGAAGGCGGCAAAATCCATCTCGGGCGGCGCCAGCACCGGCAGGTCCGCCGCCAGCAGCAGATCGCGGACTCGTGCAACCTCTTGCGTCGTCATGTCGCCACGGGCCAGGGCAGTCTCGGCCGCCAGCATCATGCCCGCCGCCACCGCCTCCCCATGGAGCCAGTTGCCATAGCCCTTCTCGGCCTCGATGGCATGGCCGAAGGTGTGACCCAGGTTCAGCAGGGCGCGCACGCCATGCTCGGTCTCGTCCTGACCGACCACGTCGGCCTTGATTTCACAGCAACGGCGAATGGCGTAAGAAAGGGCATCGGCGTCAAGGCGTTGCAGCCGCGCCATGTTGACTTCGAGCCAGGAGAAGAAGGCCGCATCCCAGATGATGCCGTACTTGATCACCTCGGCCATGCCAGCGGCGAATTCCCGCGCAGGCAGGGTCTTGAGGCAATCGGTGTCGATGATCACATGCTTGGGCTGATAAAAGGCGCCCACCATGTTTTTGCCAAGAGGGTGGTTGACGGCGGTCTTGCCGCCGACGGAGGAGTCAACCTGGGAGAGCAGTGTGGTAGGCACCTGAATGAACGGAATGCCTCGTTGATAGCTTGCCGCAGCAAAGCCGACAACGTCGCCTATCACGCCGCCCCCCAGGGCGATGAGGGTGGTGTCACGACCATGACTGGTTTCCAGCAGAGCAGACATGATCCGCTCGAAGGTAGCCAGGGTCTTGTAGGCCTCGCCATCCGGCAGGATCAGGTGTTCAACCTGAAAACCGGGCAGCAACTGAATGATCTGCTCAAGATACAAGGGGGCGACGACGGTGTTGGTCACTATCATGACCCGCTTGCCCTTGATCGTCTGCGCCAGCACCTCGGGGCGTTGCAACAGACCAGCAGCTATCTCAATCGGGTAGCTGCGCTCACCCAGTTCGACCTTCAACCTTTCCATGGACGTCCTCTATTGATTACATGCCAATCAACTTAACGATTTGATTAGCTACAACTTTTGCACTTTGATCATCCGTCTGGATGACAAAGTCAGCGACTTCTTCATACAGGGCGTTGCGCTCGAGGGCCAGACGCTCCAGCACTTCGCGGGGCGGCTCTTCGGTTTGCAACAAGGGGCGACGCTTGTCTCTCTGGGTACGCGCCAGTTGCTTTTCAATGGTGGTTTCGAGGTAGACCACGATGCCGCGCGCAGAGAGTTTGTTGCGGGTTTCACGGCTCTTGATGGCGCCGCCGCCCGTTGCCAGCACGATACCCTGCTGCTCGGCGAGTTCACCGATCACCTTCTCTTCGCGGATCCGGAAACCCTCTTCGCCTTCAACATCGAACACCCAGCCGATATCGGCACCACTGCGGCGCTCAATCTCATGATCTGAGTCGAAAAACTCCATGTGCAGTTGTTCTGCCAGATGTCTACCTATGGTGCTCTTGCCCGCACCCATGGGACCTATCAGGAAAATATTGCGTTTCTCAGCCATGTCTTTTCGTTAGTAATTACAAACTGTATGGCCCCGGTAACTACTCGACCGGGGTACCTATGAACCTTATCTTGCGATGGATCAGGAGGGGGATTATCTCAATAGAAACCAGGACTGGCAACCGCAGCCCTTACGCCCCAGCCTCATCGGGGCGTAAGGTTATATGTGTTTTACCCTCACATGTAAAGTTTTCAGAGGGCGTCGGTGACTATCCTCGGGGTCACGAAGATCAACAGTTCACGCTTCTTGTTCTCGCTGGTGGTTTTCTTGAACAGGTAACCGAGACCGGGAATGTCCCCCAGCAGCGGCACCTTGCTGACGTCGCTCTTGATGGTCTGCTGATAGATGCCGCCCAGCACCAGGGTCTCGCCGTTGTTGACCAGCACCTGGGTGGTGATGGACTGGGCGTTGATGGAGACCGCATCCCCGGTACCGGTCGGGACTGTTTCCCCCTTGGTATCCTGGGTCACGGTCAGATCCAGGATGACCCTGTTGTCCGGGGTGATCTGTGGCGTGACCTTGAGACTCAGCACCGCCTTCTTGAAGGTGACCGAGGTCGCCCCGCTGGACGAGGACTCCACATAGGGGATCTCTGTCCCCTGCTCGATCAGGGCCGGCTTCTGGTTCGCCGTGGTGACGCGAGGACTCGCGATGATCTCGGCCTTGCTCTCCTTCTCCAGCGCCGACAGTTCAAGGTCGAGCAGAGTGCCATTGGCCAGACGGGCAACCTGGAAGGCCAGGGTGCCAGCGGCGTTGGTCACCGGCAGGTTGACGTTCAGCCTGTCTTCTATGCCGGGGCGCGTGATGGTGGAGCTGCCGTCATTATTACCGGCGCCATCATTGCCCTCTATGGTGCCCGAGGTGCCGTTGCCATGACCATCCGTCTTGGTCACCCCCCAACGCACCCCCAGAGCCTCGTCGAAGCCGTCGTCTATGGTCACCATGCGTGCCTCGATCACCACCTGCTTGACCGGGATATCGAGGATATCCAGCATCCGTTTGACGTTGCCGATGACATCCGCCGTATCCTTGACCACCAGCACGTTGGTGCGCTCATCCACGCTCACCGCCCCTCTGGGAGAGAGCAGCTTGGTACTCTCGGAGGAGAGCAGGGCCGCCACTTCGGATGCCTTGGCATAGTTGATCTGCAGATACTCGGTATAGAGCGGTGCGAGATCGGCCACCTGGTTGCGGCTCTCCAGCTGCTGTTTCTCTCGTGCGGCAATCTCGTCCGCCGGAGCCACCAGCAGGATATTGTTGTCCAGTCGCTTGTCGAGCCCTCTGACCTTGAGGATGATGTCGAGCGCCTGCTCCCAGGGCACGCCATCGAGGCGCAGGGTAATGTTGCCGGAGACGGAATCCGTGGTCACCAGGTTGAGGTTATTGAAGTCGGCGATGATCTGCAGCACGGTTCGAACAGGAATATCCTGGAAGTTCAGCGAGATTGGCTTGCCCTGATACTGTTTCGCTGTCGTGGTGGCGACCCGCTTTTTCACCTCTATGATGAACATCTTGTCGGCCTGGTCGTAGCGATAATCAAACTGACCGTTGACCGAGAGCTCAAACAGGGTGTCATTGCCCTGGCGGAACACCTCCACCTGGGAGACCGGGGTCGCAAAATCCTGCACATTGATAAGATTCAGCTGATCGTCCGGGATCCGGGTACCGTGGAACTTGGCGAGCACCTTCTGGCCACGACTGCTCACATCCACCGCCGCCGAGCTGTTGTCCAGGGTCACGAGAAACTCCCCCTGCCCCTCCTTGCCACGGCGAAAATCCACCCCCTTGACCGAGTTGAAATAGGCACCGCCTGTATTCGCCTGAGAGACGGACAGCACGGGCTTGCTGGCCGCAACGGGGGCGGGAGCCGCCACGGGAGAGGAGACAGCCGCGGGCTGGTACTGAGACTGGTTCTGGGCAACCCGCTGGGTATCAATCAGTGCAGACTGGGTCACAGGCTGACTCCTGACAAGGGCCGACGGACTGGCAGCAGGGGAGCTCGTCGTCGCAGCCACCGGCTGGCCGACCTTCTCTCCCAATGACACCAGCAATTTGTTGCCCTGCTGATGGACCTGATAGGGGGTCAGTTGATCGAGCGCTATCTTGATATCCAGCCCCTCTCCCTTGCCCTCCACCTTGAGGTTGTCCACCCCCTGCTGCTTGATGGGCAGCGGATTGACCGTCAGCGCCCCTATGGCGCCTGGCACGTGCAGCAAGAGCTGATTGGGTTCATACGACAGTCTGTCGGTAAATCCGCTCACTGGCTCGCTGAAGCTCAGCTCCAGCAGGAGTTGATCGGCCAGCAGCGGATTCACCTTGACCTCCTGCAACGCCGGCACCGCCCACACCTGAGTGCATGCGCCCAGCCACAGCAGCGCCACACCCCTCATCCTTCTTATTGTTCTCATCTCTGCTCATCCCTGATCATAGTTTTGCGTCGAGATTGGCCATGGCCAGCTGAGTTTCTCGGGTGACCCAGCATCCTTTGCCATCCGGTACCGTTTCCATCAAGTCAACATGAGTATTCGTTATCTTGATGACTCTCCCCTGATCCAGTCCCATGTACTGATTGAGCCCCACACGCACGGCTTGCCCGTCCGGGGTCCTGATCAGTGCCCACAACTGTCCCTGCTTGCCGATGGATCCCTTCATGCTCAGGCTGGCCAGCGAGTAACGCTCCAGTACCTCCTTCTCCCGACTGGCCACTATCTGGGCGCAGTCCGGCTTGGTCTTGGCATCCACCCTGGAGCTGGTCTCCGGTTGTGGTTCAATGAAGGGACTGCGCTGATCACTGTGCTGATAAGCCATGGGGGAGAATGGTTTTATCTCCGGCAAGGGCTCGATCGGGGTGGGTTTCCTCGCCTTGGTTTGTTGTACGTACTCGTCCATGTCCTCCTGCCCGCCACAGGCCGTCAACAACAGCACCGGCAAGAGGAGTCCGATCACTCTCATGCTCATGGCTTCTGCTCCAGGGTTTTACCGTTGTACTTGTAGGTCTTGGCCTGCATGGACATGCCTATCAACTCGTCCTGACCCGGTCCTTGATTGAGCTGAAACGACTCCAGGATCACGATCCGCGGCAACGCGGCCATGTCTGCCGTGAACTTGCCGAGCTCGTGATAGGTGCCCACCACCTCGATGCGCATGGGCAGTTCGGTCGAGAACTCGTGTTTGACCTCTGCCTCCCAGTTGATCCTGTTCAATTTGAGCCCGTTATCGGTGGCAATGAAGCTGATGTCATCCAGCAGCCCCGCCACTTCATGGGTGTTGGGCAACTGCTTGAGCTGGGTATCCACCAGATGCTCCAGTTGTACCATCTGCTTCCTGTACGCCTCCAGGTTGGCGGCCAGCATGGCCTTGCTCTCGAATTGGGCCTTCAGCTCCTGCTCTTTAGCGGCTTCCTGACGCAAGGCCGTCAGGGAGTTGGCAATCACATAGTAGTAAATGGCGCCGCCCAGCAGGGCGCAGCAGAACAGGATGAAGATCCCCTTGGCGACTTTCGGCCAGCGCGCGATGTCATTGAGATCCAGGTCATTGAGCTGTTGCAGGTTCATTTTTGCCCCTTAGTCGCGACCGGAGCGACGCCAGCAATCTGGAACATCATGGAGAACTGGCTGAGGGCCACGGGCGCCACGTCTGCCGAGAAGATGGTGCTGAGCTGAGACTGCCCCAACCAGCCAGACCCATCGATGCGCCTCATCATGCTGGCAACCCGGCCATAGGCTTCTGCCTTGCCGTTGACATCGATTCTGTTGGCCTGCAAGGCCAGGGTATTGAGATAGACCCCATTGGGCACCAGCACGGGTAGCTGGTTGAACAGGCGTACCGGTATGTTGCGCCTTGTCTGCAACTGCTCGATAAGCTGCATCCGATCAATCAGCTCCTTGCGGCGCTCCTTGAGCAGCCGGATCTCGCCGAGCTGGGTATCGAGCGTGGCCATCTCCTGCTGCAGACGCTGGTTGCGCTGCTGCTGAGACCCGATCTGCTGCTGCACCAACCAGTCGACGGCAAAGGCAAGAGAGGCGGTGGCCGCCAGAAAAAGGCCGATCATGATGCCAAACTGCTTCTTCTGGCGCTGGGCCCTGGCCAGCCGCCAGGGCAGGAGGTTTATATTTGACATGGTGTGAAGCTCCGCAGTGCCAGACCGAATGCCGCCATGTATTTGGCTCCATGGATGAGGCCGCCTTCCCCCTTCGGCTTGCCAAACAAGGCGAAGGGGTCGGGATGCAGCACTTCACAGTTGAGCTCGCTGCCTATCTGCCCGACGAGACCAGGCAGCAGGCTGCCCCCTCCCGTCAGCACCAGTTTTGACAGCTCCTTGTTGCCGGACGAGCTGCAAAATAGCTGCACATTGCGCTTTACCTGCAACACCAGGGTGCTGAGATGAGGCAACAACACATCCACCTCATGGTCGGCAGGCAAGCGACCCTGTACCTTGGCAAGCTCCGCCTCGTCCAGGCTCATGCTGTAAAAAGAGGCCAGGGCCTGGCTGTATTGATCGCCACCGAAATTCTGCAGGCGGGAGTAGACGACCTCCCCCCTGAGCAGGGCGGCAAAGGTCATGGCACTGGCGCCTATGTCGACGATACCGACCGGCTTGTCCCAGGTCTTCAGCTCGGGAAGACAGGCCAGCACGGCACGCCCCAGCGCATGGGCCCCCACGTCCACCACCATGGTCTTCATGCCGGCCTCCGTCAGCGCACTGACCCGGCCGTTGACGCTCTCGGTACGC
The DNA here is from genome assembly GCF_058791175.1 of Aeromonas sp. EU05-FHT14A05. Lineage (NCBI taxonomy): Bacteria > Pseudomonadati > Pseudomonadota > Gammaproteobacteria > Aeromonadales > Aeromonadaceae > Aeromonas > Aeromonas sp. EU05-FHT14A05. The sequence continues at coordinate 256,500 of NZ_JBYTDH010000004.1, read as the reverse complement.
GCCGCGCTCAGCAGCACCTCCTGGCGGCTCTCGTCGGCCGTCAGACCGAGGATCTCGAAATCCAGGCTGACCTCATCGAGGGGGAAGGGAATGAGCTGTTCTGCCTCCAGGTGAACCTGGTTCTCCAGCTCGTTCTCGTTGATGTTGGCATCAACCTGAATGACCTTGGTGATGACATTGGAGCCCGTCACGGCCGTGGCCACGAGCTGACAGTCCCCTTGAATGAGCCGCTTGAGCGACTTGAGGGACTGGCTGACCCGTTCAATGTCCTGCAGTTGATAATCGACCAGGGTGCCCTTGGGCATGGTTATCTCGGCAACCGATTCGAGATGCACCTTGCCAGGACGTCCGCTGAGGGTGACGGCCTTGATGGTTTGACTGCCAAAATCAATGCCCGCCAAGGAGAGGAGGGATCCCTTACTTAGTAGCCCAAACATATACACATCCATGCGTTATTGGGTTTTAGGACTTATTGTAGGACAGCGCATCACGACGTGATGACTTAACTCAATATAATGCTCTATCTATCAATGTCATAAAGTTTATGTCAAAAGTTGACGCTCCTCTCCTTTCGGCCTTGAATGCGGCCCCCTTGGTAATTGCGTCCTGGAATGCTACCCTCCCGCCTCTTCTCGAGGTCGATGTCCCCGGACAGGAAAACCTCGAATCCGCGAGGGTAAAAAGGCTATACTCTGCGCCCGTTGGCTAATTTTAAGACGATTGGTAGTTCTTCCATGCTGAAATGGCTCGTTCGCCTGTTTATTGTCATGATGCTGGGTGCAGTGCTGGGTGTTGCCAGCCTCATCGGCATCTACTTCTACATCAAGCCCCAGTTGCCGGATGTGAGCGCCCTGCGCGATGTCAAACTGGCCACCCCGATGAAGGTGTACAGCCGGGATGGGGAGTTGATTTCCCAATTTGGCGAAATTCGTCGTATCCCGTTGCGGCTGGATGAAATTCCCCAGTCCATGATAGATGCCGTGCTTGCCACCGAAGATGCTCGCTTCTATGAGCACCCGGGCATAGATCCCATCGGCATCATCCGGGCCGCCACCGTCTGGGCCGTCTCCGGCCAGGCCCGCCAGGGCGCCAGTACCATCACCCAGCAGGTTGCGCGCAACTTCTTCCTGAGCAACGAGAAGACCCTGGTGCGCAAGATAAAGGAAGTCTTCCTGGCCTGGCGCATCGAGCAGAATCTCTCCAAGGATGAGATCCTCACCCTTTATCTCAACAAGATCCCCCTGGGTTACCGGGCATTCGGGGTCGGCGCCGCCGCCCAGGTCTACTTCGGCAAAGACGTCAAGGATCTGACCCTGGACGAAATCGCCATCATAGCCGGGTTGCCGAAAGCCCCCTCCATGCTGAACCCCATACGCTCGCCTGAGCGTGCCTTTGCGCGCCGCAACGTGGTGCTGGGCCGCATGCTGGAGACTGGCAAGATCACCCAGGCCCAGTTTGACGAGGCCTCCAAGATGCCGGTCAAGGCCCGTTACCACGGTGCCGAAACGACTCTCAACGCCCCTTACCTCAGCGAGATGGTGCGCCAGAAGATGGTGGAGCAGTTTGGCGAAGATGCCTACACCATGGGGCTGCACGTCTACACAACTGTCACCGCCAAGCGCCAGCGTGCCGCCCACCAGGCGCTGCTGGACGGCGTCTTCGACTATGACACCCGCCACGGCTATCGCGGCCCGACCGCCCTGCTGTGGAAGGCCGGGGAAACGGCCTGGGACTACGACCAGATCATGGCCCACCTGGCCAAGCAACCGACCTACCAGCCGCTGATGGCCGCCGTGGTCACCAAGGTCGGTGACAAGAGCGCCACCCTGGTGCTGAAGAATGGCAAGCAGGCCGAACTCGGCTGGAACGGCATCAAGTGGGCCCGAACCTTCATCACCGACGATCGCCAGACCTATCCCCCTAAATCGGCACGGGACGTGCTGAAGGTCGGCGCCCAGATCTGGGTGCGGGAGAAAGGGGAAGAGCTGCTGCTCTCCCAGATCCCTGACGTCAACGCCGCCCTGGTCGCCATGAACCCGCAGGACGGTGCCATCGAGGCCCTGGTCGGCGGCTTCAGCTTCGAGATCTCCAAGTTCAACCGGGTCGATCAGGCTCGCCGCCAGGTCGGCTCCAACATCAAGCCCTTCCTCTATGCCACCGCGCTGGAGCAGGGCTATACCCTGGCGTCCCTCATCAACGACGCCCCGATCAACCAGTGGGATCCCGCCAAGGGCCCCATGTGGCAGCCCAAGAACTCGCCGGCCATCTATGAGGGCCCGACCACCTTGCGCCTTGGCCTCGCCAAGTCCAAGAACGTGATGTCGGTCCGGCTGATGCGCGCCATCGGGCTGGATACCTATATCGATGGCCTGACCCGCTTCGGCTTCGCCCGCGAGCACATCTCGGCCAACGAATCCCTGGCCCTGGGGGCCGCCGAGTTCACCCCGCTGGAAGTGGTGCGCGGCTACTCTGTGCTGGCCAATGGCGGCTTCCAGGTGACGCCTTACTTCATCACCGAAGTGACCGACAGCTTTGGCACTCCCCTGTATCAGGCCAATCCGCCCGCCGCCTGCCGTGACTGCGGTGTGCTGGCCGCCGCCGGTCTCGACAGCGCCGATGCCTACGCCAATACCGTCCCAGACTGGAAGGCCCAGTGTCCGATTGACCCTGTCGTGCCCAACAACATGGCGCCCCAGACCATCAGTGCCCAGAGCGCCTTCCTGATCACCGACACCCTGACCACCGCCATCTGGGGTGGCAATGGCTGGCGTGGTACCGGCTGGCGCGCGGCCCGTGACCTCAAGCGTCACGACATCTCGGGCAAGACGGGGACCACCAACGAATCGAGGGATGCCTGGTTCTCCGGTTACACCCCGAATCTGGTGGCCACCTCCTGGATAGGTTTTGACAACCACCAGCGCGGTCTCGGCCGGGCCGAATTCGGGGGCGGCGCCGCCCAGCCCATCTGGATCGACTTCATGAAGACGGCCCTGCAGCAAGTGCCCGAGCGCAAGATGCCGGTTCCCGAAGGGATCATGCAAGTACGCATCGATCGGGAGACGGGTCTGCTGACCAACCGCACCGATGGCGCCAGCATGGAGGAGTTCTTCAAGGAGGGGACTGAACCGACCCGCTATGCGAGCCAGCTCTCCGATGGCAATCAGGTCTACGGCGGCGATGGCTCCAGCAGCGATGGCCCCGTCTCCACCGACGACATCTTCTAAGCTGCCCGTTGAGGCAAAAAAACCGGCGCCCTGGCGCCGGTTTTTTATCTGCCCTCAGCCGAGCAGCCCCTTCATCAAGGCCGAGATGCGGGAGGCCAGTTCATTGAAACAGGGGCGACGCACCGAGTAGTGTCGATAGAGCAGGGAGATGGTACGCCCCGGCACCGGGTCTATCACCGGACGATAGCTGACGCCGCCCTCCTCGGCGTTGGCGGGCACCGCCAGCCTGGGCACCAGCGTCATGCCGCTGCCGGCCGCCACCATGTTGCGCAGGGTCTCGAGACTGGTGCCCTTGAAGCGCTGATCCTCGCCGATGCCGGCGGCAAAACAGAAGCCCATCGCCTGATCCCGCAGGCAGTGACCGTCGGCCAGCATCAGCAACTTCTTGCCCTTGAGATTGCCAAGCGGCACCGCCCTGGCACTGGCTTCAGGATGATGCTGGGGCACCGCCAGCCACATGGGCTCCTGATAGAGAGGGATGGAACCAAAACCGTCCATGCCCTCCAGCTCGGCGAGCACCAGGCAATCCAGCTCCCCCTCCTCCAGCCGCTTGAGCAGCACCTGGGTCTGCTCTTCGTAGAGATAGAACTCCAGCTTGGGGAAGTGTTCCCGCAGATCCTGAATGATGTGGGGCAAGAGATAGGGGCCCACGGTGGGAATGAAGCCGATGTGGATTTCGCCGGACATGGGCTCGGCGAAGTGCTGGCCTATGCTCTTGAGCTCGCGCACCTCTTTGAGCACCTTGCGGGCCTGCCGGGCCATGGCATCGCCGGCCGGGGTAAACAACACCTTGCGGGAGGTGCGCTCGATCAGGATCACCCCCAGCTCATCTTCCAGCTTGCGCAGCTGGCCGCTCAGGGTCGGCTGGCTGACGAAGCAGCGCTCCGCCGCCTTGCGAAAATGTTTCTCCTCTTCCAGCGCTACCAGGTACTCGAGATCGCGAAGGTTCATAGGTACTGCATCCTGCCAATCAAAGAGGCCGTTAGCATGCCCAAGAACGGTGCGGGGGACAAGGGAAGCCCGATACGGGGAGTGCTCTCCCCTGCCCCGCTCGCCCGACATGCCCATTGCCGTGACCCTGAGGGCCCGTGCGGCAAACCCGGGCATGGCCCGGATCAGGCAGCCATCAGGGTGGCGAGATGGCTCGCGAAGGCTTGCGGCTCACCCAAGAACGAGGAGACGGGCAGCGGGATGAGGCTTCCCCCCCGCATCAGCCCGAGGGTCGGGAACCCCTGCCCGCCGAGCCGACGCAGCCAGCTCTGGCTTTGGGCCAGATGCCCGGCGAGATCCACCTGACCAAAGGCCAGGGCGAACGCCTCCGGCGCTATGCCCTGCTCCTGCGCCAGCCGCGCGAGATGGGCCTGGTCGCCGACCCACTGACCTTCAAGGTAATGGGACTGCTGAATGCGATGCAGCAGGCTCAAACCATCACCACCCAGCTCGGTGACCGCCAGTATGGCCCGGATGGGGGGCTCTGAGTCGAGCAAGAGGCCGTCGCTGAGCAAAAGCACGTTGAAGTAGCGCTCACCGAAAGGCTGGCCGGTCAGGGCCTGGATCCGTTCGTCATGGGGGCGGACATGGTCCCGCAGGGCCTGGCCCATGGGCTGGCGGCGCGGGCCCAGCCAGAGGCCGCCCGCATGCAGCGCGATCTGCAAATCCGGGATCCCGGCCGCGGCCTCGAGCAGGGGGGCGGCGCCATAGCACCAGCCACAGAGGGGGTCATAGACATAATGGAGGGTTGTTTGCTGTTCGCTCATCTTCATTCTCGCTTCAATCTTGGATAAAAAACCGGGCAATCAATGCCCGGCAAAAAACACAGGGAAAGGGACTCAGGCCATTACCACTTCATCTCGCCCATGTTGACCTTGGCACCTATGGCCAGGCCATCGTCCACCGGCAGGGACGGGAACGCCTTCTTCAGGCCGTCGATCAGCTGATCGCTGTTCTTGGCGGAGGCCAACTCCTGCTCGAAGCGCTGGACGTAGTCACGGGTAAAGGTCACGGCGGCAGTGCCTTTGGGCGCGGTGCCCAGGAAGTGGCCCGGTACCACGCGCTCGGGTTTCAAGGCCAGCAGGTTGTCCAGCGCCTTGACCCAGTTGCTGCGGGCCGCCTTGGTCTGGCTGTCCGCCATCCAGACGTGCACCCCGCTGTATACCGGCACGCCGCCAAACGCCGTCTTGATGGAGGGAGCCCAGAGGTAGGCATTCGGGGTGTTCATCTCCTTGATTTCAATCTTTTCGCCATCCAGGGTCAGATGGGAGGCCGTCATCACCTGCGGCACGGTCAGACTCTTCGGTGCGCCCTCGCCCAGGATCGGGCTCCAGTAGCTCAGCTTGGCATCCTTGGTCTGGTTGATATAGTCAACCACATGCTGGTCGGCCAGCACTTTGACATCCGGGAACGCCGCCATGACGGGCTCCAGACCGAAGTAGAAGTCGGGGTCACCGGCACTGATATAAACAGTGGTCAGCTTCTTGCCGCTCTGCTTGATCATCTCGACCAGCGCCTGACCATTTTGCACGTCAAACTGGGCATCGATCAGGATCGCCTCCTTGTCACCGGTCACCAGTGAGGAGGAGACCGGGAAGATCGCCTTCTCGCCAGGGTTGTAGACGGTCACATTTAGGGGAGCGGCCAGCGCGGCGCCACCGAGCAGGGTGGTAGCCAGAGTCAGGTTGCGGACCAGGGTGTTGTTCATCATCTATTCCTCATTAAGTATTCGGGGTTCATGTGATGGACACAGTGTATTGGATCGCCTAAGGTGCAAATACAGCATAAAAAGCGCATCACTGTTGCGCATATCGATCATATAGAGGCACTGAGCATGGACCGACTGACCGCATTGCGGGTCTTCGTCTGCGTGGTCGAACAGGGCAGCCTGAGCGGCGCCGGAGAGAAACTGGAGATGTCCCGCGCCATGGTCTCGCGCTATCTGGCCGAGCTGGAGCGCTGGATGGGGGCCAGATTGCTGCACCGCACCACCCGTCGGCTGAGCCTGACCGGACCGGGGGAGGAGGCACTGAACCGGGCCAGGGCCATGCTGGCGCTGGGGGAAGAGATGGAGCATCTGGCCATCCGCAGTGACGAGGCCCCCAAGGGGCAACTGCGCATCACCAGCAGCTACTCTCTCTCGGAAGCCCTGCTGGTCAAGGCGGCGGACGACTACCTGGCTCGCTACCCCGGTACGGCCATCGACATCCTGCTGCTGGACAGAACCGTCAACCTGGTGGAGGAGCGGATCGATCTCGCGGTGCGCATCACCAACGATCTGGATCCCAACCTGGTGGCGCGCCGCCTCGGCACCTGCCACTCCGTGGTCTGCGCCAGCCCCGCCTATCTGGCCCGCCATTCGCCTTTGCAGCAGGTGCAGGATCTGGCCCTGCACAACTGCCTCACCTACACCTATTTCGGTAAGAGCTTGTGGGAATTTCAGGGACCCGGGGGCCCGGAGTCCGTGCCGGTGAGCGGCAACCTCAGCGCCAACATCTCCAACCTGCTGCTGGCGGCAACCCTGGATGGGGCGGGGATCAGCCTGCAGCCACGCTACTCGGTGCAGGCCCACCTGGAGAGCGGCGCCCTGGTGCCTCTGCTGACCCAATGGCAGCCCAAGCAGCTGGGCGTCTATGCCGTCTATGGCACCCGCAAGCAGATGTCCCCCCTGCTGCGCAGCTTCCTCGACTTCCTGATCGCGCACATGGCGGACGATCCCCTGTGGCAGGCCAGCTGAGGGCCCATGAAAAAGGGGCCTGTCGGCCCCCTGTCATCCTGTGTCGGCTTATGCCTCGAAGCCAAACGCCTTGACCGGCGACTCGCCGTCGTCGGCAGCTTCCTCGTCCACATAGATGTCACGATAGGCGGCGTAGATGGAGTAGTTGATGGCAGGCAACACCACCAGCAGACCCACCAGCATCAAAAGCGCGCCAAAGAAAATCAGCACGGCCCCCAGCAGCCCCCACCAGAGGAAGGGCCACATGTTGCACAGACAGCCCTTGAAGCTGAGCCTGGCCGCCTGCCAGGCCCCCACGCCGTGGAAGAAGATGAGGGCGGGAGCGAAGGTGATGGCCATCAGCACGGGCACCAGCAAGGCCAGCCCCAGCAACAGGCAGAGCAGGAACCCCTGCGCCTGTTCGGGCGTCAGGGTCAGGGTCTCCGGATCCTGGGAGAGCAGGCCGGTCAGGCCCCACTGATGCAGCATGAAGGCGCAGATGAGCAGTATCCCCATGAACAGGGCGAGCACCATCAGCCCCCCCAGCATCAGCGGGGTCAGCCGGTGACGAAAACCGGCGAAGAAATCGGTAAACTGCAGGGGGTGACCCTCATGACCCCGGCGGGCCACCGCCACCCAGCCGGCGCCCCACACCATGTAGAGCAGCTGGGAGATGAAGCCCCCTGCCGGCAGCTGTTCCAGCAACATGCCCACCAGGAACCAGATCACTATCATGGCCACGCTGGCGCCCATGCCCCTGTTGAAGATGTCGAACCCGGTGCGGATCCAGATCCAGCCCTGCCCTATGGTGTGGCGTCTGGGTTCGCGGCGCAGGGCGCTGTCACTGTTCATCATTGACCTCGTCGAAAATAGGGGCAGATAACCCTGTCATCAGGGCACGCTCACCGTGACCATGATGGTGCCCGTGTAAGCACCGGTGCGCACCACCTGACCCGGCAACCGGGTCGGATACAGCCTCACCTGATATTGGGTGTTGTGGCTGGCCGCCGAGTAGGGTACCGCGATGGCAGTATCAAATGGAATAGGGGTCAGCGTATCCTGCTCGACCATGCCCACCCCGACCCCGGCCAGGCTAGTGGTGATGAAGCGATTCTGGCTGCTGAGCGCCCCCCCGAAGCTGTACTGCAGCGGCACCAGGTAGTCACTCGGGACCTGGCTGCAGGTCACGCTCACATTGACGCTGCGCGGGGCATAGCCCCTGGGGATCTCCCCCTCGACGAAGGCACTCTGCGCCACGGCGCCAAGATCGATGGGAATACTGGTGCCGGCGGGGAACTGGCAGGTCGGCGTCGAGGTGACGCTGATGTTCATCGCCAGGGTGCTGAAGGCATTGACCGGGCTGGTGTCCGGCGCACTGGCGCGGCGCACGAAGAGATGGGCGACGGTGCCGCTGAAGGTCTGGGTACCCGTGACCCCCTTGAGCAGTTTCAGGGTATAGCGGCCGCCGTTAACATCAATCCCGCCCAAGGCCAGATTCAACACGTTGCCGATGCAGACGGCCAGCAACCCGCTGCTGGTCGCGTTGAAAGGTATAGTCCGATAATTCCCTGCCGCATTGAACTCGACCTTGAGGCCGAAATAGGGGTTGAGCTTGATGAGGGTCCCCAGAGGATCGGAGACGGTGGGCAGACTGGTGGTGCCCTGGTAATAGACGGTCACCAGCAGCCCCACCGAGATGCCGGTGCAATCACAGGTGGCCGTGCCCGTGGTCGAGAAGGAGGCGGGAGCGTTGGTCCCCCCGGGCTGATAGAGACCGCTATCGGCGGTGATGGCGCCGGTCGCCACGAAGGGACTGGTGCACTGGCCATTGACGGCCCGTGCTTCGCCCGCCCACAAGCTCCCCAGCAACAGCAGCGCTGCCACCAGCAAGGAAGGCAAGCCCAGGTTTCCGACGCCGTCACTCATCCCGCTCTCCTCCATGCCTGCCCAGGACAAATTCCTGCTCATGATAATTGCCATCGTCGTCTATCCAACGCAGCCGCCCGCGGGCCCCCGCCGGCACGGCGCCAACCATGGGAAGCGACAGGGAACCATAAGGCGGCAGCACCCCACCCTCGCGCCAGGCGAGGTGCGGTGCGCGCAGCAGCACCTCGCTCAGGCTGATGTGAAAGGGGCCAGGATTGCTGACTCTAAGTCCGCCCCCCGCCAGCCCCTGCCAGCCAAGCCGGCTCACCGCCTCGGCCGGGGAGCCCGCCAGGCCGGACGGCCGGTAGAACAGCTTGATGCGGGTGCGATACGCCAGCTGCACGCTCCCCTGCGAGGCCTGTGCCTTGGGGGGCAGTCCGAGGACATTGAGCCAGAACAGGGACTCCCGGTCTTGGGGAAGCACGCTCAGATCCGCCCCCAGGATGCGCAGCACCTGCCCCTTCTGCGACCCCAGCCGCATCATGGGCGGCACCACCAGAAAGGGGGTGGAGACATCGGCCGGTCCCTGCTGCTCATTGCCACCATCGACCCAGGCCTGCAGCAGGCTGGGCTCGCTGCCGTCGTTGCGCACCATCAGGCTGGCCTCTGAGCCCCCTTCATAGATCACCCGGGTACGCATCAGGTTCAGGGCGGCCTCGCTGCTTGAGCACCACAGCAGGGAGCCCAACGCCAGCCATGACAGCATGGCGTACCCTTCCAGGGCCCGGCGCCAGCCATGGCAATCAAGGGGGTCTCTCATGAACTTGCTCCCAAAGCGAGGCAGCGGGCGGCGACCTGTTGATAGGGCACAGCAGGATCCGGCCGAGGAACCCGATAATCGAGCCGGCACCGCTCATCCCCCTCCTTGCCCCACTGGACATGGAGGGTCCCCTGCTCGCCACGCACGAAGATGAGCCCCCCCTGACCGACCACGGCCACGGCATCGCCGCGGCCATCGACCACCTCGGCACCAAAGGGCGGCGCACTGCCATCCTGACGCACGGCCTTGAGCAGCAAGGGCTGGCCGACATGGGTCTCGTATGCCAGCTTGACGATGGCCCCCCGGCGCGGGGCGACCATCTGGGCGCTGCCATCTATCTCCACATCCAGCGGCAGGCCGCTGGGATCCAGGCCTATGATGTTGGTGCGATAGGGGTTGAGCCCGGCCAGCACGGCATAGCCATCCCCGTCCACCTCGCTGCCGATCCCGTGGCTGACCCTGGCCCCCTGGGCTCCCTTGGCTTCCACCAGCGCCATCGTCTCCCCTTGCGTCTGCCCCAGCACCCAGCCCTCCTCATGGACCAGCAGGGTTCCCTTGGCCGAGGCCACGTACTGGGCGTAACCCTCCCCCTGACTGGTACTCAGCCCCAGCTGGGTGGCCGCCGTCTGATATTGCAGGTTGGCGCCATAGCTCAGGGCCGAGCTGCCACTCACCCGACTCTGATTGCCATAGACACCGTAATAGAAACGCCCGTCCCGGGTCCCTCCGTTGAGATCCAGTCTGGCGCTGGCGCCCTGTCCCTCCTGATAGGAGAGGGTGCTGCCAAGACGCGGCGACCCCAGCTTGTCCCCGATGGGGATGCTGAGGCTCAGCACGTATTGATCCCCCACCCCCTCGTCCAGGGAGTGGCTGGCCGACAGGGTCAGGCTGCCCCAGTCAAACCCCCGGTTGTAGCCGAGCTGGAAGCTGCTGCTCTCCCCCTGGCCCCCCCAGTAGTCGCGGCGAATGCCGTTGAAGTAGAGATCCCCCCACTCCCCCACCGGCTGGTTGATGTTGAGCTGGAAGCGATTGCGCTCCCGCTGCAACCGGTCCAGCGCCTGGACCTGTATCGCCGCCACGTCGTTGAGGTCGAGATAGCCTTCGCTGGAGAAGCGATAGGCGGCCAGGGTGAAGTAGGTCTGGGTCCTCTCCATCTGCTTGCTGTAGGTGAGGCGATAGCTCTGACCGGCGAGGGAATCGGGCACGTTCGCGCTGGCGGGCAACGCCCGCGCCCAGGAGCCGGTCACATCCAGGGCCAGGGCGCCGTAGTCCGAGCCCATGGCCGCGCCCCCCAGCAGGGCACCGTAATCCTCGGCGGCTATGGTTCCACCATACAGGGTCAGGGCATCCGAGAAGCCGCGCCTGTAGGTGCCTTGCAGGAAATCCGGACCATCGGGGCCCGCATCATTGCGATAGCGTCCCAGGGTCAGGCTGAAGCGGGAGGTGTCGTCTCGCAGCATCTGCACCACGGAGGAGAACGGCAGGGTGAAGCTGCGCTCGCTGCCATCCGCCTCCGTGATGGTCACATCCAGATCACCGGCAAAGCTGGTGGCGTAGAGATCGTCGATGGCAAAGGCGCCGGGGGCGACCTGGGTCTCATAGATGAGGGCGCTGCCCTGCCGTATGGTGACCCTGGCATTGCTCTGGGCCACCCCGCGCACCACGGGGGCAAAGCCCCTCTCGAAATCCGGCAGCATGGCGTCGTCGCTGGCAAGCTGCACGCCGGTGAAGGGCACGCTGTCGAAGCTGTCGCCCGGGGTGAAGTACTCCCCCAGGGTCAGCTGGGCTTTGCGGGAGGTGACATCCCGCTGCGCATAGCTGTTGAGGGGCTGATAGCCGCCCCCCTGGTTGCCCTGCCAGGAGCCGTTGTGGCGCAGGCGCCAGGCCCCGAGGTTGATGCCGGTGTTGAGGTTGACGCTGCTGCTCAATGGCTCCCCTGTGCTCCCCTGCTCGCTGTAATAGAGGTTGGCGTTATAGCCGACGAAGGCTGCATTGATCCCCTGCACCCACTGCTCAGGCCCCACATAGTCCCGCCTGGCCTGACCGAGATAAGCCTGGGGCAGGCTGAGTGCCCCGCTCAGACTGGCCAGATCGAAGGTGAAGCTGGCGCCGGGCACCAGGGCCCCCACCTCGATGCAGTCGCTCCGAAGTTGCTGCTGCACCGCCCCCTGGTCGGGCAGCTTGTCGACCAAGAGCCCCCACTGGGTCAGCTGATCCGGCTGAAAGCAGAACAGGGGCGTCCCGGGATCCTCTCCCGCTCTCACCTCCACCTGCTGGCTTATCCTCTCCTTGCCATTGATGGTGATGTCGAGCTGGTAGCGCCCGGGGGGGATGAAGTCGGCACGGGAGAAGCGGGCCAGGTCGATGTTGACCCCCAGGCTGTCGAGCAGGCGGCTGTCAAACTCGATGTCAGCAGGTGGGCTGACCGCTTGTCCGGCCAGCTCCTCCCCCATGGCAAGGGCGCCCCAGAGCAACAGGGAGATACCGCAGGCGGCGTGCCAGAGGACGGTGGCATGAAGGCAGCAAGAGAGGGGCATTCTGGCTGTCACGGCAAACCTCCCCCTCAGCGCCGGCCTGTGCACCGGGAGCGCCGACCCCTGGGTCCCGCTCCGGCATCTTCCGGGATCAATTGAAGACGAATTGGCCCACCTCGCGGGCACCATAGTCGTTGAGCCAATAGAAGGTCACGGCCTTAGCATGGACGACCCCGGACAGCGGCTCAAGGGGGAAATCGAAGCTGCCCCCCGGCGCCACCATGCCGCCACTTGAGTTGCTGTAGCGCTGCGACGACGCCGTCGCCTGCAGCTCCAGATTGCTGATGCTGACGTGATAGAGGCTGGGGTTGCTGGCACGCAGTGCGTAACCGTCCCCCTGCCGGATCAGGCGCCAGCTCAACTGCTTGGCGGAGCGCTCGACATTGCCAGGCAGCCCGGATGGCCGGTAGAACATCTTGATCCGTGAGCGGAAGGCTAGCTGCACCAGATTCTGACCCGCCAGGGTCGACTTCACGCTCGGCGGCACCTCCAGCACGTTCAGCCAGAACACCGACTCGCGATCCTGGGGCAGCCCCTGCCCCACATAGGCCAGGCGCAGGGACTGGCCACGCTGGGCCTCGATGCGGGTGATGGGAGGGGTTACCAGGAAGGGGAGCGCCTCGGCGCCGGGCCGGATGCGGCGATCGCCCGCATCTATCCACACCTGTACCAGCGAGGGGGTGCTCCCCTTGTTGGTCAGCTCCAGGGTGACCTCATGGGCGTTGGCCGGGTAGATGACCCGGGTGCCCGAGATCTGGACATGGCCCCAGGCCAGCAAGGGCAGGAGCAGCACGCACCAGAGCATGAGCATCAGCCCCGCCCTGCGGGGCCGATGGATGCGAAGCGCCTTCATGACAGAGCGCTCAGTGGTAGTCCAGGGAGTAGATGAGATCCGCCGAGACCAGGCCGGCGCCGACGGCACCTGTGGCTATGTACTGGGCGCTGTAATAGAGGGTTGCCCCCCCGGTGGCACTGAAGTTGACCAGCACGTTGTTGCCTGTGTTGGTTCTCAGATCGATGGGGGTGCTGTTGGCCGAGAGGATCTGCACCTCGACGTTCTGGGCCGGGTTCTTGCCGCCCGAGGCGACGGCCTTGTTGCTGAGGTTGCCCGTGGTCTGCTCCACCCCGATGTTTTCGAAGTAGGCCCGCACCGACCCCGTGGTCGGGCAGCTGGTGAGGGCGAGGTTGAAGCCTGTCGCCCCCGCGGTCTGGCCTATGCTGCCGAGCGCATTGGTGCTGACGGTCGGCAGGGTCACGGTCGCCGACGCCGTACCGCCATTGACCGCGATGGCACAGGTCCCGGCGGTCACCTCGCCATTGATGGTAATGACCCCGTTGAAGGCGGCAACGGGTGCCGACATCCCCATGGTGAGTCCGAGTATCAAGAGAGCCTTCGTCTTCATCACAACCTCCACCTGTCCCTGGATGTCGCTGGCGACTGCTTTTCTCCTGCCAGTGCCTTGCTGCCTGCCGCCATAGGTGCCATTCAAAGACACCTTTAGTAACACATTAGTAAATAGCACAGAGTTCTCACTCCTGCCCTGTTCCAGGCAAACCCTGACGCACCCCATGGCCCGAGGTGACGGACAGCCGGGCAAGAATGTGCCATCATTTTCCCCCTTTTATCTCACCGCCTTGTTCGATGGAGCCACCATGCGCCGCCTGTTCTTCCTCGCTCTGCTGCTCGGCAGCGCCTCCCTTCATGCCGAACCCGGCTTCATCAGCCGATTGCTCAACCACCCGGTGCCGGGGGGCGTGGCCGTGGTGCCGCTGGGGGATGGGCCCAAGGTGCCCACCGTGCGCTATCAGGACAAACCTGTCCTGGTGGTGCGGGAAGAGGGGCGGCACTGGATTGCCATCGTCGGCATTCCGCTCAAGAGTCAGGCGGGCCCCCATCAGCTGCAGGTGAGCGATGGCCGCACCCTGGGCTTCACGGTCGGCAACAAGCACTACCGTGAGCAGCACATCAAGCTGAAGAACACCCGCCAGGTCAATCCGCTGGCCGAGGACATGGCCCGCATCAACCGTGAGCTGGCCGAGCAGAACAAGGCCTACCAGACCTTCAGCCCGGCCCAGCCGAGCAACCTGCTGTTCGACAAGCCGGTCCAGGGCCCCCTCTCCAGCCCGTTCGGGCTGCGCCGCTTCTTCAACGGCGAGGAGCGCAACCCCCACTCCGGCCTCGACTTCGCGGTCGGTGCCGGTACCCCCATCAAGGCACCGGCCGCCGGCAAGGTGATCCTCATCGGCAACTACTTCTTCAACGGCAATACGGTGTTCGTCGATCACGGTCAGGGGCTCATCAGCATGTTCTGCCACATGTCCAAGGTGGACGTGAAGCTGGGCCAGAGCCTGCCCCGCGGCGGCATCGTCGGCCGGGTCGGCGCCACCGGTCGCGCCACCGGTCCCCACATGCACTGGAACGTCAGCCTCAACGATGCCCGCGTCGACCCCGCCATCTTCATCGGCGCCTTCAAGCCCTGATCCGGGCAGCACGAAACGACAAAGGCAGCCCGGGCCGCCTTTGTCGTTCATGGAGAGAGGGGGCTAGTCACGGAGCTGCGGCATGCTGCCCGGCCTCCTTGCCCATGGCCCGCCACATCACCAGTACCAGCAGGGTGCTGCAGGTGGGCAGCGCCAGCCAGACCCCGGCCACGCCCCACAGGGAGGAGAAGCCCCATAGGAAGCCGCCAATCAGCACCAGCTTGCCCCCGGTGAGCAGGGAGGCGATGCGGGCCCGGTTGATGGCCTGGAAATAGGTGGCCCCCACCAGCAGCAAGCCTTCCATCGGCAGCCCCCAGAAGTAGAGCCAGATGCCGAGCGTCGCCACCGGCAACAGGGCCGCGTTGTCGCCGGCAAAGAGATAGACCACCCCCTCAGGCCAGACATAGAGCGGTATCATGCCGCACAGCGCCACCGCCAGGGTCACCCCCAGCGCCAGGTTGCGCACCCGCAGCACCCGCTGCCAGTTGCCCGCCCCGGCGTTGAAGCTGGCGATGGGCTGGATGCCCATGGCGATCCCCTCGAAGATGAGATAGAAGAAGGCCTCGCTGTAGCTGATGACCCCGTAGGCGGCCACGTGCAGGGAGCTGCCGACCGACAGCAGCGCCTTGTTGTGCAGCGCCAGCACCACAGACAGATAGAGGTACATCAGGAAGCTCGACACCCCGAGTCGCAATGTCTCCCCCATCAGGCGCCAGTCCGGCACCAGGGTATCCCAGCGGATGCGCAGCTGGCTGCGGGGGGTGAAGAAGTGCCACAGGCAGAGGCCGCCGGTCACCGCCTGGGAGAGCATGGTGGCAATCGCCGCCCCCGCCAGTCCCCAGGGGATCACCGCCATCAGCAGATAGTCGAGCAGCACGTTGAGCACGCCACCCCCCACCAGGATCCAGGTGGTGAGGCCGGGTCGCCCGTCGTTGCGCAGCAGGGCGGTGAACGCCATGGAGAGCACGGCAAAGACCCCGAGCCAGGCGTACCACTGCAGGTAGGCGAACCCGGCGTCGAAGATGACCCCCTCGGCCCCCATCCAGGTCAGCATCTCCTTGCCGTACCGGATGCCGATGAAGGCGAGTACGGCGGAGGCGATGAGCACCATCACCAGGGCATTGCCGACGATGTGGCGCGCCTTGGCCTGCTCCCCCTTGCCCAGATAGAACGAGGCGAGCGACGAGGAGCCCATGCCGATCAGCGCCCCCACCGCATAGAGCACGGCGCAGATGGGGTAGGCCAGCATCATGCCAGCCAGGCCGTCCTGACCCAGGATATGGCCGACGAAGATGCCGTCTATGGTGACGTAGATGCCGGTGACCAGCATGGCGGCCACCGTCGGGGTGACGTAACGCAAAAAGAGACGAGAGAGGGGGGCCGTGCCCAGATCGACAGTGGACATAAATTGCTCGAGGGAGGGGAACGGCCAGAATAATAGCCAAACAAGACCCGGATCACCCGTTATTTATGTTGCAGATCATTAATGTGGAAGGCTTTACCCACCCCTGCCCCTGCTTTAGGCTAAGGCGACTTCTCATGAACGGAAACGTGCGCCATGTTGCAACGCCTGCTCTGCCTGATGCTCTGTCTCAGCCTGCTCCCCTTCTCCGCTGCCCAGGCCGATGATGCCGTCACCCAGGTGGAAGAGTTGCTGCAAAGCGTCCCCAAGACCGACAGCCCCGAGAACCAGCAACTGCGGGAGAGCTATCAGCAGGCGCTGCAGTATGCCCGGGATGCCCAGCGCTACCGGGAGCAGGGCAAGGCCTATCAGCAGATCCTCATCGACTATCCCAAGGAGTCGGCCCGCCTCAAGGAGAGCCTGCACAACTATCAGCCCCAGTCCCGCCCGCCCCTCTCCTCCCTCAAGGAGGAGGCGCTGCGCCAGGCCATCAGCCTGAGCAGCAACCGCCAGATCAACCTGCGCAAGGAGCGCCAGGCGGTGACCGACAGCCTCAACCAGCTGGAGAGCACGGGCCAGGAGTACCATGTCCGGGTCGATGAGCTGCGCAAGCAGCTGCTGCAGACCCGCTCCCAGCTTGATCGCTTGAGCTTCAGCAACGAGTCGGATCGGCTGCAGGAGGCCCAGCAACTGGCCACCCGCCTCAAGGAGCAGAGCCTCTCCGACCGGATCCAGATGCTGGAGCTGGAGCAGCTCTCCGCCCAGCAGCGCAACGATCTCGGCAAGCTGAAGCTGCAGGAGCTCAACCTCGCCATCACGGACGAGGACGAGTGGCAGAACAGCCTGCTCAACCAGCAAAACCAGCTGCGGCGAGAAAAAACGGAGCAGGCGCTGGCGGAAAGCGAGCGGCTGCGCCGGCAGCTCACCTCGGATCTGCCCCTGCTGCAGGAGCAGCAACAACAGAACCAGGCGCTCTCCCTGCAACTCGGCGCCCTGGAAGATCAGATAGAGCGGGTACAGGACGAGCAGCGCGGCATCGACACCTCCCTGTCAGGGCTGAGCGATCTGGTCAACTCGGTGCGGGAGCAATTGGAGTGGCTGCAGATAAGCAACGCCTACGGCGAAAACCTGCGCAGCAAGCTGGCGGATCTGCCTGCCTACTTCCCCCTGGAGAAGCTGGAGTCCGACATCGTCAAGGCGCGCATGGCGAAGTACCAGTACGAGACAGAGCAGGATGCCCTGAAGGATCCCGTGCAGATCCGCAACAACCTGCTGAGCGGGGATGAGATCACCCTGGACAGGGCCCAGCGCGCCGTGCTCGACAACCTGCTCAAGGCCAGACGCCAGCTGCTGACCCGGCTCAACGACGCCTCGGATACCCTCATTCAGGAGCAGACCCGGCTCAAGCTGCTCTACAGCCGCCAGAACAGCAAGATCGACGAGATCCGCGAGATCAGCGCCAGCCACCTGTTCTGGATGCCGGATGTGCGCCCGCTCACCCCGGCCGTCCTGCTCGGCGTGCCCACCGCCCTGAGCCTGCTGCTCGATCCCGTCAACTGGCTGCAACTGCCCAGGGCCATAGTGGAGAACAACCCCATGACCCTGACCCTGGCGGGGCTCGGCCTGCTGGTGCTGGCCTGGTGCTGGGCCAAGCTGGGGCGCCACCTGGTGCAGTACAGCCACTACATAGCCCCGCGCATCGGCAAGGTGACCCAGGACAAGTTCAGCCTCACCAGCCGGCTGCTGGTGCGCTCCCTGCTCGCGGCCCTGCCGCTGCCCGCCATGGTGCTGATGATGCGCGGCCTGCTGGACGGCGCCTGGCAATACCCCTTCGCGGTGGCGGTGGCCCGGGGCCTTGGCGAGATCTGGTTCCTGCTGCTGGCGCTGCTGGTCGCCCGCCATCTGACCCTGGAGAAGGGGATCCTCATCCTCCATTTCCGCTGGCCAAAAGAGTCGGTACAGCGGGTCTGGGGCCAGTTCCGTACCCTGCTGCTGGTGCTGATCCCCAGCTTCTTCGTGCAGGGCATGGCCAACAGCTATCAGGAGCACGCCGTCTACGACTCCCTGGGTCGCCTCGCCTTCATCATCGGTGCCCTCTGGCTGCTGCTCTTCTTCGCCCGCCTCAACCGGGAGAGGCTGCCGCTCACCTGGGGCCAGGCGGACATGACCAAGCCCCACCTGCTGCACCACTTCATCTGGAACAGCCTGATGCTGGCCCCCCTGCTGGCGGTGCTGGGCTCCCTGTTCGGCTACTTCTATACCTCCCGCATCCTGCTGCGCCAGCTGGAGCTGAGCCTGCTGGCGGGGCTCGGCTGCCTGCTGATCTACTACCTGGCCCATCGCTGGATGCTGATCCAGCGCCGCCGCCTCGCCTTCGATCGCGCCAAGAGCAAGCGGGCCGAGATCCTGGCCCAGCGGGAGCGAGAGGATGACGACTTGAGCTCCGAGATCCCGGACGCGGTGGAGGAGCCCGAGCTGGATCTGGACACCATCAGCGCCCAGTCCCTCGGCCTGGTGCGTACCCTGCTGATGCTGGGCTTCACCATGCTGGTGGTGGTGCAATGGTCGGATCTCAACTCCGCCTTCAGCTTCCTCAGCAGCATCGAGGTGTGGCAGGTGAGCAGCAAGGTGGCCGGCATAGAGCAGCTCTCCGCCATCACCCTGCAGGATCTGATGCTGACCGCCTTCGCCTTCATCCTGACGGTGGTCACCGCCCGCAACCTGCCGGGGCTGATGGAGCTCACCCTGCTCCAGCACCTGAGCCTCTCCCCCGGCACCGGCTTCGCCCTGACCACGGTCAGCAAGTATCTGGTGATCCTCATCGGCGCCCTCACCGGCTTCTCCATGCTCGGCATCGACTGGTCCAAGACCCAGTGGCTGGTGGCGGCGCTCTCGGTGGGCCTGGGCTTCGGTCTGCAGGAGATCTTCGCGAACTTCGTCTCCGGCCTCATCATACTGTTCGAGAAGCCGATCCGGCTCGGTGACACCGTCACCATTCGCGATCTGACCGGCACTGTCACCAAGATCAAGACCCGCGCCACCACTATCGTGGACTGGGACAGGAAGGAGATCATCGTCCCCAACAAGGCCTTCATCACCGAGCAGTTCATCAACTGGTCCCTGTCCGATGCCATCACCCGGGTCAAGCTGCGCATCCGCATCGGCCTGACCCAGGAGCCCAAGCGGGTGCAGCAGCTGCTGGAGCAGTGCGTGCAGGAGTCCACCCTGGTGCTGGATACCCCCACCCCAGAGGTGTTCCTGATCGAGTTCACCGACTCGGCCCTCATCTACGAGATCCGCCTCTACGTCAACAACATGGATCACCGGATGCCGATCACCCATGAAGTCCATTCGCTGATCCTGGACAAACTCAACCAGCTCGGCATGCCTCTGCCCCACCAGCAGATCGACATTCGGATGAGCCGGGGCTAAGCCCAGACAACGCAGGAGCCAATCATGCAGATCATTGCCCATCGCGGTGCCAGCAAACTGGCGCCGGAGAACACCCTCAAGGCGATGGAGATAGCCATCGCACTCGGAGTCGGCGCCATCGAGCTCGACGTGCAGTGGGCAGACGGCGAGCTCTGGGTCTTCCACGACCGGCGGCTGGAGCGTTGCACCGACGGCCGCGGGGTGCTGACCGAGCAGTCCCGGGACTATCTGGCGAGCCTGGATGCGGGGGACGGGGAGCGGATCCCGACCCTGTGGCAGGTGATGGGCCTGGTGGCGGGACGCTGCGAGCTGCACATCGAGCTCAAGGGGGCGCACACCGCCGAGCCGGTGGCGGCCCTGACCCTCCGCGCCGAGGCGGAGCTTGGCTTCACCCCGGCCCAGTGGGTCGTCTCCTCCTTTCACCATCCCGAACTGGCGCGCTTCAAGGCACTGCGGCCAGAGATCCGGCTTGGCGCCCTGACCGCCAGCCTGCCGCTGCACGGTGCCCGTTTCGCCGAAGAGCTGGGAGCCTGGTCCCTGAATTGCGACGTGGATTTTGCCGACGCCGGGCTGGTGGCGGATGCCCATCGCCGTGGGCTCAAGATCCTGGTCTACACGGTCGACGAACTGAGTGATGGGGCTGCCTTGGCGGCCATGGGTGTCGATGGCATCTTTACCAACCGACCAGATCGATTCAGCTGAGTATCGGCGCGCCCTGGCGGCCCATCAGGAGGTGAAAAAAGATCGAAAATTTCCTGTGCACCGGGATACATAAAGTCCACTTTCAGCCGATACAAAGTTGGCTCATAACAATAACAAACACCACACAGATCTCAGACCGACGCTCACAAGGATGTAAACATGAATCTATCCATCAAGAACAAGCTGGTCCTCGCCATCGGGGCCATTATCCTGGTCATCTCCAGCCTGCAGGTCTGGTACAACACCACCCAGCTGCGCAGCGAAACCCAGCGGCTGATCTGGAGCTTCATCGACGACAGCTCCATCTCCAACGTCAAGGGGATCTCCCGCTGGCTCGATGCGCGCATCAATCTCGTCACCGCCACCAAGGAAGCCTTCACCAAGGAGGATGAGCCCCTCAGCCACCTGGCCCAGTCCATGAACGCAGGCAACTTCGACCTGGTCTATGTGGGCACCAAGGATGGCCGGATGATCCAGAGCAAGCAGACCAACCTGCCTGCCGGCTATGATCCGCGCCAGCGTCCCTGGTACAAGGACGCCATGGCCGCCGGCAAGCTCGCCATCACGGCCCCCTATGCCGATGCCTCGTCTGGCAACCTCATCATCACCATCGCCGAGCCCTTCAGCCGTGGCAACACCGACGGCGTCATCGCCGGTGACGTCTCCATCGACGGCCTGGTGCGCGACGTGCTGGCCATCAACTCGGAAGGCACCTACGCCATCCTGGTGGACAGCAACGGCACCATCATAGCCCACCCGGACAAGGCGCTGACCCTCAAGCCCGCCACCGCCCTCTCCCCCGAGCTGACGGCGGCCAAGGTCAACGAGCTGGCCCATGACAACACCATCTCCGAGATGGATATCAGCGGCAAGGCCAGCGTGTTCGACCTCACCGAGATCCCCAATACCAACTGGTATTTCGGCATAGTGGTGGACGAGGCGGTCGCCTACCAGTCCGTCTCCCGCATGGTCACCTCTGCCCTGCTGCAGGGTCTGCTGACCATCCTCATCGTCGCGGGCTTCTCCTACGTGGCCATCAACAGCTCCCTGGCCCCGCTGAAGACCCTCGGCGAGGCGATCGCGGATCTCTCCCGCGGCAACGGCGATCTGACCCGCCGCATCAAGATCGAGCGGGAAGACGAGGTCGGCACCGTCGCCAAGCACGTCAACACCTTCATTGAGCGCATCCACGTCATGGTGCAGGACATCTCCAACTCCTCCGGGCAGCTCAACCAGCAGGCCAGGTCCTCCCACGACATGGCGGAGAAATCCAACCAGGGTCTGGCTCGCCAGCAGAACGAGATCTCCCAGATAGCCACAGCGGTGCACGAGATGTCCGCCACCGCCGTCGAGGTCGCCAGCAATGCCGAGCAGACCGCGGAGGCAGCCCGCAGCTCCTCCAGCAGTTGCGAGCACGGCAAGCAGGTGATCGCCCGCAACCAGCGCTCCATCACGGATCTCGCCACCCAGGTCAAGCAGGCCTCCGGCATCATCCAGGAGCTGGAGAAGAACGCCCAGGAGATCAACACCATCCTCTCCACCATCCAGGGCATCGCCGAGCAGACCAACCTGCTGGCACTGAACGCCGCCATCGAGGCCGCCCGGGCCGGTGAGCAGGGTCGCGGCTTTGCGGTGGTCGCCGACGAGGTGCGGGTGCTGTCACAACGCACCCACAGCTCCACCGTCGAGATCCGCAGCATGATAGAGACGCTGCAGCGCAACACCCAGGGGGCCGTCAGCACCATGCACGAGGGCCAGCTGCTGGCACAGAACAGCGTGGAAGATGCGAACGATGCCACCCAGGCCCTGGAGCAGATCACCACCTCCATCAACCAGATCTCCGACATGGCGACCCAGATCTCCAGTGCCGCCGAGGAGCAACGGGCCGTGACCGACGAGGTCAGCCGCAATATCCAGGCGGTCAAGGACGTCTCGGACGAGCTGGCGGTGGATGCGGACAGCTCCCGCAATCTCTCGGCTCAACTTAAAAATATTTCAGGTGAGCTCAACAATCAGGTCGGTATGTTCCGCATCTGATCGAACCAATCAAAAGGGGCCGTCCAGGCCCCTTTTTTATATAAACCCTTTTCGTTTCAATGGTTATAATTCCCCTTCGACACCGGACACTCTGTGATCTGCCTCTCCATTCGAGTATCATTCTGACGCGACTGGTGCCTGCCCTGACTATATTCGCATTACTTTTTTCGATGTTTTTCGGCATCCCCAAAGATGATAATAGTTATCACTAAACATTTCTGATAAAAAACTTAAAAACTTTAGGGGTAATACCTAAAAAGAGAGGCATTTCTCATTTTTTTGAAAGAAAACTACGTACAATCTTGGGGTTAAAATCACCAGAGTAGCGAGTACGGCTGATCCAGATCACTGATGGATGGCGATAATGACGGCATTTTCATCCAAGGAATGGGGTGGTTGTAATAAAAACCACCGTTGCCAAGCACTAAAACAAAGCAGTTTGACTTGCATCAAGCCTGAATTTTTTTCATAGAGCAAAATCGTGCCCAGCAAATCTATCCCTAAGGAGGCAGATGTGGATATTATCAAGACCGATGTTGCCATCATCGGTGCCGGTGGCGGTGGCCTGCGTGCCGCAATCGCCATTGCAGAAGCCCACCCGGAGCTGGAAATCGCCCTGATTTCCAAGGTCTATCCGATGCGCAGCCACACCGTGGCCGCCGAAGGTGGCGCCGCAGGCGTCGTCCGTGATGACGACTCCCTCGAAAACCACTTCAACGACACCGTCTCCGGTGGCGACTGGTTGTGTGAGCAGGACGTGGTCGAGTACTTCGTCAACAACGCCACCAACGAAATGATCCAGCTGGAGCACTGGGGCTGCCCCTGGAGCCGCAAGCCGGATGGCAAGGCCAACGTCCGCCGTTTCGGCGGGATGAAGATCCCGCGCACCTGGTTCGCCGCAGACAAGTCCGGTTTCCACATTCTGCACACCCTGTTCCAGACCTCCATCAAGTACCCGACCATCAAGCGCTATGACGAGCACTTCTGTCTGGATCTCATCGTGGACGATGGCCGCGTCCAGGGGGTACTGACCTTCGACATCCAGAACGGCATCACCCGCTTCATCCAGGCCAAGTCCGTGGTGCTGGCCACCGGCGGTGCCGGCCGCGTCTACCGCTACAACACCAACGGCGGCATAGTCACCGGCGACGGCATGGCGCTGGCCTACCGTCACGGTGTACCGCTGCGTGACATGGAGTTCGTCCAGTATCACCCGACCGGTCTGCCGGGCACCGGCATACTGATGACCGAAGGCTGTCGTGGCGAGGGTGGCATCCTGCTCAACAAGGATGGCTACCGCTACCTGCAAGACTATGGTCTGGGCCCGGAAACCCCGGTCGGCCAGCCGAAGAACAAGCACATGGAGCTGGGTCCGCGCGATCGTCTCTCCCAGGCATTCTGGCAGGAGCAGCAGAAAGGCCGCGTGATCCAGGGCCCCATGGGCGACGTGGTTCACCTCGACCTGCGCCACCTCGGCGAGAAGTACCTGAAAGAGCGCCTGCCCTTCATCTGCGAACTGGCCAAGGCCTACGTGGGTGTGGATCCGGTCAAGGAGCCGATCCCGGTCCGTCCGACTGCCCACTACACCATGGGCGGCATCGAAACCGACGGCAAATGCGCCACCCGCATGCCAGGCCTCTACGCCGCTGGCGAGTGCGCCTCCGTCGGTCTGCACGGCGCCAACCGTCTGGGTTCCAACTCCCTGTCCGAGATTGTGGTATTCGGCAAGGTGGCCGGTGAGCAGGCAGCCGAATTCGCGGCGACCCAGCAGCACGGCAACACCCAGGCGCTGGCCGCCAAGGCCGAGGCACTGATCAAACAGCACCTCTCCCTGCTCGACATCGACGGGACCGAAAACCCGGCCGATATCCGCAACGAGCTGGGCATGTCCATGGAAGCTGGCGTCGGTATCTACCGTACCGAAGAGCTGATGCAGGGCACCATCGATAAGATCAACGAGCTCAAAGCCCGTTACAAGAAGGTCAAGATCAACGACAAGTCCTCTGTCTTCAACACCGACCTGCTGTACGCCATCGAACTGGGCTACATGCTGGACGTGGCCGAAGCCATGGCCCACTCCGCCCTCAACCGCAAAGAGTCTCGTGGCTCCCACCAGCGTCTGGACGGTTACGAGGAGCGGGATGACGTGAACTACCTCAAGCACACCCTCTCCTTCTACAACCAGGAAGGCGCCCCGACCATCGATTACTCCGATGTGAAGATCACTAAATCCCAACCGGCCAAGCGTGTGTACGGTTCCGAGGGTGAGAAACAAGACGAGGCTAAGAAGAATGGCTGAGATGATCGAAATTGAAATCCTGCGCTACCGTCCCGAGCAGGATAACGAGCCCTGGATGCAGACCTTCCAGGTGCCTTACCTGAAAGAGATGTCCCTGCTGGATGCCCTGCAATACATCAAGGATCAGCTGGACTCCACCCTGAGCTTCCGCTGGTCCTGCCGGATGGCGATCTGCGGCTCCTGCGGCATGATGGTCAACGGCATTCCGAAGCTGGGTTGCAAGACCTTCCTGCGGGACTACCTGCCGGGCAAGATGACCATAGAGCCCCTCAACAACTTCCCGATCGAGCGCGACCTGGTGGTCGACATGTCCGATTTCATCGAGAAGCTGGAGAGCATCAAGCCCTACATCATCCCGAGCGAGCCGCGCAGCCTGTGCGACGGCGAGTACACCCAGACCCCGGCCGACATGGCGAAGTATCACCAGTTCTCCATGTGCATCAACTGCGGTCTGTGCTACGCCGCCTGCCCGCAGTATGGCATCAACAAGAAGTTCACCGGCCCGGCGGCCTTGGCGCTGGCCTATCGCTACAACGCCGACAACCGCGACAGCGCGTCCAAGGAGCGGATGAAGATCATCAGCCAGGACGAGGGCGTCTGGGGCTGTACCTTCGTGGGTTACTGCTCTGACGTGTGCCCGAAAGGCGTGGACCCGGCCGCCGCCATCCAGCTTGGCAAGGTCGAGAGCGCCAAGGACTACATGATCGCCATGTTCAAGCCGGATTGAGGAGTGAGACCATGAACAACACCCAAAGCAAACGTAAGCCCTACGTGCGCGAGATGAAGAAAGACTGGTGGCTGAAGAATGCCTTCTACACCGGCTACATGATCCGCGAAGGCACCAGCATCTTCGTCTCCATCTACGCCGTGGTGCTGATGTGGGGTCTGATGCGTCTGGTGCAGGGTCAGGAGGCGTTCAACGGCTGGCTGGAGTCCCTGCAGAGCCCCATCGCCATCCTGTTCCACGTCATCGCCCTGGCCGCCTGCCTGTTCCACGCCAAGACCTGGTTCGCACTGGCCCCCAAGGCCATGCGCATCTTCCGTGGCGAAGACCTGGTGCCGGAGAAGCCAATCGTCATCGCCCAGTATGTGGCACTGGCGGCGGTATCCCTGCTGATCCTGATCATCGTGGCTTGAGGAGATTAATGATGAGACGTTCTGACGAACCCATTTACTGGGGACTCTTTGGTGCCGGTGGCATGGTGGTTGCCATGCTGCTGCCGGTGATTGTCCTCATTACCGGTCTGCTGGTGCCCATGGGCATCATGGACGTGGAGACCATGAGCTACGAGCGCGTGCTCGCCTTCGCCAGCTCCTGGTGGGGTGCCTGCATCCTGCTGGTCATCATAGCCCTGCCCATCTGGCACGGCATGCACCGCATCTACCACGGCCTGCATGATCTCGGGATCCACACCACCAAGCTGCACCACTATGTGTTCTATGGCTTCGCCTTCCTGGTGTCCGCCATCACGGTCGGCCTGCTGATGGTGCTGGTACTCCAGTAATCCTTAAGTTGCCAGCAACAGATGATAAAACCGGGCCCAGTGCCCGGTTTTTGTTTGGCCGATATGCAGCGGCGGGCTAAGGGCCCGGCGTTGGCCACAGGGCCAGCAGGGGCGCGGGGATGGCGCCAAGTTTCAGGGTCGGGGTCTGGTGCCAGTCGGCCAGCTTTTGCAGCGCCTTCCCCAGCTCCTGCGCCAGGGGGCGCGTCACCCTGACCCCGTCCTCCAGATAGAGGCTCTTGACCTCGAACACCCCCTCCTTGCGATGGGCCTTGGCGTCCATCCGGCCCACCAGCTTGCCGCGATGCAGCAACGGCAGCACGAAGTAGCCGTACTGGCGCTTGGGGGCCGGGGTGTAGCACTCGATGCGGTAGTCAAAGCCAAAGAGCTCGCTGGCCCGCTTGCGATCCCACACCAGGGGATCGAAGGGCGAGAGCACGGCGGTGTGGGTCGCCTTGAGGCTGCCAGCCTGGGCCCTGGCCAGCTCATCGGCCAGGGAAACGTGCACGAAGGCGCCGTGCTGCCAGCCCTCCACCCGCACCGGCAACAGCTCCCCCTCGTCCGCCAGCTGATGGAGCAGGGTGTCGTATTTGCCGCGCCGCAGGCGGTAGTAATCCGCCACCCAGCCGGTCTTGACCAGCCCCAGCGCCCGGCAGCTGGCGCGCACCATGTCACGCTGGGCGAGCTCAGGGCTCGGCAGATCCCGCCCGTCGTCCCACTCGGGCATGACCCGCTCGGCGAGATCGTAGACCCGCTGGAAGTTGCGCCGCTCGCGCACCATCAGGCGCCCTGCGGTGAACAGCACCTCCAGGTGGCGCTTCTCGGGCTTCCAGTCCCACCAGCCGTTGCCCTTGCCCTCCTTGCGCTCAAAATCGGCGGCCCGCACCGGGCCATCCCGGCGAATCCGCTCGACTATCTGCTCTATCTCGCCGCCGTGGGTCTTGAGCCACTGGGCGGAGAACTTCCAGCCCATGGCGGCGGGATCCAGCATGCGATGGCGCAGCAACCGGTAATCTTCCCGGGGGACGAAGCAGGCCTCGTGGGCCCAGTATTCGAAGAGATCCCCCTCGGCCAGCAACTGCTCCAGCCAGCGCGGATCGTAGTGGCCGAGCCGGCTGAACAGCACCAGGTAGGGGCTGCGGGCCACCACAGAGATGGTGTCTATCTGCAGCAGCGCCATGCGCCTTATGCAGGCCAGCAGATCGGAGGGAGAAGCCTTGGCGCGGCGCGGGGTCAGCAGCCCCTGGGCTGCGAGCTGCAGGTGGCGGGCGTCTTGCAATGACAAATGGGGGATCGACATGGAGATAGGGGCATCCGTTCCTGGGTATCAGGCCACCAGCATGCCCAACTCATGGCCAAATGAAAACGCCCGTCTCAGGGTTTGGTGAACACCACCACATCGGCGTGGGGGAAGCAGAGGTCCGCCTGCCAGCGGGCCGCCAGGGCGCGAAACGAGGCCTCGGCGAAGAAGACGATGTGGGTCGGATCGTGGCGGTAGCGCCACTGCCTGAAGCGCTCGTCCCCCAGCACCCGCTGGGTCTGCAACACCAGCACCCCGCCGGGGTTGAGGCAGGCCCAGAGCCCGTCCAGCACGGCGCGGGGAGCGGCCAGGTGCTCTATCACCTCGGTGCTGGTGATGAAATCGTAGCGACGGGTGAGCAGCTCGGGCTGGTCGGCATAGAACTTGTCGTAACCCGCCATATCAAAGCCCGCCTCCCGCCCCATGGCGATGAGGGCAGGCCCGGGACCGCAGCCGAAATCGAGGCCGCTGGCAGGAGGGCTCACCCGGGAGAGCACCTCGCCGAAGGCCCGCATCAGAAAACCGCGATAACGGGGATCGTCCACCCGGTTGTCGTGCCCGTCATAGACCGCCTTCTCGGCGCCCTCGTCAAGGTGATCCGCCTCATCCAGCCAGACCAGCTCGCAGTCCAGACAACGGTGATAGCGCTTGCCCGCCACCGGCAGGGGGTAGCTGTGGCAAGCCGAGCAGAGGGGGCAGCTGGCGCTTGATGACATGACGGATCCTCCAGGGTGACAGCCGCGCAGATTGCCTGCCCGCCGCCTCCCTGACAACTTTTTTTACTCCTTAAGGGTTTCTTAAGTTTGCCCTTTTACTCTCAAGCCATCCCAAGAGAAGGAGCCAACCATGACCATAGAGATCCAAGCCCCCTACAGGTTGATCCTGGCCGACTCCCCGCAGCAGGTCATGGCGCTGCAAGCTTATATCCAGGCCGCCTACACCCTCGAATTCAACGCCCGCATCCCCCATTTTCTGCCCTGCCTGCTCGGGCTCTACCGGGCCGATGGGGTGCTGGTCGGCGCCTGTGGCCTCAACCAGGCCTGCAACGGCGAGGGTGGGCAGCCCCTCTATCTGGAGCAGTATCTGGAGCAACCCATCGAGGCCGCCATCGAAACCCGCCTCGGGGTACGTCCGGCCCGCAGCCGCATCATCGAAGTGGGCAACCTGGCCTGCAGCGAGCCGGGCAATGCCCGCCTGATGTTTGCCGCCCTGTGCCGGCTCTTGTGTGACAACGCCCTCGACTACGTGGTGTTCACCGGCACCGCCAAACTGCGCAACAGCTTTGCCCGGCTGCGCCTCAACCCGGTGGAGCTGGCCCCCGCCCAGGCCCATCAGGTGGGGGAAGACGCCAGCGCCTGGGGGGAGTACTACCGCTGCCAGCCCAAGGTGATGGCCGGGGACATCAACCAGGGGCGCGAGGTGCTCGCCCAGAGCAGCCTGCTGCTCAACCTGCTGGGGCCCATGCCCATGCTTTTTAACCAGGCTGGCCATGACAAGAGGTGCGCCCAATGAGCCTGTTCGACGCCATCGCCCGCCACGCCGGCCTGACGCCGCGACAACCGGCGCTGCAAGGCAGCCAGGGCGAGCTGGATTACCAGACCCTGTGGCAGCAGATCCAGCACCTGGCCGACCGCCTGCAGCAAGCCGGCATTCGCCGCCTGGCCCTGCAGCTCGACAACGGCCTGCCCTGGGCGCTGATCGATCTGGCCTGCACCCGGGCCGGCATCGTGGTCATCCCGGTGCCCCACTTCTTCAGTCCGGCCCAGCAGGCGTGGCTGCTGGAGAGCAGCGGGGCCGATGCCCTGGTGGGCCCCGAGCATGAGGGCTGGCAGGCCACCGCCCCCCTCATCCTGATGACGGGCAGGCCGGATGAACAGGCGCTGCCCCTGTGGCGCCGCACCCCCGCCAGCCTGCCCGAGCTGCCGGCGGACACCGCCAAGATCACCTATACCTCGGGCACCACGGGCCAGCCCAAGGGGGTCTGCCTCTCCCTTGCCCAGATGACTGCGGTCTGCGAGTCCCTGGCCCTGCGGGTCGCCCCTGCCCGGGTCGAACAGCACCTGACCCTGCTGCCCCTGGCCACCCTGCTGGAGAATCTGACCGGTCTGTACGTACCGCTGCTCACCGGCGCCTGCAGCCGCATCCCATCCCTCGGCGAGCTGGGCTTCATCGGTTCCAGCACTCTCAACCCGGCCATGCTGGGCCAGGCCCTGGCGCGCTGGCCCAGCCACAGCCTGGTGCTGGTGCCCGAGCTGCTGCGCCTGCTGCTGGCGCTGTGCGCCAATACCCCGGCCCTGGCCGAGCGGCTCAAGGGGCTGCGTTTCGTCGCCGTCGGTGGCGGCAAGGTGGCCCCCGAGCTCATCGCCCATGCCCGTGCCCTGGGGCTCCCTGTCTATGAGGGCTATGGCCTGTCGGAATGCGGCTCTGTCGTGGCGCTCAACGGCCCGGACGCCGACCGTCCGGGCAGCGTCGGCCGCCCCCTGCCCCACTGCCAGGTGACGATCGCCGCCGACGGCGAAGTCATGGTGAGCGGCAGCGCCATGCTCGGCTATCTGGGGGAAGAGGCGCCCGCCATCCCGCTCATCGCCACCGGTGATCTGGGACGGATCGACGAGGATGGTTTTCTCCACATCACGGGGCGCAAGAAGAACGTGCAGATCACCGCCTTTGGCCGCAACTTCTCTCCCGAATGGGTGGAGGCCCAGGCCCAGCTCTGCCCGGCCATCGCCCGCATCGTGATCTTCGGTGACGGCCAGCCCGCCAACGTGGCCCTGATCCAGCCGCTGCCGGGCACCCAGTTCCAGCTGGCCGAGCAGATTGCCCGGCTCAACCAGCAACTGCCCGATTACGCCCGCATCCATCACTGGCTGCCGGTGGCGCTGGATCAGCACCCCGGCCTGCTGACCGCCAACGGCCGCCCCCGTCGCAACGAGATTTATCACCACTTTTCCCGGCAGATCGACCAATGCCTGACCCAAGGCCTCACAGGAGAGACCTCATGAGCTTCTACCAGACCCTGCAACAAGCCACCGCCTCCGAGCGCGAGCACCTGTTCAATGCCCCCATCATCGAGGCCTGCCGCCGCGGCGACATCAGCCGGGAGACCTACCTCGCCTTCCTGGCAGAGGCTTACTACCACGTGCGCCACACTGTGCCGCTCCTGATGGCCACCGGCGGCAAGCTGGGACAGGAGTACGAATGGGTGCGCGGCGCCATCCGGGAGTACATCGACGAGGAGTACGGCCACCAGGAGTGGATCCTGAACGACATCCGCGCCTGCGGCGGTGACGCCGAGGCGGTGCGCCACGGCCGGCCCGGCCTGCCCATCGAGCTGATGGTGGCCTTCCTCTACGACCAGATCCAGCGCGGCAACCCCATGGGCTTCTTCGGCATGGTACAGGTGCTGGAAGGCACCAGCGTCGCCATCGCCCTGACGGTGGCGGACCAGCTCAAGCGCGGTCTGGGCCTGCCGCCCCAGGCGATGAGCTACCTGAGCTCCCACGGCGCCCTGGATCAGGAGCACCTCAAGTTCTTCGAATCCCTGATGAACCAGGTGGAAGACGCCGCCGATCAGGCCGCCATCATTCACTCGGCCAGGGTGGTCTACCGCCTCTATGGCGACATGCTCCATCAGCTCACGGGATCCTGCCAATGAAGCTTGAAGGGAAACGCATACTGCTCACCGGCGCCAGCGGCGGCATAGGGGAAGCCCTGGCCATGGAGCTGGCGGCCCAGGGGGCGCACCTGCTGCTGCACGGACGCCGGGCCAGCGCCCTGGAGCGCCTGCGCAAGGAGCTGCCCCATTCGGATCGCCATCAGACGGTGACCGCCGATCTGGGCTCGCCCCAGGAGCGGGCCAGGCTGTTGCAGCACCCGGCGCTGGAAGAAGGCCTGGATGTGCTGATCAACAGCGCGGGCTGCAACCAGTTCGCCTGGCTGGAGGATCAGAGCGGCGAGCAGGTGACGCGCCAGCTGCTGCTCAACATAGAGGCGCCTATCCAGCTCACCCGCGCCCTGCTGCCCCGGCTACGCAAGCCCGCCGTCATCATGAACATAGGCTCCAGCCTCGGGGCCATCGGCTATCCCGGCTACAGCGTCTATTGCGCCAGCAAGTTCGCCCTGCGCGGCTTTAGCGAGGCCCTGGGACGGGAGCTGGAGGGCACCGGCATCAAGGTGCTGCACTTTGCCCCCCGCGCCACCCGCACTCACCTCAACTCCGAGGCGGCCTACGCCATGAATGCGGAGCTCGGCACCCGGACCGACAGCCCCCAGGACGTGGCCGAGGAGGCCGTCATCGCCCTGTGCAACGAGACGCGCCGCCGCTGGCTCGGCTGGCCGGAGAAGCTGTTCGTGCGGCTCAATGCCCTGCTGCCCGCCCTGGTCGACAAGGCGCTGGCCAGACAGCTGCCCGTCATCGAACGCCATGCCCGCCACCCCGCCCCCCTGGCCACAGATCACGGGGACAACTCCGCCTGTGCCACGAACGAGAAGGAACATTGAGATGAAACACGCCACTTTGCGCCCTCGATTTGGTCACAGCGTCCTGCTGCTCGCCCTGGCAAGCAGCCTGGTTCAGGCCGCCGATGCCCTGCCCACCATTCAGCAGCAGTGGGCCCACTGCCAGTATCAGGAGACCGGCAAGGCCAAGGAGAGCTGCCTGGAGGCCCTGAGCGCCCAGGCGGATCAGGCCAGTGCCAAGGAGGCCTTTCGCACCGATCTGCTGATCTGGTCCGCCATCGTCAAGAGCACCTGGGCCGGCGCCAAGGGCGGCCTCGGGGCCCTCAGCCTGGTGAAGGAGGCCAAGGCCAGGCTGGAGATCGCCATCAAGCAGGATCCCAAGGCGCTGGAGGGCTCCGCCTACACCAGCCTGGGCTCGCTCTACTACCAGGTGCCGGGCTGGCCGGTCGGCTTCGGGGATGACGACAAGGCCGAGCAGTTGCTCAAGCAGGCGCTCGCCATCAACCCCAACGGCATCGACCCCAACTTCTTCTACGGCGACTTCCTGCTGGATCAGGGGGACAAGGCCCAGGCGAAGATCTACCTGGACAAGGCCCTGACCGCCCCGGCCAGACCGGGCCGCGAGCTGGCGGACGAAGGGCGCAGGACGGAAATCCGCGAGCGTCTCGCCAAGCTATAAACACAAGCAGATCAGTGCGCTATTTAAACTCTGCCCACCAACTTGCATACTGGTGGGCAGCGTCATTTGAGGGAGAGAACAATGCGGATCCTGTTGGTGGAAGATGATGTGATGCTGGGGGATGGCATGGTGGATGCCCTGCGCAGCAGCGGCTACACGGTGGACTGGCTGCAGCAGGGGCTGCCCGCCCTGTCGGCGCTCAAGAGCGAGGAGTTTGCCGCCCTCATCCTGGATCTCAACCTGCCGGACATCGACGGCATCAGCCTGCTGCGCAAGCTGCGACGGGAGGGGCAGGTGCTGCCGGTGCTCATCCTCACCGCCCGGGATGCCCTGGACGATAGGGTGCTGGGGCTGGATGCGGGCTCCGATGACTACATGGTCAAGCCCTTCGCCCTGCAGGAGCTCAACGCCCGCCTGCGCGCCCTGGTGCGCCGCAGCAAGGGGCAGGCCCAGGCGGTGCTGGAGTATGGCGACATCCTCATCTACCCCGAATCCCAACAGGTCACCTATCAGGGGGAGGCGGTCAGACTGACCCCCCACGAATACAAGCTGCTGCAGGAGCTCATCACCCAGAGCGGCCGGGTGCTGAGCCGGGATCAGCTGCAGCAGAGCCTCTATGGCTGGGACGAGGGGGCCGAGAGCAATGCGGTGGAGGTGCACATTCACCACCTGCGCAAGAAGTTCTTCCCCGAGCTCATCCGCAACATCCGCGGCGTCGGCTACATAGTGCCGCAGCCAGATACTCCGGGCAGCAGAGGGATGCCCGCCCGATGAGTCGCGTCCGCTCCATCCGCCGCTTCCTGCTCTCCGGCATCCTGGCCCTGGTCAGCCTCAGCCTGGCCGTCAGCGGCCTCATCGGCTACCTGGAAGCCAACCACGAGATGGAGGAGCTGTTCGATGCCCGTCTCGCCCAGTCCGCCCGCATCACCAACCAGCTGCTCAGCCGTTATCTGAAGCAGCGCGGCGAGCTGCCCAGCAACGGGGCCGTCTACCAGGAGTGGGAGCAGGCCGTGCCCGACGACCCCCATCAGGAGAAGCGCAGCTTCAGCCAGTTGGGGCGGGACAACGAGTTCACCCCCTACGGCCACGAGTTCGAGCGCAACCTCACCTTCCAGCTGCTCGACGAGCAGGGCACCATACTGCTGCGTTCACCCAATGCGCCGAGTCAGCCCCTGGCCACCCTGGAGCGCGGCTTCGACAGCGAGACCAAGGATCACCACGAGTGGCGCACCTTCACCCTCTACAACGAGGATGAACACACCTGGCTCATCGTCGCGGAGCGGGATGACGAGCGGGGAGAGCTGGCCAGCAAGATGGCCACCCTGACCATGCTGCCGCTCTTCATCACCCTGCCCTTCCTGCTCGCCCTGCTGTGGTGGCTGGTGACCCGGGGGCTGGCCCCGCTGCACCAGCTGACCCAGGCCATTGGGGAGCGTCATCCCGCCAACCTGAGCCCGCTCAACCTGGCCATCAAGGCCGAGGAGCTGACGCCCCTGGTGGCGGAGATCAACCGGCTGATGCACACCCTGGCAGACACCATAGAGCGGGAGAAACAGTTCACCAACGAGGCGGCCCACGAGCTGCGCACCCCGCTCGCGGTGCTGCGCATCCACAGCGAGAACGCCCTGGCCGCAGAGGATGAGCAGAGCCGGGAGCAGGCGCTGCGCAAGATGCTGCTGGCGCTCGATCGCAGCGACCGCCTGATCCGCCAGCTGCTGACCCAGGCCCGCATCGACAACCAGCAGGCCCCGGCGCTCGGCAAGCTGGATCTGAGTCTGCTGTTGCAGGGCACCCTGGCCACCCTGGCCCCCATCGCCCTGAAGAAGGATCTGCAGCTCTCCCTGGAGGGGGACGAGCATCTGCAGGTGATGGGGCAGGCCATGTTGCTGGAGCTGATGTTTGGCAACCTCATCGACAACGCGCTGCGCTACACCCAGGTGGGCGGCGAGGTCGCCGTGGTGATCAGCCAGGAGGGCAACAGGGTCAGGGTGGATGTGCGGGACAACGGCCCCGGCATCCCCACCGCCGCCCTGTCGCGCCTGTGTGAGCGCTTCTTCCGGGTCAACCCCCAGCAGGGGGACGGGGTGGGTCTTGGCATGGCCATAGTGCAGCGCATAGTGCAGCTGCACGGCGCGGATCTCGACATCCACAACCGGCCAGAGGGGGGGCTTGAGGTGAGCGTGCTGCTGCCCGCCCCGCCGCGCCCGGCATAGGCGGCGCAGGCCTCAGGAAAGAAAAAGCGCGGGGGCCCAAGCCCCCGCGCACCATAGATGATCCCAGCGCGGCCTTCCTAGCCGCAGCTCGGCTGCACCGTGAAGGTGCGGGAAGCGTCCACCGGCCCCAGCTCCGCCAGCAGGCGGCGACCCAGCAGCACGGGATAGATCATGTCGCTGCGATCCCGCAGGGTGAACCACTCCTTGTAAACCTTGTCACCGACACAGATGGACATGGTGACCGTGGGGCGCTCCTCCATGCCACCGGCGCCGCGCACCGTCACGCTGCGCTCCACCGGCCGCTCCAGGGTCTGGCGCACCTCCTTGTCGGTGTTGGCATCGGTCAGCTCCAGGGTGAAGCGCACCCAGGGCTTGCCGTCACGCTTGAAGTGGTGCAGCTCTCGCGCATCCAGCGAGGACGTGAGGGCGCCGGTATCCAGCTTCATCTTGACCGCCACCCCACCGGGCATGAGCACGCCCTTCTCTATCCAGCCATAGACGGTGGGGGCGGCCCAGGCGCCCGATGAGAGGCAGAGGCTGGCCAGCAGCAACCAGCCGGCTTTGTGTGATACGGACAATGTGTTCTCCTCGTCGAAGCGGGCCCACGCTGGCCCTCTGCGCCAGAGTGGGCAGCACGCAGGCCCCTGTCAACTGGCAAACGAGGCGCAGGCGCCCAGAACCCGGGCTTCTGGCGTTCACGGCATGGGGGATCCGACAGCCGTTGACTCTGAGGCAGGAGGCAAAAAGAGGGGATAGAGGGGCCATTACGAGGTGCTGGATGAAGCTGGTGGCCAACCTCGGGTTGTGACGCCAAAGGCTACCACAATGATGAGCGAATTATCAGTCTTGTTCTGGCGGGATTTTTGCCTAGACTGTTGTAAACCGGAGGCCTTGAAAACCTGCGGTTTTTTTGTGCCTGCCGAAAATAAACCACTGCAAAGTGACGTTCACAAGGCTCAATAAGGAATTTGCAATGCGTATCGAAGAAGACTTGAAGCTCGGTTTCAAGGATGTCCTGTTTCGTCCCAAGCGCTCTACCCTCAAGAGCCGTTCCCAGGTCAGCCTGACCCGCCAGTTCACCTTCAAGCACACCCGGACCCAGTGGCAGGGGGTGCCCGTCATCGCCGCCAACATGGACACCGTCGGCACCTTCGCCATGGCGCGCACCCTGGCGGGCTTCGAGATGATGACGGCGGTACACAAGCACTACAGCCTCGCGCAGTGGCAAGCCTTCGTGAACGACACAGATCCGGCCCTGCTCGGCCATGTGATGGTCTCCACCGGCACCTCGGAAGAGGACTTCATCAAGACTCGCCAGATCCTCGCCATGTCAGCGGCCCTGCGCTTCATCTGCGTGGACGTGGCCAACGGCTACTCCCAGCACTTCGTCGAGTTCCTGCGCAAGATCCGTGAAGCCTGCCCGAACCACGTCATCCTGGCGGGCAACGTGGTCACCGGCGAGATGGTGGAGGAGCTGATCCTCTCCGGCGCCGACATCGTCAAGGTGGGCATAGGCCCGGGCTCGGTCTGCACCACCCGGGTCAAGACCGGGGTCGGCTATCCGCAGCTCTCCGCCATCATAGAGTGTGCCGATGCGGCCCACGGTCTCGGCGGCCAGATCGTCGGTGACGGCGGCTGCACCTGCCCGGGTGACGTGGCCAAGGCGTTTGGCGGCGGCGCCGACTTCGTGATGCTGGGTGGCATGCTGGCGGCCCACGAGGAGTGCGGCGGCGAGGTGGTGGACGTCGATGGCGCCCCCTTCATGAAGTTCTACGGCATGAGCTCCTCCAGCGCCATGGACAAGCACGCCGGCGGCGTCGCCGAGTACCGTGCCTCCGAGGGCAAGACGGTGCTGCTGCCCTACCGCGGCCCGGTCGAGAACGCCGTGCGCGACATCCTCGGCGGCGTGCGATCCACCTGCACCTACGTGGGCGCCAGCCAGCTGAAAGAGCTCACCAAGCGCACCACCTTTATCCGGGTACGCGAGCAGGAGAACAACGTCTACGGCAAGGAGTAACCTGCCGCAGCCACCGTCACGCGCTGACGGTTAGAAGCCAAGTCACCGGTGTGCTACCCTGCGCACCGGTTTTTTGCATCTGGAACCCCGAGCCATGACAAGCCCCCTGCCCCCCTTTGACTGGGACATCTTCTGCACCGTGGTGGACAACTTCGGCGACATCGGCGTCACCTGGCGGCTGGCCCGCCAGCTGGAGCGGGAGGGGCATGGAGAGGTGCGACTCTGGGTGGACGATCTGGCGAGCTTCGCCCGCATCTGTCCTGGGCTGGATCCCGCGCGGGATCGCCAGTGGGTTGAGGGGATCCACATCCAGCGCTGGCAGGGCCCCCTGCCAGCGGATGCCATCCCGGCCCGGGTCGTCATAGAAGCCTTTGCCTGCGAGCTGCCCGCCCCCTTCATCGAGCGCATGTCCGAGCAGAGCCCGCCCCCCTGCTGGATCAATCTGGAGTATCTCTCGGCGGAGAGCTGGGTCGAGGATTGCCACGGCCTCGCCTCGCCCCAGCGGATGGGTAACC
The DNA here is from genome assembly GCF_058791175.1 of Aeromonas sp. EU05-FHT14A05. Taxonomy (NCBI): domain Bacteria; kingdom Pseudomonadati; phylum Pseudomonadota; class Gammaproteobacteria; order Aeromonadales; family Aeromonadaceae; genus Aeromonas; species Aeromonas sp. EU05-FHT14A05. The sequence goes on along the minus strand of NZ_JBYTDH010000004.1, from coordinate 219,313 downwards.
AGAGTCTCAACAAATACTTCTTCTTCCCGGGCTTCACCCCCAGAACCGGCGGCTTGCTGTGCGAGCAGGGGCTCATCGCCGAACGGGAACTGTGGCAGCAGGATGAGGCTGGCCTTGCCGCCTACTGGGCGAGCCTGGGTCTGCCGCCCAGGGTGCAAGACGAGCTGCGGATCAGCCTCTTCACCTACGAGAGCGAGGCGCTGAAAAGCCTGGTCCAGTGCTGGAGCCAGGGCGCCACCCCGGTCACCCTGCTGCTGCCCATGGGGCGCGCCCTCCCCGACGTGCTCAGCGGCGCCGGGCTTGAGAGTGCCATCGGCACGGCCCGGGCGGGGGATCTGCTGCAATCGGGCCAACTCGCCATCAAGCTGCTGCCGATGACGAGCCAGGCGGGCTACGATCGGCTGCTGTGGAGCTGCGATCTCAACCTGGTGCGCGGCGAGGACTCCTTCGTGCGGGCCCAGTGGGCGGCAAGGCCCTTCCTGTGGCACATCTATCCCCAGGACGATCAGGCTCACATTGCCAAGCTGGATGATTTCCTCGACCACTATCTGGGGGCGCTGCCCGCCGATGGCGGCCAGTGGCTGCGCGCCTTCAACCATGCCCTCAACCATGGGCAGGATGTGCGCGAACTCTGGGCCCAATGGCCGCAATTCGGTACTGTTTGGCAACAACATGCGCGAAGCTGGTCACAGAAGTTGCTTGCCGATGGGGATCTCGTCACTCGGCTGGTGAAATTTTTAGAAAGCCGTATATAATCTGGCAGTTTTTATCTGCCCGTATACGAACAGGAATTTTTACATGAAAACCGCACAGGAAATCCGCGCTGGTAACGTCGTCATGATCGGTACCGAGCCGATGGTGGTCCAGAAAGCCGAATTCAACAAATCCGGCCGTAACTCCGCCGTGGTCAAGATGAAGCTGAAAGGCCTGCTGAACGGCAGCGCCACCGAGACCGTATTCAAGGCCGACGACAAGCTGGAAGTCGTTCAGCTGGAGCGTAAAGAGTGCACCTACTCTTACTTCTCCGACCCCCTGTATGTCTTCATGGACACCGAGTACAACCAGTACGACGTCGAGAAAGACAACCTGGGTGACGCCCTGAACTACATGGTTGACGGCATGGAAGACATCTGCGAAGTGACTTTCTACAACGAGAAAGCCATCTCCGTCGAACTGCCGACCACTATCGTTCGCGAAGTCGAGTACACCGAGCCGGCCGCCCGTGGCGACACCTCCGGTAAAGTGACCAAGCCGGCCCGCCTGAAGGGCACCACCTACGAGCTGGCCGTTGCCGCCTTCGTAGAGATCGGCGACAAGATCGAAATCGATACCCGCACCGGCGAGTTCAAGCGTCGCGTCAACTGAGTTGACGGCTTCACGCCCGTGTTGAAAAAAGCGAGCCCCAGGCTCGCTTTTTCTTTATGGGCACCGGCCCTGCGATCATTCAGCCCCGGTCAGTGACAGCGGCCCGCCCATTGAGAGAGAATTCCCCTGCCCCCTTTCGTCTCGCACCGTTTGGGGCTACACCATGAAGTCAGGTTCTTCCTTCGCCACAGGCTCCCTATGACATCTCATCAAAAACTCCTGCTGTTGCTGCTCACCCTGGTCCTGCTGGTGCTCTCCGGCTGGCAACCCTATGACAGGGTCACCTGGCTGCTGGAAGTCGCCCCCGTGCTCATCGTCGTGCCGCTGTTGCTGCTGAGCCAGCGCAGCTACCCCCTCACCAGCCTGCTCTACTTGTGCATCTTCCTGCACGGGGCCGTGCTGATGCTGGGGGGCGCTTACACCTATGCCCGGGTGCCACTCGGTTTCGATCTGCAGCAGTGGTTCGATCTCACTCGCAACCCCTATGACAAGATTGGCCACTTCTTCCAGGGGTTCGTGCCCGCCCTGGCCTGCCGCGAGATACTGCTGCGTGGCCACCATGTGCAGGGCAAGAAGATGCTGGTGTTTCTGGTGATCTGCGTGGTGCTCGCCGTCAGCGCCAGCTATGAGCTCATCGAGTGGGGCGCCGCACTGGCACTGGGTCAGGGCGCCGACGAGTTCCTCGGCACCCAGGGGGATCCCTGGGATACCCAGTCCGACATGTTTTGTGCCCTGGTGGGGGCCGTCAGTGCCCTGTTGCTGCTCTCCCCCCTGCACGACCGCCAGCTCGGCAGGCTTGCCCGGCCCTGAGCCCGTCGAGGGAAGGGCTTGCCCCTTCCCTCTTTCTCGTGGATTCCCCCGACCCCCTTCAGAAATCCGGCACGCCGCCGCTAACCCAGTCAACCGGGGAGCGCATCATGGCCAGATTATCCTTACCACTGCTGTTTTTGACCCTGCTGGCGAGCACCACCTTGCCGGCCAACGAGATCTCGCCCCCAGCCCCTCTCGATCACTGGCAGGAGAGCGACTGGAAGGGGGCGCCTGACAGCACCCGGATCGACAAGCAGCGGGTGCTCTTTGCCAAGCACGACGGCGACAGCTACCTGGGGCTCGCCATCCTGCTGCCGGACTGGCAGCGCAGCGGCCAGCTGTGGCAGCTGACCCGGGAGCTGGGGCGGATCGGCTTCGACACCCTGCTGCTGCTCCCCTCCCCTCAGCAGACAGAGCTGGATCCGGCCTCAGAGAAGAAGCAGGAGAACATTGACGCATTTCGCCAGCAATTTGCCGAGCGCATCGTCAAGCTAGGTGACGCCAAGCTGCAGGAGGGCGGCTTCAAGCTGCTGCTGGCGCAAGGCACCAGCGCGGCCTGGGCCGCCAACCTCATCACCAGCGAACAGTTGCCCGCCCCCGATGCCCTGGTGCTGCTCGACGGTTTCTTTCCCAACCAGCTGAGCAACCAGACCCTGGCCAAGCAGGTGGCCCAGGCCAGCATCCCTACCCTGGATCTCTATCAGGAAGACGGGGGGCGCTGGCCCCTGCTGGCGGCCGAGGCGCGCCAGAGCGAGAGCCGCCGCAGCCACAAGCTCAACTACCGCCCCTATGCCCTGATGGCGCTGGACGAAACGCCGGGGCGCATCCAGGGCTGGCTGACCCATCTGGGCTGGATCTGATCCGAACTGCTAGAGAGCATGGAGTTGGGCCATCCGGCCCGTCTGCATCCGTGCTGGTCAGCCGCCCCCCATCTTTGGCATCATGGCGACTCCCACGCGGCAGCGAACGGCAGGAGGCTTCATGCAGCAAATCGTGTTTCTCGACAGTGACACCCTGGACGCCGGCATCAATCTGCGTCGCCCCGATTTCCCCCATCACTGGCAAAGCTACCCCGAGACGAGACCGGAACAGGTGGTGGAGCGGCTCAGGTGCGCCAGCATCGCCATCATCAACAAGATCCGCATCGGCAAGGACGAGCTGGCCCAGTTGCCGGAGCTGCGCCTGATAGCCCTGGCGGCCACTGGCAGCGACAACCTGGATCTGGAGGCGTGCCGCGCCGCCAATGTCGCCGTGTGCAACATCCGTAACTATTCGGGCCCCTCGGTCCCCGAACACGCCATGGCACTGATGTTGGCCCTGTCACGCAACCTGTTCGCCTGGCGCCAGTCCCTGCAAGAGGGGCGCTGGCAGCAGAGCGGCCAGTTCTGTTTCTTCGATCACCCCATCATGGATCTGCACGGCAAGCGCCTCGGCATCATAGGCAAGGGCACCCTGGGTCAGGCCCTGGGGCAGCGGGCCAGCGCCATCGGCATGGAGGTCTTCTATGCCCAGAGCCAGGTCGGCGCCCCCGGGGATGAAGACAGATTGCCCCTGGAGACCCTGCTGCAGAGTTCGGATGTGATCAGCCTGCACTGCCCGCTCACCCCCTACACCCGCCACCTCATCGGGGAGCGGGAGCTGGCCATGATGAAACCGGGGGCCCTGCTGATCAACGTGGGCCGTGGCGGCCTGGTGGACGAGCAGGCCCTGCTGGAGGCGCTCGGCAACGGTCGCCTCGGCGGTGCCGGGTTCGACGTGGCAAGCGTGGAGCCACCGCCCCCCGACCACCCCCTGATGCAGGCGCTGCGTTACCCCAACTTCATCCTGACGCCCCATGTGGCCTGGGCCAGCGAGGAGTCGATGCAGCGCCTCGCGGATCAGCTGATCGACAACATCAACGCCTTCTACCTTGGCAGGCGCCAGCACCGACTGGTCTAGAGGACGGACACGAAAAAGGGGCCCCTGGCCCCTTTCTCTCTCCTGGCAGATCTCAGTCGTCGTCATGCCATCTGTGCTTGCGGTGCTTCTTGTATTTCTTGTGGTGCTTGTGATAGCGCCTGTCGTCATAGTAACGATTGTTGTTGCTCTCGTGGCCATCGCCGGTTCTGGCACCGATGGCGGAGCCACCTGCCCCGCCTATGCCGGCGCCGATCAGCTGGCCCGTGCTGCCACCCACGCTCTTGCCGATGGCGGCGCCACCCAGGGCTCCGACGGCGCCCCCCAGGGCAGCCTCATTCTTGTTGCCCCTGTCGGCCGTGGCCGCACCGCCCGCCGCGCCGCCGACGGCGGCCCCCACCAGGGCGCCGGTGTCGCCCCCCAGCTGCTTGCCTATCATGGTGCCCGCCACCCCACCGACGCCGCCGCCGAGTATGGTGTTGACGGTCTCGGACGCCTGCGCCTGACCATTGCCCAACAGCAGCGCGCCCAGCAGCGCCATCGCGCTCATGCCGTATTTGTTCATCTCCATGGGGTACTCCTGTCAAACCTGATGTCTGATTGATTATTTTTCCCTGCACTATACAAAGCGCCCCGGACTCCGCTACCGGGATTACGGCGTCTTCGCCGACAGACTGACTGTCTCTCCTTCGCGACATTGCTCAATCACACGAGCTAACCGACTGAAAATGAATTAAAAAAAAAGGTCACATGGGAAATTATCCCCACCGTGACCCTTTTCTAGGCCATTCAGGCCCTTTTTCTCCTGATGGCGGTCAGACAGATACTGTCACTACAGCCCCTTTGGAGGGAGGCGAAGTGGCGGACAGATGCCAGCAGTCCCGTCCCTGCCGCTTGCTCTGGTACAGGTACTCATCCGCCCGATCGAGCAGGGCAGCGGCGTCATCCGGGTAGCGTGCTCCGCCCGCACTCAGGGTGATGGACTCCTCAAACTCGCGCCACTGCAGCGCCCGCACCCGGGCCAGCAGACGGGTCAGGCGATCCTCGACCTCCTCCCGCTCCCAGGGCAGCAGGGCCGCGAACTCATCCCCCCCGATGCGGTAGACCTGGGCCTCTCCCAGGGTTCTTGCCATGATGGTGGCCACCCGGAACAGCACCGCATCCCCCACCCCGTGCCCCCAGCTGTCATTGACGCGCTTGAAGCAATCCACATCAAACAGCACCAGCCAGTGAGGCCTCTCCTCCTGCGCCAGCCTGGCCCTGTCCTGCTCGAAGGCACGCCGGTTCATGATGCCGGTGAGAGGATCGTGCAGCAGGGCATCCTGCCCCTGCAGCAGGCTGTTTCTCACCTGATGGATCTCCCCCAGACTGCCGTGCACGAACCAGGTGCGCTGGCGCAGCTGGATCTCCATCAGCGCCTCATCCTGAACGAGGCCGCTGAGAGAGCGCTGCACCAGGGTCTGCTCCTGACGAAAGATCCGCACCAGAAACAGCAGGCTGCACAGCCAGATACCGAGCAGCGCCAGTGCGGGCAGCACCACCATCAGCAGGGTATCTTGCAGGTTGCCATGAAAGTGGGCGGGAGGCAGATAGATGTTGAGATCCCAGTCGATATCCGACAGCGGCTGCTTCAGGTAGCAGCCTTCCCGGATCACGTTCAACACGGCCCCCTGGCTCGGCGTGCCGGACAGCGCAGGCAGCAGTGACAGATTGTGCCCGACCACCAGCCGGCCGCCCTTGCGCTCGGTGATGTAGATGGCGGCCTGATCGCTGCCCATCGCCCGTCGCAGCGCCGCCTGCAGCGAGTTGAACGACATGTCGACCATCAGCAGGCCCAGCAGCTGCCCCTCGTCATCCTTGACCCGCTTGATCAGGGTCAGGACCTCTGCGTTGCCGCCGAACTCCTGGTAGGGACCAAACCAGACCAGCTCCTCGCTGTCGCTGGCCAGGGTCTGATACCAGGGGCGCTTCTGCACCTGGTAGCCGGTCGGCATCTGCCAGTCGGGGTAGCTGTCGAAACGGTCGAAGCGGGTGTTGTAGAAGTAGAGGAAGTGGGCGTCGTGCTTGAACTGGTGGGCTATGGCCCAGATCCCGTTGATGGCCGAGCCGCCCCGCGCGATGGCCTGTTTGTCCAGGGACGCTTCCAGCACGCCGAGCTGCCGCCGATTGGCCAGCACCATCTCGTGGATCAGGGTGGCATCGATGGAGGTGAGCATGTGGTTATAGCCGGCCAGGGTCTTGTCGATGCTGCGCAGGTAACTGGCCGCCGCCAGCAACAGGGTGGCGACCAGCACCAGGGCACCGAGCAGAAACGACAGCGGCGTCAGTATGTAGTAGCGTTCCTTGATGATGGTTGCAGCCATGCCACTCTCTATAAAATGTCGCGTTATATGCATTTTATAGTCGAAAACACCACCAGCATATTGATTGAAGTCATTAACCCCACCGTTAATGACAACAAAGACATCAATGGGTCATGCCCGCTTTGGTCATGTGAATATCCATAAAAAGTAGAAACTGTCATCACCCAGCGTTGACGGTTTCTTGCACAGAAGGTGTTATAGTCCATCACTCGAGAAATCGGAGCCAGATGACCTTTGTCGGCAATGCTGGCAGCCACGATTCATCAACCAAGGAGATGTTATGAGCAGTCCGTTTATCGAACAGATCAAAGTACGTCGTACCATCTATGCCCTGGGTGACCAGGTGACCCATTCCGAGGCCCAGCTGACGGCCCTCATCAAGGATGCCGTCAAGCACAGCCCCTCCTCCTTCAACTCCCAGAGCTCCCGTGCCGTCATCCTGTTTGGCGAGCAGCACCACAAGCTGTGGGACATCGTCAAAGCCGAACTGAAAAAGATTGTGCCGCCAGAGGCCTATCCCCAGAGCGAAGCCAAGGTCAACGGCAGCTTCCGCGCCGGTTTTGGCACCGTGCTGTTCTTCGAGGACACCGCCGTCATCCAGGATCTGCAGCAGAAATTCGCCCTCTATGCCGACAACTTCCCCATCTGGTCCGAACATGGCACCGGGATCGCCCAGTTTGCGGTCTGGACCACCCTGGCCCAGGAAGGCATTGGCGCCTCCTTGCAGCACTACAACCCGCTGATCGACGAGGCGGTTCGCAAGGAGTGGGACCTGCCCGCCAGCTGGCTGCTCCGTGCCCAGATGCCCTTTGGCAGCATAGAGCAACCGGCCGGTGACAAGACCTTCATGGATGACGAGGTCCGTTTCCGGGTCTTCGGCTAACCCCTCTGGCCCCCTCGCCGAGGGGGCCTTTGCCCCTGCTTCCCCCGCATTTTCCATGGTGTGCAACCATACTCAGGGCTATCACGCCAACCGCCCTCAGGAGAGACGCATGGGAGAAGCCAGACGCCAGCGTATCTTGTCCACTCTCTATCCCGTGTTTGCCCTGCTCTGTGTCGCCACCATCATCCTGCTGTTTTCACTTGTCGGCATCTTCACCCGGCCTCCCAGCCTGCTGGCGGCCTTCTGGCCCGCCAATGCCGTCCTGCTCGGCATGCTGCTGCGTTACCCGCGCCTGGCCTCGCCCCCAGGCTGGCTGGGGGGCCTGCTGGGCTATCTGCTCGCCTCCCTGTTCACCGAGGATCCCCCCCTCAAGACGGCGCTGCTCACCCTCGGCAACCTGGCTGGCGTCAGCGTCGGCTACCTGCTGTTCCGCCGGCTGGATCTCGAAGACAAGCGGCTCCGGCGGCCCGCCTCCATCGTCTATCTGCTGCTGATCGCCATGGCGGCCTCCCTCGCCGCCGGCCTGGTGGGGGCGGCGATCAACCCCATGCTGTTTCAGGGCTCACACCTCTACGGGCTCGGCTTCTGGTTCGCCAGCGAGCTGGTCAACTACATGGCCATACTGCCGGTGATCCTGACCCTGCCCCCGCCGGGCACACTGCCGGACTGGCGCCGCCTCCTGTATCAGACGAATATCTCTTGGCGCAGGCTGCTGCCCCTGCTGAGCCTGGTTGGCACCCTGTTGCTGACACTGCTGATCGAGGGGCCAGGCTCCATTGCCTTCCCGGTCCCGGCCCTGCTCTGGTGCGCCATCAACTACTCCATCTTTGCCACCAGCCTGCTCTCGCTCTCCTTCAGCATCCTGATCCTGCTCGCCCTCTCCAACGGCTACCTGACCATCAGTCAGGATGTCCAGACCCAGTATTGGATGTTCTCGGTGCGGATCGGCGTCATGCTGATTGCCCTCACCCCGCTCACCGCCGCCAGCATAATGGCGACACGCAATAACCTGCTGCGCAGGATGGAATACCTGGCACACCACGATCACCTCACCGGCGTCCTCAATCGGGCCGGCTTCTGGCCCGGTGCCGAACAGATGGCGGAGAAACTGGAACGGGGGAAACGCCCCCTCGCGGTCTGCATGCTGGATCTGGACAACTTCAAGGGCATCAACGACCGCCATGGTCACGAGACGGGCGACAGGCTGTTGAAGTCCTTCACCACCACGGTGAGCCAGCATCTGCGCCAGGAAGACCTGTTCGGCCGGCTGGGGGGCGAGGAGTTTGCGGTGCTGCTGCCCGATGCCACCGGGGCCCGGGCGCTGGACGTGGTCGAGCGGCTACGGGAGGCAGTTGCCCGGCTGAAGGTTCTGGATGGGGAAGGCAAGCCGGTCTCGGTCACTGTGAGCATAGGAATAGCCTGCCAGCACCAGGGTCACTTCAACCTGGACAGGCTGCTCTCCCGCGCCGATCAGGCCCTCTATCGGGCCAAGCATCATGGCCGCAACCGGGTGGAGCTGCACGGGGGCGAAGAGACAGACAGGCGCTCGGGGGAGGCGGCGCCCACCGCCATGGACTCGGATCCCCATTGACTCAAAGAGGGCAGCCTCAGTCCGGCAGCAGGTTTGCCATGCAAAGCTGCAGGCCAGCCTCGTCCTCGGTCAGCCGGATCTGCCGCCAGTCCTCCAGCCGCGCCCTGACCCCGCCATCGAACCGCTTGTCGCCCCCGATCTGCACCACCTGACAACCGGCCAGCAGGGCGCTGCGTATCCCCGCCGGGGCATCCTCGAACACCAGGCAGTCGGCGGGGGCAAGGCCAAGGCGGCGCGCCGCGAGCAGGTAAGGCTCGGGATCCGGCTTGCCCCGCACCACATCTTCTGCCCCGATCAACCATCTCGGCAACGGCAGCCCGGCACTGGCCAGGCGGTGCCGCGCCACACGCTGGCTCGCGGAGGTCACCAGCGCCCAGCGCGCCGGCGGCAGGGCTGCCAGCAGGGTGCGTGCCCCGGCGATCGGCTCGGCCACTCCCGCATGCTGGATCTCCAGCTCGTCGAGCAGGGCCACCTCACGAGCCAGATCCAGCTGTGGCGCCAGTGCGCGTATCACCTCCCGCGAGCGCACCCCGTGGCACATGGCCAGCACAGGCGCGGGATCCAGCCGATGGCCCTGGCACCAGAGCCGCCAGACGGTCTCCACCTCGGTGGTGGAGTGCACCAGGGTGCCGTCCATGTCCAGCAGCAGGGCCTCGGCCCTCAGGGTGAGCACTGTCATGGGGTTCTCCCCGCCAGCACGTCGACGAAGGCCTGTCGCTGGGCCGACTGCTCATAGCAGGCGAGCGCCTGCTCGGTATTGCTCGCCCACACCGGCAGGGGCCCGACGGCAAATCCCTGCTGCAACAGGCTGGTCAGAAGCTCCCCCGTCTCCGGCGCCGCCAGTGGCTGGGCCATTACCAGGCTTCCCTTGATCAAGAACAGATAGCGTTCGCTCGACATGACATGACTCCTTGTGGCTGGTCAGAGGGCCAAAGGCCCGTTTCGAGACCATTAGAACAAGGGTGTTAGATAATTTATAATCAATAAATCGCCACATTGAATAACCAAATGGAATGAAATTCGACTTAAGACAGCTGCAGGCCTTCGTCATGCTGGCCGAGACCGCCAACTACCGGGAGGCCGCCAGTCGGCTCTTCATCACGCAACCGGCGCTGACCAAGCAGATCCAGGGGCTGGAGCTGGCGCTCGGCAGCACCCTGTTCAACCGGGGCCGCCACGGCGCCGAGCTGACCGCCATCGGCACCCAGTTGCTGCCCCAGGCCCGCGCCCTGGTGGAACACGGCAAGGGATTCGAGCACCACGCCCTGGCGCTGGCGAGTGGCGCAGCCGGGCGCCTCAAGATAGGGTTCGGGCTGTCGAGCTTCGCACTGGCACCCTCCCTGGTGGCCCGCTTCAAGCAGCAGGCCCCGGATGTGATGGTGCACCTGCAGGACATGACCTCCGCCGTCCAGCACGATCTGCTGCTGGCGGGGCGGCTGCAGATCGGCTTTATGCGAAGGCCGCAGGCGCCACAGCTGAGGGAGCACAGGTTGCTGACCGACCGGCTGGTGCTGGCCGTGCCGAGCCAGATGACGGGGCCGGATCCGGCTGCGTTCGACGTGGAGCGGGCGCTGACCACGCAGCCGCTGTTGCAGATGGTGGGCCACCGCTGCCCCGGCCTCAGCCAGCAGATCGCCCGTTTCCTCGGCGCCAACCGGCTGACCGGCATGATCCAGGAGGCGGAAGACATCCAGACCCTGGTGGCCCTGGTGGCCGCCGGCATAGGCAACGCCATACTGCCCCGCAGCGTCGGCTTCATCGCGGGCAAGGACGTGACCCTCTATCCCCTGTCCGGCCCCTGGTCCGAGTGGGAGATAAGCCTGGTGTGGAACCCCGACTTTGCGGATCCCATTCGGGATCGCTTCCTGACCCTGGTCAGGGCCATGCACCCGGAGGCGGAACAAAACGGCGGCAAGGCAAACGGATGAGCACGCACTCTCGTGCTGGCAGGAAGGACGGGAGAAGGGACACGCACTCATCTGATGTGCGCGTCCTCAAGGCCTCAGCCGGGATCTGACAACAGCCGGGCCACCTTGATCACCTCGGCGATGCGGCCGAGCTGGCGCAGGGAGGCATGGTGCTCATTGGCATCGGCGGCGGCGCAGGCATCTTCCAGTATGGTGATGGCGTAGTCCCGATCGTGGCCATCCCGGGCGGCGGCCTGAATGGCCCAGCCGGTGCTGACGCCGCACAGATAGAGGTGATCGATGTGATTGGCCCGCAGTGCGGGCTCCAGCGCCGTGCCGTAGAAGGGGCTGACCCTGGGCTTGGTCAGCACCAGATCCCCGGGTTGCACGTCGAGCTCGGGGTGAAAGTCGGTGCCTGCCTCAGCCAGGGAGAGGGCGCCGAGCTGGTGGGCCCGGCCAAACATGGGGGAGCCCTTGGGCTGCAGCAGATAGCCGCCATCGAAGCCGACCTTGATGAGCACCACCAGCCAGCCCCTGGCTCGGGCATGGGCCAGCGCCTGGTTGGCATGGAGAATGGCATCCTGCTCCTGCACATGGGCCGCCGAGGCGGCGATGCGTCCGTCCGGGTGCGCGATGTCGTTGATAAAGTCGATCACCAGCAATGCCTTGTTCATGGGTCTGCCTCCTCGGCGTCAATATCCGGCCCCTTACACCAGCCCCAGAGCATAGCGCAGCGCCATCTCCTTGAGCGGGCCCGCCTTGTCCGCCAGGGTCAGGGTCAGATTGCGGGCCAGCTTGAGCGGGCCTATCTCGTTGCTGAACACTCCGTAGAAGAGATCCATCCCAGACTGCATCAGCAGGTTGTCGGGGCGCCGACGCCGCTCGTAGCGGCTGGCCAGGGTAATGTCGTGCCAGTCAGCCCCCGCCTTGCCGAGCAACTCGGCCCAGCAGGCCACGTCCTTGAAGCCGAGGTTGACCCCCTGCCCCGCCAGCGGGTTGATGGTGTGGGCGGCATCGCCGAGCAGCAGCACCCGTCCGGCGTGGTAGTGGTTGGCGTGGCGGCGCACCAGGGGGAAACTCCCCTTGCCAGTCACCTGGAAGCCGCCGAGCCGGGCCGGGAAGTGGCGACGCACCTCGGCGGCCAGGGCCTCGTTGCTCATGGCGGCCAGGGCCCGGATGCGGGCCGGGCTGTCGTACCACACCAGGGAGCCGTGCCGGCCGGGCAGCGGCAGGAAGGCGCGCGGGCCCTGCGGGGTGAACTGCTGCCAGGTGATGTCATCCTGCTCGAACTCGGTGTCGATATTGATCAGCATGCAGTGCTGGCGGTACTCGAAGCGCGACACCCCGATCCCGGCGAGGCGACGGGTGAGCGACTCGGCGCCGTCACAGGCCAGCACCCAGCGCGCCTGCAGCTCGGTGCCGTCATCGAGCAGCAGGCTGGCGTGCTCGGCACCTTGCTGCAGCCGGACCACAGCCGCCGGGGTGTGGGTCTGGATGTTGGGGAAATCCTCCATTCGCCTCAGCAGGGCGAGCTGCACCAGCCGGTTCTCTATGATGTAGCCGAGCTGGGGCAGCCCCAGATCCGCCGCGTCGAAGCGGGTGGCAAAGCCGTCCAGCTCCCAGGTCTCCAGCCGGCGGTAGGGGCACAACCGCATCTGCTGCAGATGCGACCAGGCACCGGCCTTGTCCAGCAGCGCCACCGAGGCCTGGCTGATGGCGGAGACCCGCAGATCCAGCGGTTGATCCGGGGCGTAATGCTCCGGCAACCGGGTCTCGATGACCCGCACGTTGAGACCCTCTGCCGCCAGCAGGCAGGCGGTGGCGGCGCCCACCATGCCGGCGCCGACGATGGCGATATCACACTGTTCCATGACTTGATTCCTGCAAGGGGTCGCCCCGAACAAGGAAGAGAGGGGCAAACCGAATGGGGCATGATAACGCAAGGAGACCGGATAAACAGTGCGTCAGGCGGGCAATTGCCGCGACGGGCCAGGCCATCTGGCGGCGGCGCGGCCTCAGACTGGTCAGCACCGGGATTGCGGAGTAAAATGGCCGGTCCTTTGACCCTGCCGACCTTAAACACAGTCAAGAGTAGCAATGAGCAAGAAACTTCATATCAAGACCTGGGGCTGCCAGATGAACGAGTACGACTCGTCCAAGATGGCCGACCTGTTGGACGCCAGCAATGGCTACACGCTGACCGAAGAGCCCGAGGAGGCAGACGTCCTGCTGCTCAACACCTGCTCCATCCGTGAAAAGGCCCAGGAGAAAGTGTTCCACCAGCTCGGTCGCTGGAAGAAGCTCAAGCTGAAAAAACCGGGACTGGTGATAGGCGTAGGTGGCTGTGTCGCCTCCCAGGAAGGGGAAGCCCTGCGCAGCCGGGCGCCCTATGTGGACATCGTCTTCGGCCCCCAGACCCTGCACCGCCTGCCCGCCATGATCAAGCAGGTCCAGGAGGGACGCGGCGCCCAGGTGGACATCGCCTTCCCCGAGATAGAGAAGTTCGACAACCTGCCGGAGCCCCGCGCCGAGGGGGTCACCGCCTTCGTCTCCATCATGGAAGGCTGCTCCAAATACTGCTCCTTCTGCGTGGTGCCCTACACCCGCGGCGAGGAGGTGAGCCGGCCGCTCGACGACGTGCTCTACGAAATCGCCCAGCTCGCCCAGCAGGGGGTGCGCGAGGTGAACCTGCTCGGCCAGAACGTCAACGCCTACCGCGGCCCGACCTTCGATGGCAATGACTGCACCTTCGCCGAGCTGCTGCGCCTGGTGGCCGCCATCGACGGCATCGACCGCATTCGCTACACCACCAGCCATCCCATCGAATTTACCGACGACATCATCGAGGTCTACAAGGACACGCCGGAAGTGGTCAGCTTCCTGCACCTGCCGGTGCAGAGCGGATCGGATCGCATCCTGACCATGATGAAGCGCCCGCACACTGTGCTGGAGTACAAGTCCAAGATCCGCCGCCTGCGCGCCGCCCGTCCCGACATCACCATGAGCTCCGACTTCATCGTCGGCTTCCCGAACGAGACGGACGAGGACTTCGAGGCCACCATGAAGCTCATCGAGGAGATCAACTACGACATGAGTTTCAGCTTCATCTACAGCCCGCGCCCCGGCACCCCGGCCGCCGATCTGCCGGACGACGTCGACATGGAGGTGAAGAAGGCCCGTCTCACCCGCCTGCAGAACCAGATCAATCACCAGTCCATGCTCATCGGCCGCGCCATGCTGGGCTCGGTGCAGCGCATCCTGGTGGAGGGTCCCTCCAAGATGGATCCCATGCAGCTCAGTGGCCGTACCGAGAACAACCGGGTGGTCAACTTCGAGGGACCGCACCGCCTCATCGGCGGCTTCGCCGATGTGGAGATCACCGACGTGCGCCCCTACTCCCTGCGTGGCCGCTTCATCCGCGGCGAGGACGAGATGAATCTGCGCATCGCCACCGCGCCGAGCGAAATCCTGGCTCGCCGCCCGGACAACGTCCCCGATGATCTCGGGGTGGCGGCCTTCAGACCCCATTAATTTTCTCCCCCCTCCCGAGGGCGGGGGGAACAGCCGATACGAGGACATTTTGAGCCGACACATCTCGACCCTGAACCTGCACCTGGAGCCCGCCGACAACCTGCGTCTCGCCAGCCTGTGCGGCCCCTTTGACGACAACCTCAAGCAGCTGGAGCGCCGTCTCGGCATCGAGATAAGCTACCGTGACAACCACTTTCAGGTGCTCGGCAAGCAGGCCCAGATTGATGCGGCGGCCGCCATCCTCAAGCACCTCTATGTGGAGACCCAGCCCCTCAAGGGGGGCAAGGTGAATGACATCACCCCGGAGATGGTGCACCTGACGGTGCAGGAGTCCCGTGTGTTGGAGCAGGACGATGAAGCGGTCTCATCCCAGCCTTATGGCAAGGAGGTGACGGTCAAGACCAAGCGCGGTCTCATCAAGCCCCGCAGCCCGAACCAGGCCCAGTACATCGCCAACATAGTGCGCCACGACATCAGCTTCGGTATCGGTCCGGCCGGTACCGGCAAGACCTATCTCGCCGTGGCCGCCGCCGTGGATGCCCTGGAGCGCCAGGAGATCCGCCGCATCCTGCTGACCCGCCCGGCGGTGGAAGCCGGTGAGAAGCTCGGCTTCCTGCCCGGGGATCTCTCCCAGAAGGTGGACCCCTACCTGCGCCCCCTCTACGACGCCCTGTTCGAGATGCTGGGCTTCGAGCGCGTCGAGAAGCTGATGGAGCGCAACATCATAGAGGTGGCGCCGCTCGCCTACATGCGCGGAAGAACCTTGAATGACGCCTTCATCATCCTGGACGAGGCCCAGAACACCACCACCGAGCAGATGAAGATGTTCCTGACCCGCATCGGCTTCAACTCCAAGGCGGTGGTCACCGGCGACATCACCCAGGTGGATCTGCCGCGCAGTACCAAATCCGGCCTGCGCCACGCCCTGGAAGTGCTGCAGGGGGTCGATGGCCTGTCGTTCAACTTCTTCGAATCCAAAGACGTGGTCCGCCACCCCGTGGTGGCCCGCATAGTGCAGGCCTACGAGGCGTTCGACGCCCAGCAGGCGGCCGAGAAGAGCGCCCCCAATACCCGCAACGAGAACACCAGCAAAGAGAGTGCCCAATGAGCGTGACCCTGGATCTGCAGCTGGCCTGCGCCAGCACCGACGGCCTGCCGACCGAAGCCCAGCTGCAAGGCTGGCTCGATGGTACCATTTCGGGTTTCCAGGACGAGGCCGAGGTGACGGTGCGCCTGGTGGACGAGGCGGAGAGCCGCGAGCTCAACCACACCTATCGCGGCAAGGACAAGCCCACCAACGTGCTCTCCTTCCCGTTCGAAGCCCCCCCCGGCATGGAACTCCCCCTGCTCGGTGATCTGGTGATCTGTCGCCAGGTGGTCGAGGCAGAGGCGGTCGAACAGGGCAAGCCCCTCATGGCCCACTGGGCTCACATGGTTGTGCACGGCAGTCTGCATCTGCTAGGTTATGACCATATCGAGGACGAGGAGGCCGAGGAGATGGAGGCGCTCGAGCGCGACATCATGCAGGAACTCGGTTTCCCCGACCCCTATCTAAATGATGAAGAGTAAGGGCTGACGAGGCGATCACGGCATTGAAACACGCCGCTGTCATCCTTATATAACCAAGACAATATCCCCTGTGTTCACACGAGTAATCAAGAGAGAAAATGACCGACGATCACCCTAGTACCGGCTCGCCGAAGAAAACCTGGCTCGACAAGCTCAGCCAACTCTTCCAGGGCGAGCCAAAAGACCGCAACGATCTGGTGGAAGTCATCGCCGATGCGGAAGAACGTGACCTCATCGATCAGGACACCAAGGACATGATCGAAGGCGTGCTCGAAATTGCCGAGCTGCGCGTGCGTGACATCATGATCCCCCGCTCCCAGATGGTGACCATAGAGAAGTCACAGCCGGTGGACGACTTCCTGCCGGTCATCATCGAATCCGGCCACTCCCGCTTCCCGGTGATCAACGAAGACAAGGATCACGTGGAGGGCATCTTGCTCGCCAAGGATCTGCTGCCGTTCGGCTTTGGCGGCCATCACGCCAGCGAGCCGCTGCAGCTCGAGAAGATCCTGCGCCCCACTGTGATAGTGCCGGAGAGCAAGCGGGTCGATCGCCTGCTCAAGGAGTTCCGCGAAGAGCGCTACCACATGGCCATCGTGGTGGACGAGTTCGGCGGCGTCTCCGGTCTGGTGACCATAGAAGACATACTGGAACTTATCGTCGGCGAGATCGACGACGAGTTTGACGACATCGAGGATGAGCCGGAAGAGATCCGCCGCATCAGCAAGCGGGTCTTCTCCGTCAGCGCGCTGACCGAGATCGAGGATTTCAACGACTTCTTCGGCACCCAGTTCAGCGATGAAGAGGTGGATACCGTGGGCGGCCTGGTGATGCACGCCTTCAGCCACCTGCCCAAGAAGGGCGAGGAGATAGAGCTGGACGGCTACCTGTTCAAGGTGATGCACGCGGACCGGCGCCGCCTGCAGCAACTGCAGGTGAAGATCCCGGAGAATCACGCGGCGGCCCAGCCGGAGTCCTGATCCCGCGCTCCCCGCGCCGTCAATCAACGCCCCTGCTCTCAGGGGCGTTTGTCATTCTGCCGCCCCGCGCTCTCCCATTCCCCTGCTGCGCGCCCCTTCGGCATCCGGCTGGCCGGGAGGCTCGCCGTTGGCGCGGTTTGCGGTTAAGATGTCGGCCATTCCACATTATTCAGCCCAATTCGAGCCCCGATCCCCCGTGAAATCGAAACTTCTGACAAGCCTGTTCGCCCTGGCCTCTGGCGCCATCGCCGTGCTGGCCTTCTCCCCTTTCGGCTACTGGCCTCTGGTGATCCTCTCCCTGCTCGGCCTCTATGCCCTGCTGGACAAGGCCAACCCCAAACAGGCGGCCTGGCGCGGCTTCGGTTATGCCATGGGGCTGTTTCTGCCCGGACAGTGGTGGATCCATGTCAGCATGACGGAGTTTGGCGGCATCCCGCTGCCCGCCGCCTTCGTGCTGCTGGCCGGCCTCTGCGCCTATCTCTCCCTCTACCCGACCCTGGCCTGCTGGGTCTTCGCCCGCTTCTTTGGCGGCCGCCACTGGAGCCGCTGGCTGCTCGCCTTCCCGGCGCTCTGGCTGATGGCCGACTGGCTGCGGGGCTGGGTGATGACCGGCTATCCCTGGCTCTGGTTTGGCTACACCCAGATAGACGGACCGCTCAAGGGGTTCGCTCCCATCCTCGGGGTGCAAGGCATCACGCTCGCCCTGCTGCTCACCACCTCCGCCCTCTGGCTCACCTGGCAGAGCCGCAAGCCCGCCTGGCTGCTGCTGCCGGTCGTGCTGGTCGGCGCCGCCCAGGGGCTGATGCAGCTCAACTGGGTGACCCGGGGCGAGCCGGTCAAGGTGGCCCTGGTGCAGGGCAACATAGCCCAGTCCCTCAAGTGGGATCCCGAGGCCCTGATCCCCACGGTGCGCACCTATCAGGATCTCAGCCGCGAGAATCAGGACGCCGACATCATCATCTGGCCGGAGTCCGCCATCCCGGCCATCGAGAAGGAGATGGGCACCTATCTGGAGAGCCTGGACAAGGCGATGAAGGTGAACGACACCGGCCTGCTGGCGGGGATCATCCATTACGATCTGAAGCAGCAGCGCTTCTTCAATACCGTGCTCGGCATGGGGGTGCAGGATCTGGACGGCAAGGAGTCCTATCACTACGAGCACAAGAACCGTTACTACAAGTACCACCTGCTGCCCATCGGCGAATATGTGCCGTTTGAAGATCTGCTGCGCCCCATAGCCCCCTTCTTCAACCTGCCCATGTCCTCCTTCAGCCCGGGAGATGCGGTGCAGCCGAACCTGATCGCCAAGGGGCTCAAGTTCGCCGCCGCCATCTGCTACGAGATCATCTTCCCGGACGAGGTGCGCCGCAACGTGCAGCCGGACACCGACTTCCTGCTGACCGTCTCCAACGACGCCTGGTTCGGCACCAGCATAGGCCCCTGGCAGCACATGGAGATCGCCCGGATGCGCGCCCTGGAGCTGGCCCGTCCGCTGCTGCGCGACACCAACACCGGCATCACCATAGTCACCGAGATAGACGGCAGCATCATCGCCCAGATCCCCCAGTTCGAGGCGGGGGTATTGAGAACCGAGGTGCGTCCCGCCCACGGCGCGACCCCCTACCTGCGCTTTGGCAGCTGGCCCATGTACGCGCTGGCCGCCCTGCTGCTCGGCCTGGCACTGGTGCTGCGCCCCCGCGCCCACCCCTGGGCCCGCAAGCTCTGAGCATGTTAAGAACATAAAAAGAGGCGCCCTTGGGCGCCTCTTTTTATAACCTCATCACCCTATGTCAAGGTGAGAGCGGTTCGCGATGATACTCGTTGGCCCCGCACTCCGGGCAGGTACCGAGCTGCTGCGGGTGCAGCACAGTCTGGCGCCACTCGCAGTGATCGCACACCAGCACCCCCAGCCCCACCCAGTCACCAGCCCGATAGACTCCCTTGTGTTCCAGCTCGTCCGCCAGCTCGCTCCACTCCACCTGGGCGCGGTCGGTCACGTCCGCCAGCCAGGACCAGACGGTGTCCTTGAGCGCCAGCATAAAGGCGGACTCGGGCACCTCGGCGCGGCTCTCGTCATAGTTGCCGAGATCCCGCTTCACGTATTCTGCGATCAGCGCCAGCTCGTCCTGGGTCAGATCGCCGGCCGCCTCCAGATAGGCCTGTACCTTGGCGATCATCCGGTTGAGGCGCTCTCCCTGAAACTCTTCGGTCTCCTCCCACTGCTTCTTGAGCTGGGCGATGAAGGCTTCATACCCTTGTCGACGTTTGTCCATGGCCATTACTCCTCTGCTGAACCCTGATCGTGCCCGGCCTGAGCCAGAGACTGAGCCGTGCTGGCGGTGGTTGCCGCCCTCTGTCACCCCTGCTGCTCCGTGAAACCTCGATGCTGCCCGGGTCGGCCTGAGGCCGGGCGGATGCTGGCGGTTGTTGCCGCCGCAGGATATGGGTATTCTATCGGGATTTCCCAGCTGATTTATCTATTCATTTCACAGATCCGGATGTCACCAATGCAAGAGCAATACGTTCCCCAATCCATAGAACCAGCAGTGCAACAGCACTGGGATGCCAAGAAAACCTTCAAGGCCGTGGAGAAAGTAGACAAGGAAAAGTTCTACTGCCTCTCCATGTTCCCTTATCCGTCTGGTCGTCTACACATGGGGCACGTGCGTAACTACACCATAGGTGATGTGATCTCCCGTTATCAACGGCTCAATGGCAAGAATGTGCTGCAACCCATCGGCTGGGATGCCTTCGGTCTGCCGGCGGAAAACGCCGCCATCAAGAACAGCACGGCACCGGCCCCCTGGACCTACGAAAACATCGAATACATGAAGAACCAGCTGAAGATGCTGGGTCTGGGTTATGACTGGGACAGAGAGCTTGCCACCTGCAAGCCGGACTACTACCGCTGGGAGCAGTGGTTCTTCACCAAGCTCTACGAGAAGGGTCTGGTCTACAAGAAGACCTCCTCCGTCAACTGGTGCCCGAACGACATGACGGTGCTGGCCAACGAGCAGGTGATCGACAACTGCTGCTGGCGCTGCGACACCCCGGTGGAGCAGAAAGAGATCCCCCAGTGGTTCATCAAGATCACCGACTACGCCGAAGAGCTGTTGAATGACATCGACAATCTGGAAGGCTGGCCGGAGATGGTCAAGACCATGCAGCGCAACTGGATTGGTCGCTCCGAAGGGGTCAACATCAGCTTCGCCATCGACGGTCAGGACGAGCAGCTGGAGGTCTACACCACCCGCCCGGACACCTTCATGGGCGTGACCTATGTGGGCATAGCCGCCGGTCACCCGCTGGCCGCCCAGGCTGCCGCAACCAATCCCGAGCTGGCTGCCTTTATCGAGGAGTGCAAGCACACCAAGGTCGCCGAGGCTGACATGGCGACCATGGAGAAGAAGGGCATGGCCACCGGCCTGTACGCCATTCACCCGCTGGATGGCCGCAAGGTGCCGGTCTGGGTCGCCAACTTCGTGCTGATGAACTACGGCACCGGCGCCGTGATGGCCGTTCCGGGCCACGACCAGCGTGACTTCGAGTTCGCCACCAAATACGGCCTCGACATCAAGGCGGTGATCAAGCCGATTGATGGCGACGTGGACGTGAGCGAAGCCGCCTACACCGAGAAGGGCGTGCTGTTCGACTCCGGCGAATTCGACGGTCTGGACTTCCAGGGCGCCTTCGATGCCATCGCCAGCAAGCTGGAAGGCCTCGGTCACGGCAAGCGTACCGTCAACTACCGCCTGCGCGACTGGGGCGTCTCCCGTCAGCGTTACTGGGGTGCCCCCATCCCCATGCTGACCCTGGCCGACGGCACCGTGGTGCCGACCCCGGAAGATCAACTGCCGGTGCTGCTGCCCGAAGACGTGGTGATGGACGGCATCCAGAGCCCCATCAAGGCCGACGCCGAGTGGGCCAAGACCACCTATAACGGTCAGGAAGCGTTCCGGGAAACTGACACTTTTGACACCTTTATGGAGTCCTCCTGGTACTACGCCCGCTACTGCTCCCCGGACTACGACAAGGGCATGCTGGATCCGGCGGCCGCCAACCACTGGCTGCCGGTGGATCAGTACATCGGCGGTATCGAGCACGCCTGTATGCACCTGCTCTACGCCCGCTTCTTCCACAAGCTGCTGCGTGATGCCGGCCTGGTGAACAGCGACGAGCCGTTCAAGCGCCTGCTCTGCCAGGGCATGGTGCTGGCCGACGCCTTCTACTACAAGGACGAGAAGGGCGGCAACGTCTGGGTCAGCCCGACCGATGTCAAGGTGGAGCGTGACGACAAGGGTCGCATCACCAAGGCCATCGACAACGAAGGTCGTGAAGTGATCCACTCCGGCATGACCAAGATGTCCAAGTCCAAGAACAACGGCATAGACCCACAGCTGATGGTGGAGCGTTACGGCGCCGATACCGTCCGCCTGTTCATGATGTTCGCCTCCCCGGCCGACATGACCCTGGAGTGGTCCGACTCCGGCGTAGAGGGCGCCCAGCGCTTCCTGCGTCGCCTGTGGCGCACCACCTTCGAGCACGTCTCGGCAGGTGCCGCACCTGCATTGGATGCTGCCGCCCTCTCCAACGAGCAGAAGGCTGTGCGCCGCGAGCTGCACAAGACCATCGCCAAGGTGAGCGATGACGTGGGTCGTCGTCAGACCTTCAACACCGCCATCGCCGCCATCATGGAGCTGATGAACAACCTGGCCAAGCTGGGCTCTGACGAGCAGGACCGCGCCCTGATGCAGGAAGCACTGGAAGCCGTGGTCGTCATGCTCTACCCCATCACCCCGCACATCGGCTTCGAGCTGTGGAAGATGCTGGGCAAGGAAGGGGACATCGACGTCGCGGCCTGGCCGGTGGCGGATGAAGCGGCCATGGTCGAGACCGAGAAGCTGGTGGTGGTGCAGATCAACGGCAAGATGCGCGGCAAGCTGACCGTCCCGGCCGAGATAAGCCAGGCCGACGTCGAGAAGCTGGCCATGGCCGATGCCTCGGTGCAGAAGTTCACCGAAGGCCTGACCGTGCGCAAGGTGGTCTACGTACCGGGCAAGCTGCTCAACATAGTCGCAAACTGAGGATGACCAGCACTCCCGGCCTCCTCCCCCTGTCGGGGGAGGAGAGCTGCCGGGGTCTGAATCCATATGTGACGGCGGGCAAGCGCCCGCCGTTCTTCACTTGATGCAAAGAGGAATTCACATGGGCATGTCCCTCACTCGCTGGATTGCCATCATGCTGACGGGCCTGCTGCTGCAGGCCTGCGGTTTTCAGATGCGGGGAACCGCCATCCCCCCGGAGCTGATGACCATGAAGGTGGTCGGTGACAACAAGAGCGACTTCTATCGGCTGGTGACCACCCGTCTCAAGGCCTCCGGGGTGACCCTGGCAGACAAGGAAGGCATTCCGGTGCTGACCCTGTCCGGGGTGAGCAACAGCAGCCAGGTTGCCTCCGTCGACTCCATCGGCCAGGACCGCGAGTACCTGCTGGGTTACAGCACCCAGTTCACCGTCTCCATGCCGGGCAAACCGACCCAGGTCTTCCCCATCACCTTCAACCGCAGCTTCCTGAACAAGCCGGATGCGGCGCTGGCCTCCTCCCGCGAACAGGAGCAGCTTGGCAAGGAGATGCAGGAGCAGGCCGCGAACCTGGTGATCCGTCAGCTGAGCCAGGTCAAGTTCTGATGCGAGCTTCTTGATGAGAGTGTGTTGATGAGAGTCTATCCCGAGCAGTTCAGCGATCATCTCAAGGCAGGGCTCAAGCCCTGCTATCTCGTTTTTGGTGACGAGCCGCTGCTCAAGCTCGAGGCCATCGACGCCGTGCGTCAGGTGGCCCGCAAACAGGGGTTCGATGAACGCCACAGCTTCGTGGTGGAAGCCGGGCTGGACTGGAATCAGGTCTATGACGCCTGTCAGGCCATGAGCCTCTTCTCGGCCCGCCAGATCATCGAGCTGGAGCTGCCCGCCAAGGTCGACAAGGATCTCGCCGCCCGCATCACGGAGATCGGCAAGCAGCTCCACCCCGACCTGCTGCTGGTGCTCTCGGGGGGGCGTCTCAACCAGACCCAGATGAAGGCAGCCTGGTTCGACAAGCTGAGCCAGAGCGGCACCTATGTGCCGGTCAATCACCCCGAGCCCCGTTTCTTCCCGCGCTGGATGAGCGCACGATTTCAGCGCTTCGGCCTCAAGGCGCTGCCGGATGCGGTCAACTTCATGTGTCACGCCTTTGAGGGCAACCTGCTGGCCGCCAGCCAGGAGATAGAGAAACTGACCCTGCTCGGCCCGCCCCAGCCCATCAGCGTCGCCTATCTGCAGGAGACCATCATACGGCACGCCCACTTCACGCCGTTCCAGCTCGTCGATACCCTGCTGGAGGGCAAGGTGAACCGGGCCCAGCGCATCCTGCTGGCGCTGCGGGCCGAGGGTACCGAGCCCGGGATGCTGGCCTGGACCCTGTGCCGGGAGCTGGAGCAGCTCACCGAGCTGGCCCTGGCCGCCCGCGCCGGTCAGCCGCTGGTGGAACACTTCAGCCGGTTGCGCATCTGGCAGAGCCGCCAGCAGCTCATTCAGCAGGCCCTGACCCGGCTGCCCGTTGGCAAGATACAGCAGCTGTGGCAACTGATGGCCCGGCTCGACGACGCCCAACGCCGGTTCGACACCGAGCAGGCCTGGCTGATGTTGCAGACCATAGCCCTGGGTTTTCGCGATGGCACGCCGCTGCCCCTGCTAGAGGCGGAACCATGCTGAGCACCCCGGTTGAACGCAGGGCCGGCCCCTTGGGGCCCCTCCATGATCTGACTGGGAGAGTCTCATGCTGAAGGCTCCCATCGGCATCCTGGGCGGCACCTTCGACCCCATCCACATCGGTCATCTGAGGCCCGCCATCGAGGCCCGCGACGCCCTGGGCCTGGCCGAGGTGCGCCTGCTCCCGAACCATATCCCGCCCCACCGTGCCAACCCCTTCTGCTCCAGCGAGCAGCGGCTCGCCATGGTCGCACTGGCGGCGGCGGAGAACCCGGGCTTCGTGGTGGATGAGCGGGAGCTGCAACGGGACAAGCCCTCCTGGACCATAGACACCCTCATCGAGCTCAAGCAGGAGCTGCCGGATACCCCGGTCTGCTTCCTGATGGGCATGGACTCCCTGCTCGGCTTGCCGAGCTGGCATCGCTGGCAGGAGCTGCTCGCTCATGCCCACCTGGTGGTGAGCAAGCGCCCGGGCTGGCAACCGGATTACCCGGGCGAAGTGGCCAGCCTGCTAGCCCGCCACCAGACCCGGGATGTGCAGGATCTGCATCGACACCGTCAGGGCCATGTCTGGATCGCCGACAACCTGCCCATTGAGCTGTCGGCCACCCGGCTGCGGGCCCTGCTGGCGGCGGGGCAGGACCCCAGGTACCTGCTGCCGGCCCCGGTCGCCGACTACATCCGGCAGCACCGGCTCTATCAGCCATCGCCAGGCCGGTGAGCGGCGCCACGCGGGTTTGTCAGCCGACACCCTGAGGCGCACCCGGCACAGGCTTGACTATTGTCCCGCCCGGTTGCGCACTATAGTGATCAACAGGGGCCTGCCTTGCCCACGGGCGGCGGCCCCGGATCCATTCCCCTTTGCCAGACTGGGAAACGGGAGTGACCATGATATAATCCGCCGCCCTCTGGCGCCGGAAGATAGGAGAAGACATTGCAAGGCCAAGAACTGCTCGCCTTTATCGTCGACAAGATCGATGACATGAAAGGCCGCGACATCATCACCCTGGATGTACGCGGCAAATCCAGCATCACGGACACCATGATCATCTGCTCCGGCAACTCCAATCGCCACGTCAGCGCCATCGCCCACCACCTGGCCAGCGAGGCCCGCCATGCGGGGCTCGATCTGCTCAGCGTGGAAGGTCAGCTCACCGGTGAATGGGTGCTGGTGGACATGGGTTCCGTCATCGTCCATGTGATGCAGGATGAGTACCGCGACTTCTACCAACTGGAGAAACTCTGGGGTGGCACCCAGGTGCAAGCGTAACGAACGATGAAGATCCAGTTGATTGCAGTGGGCACCAAGATGCCTGCCTGGGTAGAGCATGGCTTCGAAGAGTACCGTCGCCGTTTCCCGAAAGACATGCCGTTCGAACTCGTCGAGATAGGCGCGGGCAAACGCGGCAAGAATGCCGACATTCCCCGCATCCTGCAAAAGGAGGGGGAAGCCATGCTGGCCGCCGCCGGCCGCTCGCGCATCGTCACCCTAGACATTCCCGGCAAGCCCTGGACCACGGAGCAGCTCGCCGTGCAACTGGAAGCCTGGAAGCTCGATGGCCGGGATGTGGCGCTGCTGGTGGGCGGGCCTGAAGGCCTGTCCCCCGAGTGCAAGGCCGCCGCCGAACAGAGCTGGTCCCTGTCACCCCTGACCCTGCCCCATCCATTGGTGCGGGTGCTGGTGGCCGAGAGCCTCTATCGCGCCTGGAGCATTACCACCAATCATCCGTATCACAGGGAATGAGCCATGATCCCTTGGCACATCACTCCCCCATACACCCAGTACCACAGGGAATAGTCCATGTGGTACCCGCCCTTGCTCCCCGTCAGCCATAAGGTAACGGCATGCTGAAGAATCGCATCGAAATGCGCGATCACAGTGCCGAGGGACGTCTGTTCTTCCGGCGCACCCTGGTAGCCTACATCGGCATGGTCGTCCTCATGCTGGTGCTGCTGGGTAATCTCTACTACCTGCAGGTAGAGTCTTACGAAACCTATCAGACCCGCTCCAACGACAACCGGATCCGGGTCGTGCCGGTGGCACCGCCACGGGGCCTCATCTATGACGCCAACGGGGTGCTGCTGGCGGAGAACCGCCCCGTCTACAGCCTGGAGATAGTGCCGGAAGAGACCGAGGATCTGGAGAAGACGGCCGACGAGCTGATCACCCTGCTGGCCCTGCCGGAGGGGACCAAGGAGCGGTTCCTGGCCGAGGTGAAGCGCCAGCGCCGCTTCAAGCCGGTGCCCCTGTTCGAGAAGCTGACCGAGTATCAGGTCGCGCTCTTCTCGGTCAACCAGCACAACTACCCGGGCGCCAGCATAGAGGCCTATCTCAAGCGCTACTACCCGTTTGGCGATACCCTGACCCATGCGCTGGGCTATGTGGCCAAGATCAACACCCGTGATGTGGAGCGCCTCGACAAGGAGGACAAGCTCGCCAACTATGCCGCCACCAAGGACATCGGCAAGCAGGGGGTGGAGAAGTTCTACGAGGATCAGCTGCACGGCGTGGCGGGCTACCAGGAGGTCGAGGTCAACAACCGCGGCCGGGTGGTGCGCACCCTCAAGTTCCAGCCGCCGGAGCCGGGCAAGGATATCTACCTCAACATCGACATCCGCCTGCAGCTTAAAGCGCAGGAGCTGCTGGCCGGCCGTCGGGGCGCCATCGTCATGATGGATCCCAATACCGGCGCCATCCTGGCCATGGAGTCGAGCCCGAGCTACGACCCCAACCTGTTCGTGACCGGCATATCCAACACCAACTACTCGGCGCTGCTCAACGATCCGGCGCGCCCGCTGGTGAACCGCACCACCCAGGGCATCTATGCTCCCGCCTCCACCGTCAAGCCCATGATGGCGGTGATGGGGCTGAACGAGGGGGCCATCACCCCCAACTATCGCTACTTCGGCGGTCCCAGCTTCTCCATCCCGGGGACCACCAAGAAGTTTCGTGACTGGCGCCGCTGGGGCCATGGCTGGCTCGACGTCTATCGCGCCATCGAGGTATCGGCAGACACCTACTTCTACGATCTTGCCTACCGGGTCGGCATCGACAAGATCCACAGCTACATGACCAAGTTCGGCTTCGGTCAGTACAGTGGCGTCGACCTCTATGAAGAGACCAAGGGGGTCATGCCGTCCCGCGACTGGAAGATGGCGCGCTGGCGTCAGCCCTGGTATCAGGGGGACACCATCTCCATCGGCATCGGCCAGGGCTACTGGAGCTCCACCCCCATCCAGCTCGCCAAGGCGATCAGCATACTGACCCAGAACGGTCACGACGTGACGCCGCACCTGCTCAAGAGCACCGCCTCGGCGGATGGCGTGGTCAACGCCCCCATCAACCCGAACGTGGCCATCGCCGCCAAGAGCGACACCTACTGGCAGGTGGCCAAGGATGGCATGTGGCGCGTCATCAACGGCCATGAGGGCACCGGCCGCCGCGCTTTTGCCAATACCCCCTACAAGGCGGCAGGCAAGTCCGGCACCGCCCAGGTGGTGGGCCTCAAGGAGAACCAGGTCTACAACGCGGCCACCACCAAGGTGGAGCACCGTGACAACGCCCTCTTCGTCGCCTTCGCACCGTTCGAGGCCCCCAAGGCCGTGGTGGCCCTGGTGCTGGAAAACGCCGGTGGCGGCAGTGCCATGGGGGCGCCGGTCGCCCGCCACATGCTGGATGCCTACCTGCTGCCGCCAGAACCCCAGCTGCCGCCAGCGCCCGACAAGCCGTCCATCCAAAGCCCGGATCAGAGCGAGGCCGTGCCCAATGAATAACGTCGCACGCCCGCCTCTTGCCTCCCCGCCCGAGGCCATCCATGCAGAACGAGGTCTTCTCTCATGAGTAACTCCGCCCGCCAGCAGAGTATCTGGTACAAGCTGCACATCGACCTGCCGCTGCTGCTCGGCCTGCTGGCGCTGATGACCCTCTCCATGGTGGTGCTCTACTCCGCCTCGGGCCAGGACTTTGACTCCATAGTGCGCCAGCTGGTGCGTGGCGGCCTCGCCTTCGGCCTGATGATTGGCCTGGCCCAGCTGCCTCCCTCCCTCTATGCGCGCTGGTCCGTGCCCCTGTTCACCCTGGTGGTGCTGCTGCTCATCGCGGTGGACGTGTTCGGCCATATCGGCAAGGGGGCCCAGCGCTGGCTGGATCTCGGTTTCATGAAGTTCCAGCCTTCCGAGGTGATGAAGCTCTCCATGCCCATCATGGTGGCCGCCTGGCTCAGCCGGCATTCGCTGCCCCCGAAGTTCAGCCATGTGATGATAGCCCTGGTGATGGTGCTGCTGCCCACCCTGCTCATCGCCGCCCAGCCCGATCTCGGCACCTCCATCCTGGTGGCGGCTTCCGGCTTCTTCGTCATCTTCCTGGCGGGGATCAGCTGGTGGCTGATCGGGCTGGCTGCTCTGCTCATCGCCGCCTTTATGCCGGTGCTCTGGTTCTTCCTGATGCACGACTACCAGCGCCAGCGGGTGCTGATGCTGCTGGACCCGGAGAAGGACCCCCTCGGCCGCGGCTACCACATCATCCAGTCCAAGATAGCCATCGGCTCCGGCGGCGTGTTCGGCAAGGGCTGGCTGCAGGGCACCCAGTCCCAGCTGGAGTTTCTGCCCGAGCGCCACACCGACTTTATCTTCGCTGTGTTCAGCGAGGAGTTCGGCCTGGTGGGGGTGGCCCTCTTGCTGGTGATCTACCTCTATATCATCAGCCGCTGCCTCTTCATCTCCATGCAGGCCCAGAACAGCTTCGAGCGCCTGCTCGGCGGCGCCCTGACCCTCACCTTCTTCGTCTATGTGTTCGTCAACATGGGCATGGTGAGCGGCATCCTTCCTGTGGTGGGGGTGCCCCTGCCCCTGGTGAGCTATGGCGGCACCTCCATGGTGACCCTGATGGCGGGCTTCGGCATCCTGATGTCCATCCAGACCCACAGACGACTGCTCGCCTGATGAGAGCTTGCTGGCTGGTGCTCTGCGCCTGTTCGCTCACGGCGGGCGCGAGCGCCTCCCCCGAGCGGCTGAGCCTGCTGGCCGAGCAGCAATCCGTGCCGCTGGCCGAGTTGCAGGCCGCGGCCGCCCAGGCGCGGCTGCGCCAGGAGGTGCTCGACACCATCAGCCGTCCCTGGGAGGCCAAGCCCTGGCATCGCTACCGGCCGCTGTTCGTCACCCCGGAGCGGATCCGGGACGGGGTTGGCTTCTGGCAACGCCACGCCGCCACCCTGGCCAGGGCCGAGCAGCACTACCGGGTACCCGCCTCCCTCATCGTCGCCATCATCGGCATAGAGACCTTCTATGGCCGCCAGATGGGCCGCCATCCGGTGCTCGACAGCCTCTATACCCTGGGGTTCCACTACCCCGCCCGCGAGGAGTTCTTCGCTAAGGAGTTCGCCCAGCTGGTGCTGCTTGCCCGGGAAGAGAAGTGGCCGCTCACCGCTCTCAAGGGCTCCTATGCCGGCGCCATGGGCATGGGCCAGTTCATGCCCTCCAGCTATCGCCACTACGCGGTGGACTTCGATGGCGACGGCAAGCGGGATCTGTTTGCCAACCCGGCGGACGCCATCGGCAGCGTGGCCAACTACTTTGCCGAACACCGCTGGCGCTGGGGGGAGTCAGTGGTGGAACCCGCCTTGATCGGATTGGCGCCTGTAGGTACCCTGCTTGCGCCCGAGCCCGAGCTCAAGCAGCGCTGGGCCGAGCTGGCTGCCGCCGGGATTGAACTCGCCACCCCGCTGGCACCGGACACGCCGGTGAAACTGCTGGCATTGGAGCAGGCCGATGGACCGGAATACTGGGTCGCGCGCCACAATTTTTATGTGATCACCCGCTACAACCGCAGCCCTCTCTATGCGATGGCGGTGCATCAACTCAGTCAAGCCATCCAGGACGCATATGCATTACAGCCACAAACTTCTCCCCCTCACGCTGACCTTGTTGCTGGCCGCCTGTAGCAGCCAACCGGAGCAGGCTCCCCCGCCGCCGGTCCCGGTGCAGCCGGAAAAACCCCAGGTGATCGAGATACCGCAGGCGACCGGCGCCATCCCGCGCCCCGAGCCCATGAGCGAGAGCGGCAACCGGGACTACTGGATCGGCAAGCAGAAGTACGAGGTGTGGCGCGACATCAAGCACTACAGCGAGGAGGGCACCGCCAGCTGGCTGGCCCAGGATCTCGATGGCAACAAGACCGCCAACGGCGACGTGCAGGACAGCACCCTGTTCAGCGCCGCCCACCGCAACCTGCCGCTGCCGAGCTATGTGCGGGTCACCAACCTGGACAACGGACTGGAGACCATAGTGCGGGTCAACGATCGCGGCCCCTTCGGCAGCGAGCGCCTGATCGATCTCTCCCATGCCGCGGCCAAACAGCTGGAGATGGTCGATGGGGGCGAGGCCAGGGTGCGTCTCGAGCTCATCACCGATCAGCCGGATCAGATGGTCGAGATGGTGCCCATGACGCCGATGGTGCCCATGCAACCGGCTGCCCAGGAGGCCGCCTTCCTGGGTGAGGCCCAGCCTGCGGCTGCGGACACAGTCACCCCGGCCAAGGCGGCTCCCGCGGCGGCCGCCACGGCGACCGGCACCCTCTCCACGCCCAAGGCCACCACCGGCCAGGGCAAGATGATCCAGGTGCTGGCCAGCGGCTCCCAACCCAGGGCCGAGGCCATGGGCAAGGTGATGACCCAGCGCTACGGCGTGCCCTACCAGGTGGTGGCCCACGACGCCATCTTCCGGGTGCTGCTGGGACCGGTCGCCGCCGATCAGCAGGCAAGCCTGCTGGAACAGATCCGGCAGGGGGGGCTGGAGCAGGCCTTTATCGTTCCTTGATCGCAACGGAACACAACCTTATCCAGGCGTCACGTCGTTTCCCGGCGTGACGCCGACAACCGATGGATAAAAAACCAGACCAGATGGCACACCGGACTATGACCGACCGGCACATCTGGTATAGTGGAGCCCGCTTTTTTTCAACTTGGGTAATCCCCATCCAGGCACCAGGAATTTCAAGATGTCCAAATTTGCCCGTTCCGTTATTC
Source organism: Aeromonas sp. EU05-FHT14A05 (assembly GCF_058791175.1). Lineage (NCBI taxonomy): Bacteria > Pseudomonadati > Pseudomonadota > Gammaproteobacteria > Aeromonadales > Aeromonadaceae > Aeromonas > Aeromonas sp. EU05-FHT14A05. Next base: position 188,649 of record NZ_JBYTDH010000004.1, on the reverse strand, counting down.
TGGCCTCCCTGCTAAGCGCGACCGCCCAGGCCAACCAGCCGGTACCGACGCCGGATTCGGCGCTGCCGACTGCCCAGCCGGTCCCCACCCTGAACAGCGCCCCCATGGTGGTGCCTGCCGCGCCGGAGATCTCCGCCAAGGCCCATATTCTGATCGACTACTACTCCGGTCAGGTGCTGGCCGAGCAGAACGCCGAAGAGCGTCTGCCCCCCGCCAGCCTGACCAAGATGATGACCTCCTACATCATCGGCCAGGAGCTGCTGAAGGGGAACATCAAGCGCACCGACATGGTGACCATCAGCCAGAACGCCTGGTCCAAGAACTACTCCGACTCCTCCAAGATGTTCATCGAGGTGGGCAAGCAGGTCTCGGTCGATGATCTCAACAAGGGCATCATCATCCAGTCCGGCAACGACGCCTGCGTCGCCATGGCCGAACACCTGGCGGGCAGCACCGACTCCTTCGCCAGCCTGATGAACTCCTGGGCCGCCAAGCTCGGCATGAACGACAGCCACTTCATGAACCCCCACGGTCTGGATGCGGAAGGTCACTACAGTACCGCCCATGACATGGCCCGTCTGGGTCAGGCGCTGATCCGCGACCTGCCGGAGGAGTACAAGATCTACTCCCAGAAGTCGTTCGTGTTCAACGGCATCACCCAGCACAACCGCAACCGCCTGCTGTGGGATCAGTCCCTGCAAGTGGATGGCATCAAGACCGGCCACGTCAGCCAGGTCGGCTACAACCTGGTCTCCTCCGCCACCAACAACGAGGGCATGCGCCTGATCGCCGTGGTGCTGGGCGCCAGCAGCGAAGGCTCCCGCGCCGCCGAGAGCAAGAAGCTGCTCACCTACGGTTTCCGCTTCTTCCAGAGCCTGACCCCCTACAAGGCGGGTACCGAGCTGGTGACCCAGAAGATCTGGATGGGCGACAAGTCCGAAGTGAAACTGGGCGTCGATCAGGATGTCTCCGTGCTGGTCACCCGTGGCCAGGGCAACAACCTGAAGGCGGACTTCCAGCTCGAGAGCGAGCTGAAGGCCCCGCTGGCCAAGGGTCAGCGCGTCGGTACCGTGTTCCTCAAGCAGGGTGACAAGGAGATCAAGCAGGTTCCGCTGGTCGCCCTGGAAGAGGTGCAGGAAGGTGGCCTGATGAGCCGTCTGTGGGATTACCTGGTGATGCTGGTCGCCAGCTGGTTCAAGTAACCTGCGCACGATCCTGACCAAACAGCGGCGCCAACAGGCGCCGCTGCTGTCTTTACCGCATCATGGCAGTGAATAACCCTGCAATCTGCAGGTTCCGCCGACGCTCCATTTGTGGTAAAAAGCAGCATTCCCACGTCCTGTCGATCTGGCGGGCTTGATCCCGCGCCGGGCAGTGCCCATATAAGATGGAGCCGTGCCCATGGTTGACGCGACTGGCGGCCCGAGTCCCTCGGCCAGACAAGATGCAAGATGAAGTCGTTTCGTGACGACGCTAAAGGTGAGTGAGATGAATACCAAGTTTGATGAGCTGCTGGAGTTCCCCTGCAAGTTCCCGTTCAAGGTGCTTGGCGTGGCCGATCCCGCCCTGCCGGATCAGGTGGTTGAAGTGCTGCAGCAACATGCCCCGGGCACTTACAGCCCGACCGTTCAGCCCAGCACCAAGGGCAACTATCACTCGGTACGAGTGACGGTCACTGCCCAGAGCAAGGAGCACATCGAAGCCATGTACACCGCACTCGGCAAGATCGAGCTGGTTCGCTACGTTCTGTGAGTCGCCTCTCTCGCCCCGCCATCGGGGCGAGCGATTATTTGCCATTCTGTTTTGCCGACGCAAGCGCCAGTCAGTGAGGAAAGATGTCATCACAGATCCCCGCCCAGCCACGGCTGTTAGTCAGACAGCTCGGCCGTCGCCCCTACCAGCCGGTGTGGGACGCCATGAAGGCCTTCACCGACAACCGCACCAGCGAGACCCCCGACGAGTTCTGGGTGGTGGAGCACGATCCCGTCTACACCCAGGGCCAGGCCGGCAAGGCCGAGCATCTGCTCGCCCCCGGTGACATCCCCGTGGTGCAGAGCGATCGCGGCGGCCAGGTGACCTATCACGGTCCCGGCCAGCTGGTGCTCTATGTGCTGGTGGACGTGCGCCGCAGCAAGCTCTCGGTGCGCGAGCTGGTAACCTGCCTGGAAACCGCCATCATCAACACCCTGGCCAGAAGCGACATCCTGGCCTATGCCAAGGCCGATGCTCCCGGCGTCTACGTGAAGAATGACCTTGGCATGGAGGCCAAGCTCGCCTCCCTGGGCCTGAGGATCCGCAAGGGCTGCTCCTTCCACGGACTGGCCCTCAATATCAACATGGACATGACCCCCTTCCTGCGCATCAATCCGTGCGGCTATGCGGGCATGGCCATGACCCAGACCAGCGCCCTGGGCGGCCCGCAGAGCGTGGCCGAGGCGCAATCCATTCTGGTGGCCGAACTGGCCCGCCTGATTGGCTACCAAACGATCATCAATAGCGAAGAAGCCGCATGAGCAACCCCATGCCGTGCAACCATGAGGGCTCAGAGCAGACCCTGATGGCTACCAATCAGACAATAACAAACACCGAGAGTGAATCATGAGCAAACCCGTTCGTATGGAGCCGGGCGTCAAGCTGCGCGATGGCGACAAGATGGCCCTGATCCCGGTGAAATTCATGCCGGATCCCAACGAGGAAGTGCTGCGCAAGCCGGACTGGATGCGGATCAAGCTGCCGCCGTCGAGCCAGAAGATCGAGCACATCAAGAGCACCCTGCGCAAGAACAAGCTGCACTCGGTCTGTGAAGAGGCCTCCTGCCCCAACCTGGCGGAGTGCTTCAACCACGGCACGGCCACCTTCATGATCATGGGCGCCATCTGCACCCGCCGCTGCCCCTTCTGCGACGTTGCCCACGGCCGCCCGCTGGCGCTGGATCCCGAAGAGCCGAAGAAGCTGGCGCTCACCATCAAGGAGATGGGGCTGAAATACGTGGTCATCACCTCGGTGGACCGCGACGATCTGCGGGACGGCGGTGCCCAGCACTTCGCCGACTGCATCAAGCAGATCCGCGAGCACAGCCCCCAGACCCGCATCGAGATCCTGACCCCGGACTTCCGCGGCCGGATGGAGCAGGCGCTGGAAGTGTTCCGCGAGACCCCGCCGGACGTGTTCAACCACAACCTGGAAACCGCCCCGCGCATGTACCGGGTCGCCCGCCCGGGTGCCGACTACAAGTGGTCTTTGGAGCTGCTGCGCCGCATCAAGGAGATGCACCCCCATGTGCCGACCAAGTCCGGCGTCATGATGGGTCTGGGCGAGACCAACGAAGAGATTGTCCAGGTGCTCAAGGACTTGCGCGAGCACGGCGTCAACATGCTGACCCTGGGTCAGTATCTGCAGCCGAGCCGCCACCATCTGCCGGTGAAGCGCTACGTGCCGCCCGCAGAGTTCGATGAGCTCAAGGACGTCGCCATGGATCTCGGCTTCTCCCACGCCGCCTGCGGCCCCTTCGTGCGCTCCTCCTACCACGCGGATCTGCAAGCCAAGGGTGAAGAGGTCAAATGACCTCGCCCGGAAAGAGAGGTCAAATGACCTCCCCCGAAAGAGGGGTCAAATAACCTCTCCTGCTAAAAGAAGAGCGCCCAAGGGCGCTCTTCTTGTTGAACCTGTCTGACTCGACACGCCCGGCCAATCCCTTGGCTAATTCCCGGCGCCGGGGTTAAGGTGACGACTCCCTTTCCTTGAGTGACACTCAGATGCCAACCCCTATCGTTCGGCTGATCCCCATGGATGAGGCGGCGTTCCCCGCCTATCGCGACTACTTCATCGACGACTACGCTCAGGATCTTGCCAGCAATCACGGGCTGATCCTGGCCGATGCCCGCCAACAGGCCGAGGCCTCCTTGCTGCAACACCTGCCCCAAGGGACCGCCACGCCGGGCCAGAGCCTGCTCTGCATCCTCCCTGTGAGTGACAATGTCGGGGGCGCAGTCGCACCGACGACGGCCATCGCCGGCTATCTCTGGCACAGCATCGACAACGCCGCCCACACCACCTTCATCTATGACTTCTACATATTCCCGACCCATCGCGGACTGGGCTATGGCAAGGCCGCCATGGCGGTGCTGGAGGCCGAATTGAAGTGCCTTGGCGTCAGCCAGATCAAGCTGAGGGTCGCCCATGACAACCCCAGGGCCAGGGCGCTCTACGAAGAGATAGGCTTTCACATCACGGGCTACAACATGGCCAAGACGCTGGGTTGATGGCCCCGGTCATCAACCCTCCTCCGTCATGCCATGGCGAGCCGACGCTCACAGCGAGATCCCGGAAAACGACATGAAGCCGAGCGACATCAGCCCCGCCACTATGAAGGTGATGCCGATGCCCCTCAATCCCTCTGGCACGTCCGAATACTTCATCTTCTGGCGCAGGCCGGCGATGGCGACGATGGCCAGCAGCCAGCCGAGCCCGGAGCCAGCCCCATAGACCACGGATTCGATGAAGTCGTAATCCCGCTGCGCCATGAACATCACCCCGCCGAAGATGGCGCAGTGCACCGTCAGCAGCGGCAGGTAGATCCCCAGAGCCTGATGGAGCGCCGGGAAATGCTTGTCCAGCACCATCTCCATCACCTGCACCAGGGCCGCCAGCACGCCTATGTAGATGATGAAATCGAGAAAGCTCAGGTCAAATTCCCCGAGGAAGGTGCTGTCCGGGCGCAGTATATGGCGGTAGATCAGGTTGTTGAGGGGAATGGCGATCACCATGACCACCAGCACCGTCATGCCAAGGCCGAAGGCGGTGTTGATGTTCTTCGACACCGCGAGGAAGGTACACATGCCGAGAAAGAAGGCCAGGGCCAGGTTTTCCACAAAGATCGACTGAATAAACAAATTGACGTAATAGTCCATGAAGGCAGCTCACCACGAGATTGTGCAAAGAGAGAGTCCGCCCCGGCCAGGGGCCAGCGACAGAAACCGGATGACAGTCAGCACGGGCGCGATCGCAGACGACGGGGGTCGGCGGATCAACAAAAAGGGATCAGCGGCAGAGACGCCGTCGGCGTGCGCCCGGCGAGGCGAGCAGCGCTAGTCGCCCTGGCAGAAGCGAAATTGCAGGTGGTGGCAGAGCAGTTGCCGCTGGTGCAGATGACCAAGGCAGGTCGGCCATTGCCTGAGATAGATGAGGGGCAGGAAAAACAGCAGGCCGCAGAGCAGACCGAGGATCTCGTGCTGGAACCAGGCCAGCAGCATCTGGTAGAGATCCGGGTCCCTGGTCCCTTCCAGCCGCCGCCCCGGCTCGACGCTGAGCCGCCACTGGGAGGCGGGAGGCAGGCTGACGCTGTCGGCCAACTCCGATGCGGGAGGCTCGTGCAGCTGCATCGAGGATGTCGATGTCCCCTGGGTCGACAGTGCGGGCGCACCTGGCCCTGCCGCGGCAGAGGCGGCAAGCCACAGCAGGCAGGCGACGGCGATCGCCATCGGCCAGCGCAATGATTGGCCAAGGGGTGGCAAGGGACAGGCTCCTTGAAAAGGCAAGGGGTTGAACGGGGCCAAATATATCACAATTCCCCTTCATATTGAATTTTGGCATCCACTAACCGGAAAAACTCGATACAAACAGCCTGATTTCCCCACAAAGAGGGCATTTAACGCCTCAATGAAAGCCGCGGGGAACGACTCCCATCCTAGACCCTTGGGCCCCATTCTGTGGGGGCATAGCCGCTCCGGCAACAAAAACGGCCACCCCAGGGTGGCCGTTGTCATCGACAGGGTGGAGTCGCCGCCGGCTCAGAGACCGGCGGCCTCCAGATGCTCCACCAGCAGCTGGACGCTGCGGTTGCCGCGCCACTCGTTGACATCGAGCCGGTAGACCAGCCGCACCCGTTTCACCGAGGCATCGGGCCAGCGCTTGAGATCCACCCCGAAGGCGATGGCATCCACCGCATGGCCGGAATCCGTGGTCAGCATCATCTTGAGGTGCTTCTCCCCCACCAGGCGCTGCTGCACCAGCACGAACTCGCCGTCGAACAGCGGCTCGGGGAAGGCCTGACCCCAGGGGCCGGAGGCGCGGATGAGCTCCGCCAGCTCCAGGCTGAGCTCGTCCGGCAGCAGCTCACCGTCGGTGAGCAGCACCCCGGTCAGCAGCTCAGGGGTCACCAGTTCGCCGATCACCGCCTCAAACGCGCGACCGAACGCCTCTATATTGGCCTTGGGCAGGGTCAGCCCGGCCGCCATGGCGTGGCCGCCAAACTTGCCCATCAGGCCAGGATGGCGGGTATCGAGCAGCTCGAGGGCATCGCGCAGGTGTACCCCGGGGATGGAGCGGCCCGAGCCCTTGAGCTCGGTGTCGCTACTCTCGGCAAAGGCGATCACGGGTCTGTAGTACTTCTCCTTGATCTTGGAGGCCACCAGCCCCACCACCCCCTGATGCCACTCGTCCCTGTGCAGCACTATGCCGGAGGGGACTTCACCATCACGAAAACGGATCTGCTCCAGGGTGGCGAGAGCCTCCTGCTGCATCCCCTGCTCTATCTCCTTGCGCTCCTGGTTGAGGCTGTCCATCTCGGCCGCAAGCTGGCGCGCCAGGTTGATGTCATCGCTGAGCAGACAGGCGACCCCGAGGGACATGTCATCCAGACGACCCACCGCATTGAGGCGGGGCCCCAGGGCAAAGCCGAGATCGGCGGCGCACAGGCGGCGGCCGTCGCGGCCGGAGACATCCACCAGCGCCTGGATGCCGGGGCGGCAGCGACCGGCCCGGATCCGCTGCAAGCCCTGATGCACCAGGATGCGGTTGTTGCCATCCAGCGCCACCACGTCGGCGACGGTGCCAAGCGCCACCAGATCCAGATAGTCCGCCACGTTGGGGGCGCGAATGCCCTGGCGCTCGTACCAGCCGCGCTGGCGCAGGTGGGTGTTGAGGGCCGCCATCAGATAGAAGGCCACCCCGACCCCGGCCAGGGACTTGGAGGGGAAGTCGCAACCACGCTGGTTGGGGTTCACTATCGCATCGGCATCAGGCAGATCCTGGCCCGGCAGGTGGTGATCGGTAACCAGTACCCGCATCCCGGCCGCCTTGGCCGCCGCCACCCCGGCAATGCTGGAGATGCCGTTGTCCACCGTGATGAGAAACTCGGCGCCCCTGGCCACCGCCAGCTCGACGATTTCGGGGGTGAGGCCGTAGCCGAACTCGAAGCGGTTGGGCACCAGAAAATCGATGTGGCGTCCCCCCATGGCCCGCAGGGCCAGCACGCACAGGGCCGAGCTGGTAGCGCCATCGCAGTCGAAGTCGCCGACGATGAGGATGCGCTGCTGCGCCGTCAGGGCATCCGCCAGCAGGGGCACCGCCTGCTCCATGCCGAACAGGCGCTGGGGCGGCAGCAGCTGGCTGGCGCTGCGCTCCAGCAGGGCGGGATCTTCCACCCCACGGCTGGCGAAGATTTGGCGAAGCAGGGGGTGCAGGGTATCTGGCAGGTGAGCGTCATCCACTCGGGGACGACGACGGATTTGCAGGGGCATGGTGTCAATCCTGTCTTCTAATACGGTGAGCCGATGGCAAGGCGGTATGATACACGCCTCAGGCGAGCAGAGAACAGCGGCAGGTCGGCTTGGGAGAGACGCTAGGAAATCAGGGCCTCGGGAGGAGGAGGAGGTGCAGAGCGCTCCAGCACCCGGTAGAGGGTGAGCCTGGAGATCCCGAGGTGCCGGGCGGCCTCGGTCACATTGTTGCCACAGAGCACCAAAGCCCGGCGCACGGCCTCGCACTCCGCCTCGGCCCTGACCAGGTTAAGGGGACGAATGGCGCCTTCTACCAGCGGCAGGGCCAGCCCCAGATCCTGGTGATCGATACGGCACCCTTCACACAGGACCAGCGCTCGCTCCAACCGGTTCTTGAGCTCCCGCACATTGCCAGGCCAGTGATACTTCATCATCTGGTGCATGGCGCTGGCAGTGAAGCCATTCACCTTGGGATTCAAGGTGCTACCCAGCTTGTTCAGGAAATACTGGGCAAGCAAGATGATATCCTCCCCCCGTTCACGCAGGGGAGGCAGCGCCAAGTCCAGCACACAGAGACGGTAGAAGAGATCGGAACGAAAATTGCCCTGCGCCATCTCCTGATCCAGCACCCTGTTTGTCGCGGCTATCACCCGGATATCCACCTCGATAGGCTCAACGCCACCGACTCTCACTATGGTGCGTTCCTGCAAGAATCTCAGCAGGTTGACCTGCATCGGCAATGGGAGGTCCCCTATCTCATCGAGAAACAGGACACCGTGATGGGCCCGCTCCACGCAGCCGATGTGACGACGCCAGGCATCGGTGAAGGCGCCCTTTTCATGACCAAACAGTTCTGACTGGATCAGGGTGGGTGGAATGGCGCCGCAGTTGACGGCGACGAAGGGGCCATCCGCCCGCTGAGAGTGCCGATGGATCAGCCGGGCAACCAGCTCTTTGCCCGTGCCGCTCTCCCCTTGCAATATCACCGACGAATCAGCCTTCGCCAGTCGCTCGACCCGATTCATCATTTGCCGCATGACGGGGCTGGTACCGATAATCCCCCCCTCCTCCTTGCCACGATCGCAGGGGCGATGAGCCCCCCTCCTCAAGCAGGCGATGCCAAACGCATGCCCCAGCACAGCCAGCAGACGATCATCCTCTACCGGCAGGCTGTGATAGTCGAAACAGTAGTTCAGGAGCAGCTCTTGTATCCTGGGCAAGGCCAGCAGATGAGGGGGAGCGAGTGCGACCCAGATCATGGTGCTGCATGTCTGACGAAACAGGGTCTCCACCGCCTCGGCGGCATCTTCGCTCAACAGCACCAGACCGACTCTGGGCGCCTGTTGTGCGTAGTGGCTGAACGCTTCCTGAGGCGATGAGGCCGAACAAAAACGCCACCCCAGTGACGATGCATGTGACGGAGGGCGCCATACCTCGCTCGTGTTGACACACAGTAGCGTACGAATCTCCATCAACAACACTCCACAACTCTGCGGCCAAACAATGTGCAAAGTATTGGATAGATGGCCTACATGTGCCACTTATGAAACAAGGATAAAAACGAACTCAAATGGACCGTAAAAAGACAATAAAACAAATTAAAACAAAAACTTGATTAGATATTGATATTGCTTTGTCAGCCCAGCAAGGCAACCGCTATACCCTCTTTGTTTCGCCTCGGGAACAGTGCCAAAAAGCCCCCTTTCAATGTGAAGCCTGCTCAGACACCGATAATTCATCAATTTCTGTCTCCTTCGGTTAACAACGCCCTCACCCCATTTCATCGAAATAATTATTTTTTTATTTACTTTCAAATGCTTATCCATATGGAACGAAGTCTGCATTCATGCAGCGCCTCCGGCTGTGCAAGTAGAACCGGACGACAAGGACAACAACAAGCAGAAGGAATGCAACATGGATACCCGAGCAATGTCTCTCTGGCCGCGCTGTTTGCAGAATGGCCTAACACTCACGGCCCTGACCCTGCTGCTGGCGCTCAGTGCGCCGGCACTGGCCGCCACGGCGGAATCACCCTTCGAGCTGGATGCCAATCCACAGGACAACATCGACACAGGCGCCGTCATGAGCGATGACTGGGACACCCCACCAGACACCGGAGGGGCCACCAAATTCACCGGCATCATCCAGGACACAGCCCCAAGGAGCATCTTTGGCGGGGGGGATAAAGACATACTGGATATCGATAAATGGAGCTGGAGCGATGGCTCTGTGCCCGACAAGGATGACCTGACCCACGCCTATGCCGCCGCATACAACGAGAATAACGACCTGTTGCTCTACTTCGGCGCCGACAGGATCTCCAATGTAGGTGATGCCTTCATGGGGTTCTGGTTCTTCAAACAGAAGGTCACCGCCCTGCCCAACGGCAAATTCAGCGGCAAGCACACAGTGGGGGATACCCTGGTGCTCATCAACTTCCCGCAGGCAAACAACGCGGTTCCCTATCTGGCCGTGGTGACCTGGGATCCGACCTGCAGCAAGGCGACCAACAACAACCCGCAGCCGGGACAATGTGCCGCCGCCAATCTGCGACTCAAGCTGCAGGGCTCGGGTGCCAACGACGTCGTCTGTGCCAGCCAGGGCGGTGCCAACCTGGCCTGTGCCCTGACCAACACGGGCAATGTCCCCGTCCCCGCCAGCACGCTGGCAAACGGTGTCGGCGGCCTGTGGAGCGATTACACCCCCAAGAGCGGTACCCAGGGCACCTTCCCCTTCGAGAGCTTCTTCGAGGGTGGGATCAACCTTAGCCAGATCGTCGGCGGCAGTGACGGCTGTTTCAGCAGCTTCATGGCCGAGACCCGCTCCTCCAGCTCCTTCACGGCCGCATTGAAGGACTTCGTGCTGGATAACTTCGAGCTGTGCAAGGTCGAGATCACCAAGGTCTGTACCGGCGGTGACCTCAACGAGACCGAGACCGGCTTTACCTTCAGCTTCGAAGGCGTCGTCACCAACGGAGGCTTTGGCACCATCTATGACGTCGTCGTCACCGACGATAACGGTACCCCGGCAGATACCAGCGATGACTTCATCGTCGCGAACTTCGATTCCATACCCAAGGGGGGAATGGAAGACTACAGCGGCAGCTTTGGCGCCGCCGGTAACGGGCCGACCAACGGTGTCAGTGTCAAGGCCGCCTCCAGCGATGGCGGGCTGCAGACGATCACCGCATCCGCCACGGCAGCCTGCCCCACAGTCCAACGAGAACCCGGGATCAGTGTCACCAAGGCCTGTAGCACCAAGGTCATCGATGAGGGTAGCCAGCTGGTGATCAGGGTCGACTACAGCGGCCAGGTCTGCAACACCACAGGGGTGGGCCTCATACCGCCGCTGAACCTGAGTGGCGTGACCGTCACCGACGACCCCAGCGGCAATGTGCACAACATAGGCACGCTGAACGCGGCGGACTGCAAGGACTATTCGGGCTCCTACACGCCGAGTAGTGCAGGGTCGGAAAACCCGGGCTCCATCTCCTTCAGCGACACTGTCACGGCCACAGGGACTGCGCCCCTGGGCTTTGGCACCGCGACCGACATGGCAACGGCTACCTGCCCGCTCTGTCCGGCTTGTCCAGATTGCCCCACTCCAGGGGAGTAACAGGGTTTAATCAGGGTTAAACCACAAGGGCCATGGTGAAGACCATGGCCCTTTTCATGGCGCCGACCAGGCATCACAAGCATCCTGAGCCCAGGATGCTGCCCAGACAGCCCGACCATCTCCCCACAACATGCACAGGCGCTCCCCGATCACATTGCCCACCGTCTGCCTAGTTATCGATGAGTTAATAGTACCGGATGTAAAAATTTCTCATTCATACAGGTTGCCAATCGGGCTTGAGCCCCGCAAGCTAATCAGGACGACGGGAGACATCATGGTCATCCCTCTGTTTTATTGATGTTTTATTATCCAGATTCGACGTGCGGCCTGACCTCACGCCGTCCATTTTTAGGGGGAAAAATGAGTCTGATTCAAGAGTTCAAGGCCTTTGCGGCCAGAGGCAACGTCATCGACATGGCGGTCGGTATCATCATAGGTGCCGCCTTCGGCAAGATAGTCTCCTCCTTCGTGGGTGACGTCATCATGCCGCCCATCGGCCTCATCCTGGGGGGGGTGGACTTCAGCGATCTGGCTGTCACCCTGAAGGCCGCCGAAGGTGACATCCCTGCCGTGGTCATCGCCTACGGCAAGTTCATCCAGACCATCATCGACTTCCTGATCATCTCCTTCGCCATCTTCATGGGGCTCAAGGCCATCAACACCCTGAAGAAGAAGCAGGAAGAGGCCGCCGCCCCGGCCGGCCCCACCAAGGATCAGGAGTTGCTGACCGAAATCCGCGATTTGCTGAAATCCCAGCAGGGCAAATAAGCCGCTAGCCCGGAGGCGTCGCCTGCGTGCATGCCTGACACCATCCGATGGCAAGAGGGGGGCCCTGTGCCTCCCTCGTGTTTAAGCCCAGAGGAGGCCCCCCTGGCTCAAGCCTTGCCTCAACCCCGGCTTTCTCTCGCACTCCCCCCACCTCGGCACCCTGCGTTCAAAGTGCAAGACCCTGCCATGAATTCAATGCAGTGACTGGTGGCAAACCGTCAAGGCGATGGGATTGTCTCAGCCTTGATACAGTGGCCGAATCCGACACTCGTGCTCCCGGCGACAATGTCCAAGGGGTCGTCACTCTGCATGCAGCGACCCTAGCCGCCTTGGCGGCCCACCCACTCTCCTCGCCCCGAGGGACAGTCCCACAATCCGAGGGGTTGACGAGCCCTCACTCGGAGCGCCCCTGTTCCATCGCTGTTACAGGGGGAAATAAATAAAAAAGCATTACTTATCAATCAACTACCCTCTCAGTACCGCCTGACACCCCCATCCATCGTTACAACTTGGTCGACACCTTCCCGCGATTGCTGCTGAAAAAAACCATTAATTCCTTTTTGCTCAATCACTTATCTATTTGGTGCATTCCTTGCTGCAGGGGTGCTGTCTATCGATGCCCACTCCACAGGACTATGCCCGATCCCCCGTCTCGTTCACAGGAGATCGGGCCTCTGCGTGGTCACGTCCGGGCCTGGGACATCACTCGGTTCAGGCAGTCGCAGCCGAGTGACATGGAACCAAGAACCACAAGATAGGAAGAGGGAAATGCTATGAAACCAAGTCAGCGCAATCGCCTGCTCAGATCCCTGACGGTCCCCTTCGGGATCCTCATGCTGGGGGGGCTCAGCCTCACCCCAGCCTGGGCCGGCATCTTTCCGGGCCTGCAACAAGAGGCCTGTATGGCAGACGCCTATATTGCCAAGGGTGGCTCACTCGCGGGCGGCAGCCTCAACTGTACGGCCAAGGACATCGAGGTCTCCAAAGTGGTGCCGGTGAATCCGAACCAGGAGTGCACCAACGGCCAGGTGTTCACCTTCAATGCAGACGTGACCATCAAGACCAACGCCAGCGAGCGTTATGACACCACCTTCTACCTGCCGAGAACGTCCCAGAGCCCGCAGGTGGTGCAGGGAGGCGCAAGAAACTGCAGCCTGGTACTGCCCAAGGCGAGCGACGCCGGGGAGAATGGCCAGGTCGCCTATGTGAATCTGGAGCCGAAACTGAAGGCGACCGATTTTCTGGATACCTGCGGTGATATCACCAAGGCCAACGGCACCGATCAATACACGCTCTTCAACCAGCCCATCACCATGCTCTGTCAGCCCAGCCCCACGGATCCCAACAAGGCCCTGTTCACCTATTGCGCGGCCTGGGACATCCAAAAGAGCCTGAGTTGCAGCGAGAGCACAGTGCCTCCCGGCGCCGTGCCCGCCACCAAGTCCAAGTGCAACTGCGACAGCTTCGCCATCAATGTCTTCATCAGGCCTGAGCCGCCCACCATCACCAAGACGGTCGAGCCGACCAGCCTGCCCGAACCGGGTGGCGTGTTCACCTACAGCCTGAGCTTTACCAACTCGAGTGCCGCCTCTCTCTATATCGCCAGCCTGAAGGATGAAATAGACGTAGGCGGAGATGGCTCCTACGACAAGAGCGTGGACCTGTGGGGATCCACCGAGAGCGTGGGGACCGCGGACGGCATCTACCTGCTCAGCAGCACCTGCGCGAAACCCGCTGCGGGCTCGACGACGAAGGAGGTACTGCCCAGCGCCACCTACAGTTGCGAGTTCACCCTGCATATCAAGGATCGCGATCTGCCCAACGATCAGAGTCCCGAGAAATACGTCGACAACATAGTGGCCCTGTTCAAGGACAAGAACGGTGGCACTGTCGGCGACGGCAGCACCTGCCCGGCCGGCTTCCAGTCTGCGGGCAACAACTGCAGCGGGGCCAAGATGGTCGAGATCACCAATCTCCCGCCGACCATCGCGGTTGAGAAGACCCCCTCCGTTGACGAGGTGCTGGAGCCGGGGGCCAATGTGACCTACACCGTCAGGGTCACCAATACCGCGGGCGATCACGACAATCCGCTCACCCTGACCAGTCTGGTGGACGACATGTTCGGCGATCTGGATGGGCAGGGCACCTGCGATCTGGGCAGCGGGGTGACCCTGTCCAAGGGCACGCCTTTCGAATGCAGCTTCACCGAGTTTGTGGGGGGGAATGCCGGCGATGTGCACACCAACAAGGTGACTGCCAAGGCCCTGGACAACGAAGGGGATGAGGCAACGGGGGATGACAGCGCCACCATCAACATCAATGACGTGGCGTCGACCATCACGCTGCAAAAGGATGCCGTTCCCGTCAGTGTGCCCGAGACCGGCGACTCCGATGAGAAGCGTTCGGTGGCCTATACCTTTACCTTCTCCGTCGATGCTGGCGGCGTAGACAAGGTCACCTTCAGTACCCTGGAGGACGACAAGTTCGGCAGTTTGACCAGTCTGTGCATGGTGGACAAGAAGAACGGCGCACCGCTCGTGCCCGCCGTGGCCTTGACCGGCTTCGTGCTGAACCCGGGCCAGAACGCCAGTTGCACCATATCCAAGGATCTGCAGGGAAATGGAGGTGACAGCCACACCAACATTGCCACCATCAGTGGCACGGACGAGGACAATCAATCCGTGACCGACAGCGATGATGCCACGGTGGAGTTCACCGATGTCCTCCCCGACATCAGCAAGCTCTTTGCCCTCAAGGCCGCCGGCTTTGTCCGCATCAGCAACAACGGGGTAGACACCCTGACCGTCACCGCCTTGACCTTCAAGGGGGTCGATGTGGCGGATGGGAGCGGGATCCCGGGCAGCTTCACCCTCTACGATGAGCCTGGGGTGAGTACTCATGAGGCCGGCTTCGGACCCTTCTCACTCTGCACCACGGGCGGGACCATACTGCCCGGCGGGCACTATGATTGCGCCTTCGTGCTGGAGCTTGAACCCGGCCTCGCCGATCTCGGCAACATCAACCTGCAGGCGATCAATCCGGACCCCCTGGTGGTCACGCTGAAGGATGATGAAGACAACCAGGTCAAGGCCGAGGTGGAGGTCAGCATCCAAACAGTGGAATGATGAGTCTGTGAAAGAGGCCAAGCAGGTTGGCCACTCCGGGGGCGAGGCGCAAGCCATCGCCCCCTTTCTTTGCCCAGGCGCTGGGTTCCGCCACCTCACGGGGTCAGGCCCGGGGATGATGCTCCCCATGGAGCGCCTTGAGGCGCTCGTTGGCCACGTGGGTGTAGATCTGGGTGGTGGAGAGATCCGCGTGCCCCAGCAGCATCTGCACCACCCGCAGATCGGCGCCGTGGTTGAGCAGATGGGTGGCGAAGGCGTGGCGCAGGGTGTGGGGGGAGAGTTCCCCCCTGATCCCCGCCCGCTGGGCATAGAGCTTGATGCGATGCCAGAAGGTCTGGCGGGTCATCATCCTGGCCTGCTTGGAGGGGAAGACCACGTCCGAGCTGGTGCCCCCCAGCAGCAGGGTCCGTCCCTCCCGGTAGTAGCGCTCCAGCCAGTGCACTGCCTCCTCCCCCATGGGCACCAGCCGCTCCTTGTTGCCCTTGCCCACCACCCGCACCAGCCCCTGGCGCAGGCTGACATGCTCGGCGGTGAGCCCCACCAGCTCGGAGACCCGCAGCCCGGTGGCATAGAGCAACTCGAGCATCGCCTTGTCCCGCAGCTCCAGCGGATCGTCCACCAGGGGCGCCGTGAGCAGCGCATCCACCTCGGCCTCGCTGAGATCCGAGGGCAGCTTCTTGGGCAGCTTGGGACCCTCCAGCAGCACTGTCGGGTCGTCGCTGCGCAGCTTCTCGCGATTGAGATACTGATAGAAGCGGCGCAGGGCCGAGAGGAAGCGGGCCGTGCTGCTCGCCGCAAACTGCTTGTCCACCCGCCAGGCGAGGTAGTGCTGGATGTCATCCATCCCCGCCAGCAGCAGGGAGCCGCCCTGGCCGTCGAGCCAGAGGGCAAACTTTTCCAGATCCGTGCGATAGGAGCTGACCGTATTGTCGGACAGCCCCCGCTCCAGCCAGAGGGCATCGAGGAAGGGCTCGATCAGGGGATGGTTGTGCACGGCAGGGGCAGGCTTGGTCATGGGGTGTCGGTCTTGGGCAAACGGTGGCCCATTGTAGCCTGCCAGGCCGGCGCATACACCAGGAGCAGGCACACCAGGCGGTGAAGCGCGAGGGGCAATCTGCTAGACTGGCGCCCTCACTCGGGCGGTCCGACCCCATGGTTGCCCGACACCCCCTTGCCTACTGCGATCAAGAGAAGAGCGATGAAGATAGGTTTGTTTTACGGCTCCACCACCTGCTACACCGAGATGGCCGCCGAGAAGATCCGCGCCCTCATTGGCCCCGAGCTGGTTGATCTCCACAACATCAAGGACGTGCCCCTGGCACGCATGCAGGAGTACGACATCCTGATCCTCGGCATCTCCACCTGGGACTTCGGCGAGCTGCAGGAAGACTGGGAATCCCGCTGGGAAGACATTCAGGATGTCGAGCTGGAAGGGCGCATCATAGCCCTGTTCGGCATGGGCGATCAGCTGGGGTACGGCGAGTGGTATCAGGATGCCCTCGGCCTGCTGCACGATCAGCTGGTACCCAAGGGGGTCAGGCTGGTGGGTTACTGGCCCAACGAGGGGTACGAGTTCGATGCCTCCAAGGCGCTGATCGACGATGGCCGTCACTTCGTCGGCCTGGCCCTCGACGACGCCAACCAGTACGACCAGACCGAATCCCGCATCGAGCAGTGGGTCGACCAGATATTAAGCGAGATCCACGAGCTGCTCTGATCCAGGTAGCTTGCATATTCGATGATCCCTTGGATACGGAGCGACGATGGCCATCATCTTGTCGTCGGCCTGACTCTCGATGACGCCAACCTGTACGACCAGAGCGGATCCCGCATCGAGCAGTGGGTCGACCAGATATTAAGCGAGATCCACGAGCTGCTCTGATCCCGCCAGGTGGTACCAAAGAATCGACGGTTCGGCTCCCGCATCGCTCCTCGAAAGCGACGTTGATCTCCCCTGCCGGCAGCCAGCCACCCTGGCTGCCGGTCGCAGTTATCGCACCGATTCTCTCAATCGGTATCATCGCATGACGCTATAGCGACTTTTTTGTGCTGGTCTGCAACAATGCAACCGACACCCAATAACACAATCAGAACGGGTGTCGGAAGCAAACAGGAAACAGACCAGAAAAGGAAATTCTATGACCTCATTCTCCCTGTTGGCCCCCACCATAGCCCGCGACGTGCTCGATCACGCCCTGGCGCTGGGTGCCGACTTCGCCGAGTTGTTTGTGGAGCGCAAGCGCCGCAGCCAGCTCAGCCTGCTCTCCAGCCAGATAGAGAACATCAGCGGCGGCCTCGATTTCGGCATAGGCGTGCGCCTGTGCTACGGCCACAAGGTGCTCTACGGCTACACCAATCTGGCCAGCCGCGAGGAGCTGCTGCGCATCGTCACCCTGCTGGCGGCCAAGGACAGGCGTGACCCCGTGGTCACCGCCACCGCCTTCGACTTCACCCGCTTGACCGATCGCAATCCGGTGGCCCTGCCGCTCTCCGCCGACAAGCTGCTGGAGCAGAAGATCGCCTACCTGCACGCCATGGATGCCGTGGCCCGCGCCGAGAGCAGCAAGGTGAGCCAGTTCTCCGGCAACGTGCTGGGCTGGGAGCAGGAGGTGGAGATCTTCAACAGCGAAGGACTCCAGGTGGCAGATCGCCGCCACTACAACCGCATCATGGCCCAGACCATCGCCCTGGACGGGGGCGAGCAGAGCGTGGGCTATGAGGCCCCCGGTGCCCTGATGGGCTGGGAGCATGCCGATCGCATCGATCCGCGAGAGCTGGCCCTCACCGCCACCCGTCAGGCGCTGGTGAAGCTGGGTGCCGCCCCCTGCCCGAGCGGCAAGCTGCCGGTCATCATGGAGAGCGGCTTTGGCGGCGTGATCTTCCACGAGGCCTGCGGCCACCTGCTGGAGACCACCTCGGTGGCCAAGAAGGCCTCGGTATTCCACGACAAGATGGGCCAGCTCATCGCCAATCCGGCGGTCAGCGCGGTGGACGAGGGCTTGCAGAGCAACGCCTGGGGCTCCATCAACGTCGATGACGAGGGGATGGTGACCCAGCACACCCAGCTCATCAAGGAGGGCGTGCTCACCGGCTTCCTGGTGGACAGAATGGGGGCCATCAAGACCGGCCATGCCCGCACCGGTTCCGGGCGGCGCGAGTCCTACAAGTTCGCCCCCACCTCGCGCATGCGCAACACCTATATCGAGCCGGGCAACCACAGCCTGGAGGAGATGCTGGCGACCGTGGAACACGGCATCTACGCCAAGAAGATGGGGGGCGGCTCGGTACAGCCGGGCACGGGCGAGTTCAACTTCAACGTGCAGGAGGCCTACCTCATCGAGCACGGCAAGATAACCCGGCCCCTCAAGTCGGCGACCCTGATCGGCACAGGCCCGCAAGTGCTCAAGGAGATCTCCATGGTGGGACGCAATCTGGCGCTGGCCGCCGGCATGTGCGGCTCCATCTCGGGCTCTGTACCCACCTCGGTGGGCCAACCAGCCTTGAAAGTTGACAATATCCTGGTGGGAGGGAACGCCTGATGAGCCAGCTCGACATGAACCAACTGCTTGCACGCCTGCTGGACAAGGTCGCCACTCTTGGCGCCGAGGCGGACGTCATCGCCAACCGGGAGAAAGCCTTCTCCCTCAAGGCCGACAAGGGCGAGCTCGGCGAATACAAGGTCACCAGCAGCCAGCAGATAGGCATTCGCCTCATCAAGGAGGGCCGGGTCGGCATCGCCTACTCGGAATCCCTCGATGAGCCGGCGCTGGATGCCATGGTGCAGGATGCGCTGGATGCCAGCCGCTTCGCCAAGGTGGACCCGGATCAGCGCATCACAGTGCAGCAGAACCGGCTCACCACCGACTGCGCCGAGATACACCAGACCGACACCACGGCGGTGGAAGAGAAGATAGCCCTGGCCCTGCGCCTCGAGGCGGACATGCTGGCCCTGCCGGACGTGACCGGCGCCCCCTACAACGGCTTCTTCGAAGGGGAGAGCCGCCTCTGGCTCGCCAACAGCCAGGGCAGCCTCTGCGAGCATCAGGAATTCAGCGTCGGTTGCCACAGCTCCGCCCTCATCGAGCGGGAGGGGCGCCAGTCCATGCACTACCAGGGACAATACGCACGGCGCTTCGACGAGCTCGAGAGCCAGCCCCTCATCCGGCAGATCCACGCCGTGGCCGACGGCCTGCTGATGGGTGAGGCGGTGCCGAGCGGTCGCTACAGCGTGCTCTTCAGCACCAACTGCTTTGCCAGCCTGTTTGGCTGCTTCCAGGGGGCGCTGTCGGGCAAGTGGGCCCAGCAGGGGATCAACCCCTGGCGCGGCAAATTGGGGCAAAGCGTGGCCTCCCGCTGGCTCACCCTGGAGAGCCGGGTCCATATGCCGGGGGGCATGAATATAAAGGCGTTCGATGGCGAGGGGGCGGCTACCTCGGATCTGCTGCTCATTGGCGAAGGGGAGCTGAAAACCCTGCTGCACAACAGCGCCACCGCCCGCCACTTTGGGGTGGCGAGCAATGGCTCGGCGGCCCGCAGTGCCCGCAGCGCCCTGGATGTGACCGCCCGCCACCTGGTGTTTGGCACAGGCCCTCACAGCGAGGGCGAGGTGCAGAGCGGCGACTATCTGGAGCTGCTCAAGCTGGACGGTCTGCACTCCGGTGCCGATGCGGTGAGCGGCGACTTCTCGTTCGGCGCGTCGGGCTTCCTGTGCCGGGACGGTGTACGCGTCCAGCCGGTGCGCGGCATCACGGTCGCGGGCAACTTCTACCGCCTGCTCGGGGAGCTGGAAGCGGTCGGCAACCAGCTGCACCACAACGATGGCAAGGGCTTCTATGCCCCCCTCATCCGTTTCGGTGGTTTGAATGTCGCAGGCAAGTGACTGTATCTAGCGGGAAAATCGGTTATCTTCCCCATCCAAAAGCGGCGCCATCAGGCGCCGCTTTTTCATTGATGGCGTCTATCATCCCCCACTCCTAACCTCTAAGAACCAGTCCAAGACCTGTCGCGAGACCGTCAGCAAGGTAAAGAGCAACGCATGAGCCTTGATCACGGTCTCGCAGCAAGATCGCAGATTGATTCCAAGAGCCGCCGGTCGCCTCGGCCGGAACATGCTGGAGAATACGAAGATGGACAACACCCTGGTCTGGGCCGACATTCCGACGCGGGATCTGGATCGCGCCATGGACTTCTACTCGGCCCTGCTCGATGTGCAGGTCACCCCCATACAGGAGGAGGAGATGCGGTTTGCCATGCTGCGCTACGATGGCAGCAACGCGGCGGCCTGTCTCGGCCCCATAGACAAGTACCACCAGCCCGGTGGTGCCGGTCCCCTCATCTATCTCTCTCTGGGTGACAGGCTGCAGGAGGCAGAACAGCTGGTCCCCCGGCTCGGCGGGCGCGTGCTCGAACCCCTGCATTCCATCGGCAGCGGCCACGGCTCCCGGGTCATCATCGAGGATACCGAAGGCAACTGGCTGGCCCTCTATGCCCCACCCGCGCCTTGAGCCGCATAAACAATAACGGCGACCCTGGGGTCGCCGTTATTGTTACCTGACACCAATCAGAAGCGATCAGGCTTCAGGATTGAGGCGGGTCGGCATGCCGGTACGCTGTTCCAGCACCTGCTTGACCACGTTGGAGTCGCTGTCAGCATGGGCGATGAAGCGGGTGGTGGCCGGGGTCATGGGGAGCGGTACCGAGGCGGTGGAGTTGAACTCCTCCTCGGTGCGCGACAGCGGCTCGTGCACTTCCATGTAACGACCGCCATCCGGCTCGACCGTGGTCTTGACCGGCTGGTTGACGAACTGGACGCGGGTGCCGACCGGCACGTTGTCGAACAGGTACTTGATGTCATCGGCGCGCAGACGCACGCAGCCGCTGCTCACCCGCAGACCGATGCCGAAGGTGGCGTTGGTGCCGTGGATGGCGTACAGGTTGCCGATATAGAGCGCGTGCAGGCCCATGGGGTTGTCCGGACCGGCCGGCCAGACCGCAGGCAGTGTCTTGCCCTGGGCGGCGTAGCGGCGACGGATGTTCTCGGTCGGAGTCCAGGTCGGGTTGGCGCGCTTGCGCTCCACCTTGGTGATCCAGTTCTCCGGGGTGTTGACCCCCAGCTGGCCGATGCCGATGGGCAATACCTGTACCACGTTCTTGCCTTTCGGGTAGTAGTAGAGACGCATCTCGGCCACGTTGATGACGATCCCCTCGCGCGGCGCATTCGGCAGGATCAGCTGATGCGGAATGGTCAGCTTGCTGCCCGGCGTCGGCAGATAGGGGTCGACGCCCGGGTTCGCTTCCATGATGTTGGTCAGGCCCAGCTGGAAGTCGGCGGCGATCTGCTCCAGCGGACGGTTGTCTGCGGGCACCACGTATTCCTGGTTCTCACCGATCAGACGGCTGTTGGCGGCCGGCAGCGCGTATTCAACGGCGGCGGCCTGCTGGCTGACCAGGGTCAGAGTGCAAAAAAGGGCCGAAGCGGCAATGCGAAGGGGATTCATAAAATTCCTGTATGGTTTCCTGTACCTGTTGGCCTGAAGCCGGTTCATCCTCGGTCTGTCCCTTGTCACGAGTCACGCTCGCCCGAGGCCAATACCGAGCGCGCATTCTTTCCCGAGTCGGACAAAATTTCAACTTGAAGAGGGGGCTTTTTCACGGAAAAGATCCATTCTCCCCCCAACAATCGACCGTATCGGGTGCCTGTTACCCTAACATCGCCAATCTGAGCGCAAAATGAACATGCATCCGGCCCGCCACCCTAGCGCCAAATTGCATGATGGCGCCGTCACGAGTACAATCTCGCACCCCTTTTATCAGGAGTATCGAGTCATCTCGTGCTCTGGGTGTACCTCATCGGGTGGCAGTGCGTCGAGTACGGTCGCACCATGCCGATGACCCTATACGGCGCCATCAGGTGGCGCCGTCCTGATTTGCAATCAGACAGAAAGAGTCCAACATGTTCAGACCAGAATTGCTCTCCCCCGCCGGGACCCTCAAGAATATGCGTTACGCCTATGCCTATGGCGCCGACGCCGTCTATGCGGGCCAGCCGCGCTACAGCCTGCGGGTGCGCAACAACGAATTCGATCACGAGAATCTGCAGCTCGGCATCAACGAGGCCCATGCCCTGGGCAAGCAGTTCTATGTGGTGGCCAACATCCAGCCCCACAACTCCAAGCTCAAGACCTTCATCCGCGACATGCGCCCCGTGGTGGACATGAAGCCGGATGCGCTGATCATGTCAGACCCGGGTCTCATCATGATGATGCGCGAAGCCTTCCCGGACATGCCCATCCACCTCTCGGTGCAGGCCAACGCGGTCAACTGGGCCACGGTGAAGTTCTGGCATCAGATGGGCCTGACCCGCGCCATCCTCTCCCGCGAGCTCTCCCTCGACGAGATCGAAGAGATCCGCATGCAGGTGCCCGAGATGGAGCTGGAAGTCTTCGTCCACGGGGCGCTGTGCATGGCCTACTCCGGTCGCTGCCTGCTCTCCGGCTACATCAACAAGCGTGACCCCAACCAGGGCACCTGCACCAACTCCTGCCGCTGGGAGTACAAGGTGCACGAGGGCAAGGAAGATGACGTTGGCCAAATCGTCCACCGTCAGGAGCCCATCGCCGTGCGCCCGGACAACACGCTAGGGCTCGGCAAGCCGAGCGATGCCCTGGTGCTGCTGGAAGAGTCCAACCGCCCCGGCGAGTACATGACGGCGTTCGAGGACGAGCACGGCACCTACATCATGAACTCCAAGGATCTGCGCGCCGTCGAGCACGTGGAGCGTCTGACCAAGATGGGTGTGCATTCTCTGAAAATCGAAGGCCGCACCAAGTCCTTCTACTACTGCGCCCGTACCGCCCAGGTCTATCGCAAGGCCATCGACGATGCGGTCGCCGGTCGTCCGTTCGATCCGACCTTGATGGGCACCCTCGAGAACCTGGCCCACCGTGGCTACACCGAGGGCTTCCTGCGCCGTCACAACCACAGCGAGTACCAGAACTACGACTACGGCTACTCCGTCTCCGACACCCAGCAGTTCGTCGGCGAGATCACCGGTCGCCAGGGCGACATGGTGGAAGTGGAAGTGAAGAACAAGTTCCTGGTGGGCAACAGCCTGGAGCTGATGACGCCGCAGGGCAACGTCAGCTTCAACCTGGAGCAGATGCAGAACCGCAAGGGCGAGCTTATCGACACCGCGCCGGGCAACGGCCACGTGGTCTATGTGCCCGTCCCCAAGGAGATCGACGTCAACTACGGCATACTGCTGCGCAACCTGGGCGATCGTCAGGACACCCGTCAGCCCCACTCGGCGGCCTGAGATGGCGCTGCTCATCACCGACAAGTGCATCAACTGTGACATGTGCGATCCCGAGTGTCCGAACCAGGCCATCAGCCTGGGGGAGAAGATCTACGAGATAGATCCGGATCGCTGCACCGAGTGCGTCGGCCACTATGAGAAGCCCACCTGCATCAGCGTCTGCCCTATCGACTGCATCATCTGGGATCCCGCTCACGTGGAAACCGAAGAAGAGCTGATGGACAAGTTTGTGCTGATGCACCGGCAGTAGTGCCGGACCTGCGGGTCATCCAGAAATAGAAAAAGCCGGGCATGCCCGGCTTTTTCTATTGCGCTACAGCCCACTCAGGGCTTGACCAGCTTCTGCAGCGCCTCAAGCTCGCGCTGGGCTTCCAGCAGCTCGGCCTGGGATGCCTCCAGCTTGGCCTGCTTCTTGGCGATCTTGTCCGGCTTGCCCGAGACCCGGGCGCTCTGCAGATCCGCCAGACGCTCCTCCACCTCTTGCTTCTGCTTGGCCACCTTTCGCTGCTGCTCCTCGAGGAGCCCGGCATCGGTGCAATGGGTCTCGATGTTGCGCAGGGCCTGCTCCAGACCCGCCACCTGCTGCGCGTTATCATGCGCCCGGGCGAAGCTCAACTGCTCGGTCACTGCCTGATGCCTGGCCTTGCAGCCGACGTTTTCACTGCCATAGGCCTGTCCGGCCAACAGCAATAATCCTATTCCGGCGATCTTCCACATAACGACCTCTTTGCTCTGTCATACTGGATGGCCGCCTATGAAACCTGACTCATACCCCGAGGTCAAGGCACAGGGAAAGGGCTACGACAGAGTTTGCACTGGGTCATGCCGCCGCCATGCCGGCGACGCTACAATGCCCCTTTCAACCCGGAGAGTCCCATGAAGCAACAGATCGTCATCATCGCCAACGGTGCCCCCTATGGCAGCGAAACCCTGTTCAATGCCCTGCGCCTGGGGATAGCCCTCAACGAGCAGGAAGGCATAGACCTGAAACTCTTCCTGATGTCAGACGCAGTCAGCGCCGCCCTGGCGGGCCAATCCCCCGCCGAGGGTTACAACCTGCGCCAGATGCTGGAGATCCTGCTGGCACAGGGCACCCGGATCCGGCTGTGCAAGAGCTGCACGGACGCGCGGGGCATCACGGCCCTTCCCCTCATCGAGGGCATAGAGGTAGGCACCCTGCCCCTGCTGGCCCAGTGGACACTGGCGGCCGACAAGGTGCTGACCTTCTAGGGATCAGGGCTCGGCCCGGACCAGCGCAGGGCGTGAGGTCCGGGTACTCAGGCCATAGAGCATCAGGATCGCCAGGCAGAGCAGCGCCATGCAGCCATAGAGCCAGCTGCCCCCCCAGTTGGCCAGGATCCAGCCCCCCAGCAGGGCGCCGATGGCGATCCCGAGCCCGGACATGGAGGCCGCCCCGAAGTAACTGCCCTTGAGGTGCTCCGGCGCCATCTGATCGACCAGCACATTGAGCAGCGGGAACAGGATGCACTCACCGACGCTCAGCAGGATCACCGCCACTATCCAGTGCCACCAGATGGAGGTATCCCCGAGCGCGAACTGCAGCTGGGCGCTGAGGAAGAAGGCAACCCCGAGCTGCAGTCGGCGCTTGATAGACCAGTTGGCGGTCAGGTGCAGCAGCGGGAACTGCAGGATCACTATGGTCAGCGCATTGGTGCTCACCAGCCAGCCGATGAGGCGCTCCACCTCAGGGGTGCCCGCCCGGGTCAGATACTGGATGAGCGGTGACTCGAACTGGGCATAGACCAGCATCAGCAGCATGTTAGCCATCGTCAGCAGCAGGAAGCCCCTGTCCTGCCAGAGCACCCGCAGCACGGCCCGCATGCCCGGGCCGGCGGCATGGCTTGGCTGACAGGCGGCCAGTCGAAAACCGACGAAGAAGATGAAGCCGAGCAGCAGATAGCTGGCACTGAGCAGCAGGAAGGTCTCCTGCCGAGCGCTCAGGCCGTAGCTGACCCCGAGCAGGGGACCTATGGCCGCCCCCAGGTTGAGCAGAAAGTAACGCAGGTGCAGCGCCAGCTCGCGGGCTTTGGGCTCGGCCAGGCTGTCGGCCATCAGCGCCTTGCCAGGGGAATCAATGAGCCCGTAGGAGAGTCCGCTGCCGATCACCCCGAGAGCCAACCAGATCACCTGATGGGAGAGGCCGAGCAGGGCGACGCTCAGGGCGGACACCAGGCAGCCGAACAGCAGTATGTTGCGCCGCCCCCACTTGTCCGACAGCCAGCCGCCATAGAAGCTGACCAGGGTGGAGAGGGCCGCCGTGGCCCCCAGGATGAGGCCGATCAGGGTCGCCGACAGCCCGTAGTCGCGATAGAGCAGGATGGAGAGAAAGGGCCAGACCATGAAGAAGGTGGTGCGCACCATGAAGGTGCCCAGGATGACGATCCAGACCAGAGGGGGAAACTGCCTGAGATAGGCCCATGACATGCTGCACTTCCTTTTGACAACGTGACGGCGAGTCGTCCCTTATAGCAATTGGCGCCAAAAGGAACAAGGGCTCTTCTCCATGGTCCCCTCAGGCAGACAGGCACAAAAAAGCCGACCCTGAGGTCGGCTTTTCACAGAACGGATGCCTTATTCGGCAGCCGGCTCTTCGGCAACGGCCACGTCGGCAACCGGGGCGGCGGCTTCGGTCGGTGCATTCGCTTCCTTGATGGAGAGACGCACGCGGCCCTGACGGTCCACTTCCAGTACCTTCACCTTCACCACATCGCCGATCTTCAGGAAGTCGGCCACGTTCTGCACGCGGGCATCGGTGATCTGGGAGATGTGCACCAGACCGTCTTTACCCGGCAGTATGTTGACGAAGGCGCCAAAATCGGCCAGACGCACAACCTTGCCTTCATAGATGCGGTTCACTTCGATCTCGGCGGTGATGGCCTCGATGCGACGGATGGCTTCCATGGCGGCTTCGTTGGCAACGGCAGAGATGCGGACGGTGCCGTCATCATCCAGCTCGATGTTGGTGCCGGTCTCTTCGGTCAGGGCACGGATCACGGAACCGCCCTTGCCGATGACATCCTTGATCTTCTCGGGATTGATCTTGATGGTGTGGATGCGCGGGGCGAAATCGGAGATTTCGGCACGGGGAGCCTGGATGGCTTCGTCCATGACCTTCAGGATGTGCAGGCGAGCGCCACGAGCTTGCTTGAGGGCAATCTCCATGATCTCTTTGGTGATGCCTTCGATCTTGATATCCATCTGCAGCGCGGTGATACCCTGGGTAGTACCGGCCACCTTGAAGTCCATGTCGCCCAGGTGATCTTCGTCACCCAGGATGTCGGACAGCACCACGAAACCTTCCTCTTCCTTCACCAGACCCATGGCGATACCGGCAACGGAGGCCTTGATCGGCACACCCGCGTCCATCAGCGCCAGGGAGGAACCACAGACGGAGGCCATGGAGGAGGAACCGTTGGATTCGGTGATTTCAGACACCACGCGCACCACGTACGGGAACTCGGCGGCGCTCGGCATCACGGCAGCAACGCCGCGCTTGGCCAGACGACCGTGACCGATCTCACGACGCTTGGGGCTGCCCATCATGCCGGTCTCGCCGACGCAGTACGGCGGGAAGTTGTAGTGCAGCATGAAGCGGTCGGCACGGTGGCCAGACAGCTCGTCGATGTTCTGGGCGTCACGCTCGGTACCCAGGGTCGCAACCACGATGGCCTGAGTCTCGCCACGGGTGAACAGGGCGGAGCCGTGAGCGCGCGGCAGGATGCCGGTGCCGACGGACAGGGCGCGGATCATTTCCGGATCGCGACCATCGATGCGCGGCTCGCCACGGACCACACGGCCACGGACGATGCGGCTTTCCAGGCTGTGGAACTCTTCGCCGATCTTCTTGGCATCTTCTTCCACGCCGGAAGCGATGACCTGCTCGACCACGCGCGCCTTGATGGCACCGATGGCGGCGTAACGCACGGCCTTCTCGGTGATGCGGTAGGCTTCACCCAGTTCGGCGGTGGCCAGCTCGGCAACCTTGGCTTTCAGCGCTTCGTTGACGGCAGGCGGGGTCCAGTCCCAGGGCTGGGTACCCACGTCGGCGGCAAATTCGTTGATGGCGTTGATCACCACCTGCATCTGCTCGTGGCCATAGACCACGGCGCCCAGCATCACCTCTTCGGACAGGATGGCCGCTTCGGATTCCACCATCAGCACGGCGTTGGCGGTACCGGCAACCACCAGGTCCAGATCGCTCTGGGGCAGTTCGGTGGTGGTCGGGTTCAGCACGTACTGACCGTTCATGTAACCCACGCGGGCAGCAGCAATGGGGCCGCCGAACGGGATACCGGAGATGGCCAGGGCAGCAGAGGCACCGATCATGGCAACGATGTCGGGGGACACGGCCGGGTTCACGGACATGACGGTGGCAACCACCTGAACCTCATTGAGGAAGCCTTCCGGGAACAGCGGACGAATAGGACGGTCGATCAGGCGGGAGATGAGGGTCTCACCTTCGCTCGGACGGCCTTCACGACGGAAGAAACCACCCGGGATACGACCAGCAGCATAGGTACGCTCCTGGTAGTTGACGGTCAGCGGGAAGAAATCACGGCCGTGATCGGCCTCTTTCTTGCCGACGACGGTCACAAATACGCAGGTATCGTCCATGCTGACCATGACGGCCGCAGTGGCTTGACGGGCCATCACACCGGTTTCCAGGGTGACGGTGTGTTGACCGTACTGGAATGACTTTACAATAGGATTCACGTGAATTTCCTTTTTACAATTTGGCGCTTTAAATTCGCGTGCAAGTATACTTGATTCGCATCAAAAGGTAAGCGGTGGCACGCATTCTGTGAGACAGGCAACGGTTTGCCGCGCGATAAAAATGATCCATAAAAAAGGGGAACCTCACGGTTCCCCTTTTTCGCGAAATCTGATGGTCGATTAACGACGCAGACCCAGCTTGGCGATCAGAGCAGCGTAACGCTGAACGTCTTTACGCTTCAGGTAGTCCAGCAGCTTGCGACGCTGGGAAACCATGCGCAGCAGACCGCGACGACCGTGGTGATCCTTGGCGTGCTCCTTGAAGTGACCTTGCAGATGGTTGATCTGGGCAGTCAGCAGGGCAACCTGCACTTCGGGGGAACCGGTGTCGTTGGCGCAACGAGCGTTGTCAGCAACGATGGAAGCTTTGATCTCAGCATTTAGAGACATGGTATTACTCCAGTAGAGTGTTTAAAGGTTCACAGCCAATCTCTAATTCAGCCGTGAAATGAGGGCGGTATCATAATCGCAGCCGCCCCTTTTCGCAACGATAAAGAGGGGCGAGCTGCACGCGCCCTGGCCGGTGAGCCGGGGCGATACCGCCAGAGGATCACTCCTCGTCGCGATCGTCGTGGTAACGCACCAGCCGCTTGGGGGCGACCCGTCCTTCGTCGTCGATCTCGCCGACGCCGATGAACTCGCGCTCAGGACCCACCGTCATGCGGACCTGGCCGCTTTGCGGCGCACCCGCCACCTGCACGGCCTGGCCCTGGTTCACATAGGCGGCCACGGCCGTCAGCATGTTCACCTCGGGCAGGGACGCCACTGCGGTATCCATCGGCAGCAACAGGGGATCCAGCTGCTCCCGCGGCGGAATGCTCTCGGCCTTGGCCTGCTCGAAGATGCACTCGAGCTGCTCCAGGGTCAGCATCCGATCATACGGATAGCTGGCCACCTGGGTGCGACGCAGCTGGGTGACGTGGGCGCCACAGCCCAGCACTTCGCCGAGATCGTCCACCAGGGAGCGGATGTAGGTGCCCTTGCTACAGTGCACCTCGAGGCGCACCTCATCCCCTTCGAAACTCAGCAATTTGAGCTCGAACACGGTGATGGGACGGGCTTCCCGCTCGATCTCGATGCCTTCACGGGCGTACTCGTAGAGCGGACGACCGTTGTGCTTGAGGGCGGAGTACATGGACGGCACCTGCATGATGGGGCCGCGGAACTGGTCCAGCGCCTCGATCAGGGTACCCACGGCCACGTTCACCGGACGGGTGGAGACCACCTCGCCGTCGGAGTCGCTGGTGTTGGTGCGCTCGCCCAGCTTGGCGGTCACCTCATAGCGCTTGTCCGCCTCCAGCAGATACTGGGAGAACTTGGTGGCCTCGCCCAGGCAGATCGGCAACATGCCGGTCGCCAGGGGATCCAGGGCGCCGGTGTGGCCGGCCTTGGCCGCATTGTAGATCCGCTTGACCTTCTGCAACACATCGTTGGAAGTCAGACCGGTCGGCTTGTCCAGCAGCAGGATACCGTGTACGTCACGGCCCTTGAAACGACGTCTTCGAGACATCTCAGGCTTTGTCCTCAGTAGTATCATCCGGTGCGGCTTCGTCTTCTTCACGACCGGCTTCGGTCATGCGACGCTTGTCTTCACGCACAGTGTTGGTCACCAGGTTGGAGAGGCGCATCCCCTCGACCAGGGTCTGGTCGTAGTAGAAGCGCAGCTCCGGCACCACCCGCAGACGCATGGCGCTGCCAAGCAGGCTGCGAATGTAACCGGCTGCCTCGGTCAGGCCCTTGAGCCCTTCCGCGATGCGCTCGGCGTCATTCTCCAGCTGCAAGAAGGTGACGTAAATCTTGGCATAGTTGAGGTCCTTGGACACTTCCACGTCGGAGACGGTCACCATGCCGATGCGCGGGTCTTTCACCTCGCGCTGCAGGATCAGCGCGATTTCACGCTGGATCTGCTGCCCGACCCGACGGGTCCGGCTGAATTCTCTGGCCATATTCTATCCTGCGATAAAAGGGGGCCGCAGCCCCCTATTTGTTCTAACGCTCGGCTTACAGAGTCCGCTGAATTTCAATGGTCTCGTAAACTTCGATCTGGTCGCCTTCGCGCACGTCGTTGTAGTTCTTGACCGCGATACCACACTCGTAACCGTTGCGGACCTCGTTGACGTCATCCTTGAAGCGACGCAGGGATTCCAGCTCGCCTTCATAGATAACCACGTTGTCACGCAGAACGCGAATACGGTTGGAACGCTTGACCACACCTTCGGTGACCATACAGCCGGCAACGGCGCCGAACTTCGGTGACTTGAAGACGCTACGGACTTCAGCCAGACCGATGATCTCCTGACGATACTCAGGGGCCAGCTTGCCGCTCATGGCCTGCTTCACTTCGTCGATCAGGTCATAGATGACGGAGTAGTAACGCAGATCCAGGCTCTCGGATTCGATGACCTTGCGCGCAGAAGCGTCGGCACGGACGTTGAAGCCCACCAGGATGGCGCTGGAAGCAGCCGCCAGGGTAGCGTCGGTTTCGGTGATACCACCGACCCCGGAACCCACGATCTTGACCTTGACTTCGTCGGTGGAGAGCTTGACCAGCGCATCGCAGATCGCTTCCACAGAACCCTGTACGTCGGCCTTGATCACCACGTTCACTTCGGACACTTCGCCCTCGGTCATGTTGGCGAACATGTTTTCCAGCTTGGCCTTCTGCTGGCGAGCCAGCTTGACTTCGCGGAACTTGCCCTGACGATAGAGAGCCACTTCACGGGCCTTCTTCTCATCACGCACGACGGTGGCTTCGTCACCGGCAGAGGGAACACCGGACAGACCCAGGATTTCCACCGGCAGGGACGGACCCGCTTCCTTGATCTCGCGACCCAGTTCGTCACGCATGGCGCGAACACGGCCGTATTCGAGACCACAGAGCACGATGTCACCCTGACGCAGGGTACCTTCTTGTACCAGTACGGTGGCAACCGGGCCACGCCCCTTGTCCAGGAAGGATTCGATCACGACGCCGTTGGCCATGCCATCGACGACCGCTTTCAGCTCCAGCACTTCGGACTGGATCAGGATGGCTTCCAGCAGCTCGTCGATGCCTTCGCCGGATTTGGCGGAGACGTGGACGAACTGGCAATCGCCACCCCAGTCTTCGGACATGACGTTGTAACGGGCCAGCTCGGTCTTGACGCGATCCGGATCCGCTTCAGGCTTGTCGATCTTGTTGACCGCCACCACCAGGGGCACTTCTGCCGCCTTGGCGTGCTGGATGGCTTCGATGGTCTGCGGCATGACGCCGTCATCGGCAGCAACCACCAGAACCACGATATCGGTCGCCTTGGCACCACGAGCACGCATGGAGGTAAACGCGGCGTGACCCGGGGTATCCAGGAAGGTGATCATGCCACTGTCGGTCTCGACGTGGTAGGCACCGATATGCTGGGTAATGCCACCGGCTTCGCCTGCGGCGACCTTGGCCTTACGGATGTAGTCCAGCAGCGAGGTCTTGCCGTGGTCGACGTGACCCATGATGGTCACGACAGGGGCACGCGGCTTGGCTTCGGAGGTCTCGTCACGATCGGACAGTACCGCCTCTTCCAGCTCGTTCTCGCGGCGCAGCACCACCTTGTGACCCATCTCCTCGGCGACCAGCTGAGCGGTCTCCTGATCGATCACCTGGTTGATGGTGGCCATGGCCCCCATCTTCATCATCACCTTGATGACTTCGACGCCCTTGACGGCCATCTTGTTGGCCAGCTCGGCCACAGTGATGGTCTCGCCGATGACGACGTCACGGTTCACCACGGCAGCCGGCTTGTTGAAGCCGTGCTTCATGGCGTTCGGCATGGCCATCTTGCCACGCTTGCCTTTACGGGCGCGGGGGTTGCGGGAGTCACGGTCGTCTTCGCGGCGAGTGGCCTTTTTCGGGGCCTTGGCAGCGGCAGCCGTGCGACGGCTGGTCTCTTCCTTACGATCCAACTCATCTTCGGCCGCTTGCGCGTGCTTGTTGGTGGTCAGATGGTAATCGCTGCTCTCTTTGGCGCGAGCGGCCTCTTCCTCGGCCCAACGGGCCGCATTCTGTTCCGCCATGACACGAGCCTCTTCGGCTTTCTTCGCGGCGAGTTCTTCAGCTTTTTGCAAAGCTGTCTGTTCCTGTTGGCGCTTCAGTTCTTCTGCTTCGCGCTTGGCCATCTTTTCTGCCTCTTGCTGAGCTGTGCTAGCGGCTACTTTGGCGGGCTGTGGAGCCTGTCGAGCCTTTGATTGTGCCTCGATCCGCGCCTTTTCCTCAGCTTCACGACGAGCCTGCTCAGCCTCACGGCGAGCCTTCTCTTCAGCGTCGAGACGGGCCTTGTTTTCGGCCTCGTGACGAGCTTTTTCTTCTGCTTCCAAACGCGCTTTTTCCTCGGCTTCCGCCTGACGCTGTTCATCTTCCAGCGCCGAGCGTTTTACATAGGTGCGAGTCTTGCGCACTTCAACCTGCACTTCCTTGTTCTTGCCGCCAGTCCCTTGAACACTCAGGGTGCTCTTGGTCTTGCGCTGCAAAGTCATGCGGGCTGGTGCGGTGATCTCGTCACCTCCATGCTGTTTTTTCAAGTGAGCCAGCAGAGTCTGTTTCTCAGACTCGCTGACGAGGTCGTCGGCCTTGCTCTTGCTGATACCGGCATCGACAAACTGCTGGAGAAGACGATCAACCGGCGTGTCGATGTCAGTGGCAAGTTGTTTGACTGATACTTCTGCCATTCATTTTCCTCCGTTTGACCTTATTCAGACTGCTCTTCTCCGAACCAACAGATATTGCGAGCAGCCATAATCAGCTCACCGGCTTTCTCAGCGGTCAGCTCTTCAATGTCGGCAAGGTCGTCGATACCTTGCTCTGCCAAATCTTCCAGGGTGCCGACGCCGCGAGCGGCCAGGGCATACGCCATGTCACGGCCAAGGCCGTTGAGATTGAGCAGTTCTTCGGAAGGCTCTACGCCGTCGAAGGATTCTTCTTTGGCCAGGGCCTTGGTGGTCAGAACATCCTTGGCACGCTTGCGCAGCTCTTCCACCATGTCTTCGTCCAGACCGTCGATGGCCAGCAGCTCATTGACGGGAACGAAGGCGATCTCTTCCAGGGTGGAGAAACCTTCTTCCATCAGCAGACCGGCGAAATCGTCGTCGATGTCCAGCGCTGTGGTGAACAGGGTCAGGATGCGGTCGTTCTCGGCCTGGTGCTTGGCACGCATGTCCTCGACGGTCATGACGTTCAGTTCCCAACCGGTCAGCTGGGAGGCCAGACGCACGTTCTGACCGTTGCGACCGATGGCCTGGGCCAGGTTGGCGGCTTCCACGGCGATGTCCATGGTGTGGTTGTCTTCATCGACGATGATGGAGGCCACATCGGCAGGCGCCATGGCATTGATCACGTATTGGGCCGGGTTGTCATCGTACAGCACGATGTCGGCACGCTCACCGCTCAGCTCGGCGGAGACCGCCTGAACGCGGGCGCCGCGCATGCCGATACAGGCACCGATCGGGTCGATACGACGATCGTTGGTCTTGACCGCGATCTTGGCGCGGGAACCCGGATCACGGGCGGCGCCCATGATTTCGATCATCTCTTCGCCGATTTCCGGCACTTCGATGCGGAACAGCTCTTTCAGGAAATCCGGGCTGGAGCGGCTGACGAACAGCTGGGAGCCACGGGCTTCCGGACGGACTGCATAGAGCAGGCCACGGATGCGGTCACCGGGACGGAAGGTCTCACGGGGCAGCATGTCGTCGCGGAAGATCACGGCCTCGGCATTGCTGCCCAGATCCAGGATGACGTTGTCGCGGTTGCTCTTCTTGACCACGCCGCTGATGATGGTGCCTTCCTTGTCCTTGAACTGGTCAACGACTTGGGAACGCTCGGCCTCGCGCACTTTCTGCACGATGACCTGCTTGGCGGTCTGGGTGGTGATGCGGTCGAAGGTGACAGAGTCAATCTGGTCTTCAACATAGTCGCCGATCTGGATATCCGGCTGCTCGATCTGAGCGGCTTCGAGGGTGATTTCCCCGTACGGGTTCTCCATGGAAGCCTGATCGGCCACCACGACCCAACGGCGATAGGTGTCGTAGTCACCGGTCTTGCGATCGATCTCGACCCGAACTTCAATCTCGCCTTCGTATTTTTTCTTGGTCGCAGTCGCCAGCGCAGTCTCCAGAGCCTGGAAAATCTTCTCGCGGGGGACAGCCTTCTCGTTGGACACAGCGTCAACGACCAGCAAAATCTCTTTATTCATATCCGATAGCCTCGTTAACCAAAGTTCGGCACTATGTTCGCTTTTTGGATATTGGTGAAAGCCAACACCTCGTCCTTACCATCTACTGTCAGGGTGATCATGTCCCCCTGCACAGCTTTGATTACGCCTTTGAACTTGCGGCGGTTGTTTGTTGCCATCCGAAGCGAAACCGCCGCCTCCTGGCCAACGTATTTTTCGAACTGGGCAACCTTGAACAGCGGACGATCCAGGCCCGGGGAGGACACCTCGAGGTAATACTCCTCGGTGATGGGATCTTCGACGTCCATGATGGCGCCAACCTGGCGGCTCACCTCGGCACAGTCTTCCACCGTCACGCCTTGCTCCGAGTCGATGAAGACGCGCAAGGTCGAGTGCTTACCCGCACGGATAAACTCGACACCCCAAAGTTCAAAACCCAAGGCAACGACCGGAGCCTCGAGCAGATCGGTCAAACGTTGTTCCAACGTAGCCAAAGTCACCCTCCGAAAAACAAAAAAAGGGCATATAGCCCAGATAGAGATCGATTCAGAGTAAATCGCACATAACAAAAAGCCCCGATGTCAAATCGGGGCTTGGCGCTTTACCCTGATTGTCGCCTCGCAGCGACCGCCTTCCTGAGCGTAGGAAATGCGTGAAATTTGGTTGCGGGGGCCGGATTTGAACCGACGACCTTCGGGTTATGAGCCCGACGAGCTACCATGCTGCTCCACCCCGCGTCCGAAATCGTGCGAGATTATAGCCACTTCATTCTCATCACACAAGACTGACTGGCTATAACTTCCCGGTTACCCGGGTTCACTGCTTAATTGGTGCCGTGGGCGGGACTCGAACCCGCACACCCTAGAGCACTACCCCCTCAAGATAGCGTGTCTACCAATTCCACCACCACGGCAAAAACTCTTTACTCGGGAACGTCAGTATCTTTCTTCACTGGCGCTTTGGTCTGCTCAACTTGCTGAGTCTGTTGCAGATTTTCCCATTCGCTACCCTGTTTTACCTTGTTGCTTGACATGGAGCCAAGCACCAGGCTGATCAAAAAGAACAGAGTGGCCAAAATTGCAGTTGTGCGGGTCAGGAAACTGCCTGAACCACCGGAGCCGAATACGGTATTCGATGCCCCTGCGCCGAAGGAGGCGCCCATATCAGCCCCTTTACCTTGCTGAATCATCACCAGACCGATTAGAGCCAGTGACACCAGCAGATAAACGACTAAAAGAATCTCGTACATTTAACTTGCACCCTTTGCCGCTTCAACAATTCCTAAAAACGCATCGCTGTCGAGGCTTGCTCCACCTATCAGTCCGCCATCAATGTCGGGCTGGGCAAACAAATCTCTCGCGTTGGTCGGCGTCACGCTCCCACCATAGATGATTCTGACTTTCTCACCTATTACCGGAGTATCCTCCGCCAAGCGACCACGTATAAAGGAATGAACCTCTTGTGCCTGCTCGGGTGTGGCGCATTTACCTGTACCTACAGCCCAAATCGGCTCGTAGGCGATGATAGCATTATCGAAAGCCATCGCGCCATTTTTCTCTATGACGATATCCAGCTCTTCGGCGATCACCTCGAAGGTTCTTCTCGCCTGTCTCGCCGCACCTGACTCCCCCAGACAAAGGATGGGAATCAAACCTGCCGCTCTGACTGCCGCAAACTTCTCTGCGACGATAAAGCTGGTCTCACCAAAGAGACGCCTGCGCTCGGAGTGACCGACCAGTACGTATCGGCACCCTGCCTCGACCAGCATCTCACACGAGACTTCACCCGTATAAGCGCCCTGTCTGTGCTGGCTCACATTCTGAGCCCCCAACCTTATCACCTTCTGCTCATCGAGCAGTCGTGCGGTAAAGTCGAGATGCACATGGGAAGGGCAGAGAACAACGTCTACATCATCACCAACACCCTTCAGGCATTGACTCGTAAACTGCTCTAACTGCGACCTACTACCGTGTAACTTCCAGTTGGCGGCTACAAACGGCTTGCGATGTCCCATCGGCAACTCCCTTGCGAAAGCGGGGCTGATAATATCCAGAGGATGATCAGCTGACAAGTGCTATTTTCAAATTTTCGAATCGTTTGAACAAGATACAACCAGGACGATTAAAAAACCGCCCTGCTTGCTCATTAAAACGCCGATTCGACCTGTTGGGCGATGCGTTGTGCCATGTCACGCACCTGTTGCTCATGCTCCCCTTCCACCATGACCCGGATCAGGGGCTCGGTGCCGGATTTGCGCAGCAGGACACGGCCACGACCGCCCAGTTCCTGTTCCACCTTGGTCACTTCCTGCTGCACGGCTTCGGCCGCCAGCGGATCCTTGCCCTCGGCAAAACGTACGTTCACCAGCACCTGGGGGAACTTGCTCATGCCGGAGCGCAGCTTGGCCAGCGGCATCTCCGCAGAGCACACCGCCGTCAGCACCTGCAGGGCGGCGACTATGCCATCCCCTGTGGTGGTCTGATCCAGGCAGATGATGTGACCCGAGTTCTCGCCACCGATGCGCCAGCCCTTCTCGTTCATCATCTCGAGCACGTAGCGGTCACCCACCTTGGCACGGGCAAACGGAATACCGAGCGTCTGCAATGCCAGCTCCAGGCCCATGTTGGCCATCAGGGTACCGACCACGCCGCCCTTGAGGCGGCCGTTGCGCAGGGCATCGCGGGCGATGATGTAGAGGATCTCGTCCCCGTCGATGATGTAGCCGGTGCTGTCTACCATCACCAGGCGATCGCCGTCACCGTCGAAGGCAACACCGAGATCGGCCTTGCACTCCAGCACCTTGGCGGCCAGCGCCTCTGGTGCGGTGGAGCCCACCCCATCGTTGATGTTGAGGCCATCCGGGCTGCAACCGATGGCAATCACCTCGGCGCCCAGCTCGCGGAACACCGAGGGGGCTATGTGATAGGTGGCGCCATGGCCGCAATCCACCACCATCTTCACCCCTTCCAGGCTCAGATGGGTGGGGAAGGTGCTCTTGCAGAACTCGATGTAACGGCCGGCGGCATCGTCGATGCGCTGCGCCTTGCCAAGTTCGGCGGACTCCACGCACTTGAGCTCGTGATCCAGTTCGGCCTCGATGGCCAGCTCCACCTCATCGGGCAGCTTGGTGCCGTCGGCGGAGAAGAACTTGATACCGTTGTCGTAATAGGGGTTGTGGGAGGCGCTGATGACGATGCCAGCCTCGGCACGGAAGGTGCGAGTCAGGTAGGCCACCGCCGGCGTCGGCATGGGGCCCATCAGTATGGCCTTGAGGCCCGCAGCGGAGAGGCCCGCTTCCAGCGCCGATTCCAGCATGTAGCCGGAGATCCGGGTGTCCTTGCCTATCAGCACCTTCCTGGTGCCCTTCTTGGAGAGCACCTTGCCGGCGGCCCAGCCCAGCTTCATCACGAAATCCGGGGTGATCGGGTATTCACCCACCTTGCCGCGCACACCGTCTGTGCCGAAGTACTTTCTGGTCATTGTCTGTTCTCGTTATTTTATCTGGATACGAAATCTTGTCCCGTCATGGTCATCCAGCCTATGCGCAGCGCGTCCATGGTGGCTCGCACGTCATGCACCCGGATGATCCTGGCGCCATGTTGCAACCCGATCAGGGCGCAGGCCAGGCTGCCGGCCAGCCGCTCATCAACGGGGCGGCCAAGCAGATTGCCTATCATAGACTTTCGCGACATCCCCACCAAGAGCGGCAGACCGTAATCCAGCAACTTCTGCTGCCCGGCCAGCAACTGATAGTTGTGTGCCACCGTCTTGCCAAAGCCGTAACCCGGATCCAGCAGCAGGTGCCGGCGCGGGATCCCGGCATCCAGGCAAGCGGCTATCCGCTCGTCGAAGAAGGCCCTCACCTCCCCCAGCAAGTCCTCGTAATGAGGTTCCGCTTGCATGGTTCTCGGCTGCCCCTGCATGTGCATCAGGCACACGGGCACGTCAGCCTCTGCCGCGGCAGCCAGGGCTCCGGGTTCGAGCAGGGCCCGCACGTCATTGATGAGGTGGCCCCCTGCCGCGCAGCCCGCCCTCATCACGGCAGCCTTGGAGGTGTCGAGGGAGATCATCACATCCAGCTCCTGCGCCATCCGCTCGACCACGGGGATGACCCTGTCCAGCTCCTCCTGCTCGCTCACGTCGGGGGCGCCGGGGCGGGTCGACTCGCCGCCGATGTCGATGAGGGTGGCCCCCTCCTCCATCATCTGGCGGGCATGGACCAGGGCCAGTTCAAGCTGCTTGAAGCGGCCACCATCGGAGAAGGAGTCCGGCGTCACGTTGAGGATCCCCATGACGTGGGGACGCTCCAGGGAGAGGCTGCGCCCCTTGCTGATTAGTTGCATCTTTACATCTACCTGTCACAAGAAAATCTGGATATCCGCACAAAGAAAAACCCCGGGCAAGCCCGGGGTTTGGATCATGAAAGCTTATTTGGCCGGCACATCGTTCGCCTTGTCGATATCATTGCGCGGTGCGCTGTTGTCATCGGCCTGCGCCTTGACCTCGGGCTCGCTGCTCACGCTGGCGCCGCCTTGCGGGGTGTCACCGTGTTCATCGTGCCAGTTGCTGGGAGCACGTACCTCACGACGAGCCATCAGATCGTCGATCTGCTTGGCATCTATGGTCTCGTACTTCATCAAGGCATCCTTCATGGTGTGCAGCACATCCATGTTGTCCTGCAGGATCTGCTTGGCACGAGCATAGTTGCGATCGATGACCTGCTTGACCTCGGCATCGATGACGCGCGCGGTGTCGTCGGACATGTGCTTGGCCTTGGCCATGCTGCGGCCAAGGAAGACTTCACCGTCTTCTTCGGCATAGAGCATGGGGCCCAGACGCTCGGACATACCCCACTGGGTCACCATCTTGCGGGCGATGTCGGTGGCACGCTCGATGTCGTTGGAGGCACCGGTCGATACCTTCTCGGCACCGTAGATCAGCTCTTCCGCCAGACGACCGCCGTACAGGCTGGAGATCATGGACTCCAGATGCTGCTTGGAGTGGCTCCAGCGATCCTGCTCCGGCAGGTACATGGTCACCCCAAGGGCACGGCCACGGGGAATGATGGAGACCTTGTAGACGGGATCATGATCCGGCACGACCCGACCTATGATGGCATGGCCGGCTTCATGATAAGCCGTCATCTCCTTCTCGGACTCCTTCATCACCATGGAGCGACGTTCCGCCCCCATCATGATCTTGTCCTTGGCCTTCTCGAACTCGTTCATGGACACCACGCGGCGGCTCTCACGGGCGGAGAACAGGGCGGCCTCGTTGACCAGGTTGGCGAGATCGGCACCGGAGAAACCGGGCGTACCACGGGCAATCAGTGCCGGATTGACGTCATCCGCCAACGGAACCTTGCGCATGTGCACCTTCAGGATCTGCTCACGGCCGCGGACATCCGGCAAACCGACCACGACCTGACGGTCGAAGCGACCCGGGCGCAGCAGAGCGGGATCCAGCACGTCTGGACGGTTGGTCGCGGCGATGACGATGACGCCTTCATTGCCTTCGAAACCATCCATCTCGACCAGCATCTGGTTCAGGGTCTGCTCACGCTCATCGTGGCCACCACCCAGACCGGCGCCACGCTGGCGACCGACCGCGTCGATTTCATCGATGAAGATGATGCAGGGAGAGGATTTCTTGGCCTGCTCGAACATGTCGCGCACCCGGGAGGCACCGACACCCACGAACATCTCGACGAAGTCGGAACCCGAGATGGTGAAGAAGGGCACCTTGGCCTCACCCGCGATGGCCTTGGCCAGCAGGGTCTTACCTGTACCGGGGGGACCGACCAGCAGCACGCCGGTGGGGATCTTGCCGCCCAGTTTCTGGAACTTGGTCGGATCGCGCAGATAGTCGACCAGCTCTTTGACCTCTTCCTTTGCCTCGTCACAACCCGCCACGTCGACGAAGGTGGTCTTGATCTGATCTTCACTCATCAGGCGAGCCTTGCTCTTGCCAAACGACATGGCACCCTTGCCACCGCCGCCCTGCATCTGACGCATGAAGAAGACCCAGACACCGATCAGCAACAGCATCGGGAACCAGGAGATGAAGATGGACGTGATCAGAGACGGCTCTTCCGGCTTCTCACCCATCACCTTCACGTTGTGGTTGAGCATGTCGTTGAGCAGTTGGGGATCCGGCGCAGGGATGATGGTGGTGAAACGTTCACCGGTGCGCTTGACGCCATTAATGACCTTGCCATCCATCCGCACTTCACGGATCTGCTCTTGGGTCACTTCTTTCACGAAGCTGGAATAGTCCAGCTGGCGACTGGTGGTATCGCTGGGGCTGAAGCTATTGAACACCGACATCAGCACGACGGCGATGACCAGCCACAGGATTAGGTTTTTCGCCATGTCACTCAAATCAATGACCTCGCAGACTGACAGTTAACGATGAGGGTTAGGGTACTACAGTTTAAAACCGGTAGCCACAATGTAGACTTCTCGTGAACGGGCACGGGAGGAGTCTGGTTTACGAATCTTGACGACAGAGAAAAGTCTACGAATTTCATTGAGATAGGCGTCAAACCCCTCCCCCTGGAATACCTTGACCACGAAACTGCCATTACTGCGCAAGACCTGATTGCACATGTCCAGCGCCAGCTCGATCAGATACATGGAGCGAGCCTGATCCACCTGCTGGGTCCCGCTCATGTTGGGGGCCATGTCAGACATGACCACATCGACCTTGTCCGGGCCAACCCGGGCCAGCAAGGCGGCAAGCACAGTTTCCTCCCGAAAGTCCCCTTGCAGGAAATCGACACCGGCAATGGAATCCATCGGCAGAATATCGCAAGCAATCACTCGTCCCTTTTCACCCACCTGCTCGATGGCGAACTGGGACCAGCCACCGGGGGCAGCCCCCAGATCCACCACCGTCATGCCCGGCTTGAGCAGTTTGTCCTTGCCCTGGATCTCATCGATCTTGAACACGGCGCGGGAACGCAGTCCCAACTTCTGGGCTTTTTTGACGTAATGGTCGTCAAAATGTTCTTTTAACCAGCGGGTTGAACTGGGGGAATGTTTTTTCTGGGTCATGATTGTCGACTTTAAAAAACCACAAGGGTTATTAGTATTAAGGGCTAAGTGGGGGTAGAATACGCCCCTTTCAACCCTGACTTATGAAGAAATTGCCATGATTCTCAACAATAAACAGAAACAGTACCTCAAGGGCCTCGCCCACAGCCTGAAGCCGGTCGTCCTGCTGGGACAACACGGCCTGACCGAAGGGGTGCTGGCCGAGATCGATCTGGCGCTGAACCATCACGAGCTGATCAAGGTTAAGGTGTCGTCTGAAGATCGTGAGATGAAACAGCTGGTGATGGAAGCCATCGTCCGTGAGACAGGCGCCATCAAGGTACAGAGCATGGGCCATGTACTGACCATCTATCGTCAGGCCACAGAACCCAAGATCCAGTTGCCCCGCAAGTAACAGGAAAGAGCGTTCGCTCTTTCCTTCATTTCCCTTCTTCCCAAGTCGCTTGCCAAAATAGTCGCCAGGCCCTTAACCTGCGATGAATACTTGCGGACACCCACTATGGACAAGCATCAGATTCTCACCGACGAGGAGCTGGCCATGCTGCAGGACTTGGGAGACGCCGAGGACATGGCCGCTGGCCAGTTCCTGCGAGGCAACCTGAGTCTTCCCCTACAGAGCCTGTTGCAACGGGCCAGCCCCTTGACGATCGAGGCCCGCATCGCCGGCCACCAACTGCGTTTTCCGCTGCATTGTACCCTGGCGGCGGAAGGCCACACCGAGTTGCGCATCGCCGCCCCCACCATCACTGAGCTGGGCTCCCCTCACCTGCGCGCCTGGCGGCTCGATGAGAAAGCCGTCCTGCATACCAGCGATGCCGAGTATGAGGTGCACAGCCTCTCCCTCGGTGGTCTCATCGTGGCCGGCTTGCCACCGACGCTGGCCAAGGGCGACCGGCTGCACGGCACCCTCGGCATCGAGGGCTTGCCCCCCCTGGCACTGAGCGGCACCCTGATAAGGCATGTCCAGTCCCACCAGAAGCACCATGACTGGGCCATGAAATTCCAGCTGGACAAGGGAGATCAGGAGCAACTGCGGGACTGGCTCTTCCAGCGTCATCAGGACGCCTTCGTCCAGACCTATCAGGGGGACTAAATGCAACAGGGGAGCCGGGGCTCCCCTGTCTGTCTCTGTCAGAACTCAATCAGAGATAGGCGACTTCCAGAATTTCGTATTCCACATCGCCACCCGGCGTCTTGACGATGGCCACGTCGTCCACTTCCTTGCCGATCAGGGCACGGGCAATGGGCGAGTTCACGGAGATCATGTTCTGCTTGATGTCCGCCTCGTCGTCACCCACGATGCGGTACACCACTTCCTCTTCCGTCTCGCTTTTCAGCAGGGTCACGGTCGCACCGAAGATGACGCGGCCATTGTTGGCAATCTTGGTGATATCGATCACCTGGGCATTGGAGAGCTTGCTCTCAATCTCCTGAATGCGGCCTTCACAGAAACCTTGCTGCTCGCGAGCGGCATGGTACTCGGCGTTTTCTTTCAGATCACCATGTTCACGGGCATCAGCAATCGCTTCGATAATCTGGGGACGCAGCTCGCTCTTCAGATAGTCGAGCTCTTGACGCAGCTTTTCAGCGCCGCGAACAGTCATCGGAGTATGATTCATAGTCGAAACCTGGGTTGCTTTATAAAGAGAAGCTGCGGCAATCAAAGAGAGCCGCAGCTATCGGTTCGGATGAGGCATCTTAATATGAAGCCGTCACAAAATCCATGTCAGCCCCTGCGAGCGGGATCGCGCTTCCTGGCTAAAGCTACTTGGGATCCGCCACCCCGATAGGGGCAGATACCGTCGGTTTGCCCTGCATGATGGCGATCTCCACCCGCCGGTTCATGCGCCGGTTCTCCGGGCTGTTGTTCGGCACCAGCGGCTGGGAATCCGCCATGCCCTGCACCACCAGGCGGTTGCCGTCAAAGCCGGGCACCTTGATCATCTGGTGGGCCACCGCCACCGCCCGCTGGGACGAAAGCTCCCAGTTGGACTGGAACAGCTCGTCTTCGGTGGCGACGTCATCGGTATGACCGGAGACGGTGATCTCCCCCGGCACATCCTTGAGCAGGGTCGCGACTTTACGGATCACCGGCCAGAACTGGGGCTGCAGGAAGGCGGAGCCCGCCGGGAACGCCGCCTTCTCGCGGATGCGAATGATGATCTGCTGACCCAGCGCCTCTATCTCGATGGCCCCGTCCTGGATCTGGGCCTGCATCTGCTCGGCCAGCGCCTTTGCCAATTCGTTGGACTGCTGCTGCGCCTTCTGGGCCTGCTGGGCGGTGTCGCCGCCGCTCTGCTGCCCCTCGGTCTTGTCATGGCCTCCCGCCTGATCCGCATCCCCGGGCTGAAAATCCAGCTCGGTCTGGGTCATGTCTATGGTCTGCTGCATGATGGTGTCGATGGGCGTCGGTTCAGGCCGGCCGGGGCGAAACTCCTGGGCGATGACCGAGGTCCCTTTGGGGATGTCTTTCACCTCCAGGATGTTCTGCACCCCGAACGCCTTCTCCATGGAGCCGGCGATCTGCTTGAACTTCTGCACATCCATCTCCGCAAAAGAGAGCAGCAGCACGAAGAAGCACATCAACAGGGACATGAGATCGGCGAAGGTACCCATGTAACCGGGCAGGCCGGGCGGCGGACACTTGCACTTTGCCATGGGGCCTCCTATTCAACCCCGTTGTTGCGTTTGGACTGATTCAAGTAGTTCTGCAGCATGGCCTGGATCACGCGAGGGTTCTGGCCATCCTGAATGCCCATGATGGCGTCGAGGATCAGGGTGCGGCTCAGCTGCTCCTCGCCGCTACGCAGCTCCAGCTTGTCGGCGATGGGGATGGCGATCATGTTGGCCTCGATCGCCCCGTACAGCGTGGTCAGCAAGGCCACCGCCATGGCCGGGCCGATGGACTTGGGATCACTCATGTTC
Organism: Aeromonas sp. EU05-FHT14A05; assembly: GCF_058791175.1. NCBI lineage: Bacteria > Pseudomonadati > Pseudomonadota > Gammaproteobacteria > Aeromonadales > Aeromonadaceae > Aeromonas > Aeromonas sp. EU05-FHT14A05. The sequence continues at coordinate 144,357 of NZ_JBYTDH010000004.1, read as the reverse complement.
GCCAGCATAGCCACCAGCCCCACTAGCGTACCTATCATCCCCATGGCGGGACCGAGGTCGCCGAGGGAGCGAAACACCTTGACGGCGATGACGTGGCGCTCAGAGGTCAGCTCTATGTCTTTTTCCATCACGGCGCGCACCACGTCGGCGTCATGGCCGTCCACCAGCATGTCGATGCCCTTCTTCATGAAGGGATTGGGGATCTCCGCCGCCTCCAGCGCCAGAAAGCCTCCCTTGCGGGCCGCGTCCGCCAGCTCCACTGCCTTGGCAATCAGATCGTCGAGCTTGTCGCCCTTGTACATGAAGGCCTTGCCCGCAACCTTGAACGCCATCAGGAACTGGCTGAGGTTGAACTTCATCATGCAGATGAAGAGGGAACCCAGTATGGTGATATAGACCGAGGGCATATCCACATACATGCTCATGGGGCCACCCAGCAGCATGCCGTACACCACCACCCCGAATCCCAGCACTATGCCTATCAGACTGCCTAAATCCACATCCCTACTCCTGTCACCGAACTTGCCATCTATTTATATTTTGTTGAATTTTCTGCTATTGCGCCCCTGGCAGCAAGCCCGGCACACCTCAATAACCCATCGGCAGTACATGGATGCCAGCCCCTTTCTATCGGCCGCGGTCAGGATAGTTTGAGGACGGCACACTTTTCTGCCTCCCCCCTGTGCCCGGTCGATGTTAAGATGAGCCGTTTTTTTCAATCCCCGAGGATGGACATGGCCAGTAAAAAAATCGACCGTCTGAGTTTTGATGCCACCCTGGAAGAGCTGGAAACCATAGTGCATCAACTCGAACAGGGGTCGCTCCCCCTCGAGGAGGCACTCAAACAATTCGAACAGGGCATCCATCTGGTGCGGGCCGGCCAGCAGAAGCTGGAGCAGGCCGAGCAGAAGATCCAGATCCTCCTGACCCAGGCCGACGGCAGCGAACAGGCGGTCCCCTTTCGATCAGAGCAAGGAGAGGAGTGAGTGACCCTGGACGATTTCTCCCGCCTGCACCGGCGCCGCATCGACGACTGTCTCTCGGCACAGCTTGAGGCTCTGCCCGCCATGGCGCCGCGCCTGCGGGACGCGATGAAATACGGCCTGCTGCTCGGCGGCAAACGGGTACGCCCCTTCCTGGTCTACGCCGTGGGCGAGATGCTGGGGGTGCCAAGCGAGCGGCTCGACGGCCCTGCCGCCGCGGTGGAGTGCATTCACGCCTACTCCCTGCTGCACGACGATCTGCCCGCCATGGACAACGACGATTTGCGCCGCGGCCAACCGACAGTCCACAAGGCGTTCGATGAAGGCACCGCCATCCTGGCCGGTGATGCCCTGCAGACCCTGGCCTTCTCCATCCTGGCGGATCATCCCCTCCCCGACGCGCTGCTGGCCAACCGGGTACGGATGCTGAGCGCCCTGGCCCGCGCCTCCGGTTATCTAGGCATGTGCGGCGGTCAGGCGCTGGATCTGGAGGCCGAAGGCCGCCGGATAAGCCTCGCCGAGCTGGAGCAGGTGCACCGCCACAAGACGGGCGCACTCATCGAGTGCGCCGTCACCCTGGGGGCCCTGTGCAAGGCCGACGTGGAACCCGCCACCCTGGCCGCGCTGCAAACCTATGCCGCCGCCATCGGGCTCGCCTTCCAGGTGCAGGATGACATCCTCGACATCACGGGCGACACCGCCACCCTGGGCAAGCCGCAAGGCTCGGATCTGGCGCAGGAGAAGAGCACCTATCCGGCCCTGCTCGGTCTCGACCCTGCCCGTGAGCTGGCTCGCGAACTGCATGACAAGGCCTTAACAGCCCTGCAATCCTTGCCCTACAATACCGACATTCTGGAAGCGTTTGCCGATTACATCATCGAGCGAACCCACTAAACGCTGGATAACAGTAACAATATGAGCGTTGATATTAGCGATTTCCCCAACCTGGCCCTCGCGGATACGCCGGTCGAGTTGCGATCCCTGCCCAAAGAGCGGCTGCCCATTCTGTGCGAAGAGCTGCGCGAGTATCTGCTGCGCTCGGTGAGCCGCTCCAGCGGCCACTTCGCCTCCGGCCTCGGCACAGTCGAGCTGACGGTGGCGCTGCACTACGTCTACAACACCCCCTTCGATCGATTGGTGTGGGACGTGGGCCATCAGGCCTATCCCCACAAGATCCTGACCGGTCGGCGCGAGCGCATTCACACCATTCGCCAGAAAGATGGCCTGCACCCCTTCCCCTGGCGGGAAGAGAGCGAGTACGACGTGCTCAGCGTGGGCCACTCCAGCACCTCCATAGGTGCCGCCCTCGGCATGGCGGTTGCCGCCGAGAGCGAGGGGCTGGGCCGCAAGGTGGTGGCCGTCATAGGTGACGGCGCCATCACGGCGGGCATGGCCTTCGAGGCCCTCAACCATGCAGGCGATGTCCACAAGGACATGCTGGTGGTGCTCAATGACAACGAGATGTCCATCTCCGAGAATGTCGGGGCGCTCAACAACCACCTGGCCAGGCTGATGTCCGGCAAGCTCTACACCACCATCCGCGAAGGCGGCAAGAAGGTGTTGGCTGGGCTGCCGCCGGTCAAGGAGCTGGCCAAGCGGGCCGAGGAACACCTCAAGGGCATGGTGGTGCCAGGCACCCTGTTCGAGGAGTTCGGCTTCAACTACATAGGCCCCATCGACGGCCACGACATCCACGCTCTGGTCGAGACCCTGCGCAACATGCGCAACCTCAAGGGTCCCCAGCTGCTGCACGTCAAGACCAAGAAGGGCAAGGGCTACGAGCCCGCAGAGAAAGACCCTATCGGCTATCACGCCGTCCCCAAGTTCAACCCGGACGAGTGCGCCCTGCCCAAGAGCGCCGGCGGCAAGCCGACCTTCTCCGCCATCTTCGGCCAGTGGCTGTGCGACATGGCGGCGAAAGACGAGAAACTGGTCGGCATCACCCCCGCCATGCGCGAGGGCTCCGGCCTGGTCAAGTTCAGCCAGCAGTACCCGGATCGCTACTTCGACGTGGCCATCGCCGAACAACATGCGGTCACCTTCGCCGCCGGCCTCGCCATCGCCGACAAGAAACCCGTGGTCGCCATCTATTCGAGCTTCCTGCAACGGGCCTATGACCAGCTGATCCACGACGTGGCGCTGCAGAACCTGCCGGTGCTGTTCGCCATCGACCGCGCCGGTCTGGTGGGCGCCGATGGCCCCACCCATCAGGGGGCGTTCGACATCAGCTTCCTGCGCACGGTGCCGAACATGGTGGTGATGACGCCGTCCGACGAGAACGAGTGCCGCCAGATGCTCTTCACCGGCTATCAGTGCAACCAGCCTGCTGCGGTGCGCTACCCCCGTGGCAGCGGCTGCGGCAGCGAGATCATGAGCGAGATGCAGGCACTTGAACTCGGCAAGGGCCGGATTGTTCGCCAGGGTAAAGGCACCGCCATACTGGCGTTCGGCACCCTGCTGCATCAGGCCAAGGCCGCCGCCGAGGCGCTGGACGCCACCCTGGTGGACATGCGCTTCGTCAAGCCCATGGACGAGGCGCTGGTGCTCTCCCTTGCCGCCTCCCACGATCAGTTTGTCACTCTCGAGGACAACGCCATCATGGGCGGGGCCGGCTCTGCGGTGAACGAGCTGCTGATGCATGCCAAGCAGTGTAAGCCTGTGCTCAATCTGGGGCTGCCGGATCGCTTCGTGGAGCAAGGCACCCAGGAGGAGATCTATGCCCAGCTGGGGCTGGATGGCGCAGGTATCCAGGCCAGTATCGAGGCCTGGCTGCAGGCCTGATCAGGCACGTTGACGAGCAAATAAAGAAGGGCGCCTGATGGCGCCCTTCTTGTTATCCATTATTTCAAACCTGTGCACACACTGTCGCGAGAAGGGCGTCAGCAAGGTGAAGAGCTGCGCAGGAACCGGAGCGTATAGATATACGTGAGCACTCCTTGATTCCACATAAGCGAGCAGCACATGAGCCTTGATCACGCCCTCGCAGTAAGTGTGAGGACTGGTTTTTATCAGCCCTTGTAGATCTTGGGGTTGAACACATCCCGCAGCCAGTCACCCAAGAGGTTGATGACCAGCACCAGCACCACCAGGCAGATGCCCGGGAAGGCGGTGATCCACCAGGAGCCGGAGAAGATGTAGTTGAAGCCCACGCTGATGAGCGACCCCAGCGACGGCTGATCCACCGGCATGCCCAGCCCCAGGAAGGAGAGTGCCGCCTCGCTCATGATGGCGTTCGCCACCTGCACGGTGGAGATGACCAGGATGGGCGACAGGCAGTTCGGCAGTATGTGGCGGAACATGATGCGCGGGGCACGGAACCCCATCACCTGGGCCGCTTCCACGTACTCCTTCTTCTTCTCCGCCAGCACGGAGGCGCGTACCGTCCGGGCATACTGGGGCCATTCGGCGATGCCGATGATCACCACCAGCATCAGGATGGCGAACTTCGAGTAGAACTCGGAGCCAAAGGTCGCCTGGAAGATGGCGGAGATGATGATGGCCACCATCATGGTGGAGAACGACAGCTGCACGTCGGCAAAGCGCATCAGCAGGTTGTCGATGCGACCACCGAAGTAACCGGCGATAAGGCCGATGACGATGCCGAGCACCAGCTGCAGACCGACGGCGAACAGGCCTATGGTCAACGAGATGCGGGCGCCATAGAGGATGGTGCTCCAGATGTCCCGTCCCTGGTTGTCGGTACCGAGCCAGAAGCGCGCCTCGCCCCCTTCAAGCCAGGAGGGCGGCAGCTCCGCATCCATCAGATCGAAGCTGGTCTGGTCATAGACGTTGTGCGGTGCCAGCCAGGGCGCCAGCAGCGCCGCCAGCACGAACACCACAAACACCGCAAAGCTGAACATGGCTACCTTGTCCCGCAGGAAGTAGTAGACAATGTCAGAGTTCTTGAATCGCGCCCAACGGCTTGGGCTTGCAGTTACAGCGTTAGTCATCTGTTACCCCTTGGCGGTCAGGTTGACGGTCGGGTTGATGAACCCGTAGAGCAGGTCGACCAGGGTATTGGTCACCACGAAGATTAGGCCCACGAAGATGACGTAAGCGGTGATCAGCGGGGTATCGACCCGGTGGATCGCCTCGAGGAACAGGAAGCCCGTCCCCGGCCACTGGAACACGCTCTCGGTCAGTATGGTGTAGGCCACCATGGTGCCGATCTGCACGCCGCCGACGGTGATGACCGGCAGCATGGTGTTCTTCAGGGCGTGCTGGTAGTAGACCTTGTTGTTGTCCAGCCCCTTGGCACGGGCGAACTTCACGTACTCGGAGGAGAGCTGCTCCAGCATCTCGGAGCGTACCAGCCGGATGAACAGCGGCAGCATGATGGAGGAGAGGGACACCGCAGGCAGGATCAGGTGCAGGATGCCGTCCCAGGTAAAGAAGCCCGACTCCCAGCCCAGCAGGTTGTAGGTCTCGCCACGGCCATAGGCCGGCAGCCAGCCGAGCTGGATGGAGAAGAGGTACATCAGCATGATGGCGGTCAGGAAGACCGGGATCGAGATGCCGATGCTGCTCACCGCCATGATGAGCTTGGTCAGGAAACTGCGCGGTCTTATCGCCGAATAAACCCCCAGCGGAATGGAGACTACGACGATGATGAGCGCAGCGGCAAACACCAGCTCAAGGGTAGCCACCAGCTTGTCGAGGATCACCTCGAGGGCCGGTCGCTTGAAGAAATAGGAGGTGCCCAGATCCCCTTGCACCGCGTTCTGCAGGAAGCGGCTGTATTTCACCAAAAAGGGATCGTTGAGGCCCATTTTGTCGCGCAGCTCCTGGCGCACGGACTCGGAGACGGATTGTCCCACCAGCTCGCGCAGCGGATCCCCCAGGTTGTCCTGGATGGAGAAGGCGACCAGGCTGATGACGAACATCACTATCACGGCCTGATAGAACCGTTTCAGCAGGAATGTAAACATGCTTGTCCTTCTACGTGGCCTGTGTCTTGGCACAGGCTTCTGTTAATGGCGGGGCACCCATGGACGCCCCGCCAGGTCCTTCCTTAGCGCTTCACTTACTTGTTGACCACCAGGTCACCCAGGTAAGGGAAGTTCATCACGTTGACCACAGGCTTGATGTCGACGTTCTTCTTGGCACCGTAGGCCAGGTCTTCCCAGTGCAAGGGCACATAGGCAGCGTCGTCGATCAGCATGGCTTCCACCTTCTGCAGGATGGCGGCACGCTTGGCCGGGTCGGTTTCGGTGTTCGCTTCCATCACCATCTTGTCAGCCTCTGCGTTGGCATAACCGCCGCAGTTGTACTGACCCATGCCGGTCTTGGCATCCTTGGTGAAGGTCAGGAACTCGAAGAAGTTCGCACTGTCTTCGGTGTCGGAGTGCCAGCCGATCAACTGCATGTCGGAGGCGCACTTGTCAAACTCGGGCCAGTACTGGGCCACCGGCATGGTCTTCAGATCCACCTTGATGTTGATCTTGGACAGCATGGCGGAGACGGCCTGGGCGATCTTGACGTCGTTGACGTAGCGGGCAGCCGGGGAGATGAAGGTCATCTTGAAGCCCTTCTCGTAACCGGCTTCCTTCATCAGCTCCTTGGCCTTGGCCAGATCATACTGGGGCTTGAGCGCCTCGTTGTAACCGGCATAGCCTTTCGGGCTCAGCTGGCCAGCGGGGGTACCGAAGCCCTTGTTGATCTTGTCGACTATGCCAACCTGGTTGATGGCGTAGTTGATCGCCTGACGCACGCGCTTGTCTTTGAGCGCCGGGTTGGTGTTCTGGTTCAGCTCGATGATGATGGCGCGGGTACCGGACAGGGTCACCAGCTGGGAATCCTTGCCGTTCTTCACGCGCTCCAGATCGTTCGGGGCAACCGGGTAGATCATGTCCACGTCACCACCCAGCAGGGCGGCTACACGGGTCGCGTCTTCCTTGATCGGCACCACGGTCAGGTTCTGGACGTTGCCCTTGGAGGCCTTGTCCCAGTAGTTGGCGTTGCGGGCATACTCCAGCTTCACGCCCTGCTCGCGGAACTTGACGCTGAACGGACCGGTACCGGAAACATGGGTAGAGGCATAGGAGTCGCCGTTCTTGACGATGGCGGCCTTGTCCTTGCCGGCTTCATCCTTGCCGCTGTAGAACTTGGAGTCCATCGGGAAGATGTAGGTGACGGTCTGCAGCACCAGCGGGAACGGCTTGGCGGTGACGAGATCCACGGTGAAGTCATCCACCTTCTTGGCTTCGGCGATGGGGTCGAAAATAGCCTTGAAGTCCGGGGAGGCCTTCAGACGGTTGACTGTCCATACCACGTCATCGGCGGTGAAGTCGTTGCCGGAGTGGAACTTGACCCCCTTGCGCAGGTGGAAACGGACGGTCTTGTCGTCGATGCGCTCATACTTCTCGGCCAGACGCGGCTCGAATTGCAGATCCTGGGTGTAACGCATCAGGGGATCGAACACCAGGTGAGACATCTCCAGGGTCTGACCGGAGAGCTGCTCCTGCGGGTCCAGCGAGGTGGCGTCAGAGGCGACGGCAACCTTGATGTCGGCGGCAGAAACGTTGAACGCGAGACCAGCGGCGAACAGCGCCATGGCGATCTTGGATAATCCTTTCTTCATGTCTTTCTCCATGCTTTTGGCTTTTTATTGACAGACAAACCGGCGAACCGGTGCTTTCCTAGCTTGCGATTTCCAGCCCCTCGCGGGACATTCCCTTAAATTCCGGCATGAGGGAGATCAGCTTGCGGCTGTACTCATGCTCGGCATTGGTAAACAGTTTTTCGGTCTCCGCGACCTCCACCAGGTGGCCGTGCTGCATCACGCCGATGCGGTCGCACATCTGGCGGATGACCGGCAGATCGTGGCTGATGAACAGCATGGTCAGCCCAAGCTCCTGCTGTAAATCCTTGAGCAGGTTGAGGATCTGGGCCTGCACCGAGACATCCAGCGCCGAGGTGGGCTCGTCGCAGATGAGGAAGCGCGGCCGGGTCGCCAGGGCGCGGGCGATGGAGATACGCTGGCGCTGACCACCGGAGAACTCGTGGGGATACTTGACCCCGGCCCCGCGGCCGAGGCCGACGTGATCCAGCAGATCGCTCACTATGCCCTCAATCTGGCTCTCGCTGGTCGCCAGTTTGTGGAAGCGGATCGGCTCGGCGATGATGTCACGCACCTTCATGCGCGGGTTCATCGAGGAGTAAGGGTTCTGGAACACCATCTGCATCTGGCGGCGCAGCGGGCGGCGCTCATGCTCCCCTTTCAGGGCGGTGAGATCGATCCCCTCGAAGAAGATCTTGCCGGTATCGGGCGGATAGAGGCCGGTGATGGCGCGGGCTATGGTGGATTTGCCGGAGCCCGACTCCCCCACCAGACCGAAGGTCTCACCCTCGAAGATCTCGAAGCTGATGTTGTTGCAGGCGCGCACGTATTGGCGACGGCTCGGGAAGATGGAATCCTTGGTGACGAACTTCAGATCCACGTTCTCCACCCGCAGCAGGGCCCCTTCATAGGCGCGCTCGTCCTGACTCTGGCCGAGCCAGTGGGTCTTGAGATCGATGCTGAGATCCGGTGCACCGGCATCCTCTATGTAGGAGACCAGGGGGAAGCGCACCAGCTTCACATCGGAGCGGGGCACCGCCGAGATGAGGCTGCGGGTATAGGGGTGGCTGGGGCGACCCAGCACCTGTTCGGTGGTGCCGAACTCCACCAGATCCCCGCGGTACATGACAGCCACCTTGTCGGTGACGTTGGAGACCACGCCCATGTCGTGGGTCACCAGCATGCAGCCGACCTGACGCTCCTTGCAGAGGTTGCGGATGAGCTGGAGGATCTGATCCTGAATGGAGACGTCCAGCGCCGTGGTCGGCTCATCGGCGATGATGAGCTCGGGATCCCCAGACAGCGCGATGGCGATGACCACCCGCTGGCGCATGCCACCGGAGAACTGGTGCGGGTACTGCTTGATGCGCACTTCCGGCTGCGGGATCCCGACCGCTCCCATCAGCTCGAGCGCCTTGGCAAAGGCGGCCTCGCGATTGAGATCGGTATTGGCCAGTATGGTCTCCACCAGCTGCTGTTCAACGGTGAACAACGGATTGAGGGAGGTCATGGGATCCTGGAAGATGAAGCCGATACGGGAGCCACGGATGGCCCGCATCTCGTTCTGGCTCTTGCCGGAGATGAGTTCGCCGTTGAGGTAGATATCGCCACGGGCGATGCGACCGGGCGGGCTCAACAGATCGATGACGGCATTGCCTATGGTGGACTTGCCGGCACCTGATTCACCGACCACTCCGACGATCTCGCCTTTTTCCACGGAAAAAGAGAGATCCTTGACCGCGGCCAGCACCCCATAACGGGAGGGGTACTCGATCCGCAAGTTTTTCACTTCGAGCAAGGACATGGTTACCTCTGCGGGGGACATCCGTCCCAAATAATTCGTCCGTAAATCAGCCGCAGATGCTGGTTGTGCCTTGGTACTTAATGTTGAGAGCTTCTCTTGTGCAGTAAACGCTCAATCCATGAGGCAGCCAAACCAGCGATCCGGGCGGGTTTTTTGCATTTTTTTGGAATAACCCGCGAGTAAGTTAGTCGGTTTGCCAGCGGGTGTAAATGATCCAGTTATACAATTTCGCAATACTTTGCGCAGATAACGCACTCGCCATTGGCGCAAAATGTCGATAAATATCACATTAACAGAGATTGTGATGGCAATGCGAGAGATTAGCTTATTTAAATTTCAACAAAGATGTAACAAGCAATCGAATCCACTATTCAACGCAGAGTGCGCGGCTTCGAATGAGTAGTGAATATTTATGTGAAATGATTTTTTAACGGCAGCATATCTGGATGAAGGAAAACTAAGCAGAGATAAATAGGGTCAACTCAGAATGATCTGCCAGAGCCCAATTCGCCATCACCGGACAAGGCGGGGGGATTGCATACAAAAAGGCGCAGTCCCATCAAGGAACTGCGCCTGACGCTTAATTGTATGGAAAGAGCGGGCAGACAGACGATGAAACTGCGCGGCAGCGAGGGCCAGGCCCGTCATGACGGCCGTGATCGCCGACCCGCCTTACCAGCGGGCCAGCAACTGCATGCAGAGCAGGGCGAATAGGCCGGCGATGAGATCATCCAGCATGATGCCGAGTCCGCCGTGAATACGGCGATCGAACCAGGAGATGGGCCAGGGCTTGAGCACGTCGAACAGCCGGAACAGCACGAAGCCGGCCAGCACCCACTCCCAGCCGGCGGGGGCCGCTATCATGGTGACGCCGAACCCTATCACCTCGTCCCAGACGATGGCGCCGTGATCCGGCATACCGATGGCATCGGTGGCCGCCTGGCAGATGCGGATACCCGCCACGAACCCCACCGCCAGCAGGGCGATGAACCAGGGGGTCGGCAGACCGCTCACCAGCAGGTAAAGAGGGATAGCGGCGAGCGTCCCCATGGTCCCCGGCGCCCTGGGGGAGAGACCGGCACCAAAGCCCAGCGCCAGCAAGTGGAGCGGGTTCTTCAGGCTCAGGCCTGTCAGCTCGGGCCTTATCTTGAAAAAGCTCATGCGAAGTGATCCCAGCCCTTGAGATGAAGCTCGACCGGCTGCTCACCCTGCACATAGTCGATGCCGGGGTCGCCGGCCTGGATGCGGCCGATGCGGGTGAATCTGACGCCACAGTTGGCCAGCGCCGTGTCCAGGGCACCGTGATGCTCCTGCGGCACGGTGAAGCAGAGCTCGTAGTCATCCCCACCGGCCAGCGCCAGCTGCCAGGCATCCCGTGCGGGCACGGCGTCCTGCAACACGGGCGAGAGCGGCAGCAGGTCGAGATCGATCTGGGCCCGCACGCCGGACGCCTTGAGGATGTGGCCGAGATCGGAAGCCAGGCCGTCGGAGAGATCCAGCGCACTGCTTGCCAACCCGCGCAGGGCTTGTCCTGCCAGAATGCGGGGATGGGGATGATCGAGCCTGGGCAGCACGGCCGCCAGCTGGTTCTCGTTGAGGGTGCGCTTGCCCAGCAGATGGGAAAGGGCCAGGGCCGCATCCCCCAGGGTGCCGGTGACATAGATGCCGTCCCCTACCCTGGCGCCGCTGCGCATCAGGGCACGACCGATCGGTACGGATCCCTTCACCGAGACGGTGATGGAGAGTGGCCCGCGAGTCATGTCCCCCCCCACCAGGGCCACATTGTAATATTCGGCAAGCTCGAGGAACCCTTCCGCAAAGCCCGCAACCCAGGCCTCGTTGACGGCGGGCAGGGTCAGCGCCAGGGAGACCCAGCGCGGCTCTGCCCCCATGGCGGCGAGATCGGAGAGGTTGACCGCCAGCGCCTTGTAGCCCAGATCCACCGGATCCATGTCCGGGAAGAAGTGCACGCCGCTCACCAGGGTATCCGTGCTCACCGCCAGCAGGGTATCGGCAGGCAGGGTCAGCAGGGCACAGTCATCCCCTGGGCCCATCACCACGTCCTTGCGGGCGTGGGGGACCTTGAAGTACTTCTCAATCAGCTCAAATTCACCCATACAGTAAAAAGCCAGCGGTTAGGCTGGCTCCTCTCTTAATGCTGATGGACGTCAGGATCAACGCTTGGTCAGCGTCTTGATCACCTTGTCCAGTACACCGTTGACAAACTTGTGGCTGTCATCGGCGGCGAAGGCTTTGGCCAGCTCGATCGCTTCGTTGATCACCACGCGCGGCGGCACATCATCACGACGGGTCAGCTCGTAGGTCGCCAGACGCAGGATCGCCTTGTCCACCATGTCCACTTCTTCCAGCGGACGGGAGAGGAAAGGCGAGAACACCTTGTCCAGCTCGTTGCAGTGGACCGCAACCCCGAACAGCAGATCGCGGAAATAGCTCAGGTCCACACCCTTGGTGTCCTGATCGATCTTGAACTGCTCTTCGATGTCGCCCACGTTGGCCTGGGTCATCTGCCACTGGTAGATGGCCTGGGTGGCGCAATGGCGGGCCTTACGGCGCTCGGACGGTTTCAATGTACTTCTCCTCGTTACACGTCCAGTTGTTTCAGGACGTTGATCATTTCGAGCGCGCTCAGTGCAGCCTCTGCACCCTTGTTACCCGCCTTGGTACCGGCGCGCTCGATGGCTTGTTCAATGTTTTCAGTGGTCAGTACGCCGAAGGCGACGGGAATTTCATACTCCATCATCACCTGGGCCAGCCCCTTGCCATTCTCGCTCGCCACCAGTTCGAAGTGATAGGTGCCACCACGGATGACGGTACCGAGCGCGACTATGGCGTCGTATTGACCGCTCTTGGCCAGCTTCTTGGCTGCCAGGGGAATTTCGACGGCACCCGGCACGCGCACCAGGGTGAGATTGCTGTCCTGGACCTGGCCTTGACGCTTCAGTACGTCTACCGCACCGTTCACCAGGCTGTCATTGATGAAGCTGTTGAAACGGGCAACGACAATAGCAACACGCGCCTCGGGAGCGGCGATATTCCCTTCGATAATCTTCATTGGAAATCCTGTCTCTGTGCAATCAATAGGGGCCGGGGCCAAAAGTGCACGCATTCTAGCACAACAGAGCCGCGACAAAAAACCATGGCCGCAACGAGCGGCCAGGATAGTCATTCAACCCGTCAGAGGCTTACTCGCCGACGTACTCCACCACCTCGAGGCCGAAGCCGCCGAGAGCATGGTATTTCTTCGGTGAGCTCAAGAGGCGCATCTTGCCGACCCCGAGTGCCTTGAGGATCTGGGAGCCCACGCCGACCCGGCGCGAGGTGCCCTGCCACTTGGCCCCTTCCGGTGCCAGTCCCTTGTCGGCGGCTTCAAAGCCCTTGACCCGGGCCAGCAGCTCGGCGCCCTGGGCTTCGGCCCCCAGGATCACCAGCACACCGCCCTCGGCGGCGATGCGGGCCATGGATTTGGGCAGCGGCCAGCTGCGGGCGCTGTGGCGATCCGTCAGCAGCAGATCGCTCAGCACGTCGTGCAGATGGACCCGCACCAGGGTCGGCTGGTCGGCTTTCACCTCGCCTTTCTTGAGGGCGAAGTGCACCTGGTTGTCTATGGTGTCGCGGAAGGTGACGAGGTCAAACTCCCCGAACTCGGTGGGCAGCTTGCACTCGGCCACCTTCTCCACCGTGGTCTCGTGCTGGTTGCGGTACTCGATAAGATCCGCGATGGTGCCCAGCTTGATGCCGTGCTGCTCGGCGAAGATCTCGAGATCGGGACGGCGCGCCATGGTGCCATCTTCGTTGAGGATCTCGACGATGACGGAGGCCGCCTCGTAACCGGCCAGACGAGCCAGATCGCAGCCCGCCTCGGTGTGGCCGGCACGGGTCAGCACGCCGCCATCCTGTGCCATCAGCGGGAAGATGTGGCCGGGCTGCACCAGATCGGCGGCCTTGGCGTTCGGTGCGACGGCGGCCTGGACGGTCACGGCGCGATCGGCGGCGGAGATGCCCGTGGTCACCCCTTCGGCCGCTTCTATGGTCACGGTGAAGGCGGTGGAGAACTGGGCGTTGTTCCTGTCCACCATCAGCGGCAGCGCCAGCTGCTTGCAGCGATCCCGGGTCAGGGTCAGGCAGATGAGGCCCCTGCCGTAACGGGCCATGAAGTTGATATCCTCCGGACGGACACAGGAGGCGGCCATGATGAGGTCCCCTTCGTTCTCCCTGTCTTCGTCATCCATCAGGATCACCATCTTGCCCGCCTTGATATCGGCAATGATTTCCTGGGTTGTGCTCAGCGCCATGGGCTACTCCATCAACATGCTTGGGGAATTGAGCCTGCCGGCTCGGCTTGATACTGCATCATTGTGTGCTAGATGGGGGCGCGGGGCCCCATTTCAATCGGAGCGGGATCACAGAACCGTGTTTTGCCCGCTCCCCTGCCTGTCAGATAAACCCGGATCGGGCCAGGGTCTCCAGGGTCAGGCTGGATCCGCCCTGCTCCTGCGCCCTGCCCTGCATCAGCCGCTCCAGATAGCGGGCGATCTGATCCACCTCCAGGTTCACCCTGTGGCCCGGTTTCCAGCGGGCTATGGTGGTCTCCTGGGCGGTGTGGGGCACTATGGTCAGGCGAAAGAGATCCCCCTGCACGGCGTTGACCGTCAGGCTGATGCCATCCACCGCAATCGACCCCTTCTCGGCGATGTAGCGAGAAAGTTCCTTTGGCGCCTCGATCCAGTACTCGATGGCGCGGCCGCTGCTGGACTTGCTCTTCACCTCGCCGATGCCATCCACGTGGCCGGAGACCAGGTGGCCGCCGAGGCGGGAGCTCGGCATCAGCGCCTTCTCGAGGTTCATCGGATCCCCTACCTTGGCCTCGGCAAAGCCGGTGCGAGAGAGCGTCTCAAGGGAGACGTCGGCGGTGTAGCTCTTGTCCCCCAGGGCCACCACGGTCAGGCAGACGCCGTTGGTGGCGATGGAGTCGCCCAGCTTGACGTCGCCAAAGTCCAGGGTCGGCGCGTGGACGGTGAGGGCCATGTCATCCCCTTGGCGGCGCAGGGCGGCCAGGGTGCCCATGGCTTCGATAATTCCGGTAAACATGCAGATCACCTTGCTGATGACGGGGGCAGTGACTGCCCCCTTGAACATTGATAAATCAGGCTATTTTCGCTGTGATGCGAATATCCTGCCCCACCAGACGCACATCCTTGACAGTGAGCTTGGGGGCCTGGAACAGCCGGGTCAACTCCGGCAGGTGGAACAGGCCGCGCCCCTCATCCCCCAACAGCTTGGGAGCCTGATAGAGCACCAGCTCGTCCACCAGCCCCTTGGCCAGCAGGGCGCCGCACAGCCTGGGGCCCGCCTCCACCAGCACAGAGTTGATGTTCTGCTTGGCCAGCAGCATGAAGAGGCTCACCAGATCCAGCTTGCCATCCAGCAGCGGCAGGGTCAGCTGCTGCACCCAGGCAGGCCAGTCCCCGTCGACCTTGTGACGGGCCAGCAGCACAGGGCTCTCGCTCTGGAACAGGGGCAAGTCCGGAGTCAGCCGGTTCTGGGAATCGACGATGACCCGCAGCGGCTGGCGCAGGGTCTCTTTGGGATAAACGGCCTTGACCGAGGCCGGCAGCTCGTCCCAGCGCACGTTGAGGGAGGCGCCGTCGGCCAGCACCGTCTCGGCGCTGGAGAGCACCGCATCGTGGCGGGCACGCAGCCGCTGCACGTCCCGGCGCGCCTCCGGGGAGGTGATCCACTGGCTCTCGCCGCTCGCCATGGCGGTGCGACCGTCGAGGCTGGCGCCGAGCTTGACCGTCACCTGCGGGAAGGCGGTGCGCATCCGCTTGAAGAAGCCGGGGTTCAGCGCCTCGGCCTCGGCGCTGAGCAGGCCGAAGTCGGTCTTGATGCCCGCCTCGGAGAGCATGCGCAGCCCGCGCCCCCCTACCTGGGGATTGGGATCCACCATGGCGGCGACCACCCGGGTCACCCCGGCCTTGATCAGCGCCTCGGCACAGGGAGGGGTGCGACCGTGATGGGAGCAGGGCTCCAGGGTCACATAGGCGGTGGCGCCGCGAGCTTCTTCCCCGGCGGCATGCAGGGCATAGACCTCGGCATGGGGTTCACCGGCACGCTGGTGCCAGCCCTCCCCCACCACCACGCCGGCCTTCACCAGCACGGCGCCCACACAGGGATTGGGAGCCGTGGTGTAACGGCCGCGACGGGCCAGCTCGAGGGCCCGGCTCATCCATTGGTAATCATCTTGACTAAACATCTGGGCTCCCGTTCAACGCGATAAAATAGGGGTGCTAACGCAATCCGTGGGTGGCTGGCTTATTTCTCCAGCTTGGCGATCTCTTCGCCGAATTCGCGGATGTCCTCGAAGCTGCGATAGACGGAGGCGAAGCGGATATAGGCCACCTTGTCCAGGCTCTTGAGCTCATCCATCACCAGGTTGCCCACCAGCTGGGACGCGACTTCGCGCTCGCCGGTGGCACGCAGCCGGGACTTGATGTGATTGACCCCCTTTTCGATGGCCTCCATGCTCACCGGCCGCTTCTCCAGGGCCCGCAGTATGCCGGCCCGCAGCTTGTCTTCATTGAAGGGCTCGCGGGAGCCGTTGGACTTGATGACACGGGGCATCACCAGCTCGGCCATCTCGAAGGTGGTGAAGCGCTCGTGGCAGAGCAGGCATTCACGACGGCGGCGCACCTGATGGCCTTCTGCCACCAGACGGGAATCGATCACCTTGGTATCAACCGCACTACAGAAAGGGCAATGCATCGGACCTCCGGCGTTAACGGAAAAGGCACCTGCCCCGCGGGGTCAGGATCTTGGCCGGCCAGTGTAGCACGGCCATCCAAAGCCGGTAAAAGCCCAGAAAAAACAATGCCACCCACAGGTGGCATTGGGGCTGAAATGGCGCCGGTTCAGTCGTCGTAGGGCAACAGATCCGGATCGCAATCCACATAGTCGGGGGCCGGATCTTGCTCGAATTGCACCGCATCGATATGGGTATGGCCCTGCATCAGCGCCTTGCCCACCCTGTGCATGCCATCCATCACCCGGCCGGCGCTGTCCAGCAGGATGGGATAGGCGAGATCGGCGGCCTGCATCAGCTGGCAGTGCTCTACTATGCTGCGCACCGTGGGCTTCACGCTGCCATGCCCGTACCAGTGCTCGCTATCGAGCTCCGCGATCTGCGAGAGTGGCACGGCGCGCACCGGCAACCCGCGGCTCAGCCGCACCAGACGGCGCACATCCCAGGCCAGCAGGCCCTCGGGGCTTGGGCGAAAATGATACTGGGCGCGGATGGCAGAGATGAGTTCCTCATCACTGAGCGCGGTCTGATTTGGCATGGTGCCTCCTTTGTCGGTCGAATGAGTACAGCCCTATGGCAAGGCCGGAGCAGAAACAACAATGCCACCCTGGGGTGGCATTGTTTTTATACCAGAGTCTCTGGCGTATCAGGCATAAACCGGGAAACGGCGGCAGATGTCCAGCACCTTCTCGCGAACGGTGGCCAGCACGGCGTCGTTGTCGTGGTTGTCCAGCACGTCGCAGATCCAGTTGGCCAACTGGATGGACTCGGCTTCCTTGAAACCGCGGCGGGTGATGGCCGGGGTACCGATCCGCACACCTGAGGTGACGAACGGAGAGCGCGGGTCATTCGGCACCGAGTTCTTGTTGACGGTGATGTTGGCCTTGCCCAGTGCGGCGTCGGCGTCCTTACCGGTCAGCTCGCGGCCGATGAGGTCAACCAGCATCAGGTGGTTGTCGGTGCCGCCGGAGACGATCTTGTAGCCGCGCTCGATAAAGGTCGCAGCCATGGCCTTGGCGTTCTTGACGACCTGGGCCTGGTAGGTCTTGAACTCGGGCTCCAGCGCTTCCTTGAAGGCCACGGCCTTGCCGGCGATGACGTGCATCAGCGGGCCGCCCTGACCACCCGGGAAGACGGCGGAGTTCAGCTTCTTGTACAGATCTTCGTCGTCGGCGGCGGAGAGGATCAGACCACCGCGCGGACCGGCCAGGGTCTTGTGGGTGGTGGAGGTGACCACGTGGGCGTGGGGCACCGGGTTCGGGTAGACGCCAGCGGCAATCAGACCGGCCACGTGGGCCATGTCGACGAACAGGTAAGCACCGATCTTGTCGGCGATTTCACGCATGCGGGCCCAGTCGACGATGCCGGAGTAGGCGGAGAAGCCACCTATCATCATCTTCGGCTTGTGCTCGACCGCCAGACGTTCCATCTCGTCATAGTCGATCTTGCCGGACTCATCGATGCCGTAGGGGATGATGTTGTACAGCTTGCCGGAGAAGTTCACCGGAGAGCCGTGGGTCAGGTGACCACCGTGGGCCAGGTTCATGCCCAGCACGGTGTCGCCCGGCTGCAGCAGGGCCATGTAGACGGCGCTGTTGGCCTGGGAGCCGGAGTGCGGCTGCACGTTGGCATAGGTGGCACCAAACAGTTCCTTGGCGCGCTCGATGGCCAGGGTTTCGACCACGTCGACGTACTCGCAACCGCCGTAGTAACGCTTGGCCGGGTAGCCTTCGGCGTACTTGTTGGTCAACTGGGAGCCCTGGGCTTCCATGACGCGGGGGCTGGTGTAGTTCTCAGACGCGATCAGCTCGATATGTTCTTCCTGACGACGGGTTTCGTCTGTGATGGCCTGCCACAGCTCTGGATCATAGCCGGCGATGGTCATGTCACGTTTCAACATCCGTTTATCTCCTGAAAATCGTTTGCGCGATAGGTGAAGTGGGCCCGCGCATTGTAACGTGAGCTGGATCAAAGAGACAGTCCAACCACCCAAAAACTTGTTTATAAAATGTAAAATACGTCGCAATTTTCGAAGCCGGACACCCCTCTCTCCCCTTGCCTCTCGCGGGGCCGGCGCCCCTTCCGTCGGCTCGGCCCCTCCCGGGACGCCCGGCAATCCTGTCTGACCCGCCCCCTGAGTCCTCCCCTATGGAGGGCAAAAACCAGAGCCAGATCATGGATATAGCATTTACTAACAGATAACATCTTTAGACGGCACAGGGGCTGCGAAGCCTGGCGAGCGGCCATCGGCTGGCAACGGCAGGGCCCTTTGGCGCACAGGGTCGCACCAGAGCCCTGCATTTGCCTCTCTCACCACAAGGGGGAATTCCATGGATCATCTGATGCTGTTCGTGATTGTCGCCGTCTTTGCCATCTTCTATTGGGTCTATTACACCGGCAGTCGCAAGGGCGCCTGCACCACCCGCTGGGAGACGCTGCCCACCCGGGCGCAGTACCTGGCGGCCCACCCCGAGGCCGTCGATGGCGATATCATCTTCTGCATCCATTGCGGCCACCATCAGCAGCTCGAGGTGGGGGTGGTGCACCAGGCCGACTACCGGCGCCAGCACATCTGCCCCCGCTGCAAGCAGGCGCTCTACAGAGACGAGGAGCAGGAAGGGAGCGGCGGCTCAGTCGTCGGCAGCAGACCAGGCTGAGGCTCATGCCGGGGCCGACAGCTGCCTCTCCTGCCACGCCTTGAGCGTCGCCACCGCCGCATCAAACTCCCCGGCCAGCCCCGCCGGATCGGCGTCACCCGCCTCCAGGGCGGCGCACTGCGCGGCAAAGTCATCCAGCCCGAGCGCCAGGGCACTGCCCTTGAGCTTGTGGGCCATCCCCTTGCGCTCTTCCCCCTCGCACCGCACCAGTGCGGCCACCAGGGCCGCCCCCTGGGATTCAAACAATCCGATGAGCTGACGGATGCGCTGGCTGCCGAGCAAGGCCAGATCGGCGTCCAGCACGGGGTTGGCGGCCTGGGGGGCCGGCGGGCTGACGGTGTCCTCCCTCGCGTCCGGCAGGGCCTGCGCTGTCTCTATCTGGAACTGACGGTCGATGGCGCTGGCCAGCGCCGCCAGACGCACCGGTTTGCCGACAAAGTCCGCAAAGCCCGCCTCCAGACAGAGACGGATATCCTCGGGGTACATCTGGGCCGAGATGGCGATGGCAGGCAGGGGGCGCTCGTGCACCTCCTCGCTGATGGCGGCCAGATCTTCGCGCAGGGTCAGGCCATCCATGTCCGGCAGATTGATGTCGAGCAGCGCCAGATCGAAACCCCGCTCCGTCACCCGCGCCAGCGCCGAGCGCCCGTCTTCCGCCAGGGTGACGCAATGGCCCAGGCGCGTCAGCATGCCCTGCGCCACCAGCCGGTTGATCTCGTTGTCCTCCACCAGCAGGATCTCGCGAGGCTGGCCGAGGTGCAGCGGCTGAGCCGCGGTCGGCAGCTGGGCGGCCGAGCGTTGCAGGGGCAGGCTGAAGCTGAAGCGGCAACCCTCCCCGGGCCGGCTGGCGAGGCACAGCTCCCCCCCCATGGCGGCCACCAGCCTGCGGCTGATGGCAAGCCCGAGTCCGGTGCCCCCCTGGTGCCCCATGTCCCGCTTGCGCTGGCGGAACGCCTCGAACACCGCCTCCTGCTCCTGTTCAGGAATGCCGGGGCCGGTATCGCTCACCACGAACAGGATGCAGGGCTCGGCGCAGGGGCCGCCGCATGGGAGGGGGCTCACCTCGAGGCAGATCCGGCCCCTGGCGGTGAACTTGACCGCGTTGCCCAAAAGGTTCGCGAGCACCTGGCGCAGCTTGCCCAGATCCCCTTCCACCACGGGAGGCAGGGCGGGGGCGTACTCCAGCACCAGGGCCACCCCTCTGGCCTCTGCCTTGGGCCGGAACAGGGCGCTCAGCTCATCGACCAGCTGATGCAGCGGGAAGGGTTCCCGGCGCGCCTCCACGTGGCCCGCCTCGATCTTGGAGTAGTCGAGGATGTCGTTGAGGATCTCCAGCAGGGATTCGCCGCTGTGCTCTATGGCGGCGAGATAGCGCCGCTGGGTCTCGCTGAGGTGGGTATCTTCCAGCAGGGTCAGCCCCCCCAGAATGCCGTTCATGGGGGTGCGGATCTCGTGGCTCATGGTGGCGAGGAAGACCGACTTGGCCCGATTGGCCTGTTCCGCCTCGGCGCGGGCCAGGCGCTGCTTCTCCACCTCTTCGTTGAGGCGCAGGTTGGCATGGCTGAGCTGCTCCGTCCGCTCCACCACTCGCGACTCCAGCTCCCGCTGATAGCGGCCCAGCTCGACCGCATTGTCACGAAACACCTGCAGGGCCCGTCCCAGCTCCGCCAGCTCGTCACGGCCCGCACTGGCGATCGGGTCAAGGGGGGCCAGATCCCCCCGCGCCAGCCGGCTCATCCCCGCCACCGAGTGTTGCAGCGGCCAGACGATGCGGCCGTAGACCATGCGCCACATCAGCAGCATCAGCAGCACCAGGGTGAGCAGACCTATCCCCATCAGGGCCTGCTCCAGCAGCCTGAGACGCTGGCTCAGTGCCTGCTGACTCTGCCCCAGGGAGTCGCGGGCACGGCTGACCAGATCACCCACCTGCTGGTTGAGGCTGCTCATCAGGGCCTCATTGGCGCTGGCCAGCACCCGCAGCGCCTCCCCCTTGCCGAGCCAGTCGCTGCGCAGTTGCACCAGCTGGTCGCTCTGCGCCAGCACGGCGAGGGCCTGCTCCACCCCCTGGCGACGGGCCGGATCCGTCACCGCCCCGGCCCGCAGCTGCAATATCGCCAGCTCCCGTTGTCCATCCTGCAACAGTGCCTGCAAGCGCTCCTGCCGCTCGCCGCGCCAGATCTCCTCGATACGCTGCTGCTGCATCAGGGTTCTGTGGCGCAGCTCGGTCATCTGCTCCAGCCAGTCGAGATCCTGCTCCAGCAAGCGGTCTATCGCTGCGGCGGCGGCGCGCCCCTGCAAGGGGTAGAGGGAGCCGAGCCCTGCCACCATCACGGTCTCGGCGTTCTCCATCTGGCTGCGGGCAAGCTCCGCCACCTCGCCGGCCGCGGCCACCAGGCGGGCGCGCAGGTCGTTGCCTTGCGCCATCAGGGTCAGGCGCTCCCCCACCAGCCAGCCCTGCTGCCCCAGATTGCCGATGATGCTCTGGCTCAGGGGATGGAGCTGCTCCTGCACCTGCCTGTCCCCCTCACCGCCGAGCTGCGCCAGCAGGCGCTGCATCTGCTGCCCCTGCAGGGTGAGCAAGCGTCCCTGATGCTCACGCTCCGCCTCGCTGGTCGCCGTGGCCAGCAGATGGGAGGCGCTCTGGATCTCGCCGCTCAGGCGCGCCAGGGTACGGGCCCGCTCCTGATCGGCCAGGGTCTGCTGCACCCCCTGCTCCAGCTGGCGCAGGTGGGTGAGCCCAATCCACCCGAGCAGGGAGGCGCTCAGGGTCAGCAGCGCCATCAGGGAGAAGGCCAGCAGCAGCCTGCCCCCCAGGCCGGAAAAGATTCTCACGCTCGGCACCTTGGTTGTGGTCGGCTTTGACCGGATAATGTGGGCCCACACTTTAACAAAACCCCGGCTCATGCGAAGCGTCTATCTCTCCCTGTTGCTCATGCTGCTCCCTGGCCCCCTCCTCGCCTTCGAGGTGGATCACTGGCCAGGTGGCGCCTTCGGCGGCCAGCCCGTGCGCCTCCAGTGGCCAGGGCCAGCGCCTCTTCAATCTCCCCTGACCCTGTGCGCCCTCTATCCCCATCTGCGGGACGCCTACTGGCTGTCGGTCAATCAGGGCATGGTGGAAGAGGCGACACGGCTGGGGGTCAGCTTGCGGATCCACGAGGCGGGGGGCTACGGTGCCTTGGCCGAGCAGCGCCAGCAGTTGCAGCAGTGCGTGAGAGAGGGGAGCGACGCCATCCTGCTTGGCGCCGTGAGCTATGAGGGGCTGAGGGAGGCTATCACCGCTAGCCCGCTGCCGGTATTCGGCCTGGTCAACGATCTGCCCGCCGGCCTAGTGCGGGCCAAGGTGGGGGTCTCCTGGTATCAGATGGGCTGGCAGATGGGGCACTGGCTGGCACTGCGTCATCCGGCGGGCAGCAAACCCGTCTCGGTTGCCCTGTTCCCGGGCCCCAAGAGCAGCGGTGGCAACAACGTGGTCGAGCCCGGTTTTGCCGATGCCATCCAGGCGAGCGCCATCAGGCTGGTGACCACGGCACGCGGCGACAACAGCCGCGAGATCCAGCGCACCCTGGTGCAGCAGACCCTGGCCCGCCACCCGGACCTCGACTATCTGGTGGGGGGCGCGATTGCCGCCGAAGTGGCGGTCAACGAGCTGGCGCAGCGCCATCTCGACAGGCCCCAGGTGCTGAGCACCTACTTCAGCCACGGCGTACAGCGCGGCCTGCGCCGGGGCAAGATGCTGGCGGCCAACAGCGATCAGATGCGGCTGCAGGGCCGCCTCGCCGTGGCCCAGGCCGTCTGCCTGCTACAGCATCCCGAGGCGGACGAGCAGCAGTGCCCCCGGGTGATGGGCCCCCCTATTCTGACCCTGGATGGGCCCCTGGCCGACACCGGCGACTCCCTCTCCGAGGGGGCTTTTCGCCCCGTCTACCGGGTCGGTGCCGCCCCAGCCGACCAATAGCCAAGCCAGCTGACTCAGGGAGCCAGCTCACCGGCAAACAGATAGCCTTCACCATGGACGGTGACAAACAGCTGGGGATCCCGGGGATCCAGCTCCATCTTGCCCCGCAGCCGCCGGATCAGCACGTCTATGGTGCGATCGCTCGGGCCATCGCCACGGTGGCTGATGAGGGTCAGGATCCGCTCCCGACTGAGCACCCGCCCAGGGTGGGCGACGAAGGCCACCAGCACCTCGTATTCGGCCTTGGTCAGGCGCACCGGCACCCCGTCCTTGCTGAGCTGGCGACGGGGAATGTCGAAGCGCCAGGGGCCAAAGCGCACCGCATCGTCGGTCGTCTCGGGTTCACTCGGGGCGGCGGCAGCCAGCGAAATCCGCCACAGCAGGTTCTTGACCCGCACCAGCAACTCCCGCAGCTCGAACGGCTTGGTGACATAGTCATCGGCCCCCATCTCCAGGCCGACTATCCGGTCCACCGCATCGCTGCGGCCGGTGACCAGAATGATCCCGACCGTGCTGCGCGCCCTCAGCTCGCGGGTCAGCAGCAGGCCGTCTTCCCCCGGCAGGTTGATGTCCAGCATCACCAGATCGACCGTCTGATCCGCCAGCACGGCGCGCATCTCCTGGCCGTTTTCCACCGCCGTCACCCGATAGCCCTCCCGCTCGAAATAGCCGGTCAGCTTCTCGCGGGTCACCGCATCATCTTCAACAACCAGAATGTGGTAGCTCATGGGCAGGGTTCACGAAGGTCGACAAGGGAGGATTATTCTATTCACATTTTGTCATAAATACCCCTATTTCGTTAATTTACCGCGGCAACCCTGTTCACAGCCTCTCCCTATCATGGCCCTCATCAAAAAGTCATGATGATGAGAGACAGCTATGAAAAAACTGTGGCACTTCCTGCGCACACCCAGCCGCCGCTGGTCGGTGCTGGCGCTGGTTCTGGCCGGCGTCGGGGTCACCCTGGCCGGCAGCGTCGGCCTGCATTACGGCTTCGAGAAGACCAGCAGCCTCGAGTTCTGCATCTCCTGCCACTCCATGAAGGACACCGTCTATCCGGAGTACAAGGAGTCCATCCACTTCAAGAACGCCTCAGGGGTACAGGCCATCTGTACCGACTGCCACCAGCCGAAGGATTTCGTCGGCAAGGTGGCCCGCAAGATGGAGGCGGCCAACGACCTCTATCAGGAGTACATAGGCCACAGCATCGACACCCAGGAGAAGTTCGAGGACAGGCGCCTGCACCTGGCCGAGAAGGTGTGGGCCCGGATGAGCAGCCAGAACTCCAAGACCTGCAAGTCCTGCCACAGCTACGACAACATGGATCACGCCAAGCAGTCCCCGGCGGCAGCGCTGGCGATGAAGGATGCCGCGGCGAAGAACATGAACTGCATCGAGTGCCACAAGGGCATAGCCCACGAACTGCCCAACATGGCGGGGGGCTTCCGTGCCACTTACGCCACCCTGGCAAGCGAAGCGCAGCAAGCGCCAGCCGGCGACACCCTCTACACCCTGGGCGAAAAGGATCTCTATGCCAGCGAGCAGAGCAAGGATCCGGTCGGCAAGCTGCTGCCCGCCTCCCGCATCGACGTCGTGGCCCGCAGCGGTGATCGCCTCAAGGTGACCATCGAAGGGTGGCGCGAAACCGATGGCAAGGGCCGGGTGTTGAGCGAATACATGGGCAAGCGGGTCTTTGTCGCCACCATCCGTGACGAGCTGAAAGCGAGCGAGAAGGTGCTCAAGCAGGAGACCGACAGCGCCACCCATATCCAGTGGGAGCAGGTACAGGTGCAGGCCTGGGTCGATGGCAAGGGGCTCGAGCCCTCCCTCAAACCCATCTGGGATTACGCCGGCGAGATGTACAAGTCCACCTGCAACTCCTGCCACGGCGCGCCGGACCCGGCTCACTTCACGGCCAACGGCTGGATCTCGGGGCTCAAGGCGATGTCTGCCTACTACCGCCTCAGCAAGGAAGAGGAGCGCACCCTGCTCAAATACCTGCAAAACCATGCCGCCGATACCGGTGGTCAGGGCAGCCACTAATTCCGGATTCGAGTTCCGGATCCGAGAGAGGAATAACAAGATGATCAACATTTCCCGTCGTGGTTTTCTGGGTGGCTTGCTGGCCAGCGGTGCCTCAGCCCTGATCGGCCCCTCCCTGCTCGGTCGCGCCGTGATGGCCGCCGAGTCCGGCGAAAAATTGGTGCAATCCGGTTCCCACTGGGGCGCCTTCCGTGCCCGGGTGGTCGATGGCCGCTGGGTCGAGACCCTGCCGTTCGAGCATGACAAGCACCCCACCGAGATGCTCAAGGCCCTGAGCGAAGTGGTCTACAACCCCTCCCGCATCCGCTACCCCATGGTGCGGCTGGACTGGCTGCGCAAGGGCCACCAGTCCGACACCAGCGAACGCGGCCAGAACCGCTTCGTGCGGGTCACCTGGTCACAGGCGCTGGACTTCTTCTATCACGAGCTGGAGCGGGTGCAGAAGACCCATGGCCCGAGCGCCCTCTATGCCGGTCACTCCGGCTGGCAGTCGGTGGGCAAGCTGCACTCCGCTGGCGCCATGCTGGGGCGCGCCATGAACCTGCATGGCACCTATCTGGCCAAGGCCGGTGACTACTCCACCGGCGCCGCCCAGGTGATCCTGCCCCACGTGGCAGGGGCCATGGAGGTGTACGAACAGCAGACCTCCTGGCCGCTGGTGCTGGAGCACAGCAAGACCATAGTCATCTGGGGTTCAGATCCCATCAAGAACCTGCAGGTGGGCTGGCTGGTGCCGGATCACAGCGTCTACGACTACTGGGCGCAGCTCAAAGAGAAGGTGGCTAAGGGCGAGATCCGGGTGATCAGCATCGATCCGGTCAAATCCAAGACCCAGAAGTACCTCAATTGCGATCAGGTGACCCTGAATCCGCAGACCGACGTGCCGTTGATGCTGGGCATCGCCCACACCCTCTACGGCGAGAAGCGCCACGACGAGGCGTTCCTGAAGAACTACACCACCGGCTTTGACAAGTTCCTGCCCTATCTGCTGGGCACCAGCGACGGTCAGGTGAAGGATGCCGAGTGGGCCGCCGCCATCTGCGGCGTCCCTGCCGAAACCATCCGCGAGCTGGCCCGCGCCATGAGCAGCGGCCGCACCCAGCTCATCGGCGGCTGGTGTGTGCAGCGCATGCACCACGGCGAACAGTACGCCTGGATGCTGGTGGTACTGGCCTCGATGATTGGCCAGATCGGCCTGCCGGGCGGTGGTTACGGCTTTGGCTGGCACTACAACGGCGCCGGTACCATCACCTCCAGCGGCCCCATCATGTCCGGGTTCAGCTCGGTCATTCCCGGGGTCAAGCCGCGCCACGACGGCGACTGGAAGGGCTACTCCAAATTCATTCCGGTGGCCCGTTTCGTCGACTGCATCCTCAATCCGGGCAAACAGATCGCCTTCAACGGCCAGACCATCACCTACCCCCACATGAAGATGGCGGTGTTCTGCGGCAACAACCCCTTCCACCACCAGCAGGATCGCAACAAGATGGTCGCGGCCTGGCGCAAGCTGGAGACCGTGGTCAGCATCGATCACCAGTGGACCGCCAGCTGCCGCTTCGCCGATATCGTGCTGCCCGCCACCACCACCTATGAGCGGGATGACATCGAGCAGTGGGGCTCCCACTCCAACGCCGGCATTCTGGCCATGTACAAGGTGGTGGAGCCGCTGTTCGAGGCGCGCGATGACTATGACATCTTCGCCGATCTCTGCCGTCGCTTCGGTCGCGAGGCCGAGTTCACCGGCGGCAAGAGCAAGCTGGAGTGGATCCAGAGCATCTATGACGACGCCCGCCTGCAGGGTCGCGGCATCGGCATCCGTCTGCCCCGTTTCAGCCAGTTCTGGCACGGCGAGGGGTTCGTCACCTTCCCGGCGGGCCAGCCCTGGGTGCGCCACGCCTCGTTCCGTCAGGAGCCGGATCTGGAACCCCTCGGTACCCCGTCCGGCCTCATCGAGATCTACTCCAAGACCATCGCCGACTACGGCTATGGGGATTGCCCGGGCCACCCAGTCTGGATCGAACCCTACGAGCGCTCCCACGGCGGGCCGGGCAGCAAACAGTACCCGCTGCACCTGCAATCCTGTCACCCGGACAAGCGGCTGCACAGCCAGCTCTGCTCCTCCGACAACTACCGCGCCACTTACACTGTGCAGGGTCGCGAGCCCGTCTACATGAATCCGCAGGACGCCAAAGCGCGCGGCCTCAAGGACGGGGATCTGGTGCGGGTGTTCAACGGCCGCGGTCAGGTACTGGCCGGTCTGGTGGTGAGCGATGACTACGCCCCCGGGGTGGTGCGCATTCAGGAAGGTGCCTGGTATGGTCCGCAGGAGGGCGGCAAGGTCGGCACCCTCTGTACCTATGGCGACCCCAACGTGCTGACCGCGGATATCGGCTCCTCCAGCCTGGCGCAGGCCACCACGGCCCACACGGCCCTGGTGGAGATCGAGAAGTTCCATGGGCAGGCGCCTGCCGTCACCGCCTTTGGCGCACCCGAGTCGGCCAGGGGCATAGACCCCATGTTCCCGGCGCTCTGACCCTTGGGGGACGAAAGCGCCCCCTTGAGTTTCCTTTATTTTTAAAGTCGTTAGAATCGGGAGCCATCAAGGCTCCCGATTGCCATCCACGGAGGAAAAATGCAGGAATTTATGGCTACCAGCGAACGCCGGGCCCAACTCTACTGGTGGTTCTCCACCCTGTTTGCCGCCGAACTCAGTGATGAGCAGATCGCCGAATATGACACCTATGATGTGCGAAGCTTCCTGAAGAGCCTCTCCACCCTGGATCCCATGCGCGAGGCCGTGACCGAGCTCAACGACGCCATCGCCCGCCTGCTGGTGCGCACCGATCGCCAGCTGGAGCTCGCCGCCGACTTCGCCGGCCTCTTCCTGGTGGATCCCAAGCAGGGCGCCCTGCCCTACGAGTCCCTCTACCGGGGTGAGGCCAAGCTGATGATGCAGGCCCCCATGGCCGAGATGCAGGCCCGCCTCGATCGCCTCGGCATCAATGTCAGCGACAAGTACAAGGAGCCCGCCGATCACCTGGCCATCGAGCTGGATCTGATGGGCAACCTCATCATTCGCGCGGCGGAAGCAAAGAGCGCTGCCGAGCGGGCGCAATGGCTGCAGGAGCAGGAAGCGCTCTTGCACCACCATCTGCTGGGCTGGTTCGACAAGTTCGAGACCGCCTGTCGCGCCGCCGACCAGTTTGGCTTCTACGGCGCCAGTGCCCGTCTGCTAGGGGTCTTCCTCACCATGGATGCCAACTACCTCAGCCTGGTCAAGCCGGCGCAGTCCGCCAACTAAGCCTCGCATGAAGACAGCCCTGCTTCTGATTGCATGCTGGCTGCTGGCCCTGATCCCGCTGGATCAGGGTCTGACCCCCCTCGCCGTCCTGCTGTTCCACCCGGACAGGGAACTGTACGGCGCCGCCCAGCTGACCGGCTTTGGCGGCATTCTGCTCACCCTCTACCTTGCCAATCTCGGCGTGGAGGTGGTGCTGCGCCGCCGCTTCCAGATAGCGGGCATGCTGACCCTGCTGGTGGCCTGGATAGGCTTCATCAACAGCAGCGGCAGCGAGTCACATTTCCTGCTGCTCTATCTGCTGGCTCTGCCGTTCCACCTGCTCGGCTGGCTGGTGCTGGTGCGCGGCATTCAGGCATTCGGCCGCCAGAAAGGCTGACATCCCCTTGATTTGACATCATTCCCAGACTTTCTCTTCCTCCTGAAACTTCCTGCCATACTGACACAGTCATCTAAATGACAATGAAATCAATTCAGGAGCCTCCATGGAAAAAGTGCTACCCGAATCGGTTCAGACACTGCATTTGTCAGGCCCGTTATCCCTTCATGAATGGCAACAACTGTTCGAGCTGGCACCCTTTGGGATAGGGGTCTTCGATCGTGACTTCAGGTGCCGTGGCGTCAACGGTATCTTCACCGAGCTGAGCGGTCTGGCGCAGGGGGAACACCTCGGCAAGACGCTGTTTGACATCACCCCGGCCCAGGCGCCCATGCTGCTCCCCCGGCTCAAGCAATTGCTCGATGGCGCCCCCCGGGCCGAGCTGGATCTCGGCTGTATCCATGTCTCCCGTCCCGGCGGGCCGAGGCGCTGGCAGATGAGCTGCAGCCCCCTGATGGACGCGACAGGGCTCTTCAATGGCATCTTCCTCATCGCCCGCGATCTCACCCAGGATCCCCGCGCCTACCTGGGCCTGACCCGCTTCACCGGGGAGATCCAGGAGACCAGCAGCCTGCATGCACAGCGGCTCTATCAGGCGGAGGCCAGGCTCCACCACCTCTCCTATCACGACCCCCTCACCGATCTTGGCAATCGCAGCCTGTTGCAGGAGCGGCTCGCACTGGAGATGGAGACGGCCAGGCTCAACCGGCAGCCCCTCGCCCTGCTGTTCATCGATCTCGACGGCTTCAAGCTGATCAACGACAACCTGGGGCACAGCGCCGGAGATCTGCTGCTCAAGCTGCTGGCGGAGCGCATCCGCCACAACCTGCGCCCGGGGGATCTCGCCACCCGGCTCGGCGCAGACGAATTTCTGGTGCTGCTGCCCGACATCGGGCAGCCCCAGGAGCTGGTGGGGCTGATCGAGCGGCTGCAACACAGGCTCCACGATCCGGCCGACATAGGGCAGGAGCGGGTGAGGCTCTCCGCCAGCATAGGGGTCGCCCTCTACCCGGATCATGGCCTGACCCCGGACAGCCTCATCAGTGCGGCGGACAATGCCATGCATGAGGCCAAGCGCCGGGGCCGCAACGGCCATCTGTTCTACTCCCCCGAGATGATGACGCAGATGAGGGAGCGGATGGCCCTGGAGCAGGGGCTGATCAAGGCCATGGAGCAGCAGCAGTTCCGCCTGCTGTACCAACCCATGACGGATCTGGCCAGTGACAGCCTCAGCGGCCTCGAGGCCCTGGTGCGCTGGCAGCACCCGAGCGAGGGCATTATCTCTCCCGCCCGCTTCATTCCGGTGGCCGAGGAGTGCGGCCTGATAGAGCAGTTGGGGGAATGGGTGATGCGCACCGCCTGCCAGCAGGGACAGCGGTGGCTGGCGGAGGGGTTCGCCGTGCCCAGGCTGTCCGTCAATGTGTCGGTCAGGGAGATGCGCTCCCCCGACTACGTGGACAGGGTCACCGCCATCCTGGCGCAGACTGGCTTCCCGGCAGAGCGGCTGGAGATCGAGGTCACCGAGAGCATCATCCAGAGCGTGGATCAGAGCCTGCGCCTCTTTACCCGCCTCAAGGCGCTGGGAGTGCAGATCGCCATCGACGACTTCGGCACCGGCTTCTCTTCCCTGAGCCTGCTCAAAAGCCTGCCCATAGACCGCATCAAGATAGACAGGGCCTTCGTGCAGGCGCTGCCCGACGACAGGCACAGCCGGGAGCTGTGCCGCACCATAGTCAGCCTGGCAGACAGCCTTGGCATGGCGGTCACGGCGGAAGGCATAGAGACCCAGCCCCAGCGCCAGTTCCTGCAATCCCTGCGCTGCGAGGAGGGCCAGGGCTACCTGTTCAGCCACCCCCTCTCCGAACCCCACATGACCTCCATGCTCGCCACAGGGCATTGAAGATCCCGGACGGCCCAATGACAGAAGGGAGCCTCAGGCTCCCTTCTTCGCGATCCCTCGGCCATGTCGACCGGCCCCTCTCGTCGCTATCCAAAAGTCTAATTGCCCTCCCGTGCCAAAGGTATAAGTTGTTACTCAATCATTACAAAAATGTATTCACAGGAGTGAGAGATGAGCGAGAGCAAGGTCTATCCGGTCAAGGCCCACATAGGTAGCGACGCCCTGCTGGACAAGGAAGGTTATGAAGCCATGTACCTGGCGTCGGTGCAGAACCCGGACGCCTTCTGGGGGGAGCAGGGCAAGATCCTCGACTGGATGACCCCCTACACCCGTGTCAAGAACACCTCCTACGATCCGGGCCACGTCTCCATCAAGTGGTACGAGGATGGCCTGCTCAACGTGTCGGCCAACTGCCTGGATCGCCACCTGGCCCAACGCGGCGACAAGGTCGCCATCATCTGGGAAGGGGACAACCCGGCCGAGGATCGCAAGCTCACCTATCGCGAGCTCCACACCGAGGTGTGCAAGTTTGCCAACGTGCTCAAAGCCCAGGGGGTCAAGCGCGGTGACATGGTCTGCCTCTACATGCCCATGGTGCCGGAAGCTGCCATCGCCATGCTGGCCTGTACCCGCATCGGGGCGGTGCACAGCATCGTCTTCGGCGGCTTCTCGCCGGAGGCGCTCTCGGGTCGCATCATAGACTCGGGCTCCTCCATCGTCATCACAGCAGACGAGGGCCTGCGCGGTGGCCGCCCCATCCCCCTCAAGAAGAACGTGGACGAGGCGCTCACCCACCCGGATACCAAGGTCAACAAGGTGATCGTCCTCAAGCGCACCGGCGGCAAGGTTGCCTGGCATGACCACAGGGACATCTGGTGGCACGACGCCGTCGCCGCTGCCAGCCCGGAATGCCCGCCCGAAGCCATGGGCGCCGAGGATCCCCTGTTCGTGCTCTACACCTCGGGCTCCACCGGCAAGCCCAAGGGGGTGCTGCACACCACGGGCGGCTACCTGGTCTATGCCGCCCTCACCTTCAAGTACGTGTTCGACTATCACGAGGAGGACATCTACTGGTGTACCGCCGACGTGGGCTGGGTCACGGGTCACTCCTATCTGGTCTACGGGCCGCTCGCCAACGGCGCCACCACCCTCATGTTCGAAGGGGTGCCAAACTACCCGGCCACCAACCGCATGAGCCAGGTGGTGGACAAGCACCAGGTCAGCATCCTCTATACCGCACCCACCGCCATCCGCGCCCTGATGGCCAAGGGCAAGGAGGCCATCGAAGGCACCTCCCGCCAGAGCCTGCGCATCATGGGATCTGTGGGGGAACCCATCAACCCGGAAGCCTGGGAGTGGTACTACCGCACCATAGGGGACGAGCGCTGCCCCATAGTCGATACCTGGTGGCAGACCGAGACCGGCGGCATCCTGATAAGCCCGCTGCCCGGCGTCACCGCCCTCAAGCCCGGTTCCGCCACCCGTCCCTTCTTCGGAGTGCAGCCGGCCCTGGTGGACAACCTGGGTGAACCGCTGGAGGGCGCCACCGAGGGCAACCTGGTGATCACCGACTCCTGGCCTGGCCAGATGCGCACCGTGTTTGGCGATCACGAGCGCTTCGAGCAGACCTACTTCTCCACCTTCCCGGGCCGCTACTTCACCGGCGACGGTGCCCGTCGCGACGAGGATGGCTACTACTGGATCACAGGTCGGGTGGATGATGTACTCAACGTCTCCGGCCACCGCATGGGCACCGCCGAAATCGAGTCGGCCCTGGTAGCCCATCCGAAGATCGCCGAGGCGGCCGTGGTGGGGGTGCCTCACGAGATCAAGGGTCAGGGCATCTACGCCTATGTCACCCTGATCGCCGGGGAGGAGCCGAGCCGCGAGCTGCACAAGGAGGTGAAGGAGTGGGTGCGCAAGGAGATAGGCGCCATCGCCACCCCGGATGTGATCCACTGGGCCGAGGGGCTGCCGAAGACCCGCTCCGGCAAGATCATGCGCCGGATACTGCGCAAGATCGCCACCGGCGAGACCGACAGCCTGGGGGATATCTCCACCCTGGCGGATCCGGGTGTCGTGGACAAGCTGATCCGCGAGAAGTCGGAAGCGGCCTGATCCCCTTCGCTTGCTGCACGACAAAGCCGGCCTTGTGCCGGCTTTGTCGTGTCTGGAAAGCCTGAAGAGGTGGATGCTGCGGCAGAGCGGCTCCGGGCGCCACCATGCTCAATAAATGGCCAGATGTAGAGATTAGACCAGTAAAATGCTGCTAATTTTCACGAAATCAATATAATTGCGAAATCTGTGTGCCAGGGCACACCGAATTGTGCAGAAAGTGGCTAGATTTTTGGTGGTCCACAGATAGCTGATAGATAGCAGCATAATCATCGAGGATGTACTCAATATGTCGCAACATCACCGAATCCTCCTGCTCAACGGCCCCAACCTGAATCTGCTGGGCAAGCGGGAGCCGGGAATCTACGGCAGCAAGACGCTCGATGAGATCGTCGCCGATCTGAGCCAGTACGCCAACGAACTCGGTGTCACCCTGGAACACCTGCAATCCAATGCCGAACATGAGTTGGTCGGCCGCATCCATCAGGCCATGGGCCAGGTGGATTTTATCATCATCAACCCGGCCGCCTTCACCCACACCAGCGTCGCCCTGCGCGATGCCCTGCTGGGCGTGGCCATCCCCTTTATCGAGGTTCACCTGTCAAACGTGCATGCCAGGGAGCCCTTCCGCCATCACTCCTATCTGTCTGATGTCGCCAAGGGGGTCATTTGTGGGCTGGGTGCCGATGGCTACCAATTCGCTTTAACCGCGGCCGTGCATCAGTTGCGCGCGGCTTGATAATCACTGATCAGATAAAGAAGAAAGAGAATGCTAATGGATATCCGCAAAATCAAGAAGCTGATTGAACTGGTTGAAGAGTCCGGCATCGCCGAGCTGGAAATCTCCGAAGGGGAAGAGTCCGTTCGCATCAGCCGTAATTTCTCCGGCCAGGTTAGCGTTGCCCCGCAGATGATGATGCAGCCGGCCCAGGTTCAACAAGCCGCCGCCCCGGTCGCCGCTGCCGCTCCGGCCGCCGCCCCTGCTGCCGATGCCGCCCCGAGTGGCCATCTGATGCGCTCCCCCATGGTGGGCTCCTTCTACCGCTCCTCCAGCCCGGAAGCCAAGCCGTTCGTGGAAGTCGGTCAGCACGTCAATGTCGGCGACACCCTGTGCATCGTCGAAGCCATGAAAATGATGAACCAAATCGAGTCTGACAAGGCCGGTGTGATCAAAGCGATCCTGGTTGAAAATGGTCAGGCCGTCGAATTTGACGAGCCGCTGTTCATCATCGAATAAGGGAAGACGCCACCCATGTTGGACAAAGTAGTCATCGCCAACCGCGGTGAAATTGCCCTGCGGATCCTGCGCGCCTGCAAAGAGCTCGGGATCAAGACAGTGGCCGTTCACTCCACTGCCGATCGGGAGCTCAAGCATGTGCTCCTGGCCGACGAAACCATCTGTATCGGCAAACCCGCCAGCGGTGAGTCCTACCTCAACGTGCCGGCCATCATAGCCGCCGCCGAGGTGACCGGTGCCGTCGCCATCCACCCGGGTTACGGCTTCCTCTCCGAGAACGCCGACTTCGCCGAAGTGGTCGAGAAATCCGGCTTCATCTTCATCGGCCCGCGCGCCGAGACCATTCGCCTGATGGGTGACAAGGTTTCCGCCATCGAAGCCATGAAGAAGGCGGGCGTCCCCTGCGTACCCGGCTCCGACGGCCCGGTGGACAACGATGCCAAGCGCAACGCCACCATCGCCAAGCGGATCGGCTACCCCGTGATCATCAAGGCCGCCGGTGGCGGTGGTGGTCGTGGCATGCGCGTGGTGCGCAACGAGTCGGAGCTGGCCGCCGCCATCGCCCTGACCAAATCCGAAGCGGGCCAGTTCTTCAAGAACGACATGGTCTACATGGAGAAATACCTGGAGAACCCGCGCCACATCGAGATCCAGGTGCTGGCAGATGGCCAGGGTACCGCCCTCTACCTGGGTGAGCGAGACTGCTCCATGCAGCGTCGTCACCAGAAGGTGGTGGAAGAGGCGCCGGCACCCGGCATCACCGAAGAGATGCGCAAGTTCATCGGTGAGCGCTGCGTGCGCGCCTGCCTCGAGATCGGCTACCGCGGTGCGGGCACCTTCGAGTTCCTGTACGAGAACGGCGAGTTCTACTTCATCGAGATGAACACCCGGATCCAGGTCGAGCACCCGGTCACCGAGATGGTCACCGGCGTGGATCTCATCAAGGAGCAGCTGCGCATCGCCGCCGGCCAGCCCCTGTCGATCACCCAGCAGGACATCCGCCTCCGTGGCCATGCCATCGAGTGCCGGATCAATGCCGAGGATCCGGCCACCTTCATGCCCTCTCCTGGTCTCATCCAGCGCTTCCACGCGCCGGGCGGTCTGGGCGTGCGCTGGGAATCCCACATCTATGCGGGTTACAAGGTGCCCCCCTACTACGACTCCATGATCGGCAAGCTGATCTGTTACGGTGAGAACCGTGACATCGCCATCGCCCGCATGCGTCACTCTCTCGACGAGCTGGTGGTGGAAGGGATCAAGACCAACATCGCCCTGCAAAAAGAGATCATGAAGGACGAGAACTTCCAGCACGGTGGTACCAACATCCACTATCTGCACAAGAAGCTGGGTCTGTAAGAGGTCTCGGACCCTGCAACTTAGCGCACGGTGGTAGCACAAACAGCCACTACCTGCACAAGACGCTGGGTCTGTAAGGATCTAACTTCCGATGGAAGTCTGCTCCGCAAGGAGCCTCTGTTGAAAAAGGGCCATGGCGACATGGCCCTTTTTTGTTATCCTTGCGCCCCTCAAAATTGTCGGAGGCCAAGGTGAATCGTTTCGCGCTCGCCCGTCGGGAAGCAGCCCTCTGCCTGCTGCTGACCCTGCTCTATTTCGTTGCCTGGTATGGCACCGCTTACTTCATCCCGGAAGAGCTGGAACTCTGGGATATGCCGCTCTGGTTCCTGCTCAGCTGCATGCTGATGCCACTGCTGTTCATCGGCCTGTGCGCGCTCATGGTGGATCGCCTGTTCGTCGACATTCCTCTGGACACCGAGGAGCCCCCTCATGACTCCTGAGCCGCGTACTGAACCCATGACGGATCCCCGGTTTACCGAGGTCCCGCTGGCCCCCCAGGAGTCATCCCATGAATCTTGAGTTGATGCTGCCGCTCTTCGTCTATCTGATACTGGTGCTCGGGGTCGGCTTCTGGGCCGGTCGCCACCGCGCCGGGGGGGACTTCGTGCAGGAGTACTTCATCGGCAACCGCAGCATGGGCGGCCTGGTGCTGGCCATGACGCTGGTGGCCACTTACACCTCGGCCTCCTCCTTCATCGGCGGGCCGGGTGCCGCCTACAAGATAGGCCTGGGCTGGGTGCTGCTGGCGATGATCCAGCTGCCCACCGTCTGGCTCACCCTGGGGGTGCTTGGCAAGAAGTTCGCCATCATAGCCCGCCGGGTCAATGCGGTGACCATCAACGACATGCTGTGGGCCCGCTACCGCAGCAAGTGGGTGGTGGTGCTGGGCTCGGTGACCATCATCCTCGCCTTCATCGCCACCATGGTGGTGCAGTTCATCGGCGGCGCCCGCCTGCTGGAGACGGCGACCGGCCTCAGCTACCAGCAGGGGCTCTTCCTGTTTGCCAGCTGCGTGCTGCTCTACACGGTGATCGGCGGCTTTCGCGCCGTGGTGATGACGGATGCCCTGCAGGGCATCATCATGCTGATCGGCACAGGGGCCCTGCTGGCGGGGATCCTGATTGCCGGTGACGGCCTGCCGAACCTCATCCACCAGCTCAAGGTGATCGATCCCAAGCTGGTGAGCCCGACCGGCGCCGGCGACATGCTGACCCAGCCTTTCATGCTGAGCTTCTGGATCCTGGTCTGCGTCGGTGTGGTGGGGCTGCCCCACTCGGCCCTGCGCTGCTTCGGCTACCGGGACAGCAAGGCGCTGCACAGAGGCATCCTCATCGGCACCGTGGTCAGCGCCCTGCTGATGCTGGGCATGCACCTCGCCGGCGCCCTAGGCCGCGCCATCCTGCCCGGCATGGACAGCCCGGACAAGATCATGCCCTCCCTGATGATGGAGGTGCTGCCCCCCTGGCTGGCCGGGGTCTTCCTGGCGGCCCCCATGGCGGCCATCATGTCCACCATCGACTCCCAGCTGATCCAGGCCTCGGCGACCCTGGTCAAGGATCTCTACCTCAACTACCTCAATCCTCGCCAAGAGAAGCTGGAGGTGCGCATTCCACGGCTCTCCCTGCTCTGTACCCTGATCCTCGGCACGCTAGTGCTGCTGGCGGCACTGCAGCCCCCCGAGATGATCATCTGGCTCAACCTGCTCGCCTTCGGCGGCCTGCAGGCGGTCTTCCTCTGGCCCCTGGTGCTCGGCCTCTACTGGTCGCGGGCCAATGGCCCCGGGGCGCTGGCCAGCATGGTGTCAGGCATTGTCTGCTACGGGGTCTTGAGTCAATGGGGGATCAAGTTGGCCGGCCTGCACGCCATAGTGCCCAGCCTGGCGCTCGGCCTTGTGGCCTTCATCCTGGTCAGCCTGCTGACCCCGGCCCCGGATCAGGCGGTTCGCCGATTGTTTGATCAGAAATAAGAAAGGGGCCAATAAAGGGACTCGCACCTATTCCCAAATGGGTGCGAGTGGGTAAAATGTGCGCCACGTCACAAAATGCCGCGCCCATATGCCAGTCCAGAACGCCAGAAAGATCCTGACCCAGTCCCTGCAACGGCTCGGTTATGCCCTGTTGCTGCCCGTCTCCATTCTGCCGCTGGCGGCCCTGCTCTATCGGCTCGGCCAGCCGGACGTGCTGGATCTGGCGGTGCTCTCCCTGGCCGGACGCGCCCTCTTCAGCCAGATGCCGCTCATCTATGCGGTGGCCATCGCCTTCGGGCTGAGCCGACAGGGGCAAGGGGCGCAGGCTCTGGCCGGCGCGGTCAACTTCCTGCTGCTGAGCTCGGCGCTCGCCACCCTGCAGCCCGGCCTGCATGCGGACATGATCTGCGGCCTGCTGGCAGGCCTGACCACCGCCATGGTCTGCTCCTGGACCCGCAACCTCTCCCTCCCCGGCTGGCTGCGGCCGCTGCAGGAGGAGCTGCCCGGCCTGCTGCTATCGGCCCTGGCCAGCCTGCTGCTGGTCGTGCCCCTGGCCCTGCTCTGGCCCCTGCTGGAGCAAGGCATCACCCTGCTCGCCTCCGACCTGCTCACCACGCCGTTTGGTGCCTTCTGCTACGGCGTGCTGAACCGGCTGCTGATCCCCCTCGGCCTGCACCAGGTGCTGGGCAGCCTCATGGGGCTGGGGGAGAGCAACCTGCAGGCGCTCTCCGCCGCCCAGCCGCTGCACGAGGGCTATGTGGCGGGTCTCTATCCGGTCATCATGTTCGGCCTGCCCGGCGCCTGCTTTGCCATCTGGCTCCATCGCCAGCGGATGCGACGCCTGCCGCAGGGGGGCTTGCTGCTCACCCTGGCGCTCACCTCGGCCCTGGTGGGGATCACCGAACCCATCGAATTCCTGTTCGCCTTCACCGCCCCCTGGCTGTTCCTGGCCCATGCCCTGCTGACCGGGCTGTCGCTGGCCATCTGCAGCGGGCTCGGCATCCAGGTGGGCAGTTACTTCTCCGCCGGGCTGCTGGATCTGGTGCTCAGCTATGGCGCCGGCGAGCACAGTTTCTGGCTCATTCCCCTCGGCATCCTGTTCTTCGTCATCTATGCCCTGGTCTTCTCCCGGCTGCTTGAATACGCCCCCCTCAGCCTGCCGAGCAAGCCCATCGCCGAGGATCTGCCCCAGCTCGCGACCGTGGCCCCCACGGATCCCCAGATGCTGGCCATCCAGTACCTCAAGATGCTGGGAGGCATGGACAACCTGCAGGCCATGAGCGTCTGCCTGACGCGCCTCAGCCTGCGGGTGCGGGAGATGGCGCTGGTGGATCAGTCCCGTCTGGCCAGGCTAGGCTGCCTCTCCTGGATCCAGCTCAACGAGCATCAGCTGGTGCTGGTACTGGGCCCCAACGCCGGCCTCATCGAGGGGCAGATCCGCATGCTGGCAGAGCGCCAGTCGGTCCCCCTCGGCCTCGAGCCCGGCCAGGCTCCCCTCAGCCAGCACCGCTGATCAGGCGAAGGGCAGCCGCTCGGCAACGAAGTCCATCAGGCTGCGCAGGGCGGGGGCCAGGTGTTCGCGGCTCGGATAGATGAGGTAGAAGGGATTGGGGGGTATGGGGTGATCCGGCAGTACCTTCAGCAGGCGCCCCGCCGCCAGATCGTCCCGGCAGACGTGATCCGGCAACAGGGCGATCCCCCCTTCGTGAAGCGCCAGCTCCCTCAGCGCCAGCAGGCTGTTGCTGAGGCAGGCCCCCTGCGGTCGCCAACCCCCCTCCTGCAGTGGCCACACCGGCAGCGCCCCATGCACCAGGCAGGCATGCCCCCCCAGCTCCGCCAGCTGCTGCGGCGTGCCCTGGCTTGCCAGATAACCCGGGGCCGCCACCAGGTGACGCGCCACCTGGCCGATACGCCGGCAGATGAGGCTGGAATCTTTGAGCGGCGCCGCCCGCAGCGCCAGATCGTAGCCCTCTCCCACCAGGTCCAGCTGCTCGTCACTCAAGGTCAGCTCCAGCACCACCTCGGGGTAGAGGGCGCGAAACTGGGCCAGGATCCGGCCAAGCAGCAGGGTACCGGTCGCCTCGGGGGCGGTGATCCGCACCCGGCCTGCCGGGGCCGAGCGCAGCCTGGCCATGGCCAGATTGGCGCTTCTCGCCAGGGCCAGCAGGGCCTGGCAATGCTCCACATAGACCTCCCCCTGGGGGGTCAGGCTGAGCCTGCGGGTAGTGCGCTGCAACAGCCGCACCCCGAGCCGTGACTCGAGGCGCGAGATCTTCTGGCTCACCGAGGACTTGGGCATGCCGAGCACCTCGGCCGCCCCGGTAAAACTGCCCTGCTCCACCACGGTGGCGAACAGCCCCATCAACTCCAGTTCGACATTGTTCATATATACAAACAGTCTGTCCCGATTATCTATCTTAATCGGAATAATCAACCAGACTAGACTCTCTGGCAATCCCACTCATAGCGATTTGAAAGGAACAGCCATGAAAGCCATCGCCCTCACCCATTATCTGCCAAGCGATCACCCCCACTGCTTCATCGAAACCGAGCTGCCGGATCCGACCCCGGGCCCACGGGATCTGCTGGTGAAAGTAACGGCAACCTCGGTCAACCCGGTGGACACCAAGGTACGCGCCCCCAAGGCCAAGGTAGAGAGCAATCCTCGGGTGCTGGGCTGGGATGCCGTGGGGGAAGTGGTGGCCGTGGGCCGCGAGGTGACCCTGTTCAAGGCGGGGGACAGGGTCTGGTATGCCGGCGACATCAGCCGCCCCGGCAGCAACAGCGCCCTGCAACTGGTGGATGAGCGCATCGCCGCCCTCGCCCCCAAGACCCTGAGCGACCTGGAAGCCGCCGCCCTGCCCCTGACCGCCATCACCGCCTGGGAAACCCTGTTCGAGCGCATCGGCCTCAACCGCGAAAGTACCGGGCGACTGCTTGTCATAGGCGGCGCCGGCGGCGTCGGCTCCATCGCCATCCAGCTGGCCCGCCAGCTCACCGGGATGGAGGTGATCGCCACCGCCTCCCGACCTGAAACCCGTGACTGGTGCCTGGCCATGGGCGCCCACCAGGTCGTGAGCCATCACAACCTGCAGGAAGAGCTGGCCGGCCTTGGCATCCGCCAGCTCGATACCATCTTCTGCACCAATGCCACCGAGCAGCACTGGGCCGCCATGGCGAGCCTCATTCGCCCCTTCGGTCACATCTGCACCATTGCCGAATCCAGCGAGCCCTGGGATCTGGGCCTGCTCAAGACCAAGAGCGTCACCTTCAGCCAGGAGTTCATGTTTACCCGCTCCCTGTTCCAGACCCCGGACATGATCGAGCAGCACCAGCTGCTCGGCCGGGTCGCCGCCCTGCTGGACCAAGGGGTGCTCAAGAGCACGCTCACTCGCACCCTGCCCGAACTGACTCCGGCCAGCCTGGCACAGGCCCATCGCGAGCTGGAGGCGGGCCGCATGGTGGGCAAGCTGGTGATCGACATGAGCGGCTTCGCCAGCTGAGGCCCTTGCCACCAAGGATCCCCGCAGCCATGCTGCCTATTCCCTTATAGGTAAAAAATGCACCATCATGGGGTGAGATCACCAGTGACAAGCCCCAAGAGTGCACAGCCCCGCAGCCGATCTGGGCCCCTGACGGACCCTTCCCCCGAAAAAACCATAAAAAAGAGGCCATCCCGCCGGGATGGCCCTCAAAACCTGAACGTTGGGGTAACAATCACACACATATCCTTATGCAGGACATGTGGAACTTTGCAGATTGCGTGCCAATGTCTGCTTTTACCCGCAAAATGACCGTTTTTCAGCGCGCCGGCATAAAAAAAGCCACCCGAAGGTGGCTGAAAAAGATGACGGAACTTCATAGAGCAAAGCATTCAGCGGGAACAAGTTGCTTCCCGTCACCCAGTAAGGAATACATTAACCGTGCCAACTTGGCAGAGTTGCCTTCCTTCCCCATCCCATCATGGGCAAACCACGACAGCACAGGCCCATGATGATAGAATCCCGCAGTTTCACATTTATGAAGAGTCGACCCCATGCCCTGGATACAAATTCGAATCAACGCCACCGCCAAGACCGCGGACAAGGTGAGCAACATGCTGCTGGGGCGTGGAGCCCAGGCGGTGACCTTTATGGATGCCCAGGATGTGCCCGTCTACGAGCCACTGCCTGGTGAAACGCCGCTCTGGGGCGAGACCGAGGTGATGGGGCTGTTCGATGCCGAAACCGACCCGGCTCCCACCATCGCCTTCTTCCAGCAGATCTTCGGGGAAGACGTCGGCTACAAGGTCGAGCAGCTGGAAGACAAGGACTGGGTGCGCGAGTGGATGGATCACTTCCACCCCATGCAGTTCGGCGAGCGCCTCTGGATCTGCCCGAGCTGGCGCGACGTGCCGAATCCCGATGCGGTCAACGTCATGCTGGATCCGGGCCTGGCCTTCGGTACCGGCACCCACCCCACCACGGCGCTCTGCCTGCAGTGGCTGGACGGGCTGGATCTGGCCGGCAAGACGGTGGTCGACTTCGGTTGCGGCTCCGGCATCCTCGGCATCGCCGCCCTCAAACTCGGCGCCGCCCGGGTCATCGGCATCGACATCGATCCCCAAGCCATCCAGGCCAGCCATGACAACGCCGAGCGCAACGGCGTCGCCGGCCAGATCGAGCTCTACCTGCCGGCCGACCAGCCGCAAGACGTCGAGGCGGACGTCGTCGTCGCCAACATCCTCGCCGGCCCGCTGCGCGAGCTGGCGCCGCTCATCGCCGGCCACGGCAAGCCCGGCAGCCTGATGGCGCTCTCCGGCGTGCTGGAGAGCCAGGCCCCGGAGCTGGAGACCATCTACGGCCAGTGGTTCGACATGGACCCGACCGCGGTGAAGGAAGAGTGGTGCCGTCTCTCAGGCCGCAAGCACGGCTGATAGAGAGCGTTATCCTTCTATGCAGACCAACAAGGGCACTCCAGGGTGCCCTTGTCGTTTCCCGGTGCCAGCTGCGCGCCCTTCTGCCCACTCTGGGGAGAGCTTCACGCTTCTATCCCCCTCGATGGCTTATGCTCTCCTCCTCCACCCCATTGAGGCCCAGCCATGACCGAATACGAAAAGATGATCGCCAACCAACCTTACAACTGCATGGCCCCCGAGCTGGATCTCCTGCGCCGGGAGACGGCGCGCCGCTATCGCCACTTCAATCGCAGCGAGGAGGAGGAGCAAGGGGCTCTGCTCAGCGAGATCGTCGGCGAGCTGGCGGAGGGCGCCTTTATCTGCCCGCCCCTCTACTGCACCTATGGCCGCCACATCCACCTTGGCGAGCGCAGCTACATCAACATGGGGGCCACCCTGCTGGACAACGCACCTATCCGTATCGGCGCCGACGTCATGATAGGGCCGAACGTGCAGATCTATACCGCCGCCCACGCCCTGGACGCCGATGAGCGCATTCATGGGGTGGAGACGGCGCTGCCGGTCACCATAGAAGACAGGGTCTGGATCGGCGGTGGCGCCATACTGCTGCCGGGGATCACCATAGGGCGGGAGGCCATAGTCGGCGCGGGGGCCGTGGTGACCAGAGACGTCCCGGCCGGAGCCCGGGTGGTGGGCAATCCGGCCCGCATCCTGCCCGCCAGGGTCTAGATGCCAGTGACCGGGAGGTAGGGGCCCATAAACGTACAGCCCGATGTCACCAAGGCCCGGAGAGACGGTAAAAAGATGCCGCCCACAGACGCCGTGGTGCTGGCGCAGAAAACCGCCCATAAAAATAAAGCCCAATGTCATGACGACGCTGGGCTGTAAAAAGGTGCTACGGAATTGCGACTCTCATCGCAGAAAATTAGAAGGGGTCACCTTCTAAACTGGCAATGGGATAATAACGGGGCGCAAACGTTTTACATAGGGTAATCAACCAGGATTGAGAACAGCCTCTCACTATTCAAAAAATTCCCAGGCAAGCCCGAACTCCCCCTTGGCAAGTTTCCATTTATCAGTACAGCCTGACGCCATTTGGGGGGAAATAAAAAAGTCCTGAATAATCAGGGCTTTTCTGCACTATCTTCGACTCAGAAGCGACGGACGAAGTCAGCAACAGGTAACTCCCGCAGCTTGCGCGCCTCCAGCATGGGGGTGCCCAGGTAGAGGAAGCCCACCAGTTGATCGTCCGGTGCCAGCCCCAGTCCCTGATTGATCCCCTCGTCGAAGATGAACCAGCCGGAGCGCCAGATGCCGTTGAACCCCTGTGCCTGGGCCGCCATCTGCATCGCCATCAGGGC
This sequence comes from Aeromonas sp. EU05-FHT14A05, assembly GCF_058791175.1. Classification (NCBI taxonomy): domain Bacteria; kingdom Pseudomonadati; phylum Pseudomonadota; class Gammaproteobacteria; order Aeromonadales; family Aeromonadaceae; genus Aeromonas; species Aeromonas sp. EU05-FHT14A05. The sequence goes on along the minus strand of NZ_JBYTDH010000004.1, from coordinate 101,027 downwards.
GCAGCCGGCGGAGAGCTCCTGCTCCAGCTTAGGTACCTTGGGGTGTGCCTGATAGCGGGTCGCCACGGCCACCAGCAGGGGGGCGCGCAGGGGCGCGGCGCGGCTCTTCTCGATGCTATCTTCATCCTCGCCGCGGGCGCGAGCGGCGTCCGCCAGCAGGGCCCCCAGACGCTCGCGCCCCTCCCCTTCAAACAGGATGAACTGCCAGGGGGTCAGGGTGCCGTGATCCGGCGCCCGCAGGCCGGCCTTCAGAATATTGTCGAGCACCTCGCCACTCGGGGCCGGGGTGGTCAGACGGCCACAGGAGTGGCGATTGAGCAGCAGTGTCAGTGCATCCATTCGATGCTCCTTCTAGGTCATGAGGGCGATGATCCGCCCTGTCGATAGGGGTCAGAACGGCTTGGACAGGTTGATACGCCACTCCCAGATGTTGAGCCCATTCTGCCCAATGCTGGTGTATCCGGCACTGGTGGTCAGGGTGGCCTCGCCGCCAATCAGGGTGCGCATCCCCAGTCGCACAGTGCCGCTGAGCGGTTCGGTGCGGGCCGAGCTGAGATCACCCGTCAGGATATAGCCATCGTTCGGCCGCTCAAAGCCATAATCCAGCCCCAGCTCCCCATAAGGCATCAGAGGCAGGCCTTTGCTGGTGTAATAGACACGGCTGAATTCGACCGTTCCCGTCATGTTGCCCTGGTTGTAACTGTCGCTGTCCCGATTCAGCCTCAGTGCCAGCCCCTGGTAATCCCCCTCCATCCGATAGCCGTCGCTGCGGCTGTGGCTGTAGTTGATGGCCAGCCGCGGTCGCACCGAGGTTGCTTCCCAGAAGTACTGACCGGTGGCCCCCAGGCTGCCGCCAACGGAGGTAGAGCCATAATCACCAGAGAGGAACAGGAGGTCCTGATTGTTATCCATCCAGCCATACACCAGGCTGCCATCCAGCATCCAGCTGGCCGACACCGGGTACGCCAGATAAGGGCTTAGGTTGTAACCACCGGCGGACAGCCGCATGCCGCCATTGAAGGAGTCCACCTTGCTGTCGACCCGGGCGACGCTGATGCCGAGGATGAGATCGTTGTCGAGCCGGGTATCCGCCCCCAGGCTGAACACATTGGTCGAGCCCGACATGTCCAACCCCTCGCGGTGATCCGAGATGTCGTAATAGACCTCGTCCACCCACAGGTTCCAGCTCCGTCCCTCCGGCAAGGGGGCAGGCTGGGTCTGGCTGGCCACCTGGCCCCCCGCCAGCTCGACACGGGTGAAGGGGCAATCGGGATACCGATCTCGCAGCTCCTGGGGCAACTGATCCCGTTCCTCGGCCATCACGCACAGCGTCCTCTCGTTCAGGGCGCGTTCACTCGCCTGCTGACCCGCTGTCACCCTGCCTGGCAACGCAACTGGAGGCTCGACCGTCCCCGGCAGAGTGATGAAGGGCCTCTCCCCCAGCGGTGGGCGAGTCGGCATCACCCCTTGTGGCGGCAGAGTGCCGACCGGCGGCTGCACACCACCGGGTCGGTTGATGCCGCCGAGGGGAGGACGGGTCGGCATCACCCCCTGAGGTGGCAGCGTGCCGACCGGTGGTCGCACGCCCCCCGGCAGGGTCGGCATCACCCCTTGCGGCGGCAGAGTGACGACCGGTGGTCGCACGCCACCCGGCAGAGTCGGCATCACCCCTTGCGGCGGCAGAGTACCGACCGGCGGCTGCACACCACCGGGTCGGTTGATGCCGCCGAGGGGAGGACGGGTCGGCATCATCCCCTGGGGTGGCAGGGTGCCGACCGGTGGTCGCACGCCACCCGGCAGAGTCGGCATCACCCCTTGCGGCGGCAGAGTACCGACCGGTGGTCGCACGCCTCCCGGCAGAGTCGGCATCACCCCTTGCGGCGGCAAAGTGCCGACCGGTGGCTGCACGCCACCCGGCAGAGTCGGCATCAACCCCTGGGGTGGCGAAGTCGGCCGTGAGGGCCGATCAGGCGGAGTGAAATGGTCCGGGAAGGTGAAATGACCGGGTTGCTGGTTATCTGTGTCGAGCAGGACCCGCTTGCCGTTTGAATCGACATAGGCATACAGCTTGTGCGTGCCCCCGTTCTGCGCCTCCGGCGAGACGGTCAGGTGCAGCCCCTTGTGATCCTGCCGCCAGCTGTCATAGATCTGGCTCTGCTTGGCAGATTCGACCTCGAACTGGCCGGGGGAGATGGCGGAGAGCCAGACGGAATGTTGTTGATCGGCGGTCCAGCCGAGAAAAATGAGCCGTCCCGCAGGGTCGGCGCTGGCGGTGGTGCCGTGCAGGGTCATCGCCATGCCCAAGGCGATGGCACTCAAGCGATGAACAGCCCCCTGAGTGGGTATCCGTGATGTAGCTAGGCTCATTTGCTGGGTTTCCTTTACCGATCCCAGGTGCATCCGGCACCCGACAGAGAGTTCCTATTGATAGACGGCGCCCATTGCCCGCTTCCGGGGCTCGCCGGGATCTGGCCGATCTTCCCATCGGCTTCCCATCTGCGCCCAGCCCCAATGGCATTCGACCATGCAATGGATACAAACAGAGAACGTTTGAATACCACAAATACAACAATACCGTCCCCGGTGAAACTGCCCGGGCCGGGGTGAGCCATAAAAAAAGGGACCCATTGGTCCCTTTCCTACGCGATGAGCCGGCTCAGATGACGGACGCCAGCTCGGCCCCCTGGCGGATGGCGCGCTTGGCGTCCAGCTCCGCCGCCACGTCGGCACCGCCTATGATGTGCACCGGCTTGCCCGCCGCCTGCAGGCCGGCCTGCAGCTCCCGCAGGGGCTCCTGTCCGGCGCAGATGATCACCTGATCCACCGGCAGGCACTGTCTGGCTTCCCCCACCTGGATGTGCAGCCCCTCGTCGTCGATGCGCAGGTACTGCACGCCGGAGAGCATCTGCACCTTGCGGTTCTTCAATACGGTGCGGTGGATCCAGCCTGTGGTCTTGCCGAGGCCATCCCCCACCTTGCTCTCCTTGCGCTGGAGCAGCCAGATCTGGCGCTCGGGCGCGTCGATCACAGGCGTCATCAGACCGCCGCGCTCGCCGAGGCTCTTGTCGATGCCCCACTCCCTGAGCCAGTGATCGCGATGATGATCCGTGCTCCCCTCTGCCTTCTTCTCCACCAGGAACTCGGCCACGTCAAAGCCGATGCCGCCGGCCCCGATCACCGCCACCTTGTCGCCCACCGGCTTGCCATCGCGCAGCACGTCGAGGTAACTCAGCACCTTGGGGTGATCGATGCCGGGAATGTTGGGGGTGCGAGGACGTATGCCGGTGGCGAGGATCACCTCGTCAAAACCACCGCCAAGCAGGCTCTCGGCACTCTGGCGCTGGCCGAGATAGAGCTCGACGCCGCACTTCTCCAGCCGCCTGGCGAAGTAGCGCAGGGTCTCGTGAAACTCCTCCTTGCCCGGGATCTGCTTGGCGAAGTTGAACTGGCCGCCTATGGTCGGCGCCTGATCGAACAGGCTCACCTGATGGCCGCGCTCGGCGGCGTAGCAGGCGAATGCCAACCCGGCCGGCCCGGCCCCCACCACCGCCAGCTTCTTGGGCTGGGGCACCCGGCCAAACGTCAGCTCGGTCTCGAAGCAGGCGCGGGGATTGACCAGGCAGGAGGCACGCTTCTGCTTGAACACGTGATCCAGGCAGGCCTGGTTGCAGGCGATGCAGGTGTTGATCTCGTCCGCCCGGTTCTCGGCGGCCTTGATGACGAACTCGGGATCCGCCAGGAAAGGGCGCGCCATGGAGACCATATCCGCCTCCCCCTGCGCCAGGATGCGCTCGGCCACCTCGGGGGTGTTGATGCGGTTGGTGGTGATAAGGGGCACTGTGAGGTGCTTTTTCAGCTCGGCGGTCACCCAGCTGAAGGCCCCGCGCGGCACGCTGGTGGCTATGGTGGGGATGCGCGCCTCGTGCCAGCCGATGCCGGTGTTGATGAGGCTCACCCCGGCCTGCTCCAGCGCCTTCCCGAGCGCTATCACCTCCTCCAGGGAGGAGCCCTTCTCCACCAGATCCAGCATGGAGAGACGGAAGATGATGATGAAGTCGCTGCCGACCCGCTCGCGAATGGCCCGCACGATTTCCAGCGGGAAACGCATGCGGTTTTCGCTGCTGCCGCCCCAGCCGTCGCTGCGCTGGTTGGTGCGCTCGCAGATGAACTGGTTGATGAGATAGCCTTCCGACCCCATCACCTCGACCCCGTCATAGCCCGCCGCCTTGGCCAGTGCCGCGGTCGAGGCAAAGTCCCTGATGGTGCCGCGGATCTGCCGCTCGCTCATGGCCCGCGGCTTGAACGGAGAGATGGGAGCCCGGATGGCGCTCGGCGCCAAGCTGAACGGATGATAGGCATAGCGACCGGCATGGAGGATCTGCAGGGCTATCTTGCCCCCCTCCTGATGCACGGCGCCGGTCACCTTCTTGTGCTTGGCGACCTGCCAGGGGAAGCTGAGCTGCGAGCCATGGGGCACCAGGCGCCCCCGCAGGTTGGGGGCTATGCCGCCGGTGACGATGAGGGCGACACCGCCGCGGGCGCGCTCGGCGTAGAAGGCGGCCAGCTTGTCAAAGCCCCCCTTCTCCTCCTCGAGACCGGTGTGCATGGAACCCATCAGTACCCGGTTCTTGAGCTGGGTAAAGCCGAGATCCAGGGGAGTCAGCAAGGTTGGATACAGGCTCATGATGAACTCCTTTTCGAGGCCAGCACGCAGGAATCCATATGCAATACCCGGCTCTTGAGCTGGGTAAAGCCGAGATCCAGGGGAGTCAGCAGCGTTGGATACAGGCTCATGATGAACTCCTTTTCGAGGCCAGCACGCAGGAATCCATATGCAAGACCCGGTTCTTGATCGGGGTAACACCAGGGTCGAGCGGGGTCAGCAGGGTGGGGTAGCGGCTCACAGGGCCTCCAGTTAATTTTTTGTTATCAAACTGAGGCTAGAGTAAAGAATCGAAAATCCTTTTTCAAACAAATGTTTGGACATTTTTTCAGCGAACAGCCGTGTCCCGAAGCCAGGGGGAGCGATCACGGCCAAGGGAAAATGGCAATTGGCGGGTCAACTGGTTAATAATGCCCTTCTCTACCCATTAACAGGGCGTTAGCACGGCTATGTCTATTTTCAAAGGTCTGGGGTGGCTGTTTCGCAGCCTCTGGCGTCTGCTCAACTTTACCCGCTTGATGCTGGTCAATCTGCTGTTTCTCGTCGTCGTGCTGGTCATCGCCTTCAGCCTCAACCAGAGCGAGACACCCGGCACCCCCATAGAGGGCGCCCTCACCCTCAATCTCGCCGGCGTGCTGGTAGAGCAACGCACCCAGACCGATCCGACGGTGCAACTGCTGCGGCAGATGGAGAAGAGCGACGATCAGCCGAGCGAAATCGTCCTCTCCGACCTGCTGTGGGCCATCAAGAGTGCCAAGGATGACGATCGCATCAAGGCGCTGGTGATCAAGCCCCAGGGACTGCAGGGGGCCAGCCTCTCCAAGCTGCAGGAGGTGACGAGCGCCATAGACGCATTCAAGGAGAGCGGCAAGCCGGTCATCGCCATGGCCGACTACTACAGCCAGGGCGCCTACCTGCTCGCCGCCCATGCCGATCACGTGCTGCTCAACCAGAGCGGCGCCGTGCTGATCGAAGGCTTTGGGGTCTACCAGACCTACTTCAAGTCGGCGCTGGAGAAGCTCAATGTCACCCCCCATGTGTTCAAGGTCGGCACCTACAAATCCTTCGTCGAACCCTATACCCGTGACGAGATGTCCCCCGAGAGCAAGGAAGCGAACCAGCGCTGGCTGGATCAGCTGTGGCAATCCTATGTCACCGACGTGGCCGAGCAGCGGGAGATAGAGCCCGATGCGGTCGCGCCGAACAAGGATCACTTCCTCGAACTGCTGCGCAAGGCCGGTGGCAATGCCGCCAGCTACGCCCTCGACAACGGTCTGGTGGATCAGCTCGCCACCCGGGACGAGATGACCCAGGCGGTCATCAAGGAGGTGGGCGAGAGCGAGGATCACGGCTGGAAAGGGGTCGGCCTGAAAGAGTATCTGGCCGCCATCCCCGAGCAATATCCCCAGAGCGGCAAGGATGAGGTGGGCCTCATCACCGCCAGCGGCGCCATCATGGACGGGATCCAGCCGGCTGGCACCATAGGCGGCGACAGCCTCTCCGATCTGCTGGCCGAGGCCCGCCGCGACGATCAGGTGAAAGCCGTGGTACTGCGAGTCGACAGCCCGGGGGGCAGCGCCTTCGCCGCCGAGCAGATCCGCGCCGAGTTGCTGGCCCTGAAACAGGCGGGCAAGCCGGTGGTCATCTCCATGGGCAGCTACGCCGCCTCCGGGGGCTACTGGATCTCCGCCGATGCGGACAAGATCTTCGCCTCCCCCACCACACTCACCGGCTCCATCGGGGTGTTCGGCATGTTCGCCACCATCGACAAGGCGCTCTCCCAGTACGGGGTGCACACCGACGGCGTCGGCACCACGGACTTCGTGGGGGTCGGGCTGACCCGGGCCCTGCCGGAACATGTCGGTCAGGCTATCCAGCTGAGCGTGGAAGACACCTATCAGCGCTTCGTCGGTCTGGTCGGCAAGGGCCGGGGTCTGAGCCCGGAAGAGGCGGAGAAAGCCGCCGAAGGCCGGGTCTGGACCGGTCAGGATGCCAAGGAGCTGGGGCTGGTGGACGAGTTCGGCAACCTGGACGACGCCCTCAAGGCCGCCGCCGAGCTCGCCAACCTCAAGAGCTGGCAGGTCACCCCCATAGCGCCGGAAGAGTCGGCAAGGGACAAGTTCCTGCGCGAGCTGTTTGACAGCAGCGCCCAGGCGCTGGCCCCGCATCTGCAAAGCTGGCTGCCCGCCGGGTTTGGCAAGGCGCTGGTGGAGATGAACCGCAGCCTGGACCCGCTGACCCGCTTCAATGACCCGCAAGGCACCTACGCCTTCTGCCCGGTCTGCGTGCCCTGATCCGGCAGCGACAATAAAAAAACCGCCGAATGGCGGTTTTTTTATCCTCAGCACTCCATGGCGGTCAGCCCAGCAGGCCCGCATCCACCCAGTGCTGCAGCTCGGCCAGCACCCTCGTCTCCCGCACCGTCCACTGGGGGCAGGGACCGGCCAGCTGGGTCTTGTTGGTCTGCAGGGCCTCTTCCAGTGCGAACCAGCCCGGGGTGAAGCCAAGCCGTATCTCGTAGGGCTGGGGGCGCGGCTCGCTCCAGGCTTCCCCCACCTGGCAGAGGTAGTAGAAGGAGCGGATGCAGTAGGCGTCGTAGTCGGCCTCGCGGGCGGCGCGAAACTCCCGGGTCTGCCCAAGCCGCAGGCCCACGGCCACCAGCTCGGCACCGCACTCCTCCCGCAGCTCCCGGGCCAGGGCCGTATGGTGACATTCCCCCGCCTCTATGCCGCCCCCGGGGAACATGAGATCCCCGTTGACGCGAGAATGCACCAGCAGCAGTTCATCCCCGCGCATCACCACGGCCCTGACCGTGGTCCGCTCGAGCACCCGCCCCTCGCAGGGCACCTGACCATGGACGAGGCGAATGTCGAAGGCATGGGCCCACTCGGGGGCGCCGGATGGCAGCGGTATCATGGGGCCTGGTAGCTCCCGGCTCTGAGCGCGTCGACTATGGTGGCGGCCTGCTCGTCCAGCCCCTCCTGCTGCGCCTTGCCGATGGCGTGGTAGATCCCGAGACGGGTGGACGAGACCTCGGGACTCTCCTGGAATGACTCGCTCACCTTGCCCCACAGATAGGCCTGATCAAACGCCTTCTGCCCCATGTAGAGGGTGCTGAGGGCGGTGAGGATCCGGCTGTTGACCTTGTCCCCTTCCCCATAGAGGGAGAGGGCATGATGCATCAGGGCGATGGCCTTTTGGGGCTCGCTCTTGGCATAGATGCCCCCCAGGGCCAGTTGCAACTCAGGCTCCTCGAGGGCGGGGGTGCCTTCCAGCGCCAGGAAGCTGGCACGGGCAGCGGGATTGGTGTTGTTGGTCCAGTGCCACAGCAGCAGATAGGGATCCTGGGAGCCACGGGTCTGCGCATCCAGCTGCTCCAGCTGAGTGCCGGCGGCCAGCATGCCCTCCACCCTGGGGCTCTTCTGCTCCCGGGCCCGCTTGTATTCGATGTTGGTGGAGTGTTCGGCGCACTGCAGATAACGCTCCAGGCCGCGCATCAGCTCGTACCTCTGCCTGTCCGTCCCCTCCTCCTGGAGGTAGTAGCGGGCGCGGATGACATCGCTGCGCTCATGGCGACACCAGCCGTCGTCCACCAGGTCCGCGCACAGGGCGGGATATTGGGAGCAAATGTTGTGGATCCTGTCGTCATCGCAGGCCATCAGCGTCAGACAACAGGCGAGAGGGAGCAGTAACGGACGCTGTGAGAATAGGGTCATGGTTCACATCTGGTTGGTAACAATCGCAACCCGCCCTGGCCACCGCCAACTAGCAAACAGGCTACATATCCATTACAATGCGCGCGCCGTATAAGGCCGCGACTGCAGAATAATATAACGAAACCGTCAGCCCTACACTGATCTGCATTCGACGAATTTCAATTTGCCCAGGCAACTTGCTTCAACAACGTGAAATAAAGGATCTGGTTAATGACCCACGAGCACTACTTGCAGGCGTGGCAGGAGAGCCAGGAGCTCGCCGAAGCCATGCAGCCCTTGATTGGTCGCCTCTACCGCCAGCAAGGGATAGAAATCACCGTCTACGGGCGCCCCCTGCAGAACGCCTCCACCATCGACATCCTCAAGGCCCATCGGGTCGTTCGCCGCCACCAGGGCACTCCCCTCCCCATCCAGCAAAGCTTCCCCCTGCTCCAGGCCATGGTCGCCCTGAACCCGACCGCCGCCGAAGTGGACCTCGGCAAGCTGGCGGTGGGCTACTGGCAGGATCACCAGGATGAAGCCGGCATAGACGACTACCTGCGCGCCAAGCTGGCCCCGGCCCTGAACCGGGGCAGCGTGCCGGCACCGACCGACGTGGTGCTCTACGGCTTTGGCCGCATCGGCCGCCTGCTGGCCCGGCTGCTGATCGAGCGCACCGGCGCCGCCAACTCCCTGCGCCTGCGCGCCATAGTCGTGCGCGGCGGCCGCGAGGGGGATCTGGAGAAGCGGGCCAGCCTGCTGCGCCGCGACTCGGTGCACGGCCCCTTCAACGGCTCCATCGAGGTGGATAACGAGCGCAGCGCCATCATCGCCAACGGCACCTTCATCCAGGTGATCTACGCAAACAGCCCGGCCGACATCGACTACACCGCCCATGGCATCGACAATGCGCTGATCGTCGACAACACCGGGGTCTGGCGTGACGAGGCGGGTCTGTCCGAGCACCTCAAGGCGCGCGGCGCCGCCCGGGTGCTGCTGACCGCCCCCGGCAAGGGGGAGATGAAGAACGTGGTGTTCGGGGTCAACCACGAAGTGATAGGCCCGGATGACAAGATCATCTCAGCCGCCTCCTGCACCACCAACGCCATCACCCCTGTGCTCAAGGTGATGCAGGACAAGTACGGCATCCGCCACGGCCACGTGGAGACGGTGCACTCCTACACCAACGATCAGAACCTGATCGACAACTATCACAAGGGGGAGCGACGCGGTCGCAGCGCGGCCCTCAACATGGTGATGACCAGCACGGGCGCCGCCAAGGCGGTGGCCAAGGCGCTGCCCGAGCTCAAGGGCAAGCTGACCGGCAACGCCATCCGGGTGCCCACCCCCAATGTGTCGCTGGCCATCATCAACCTGTCGCTGGAGCAAAGCACGGATCGGGAGAGCCTCAACGCCTATCTGCAGCAGATGGCCCTGAGCTCGGCCCTGCACCGCCAGATCGACTTCAGCGCCAGCACAGAGCTGGTCTCCTCCGACATGGTGGGTTCCCGCTTCGCGGGCATAGTGGACTCCCAGGCCACCATAGCCGAGGGGGATCACTGCGTGCTGTACGTGTGGTATGACAACGAGTTCGGGTACAGTTGTCAGGTAGTGCGGGTGATGGAGCAGATGGCCGGCGTAGTCCGCCAGGATCTGCCGGCATAGTCCGCGAGGATCTACCGGCATAGTACGCCAGGATCTGCCCACCTGATCCCTTCATGGCTCAATTTGCAAGGAGAGGCCGATGTCGTTTCAACAAGTGATAGGGCAGATGCCCAAGGAAGTGTACGAGCGGCTCAAGACCGCGGTCGAGCTGGGCAAGTGGCCGGACGGCCAGCCCCTCACCGAGGAGCAGAAGGCCACCTCGCTGCAGGCCGTCATGGCCTGGCAGGCGATGCACCTTGCCGATCCCGAGCACATGAACATAGGTCGCGACGGCGAGATCGTGATGAAGAGCAAGAGCGAGCTCAAGCGCCAGTATCGCGATGAGGAAGAGATAGTCCGTATCGAGATCAACCACTGAGAGCGAGCTCAAGCATCGAAGCACCGCGATGAGGAAGAGATAGTCCGTATCGATCTCAGTCACTAAGCCTTGCCGCCAGTCGCGAGCCTGTTCGCATGACATAGCAGAGAGGGGAGCCATAATGGCTCCCCTCTCTTTTTCTTCGCTCTGCTGGGTGACATATCCCCCTCATCCCCAGCCCTTCTCCCGCCAGGGGAGAAGGGAGCAGGCCCGCAGTTGGCGGATAGCGAGTGGACAACCTGCCAGCCATCTCCATGGCAAGCCTCGCTGCCAACAACAGCGCCTTCTATCCCCTCTCCCCCTGGGAGAGGGCCAGGGTGAGGGCGGCAATGCTCAGGGGGTCAGCTCGCCCCGCAGGGACTGCTGCATCAGCTCGCGGATGCGCGGGGCGGGCAGATCCTGGCTCAGCAGGAAGTGCAGCTTGGTGAGCGCCGCCTCGGCCGTCATGTCGAAGCCCGAGATGACCCCGGCCCGGGAGAGGGCGTTGCCGGTGGCATAGCCCCCCATGTTGACCTTGCCGTGCAGGCACTGGCTCAGGTTGACTATGATGACGCCCCGGGCCGACGCCTCGGAGAGCAGCGCCAGCATGGCCGGGTTCTGGGGCGCATTGCCCACCCCGAAGGAGAGCAGGATCAGCGCCCGCACCGGTTGCTGCAGTATGTTGGCTATTACCTCGGCCGAGATGCCCGGATAGAGGGTCACCACGCCGATGGGCTGGGGGGTGATGTCGTGCAGCACCAGCGGCCGCTCGGACGGCACGCCCAGCTCCCCCGCTTCTAGGGAGATGGCGATGCCGGCATTGAGCAGCGGCGGGTAGTTCGGTGAATCGAAGGCGTGGAAGCCGTCCGCGTGCACCTTCTTGCTGCGGTTGCCACGATAGAGCTGGTTGTTGAAGAACAGCGTGACCTCGTGGATCGGGTAGTTGGCCGCGATATAGAGGGCATTGAGCAGGTTCTGCTGGCCGTCGGAGCGCAGCTCGGCGAGCGGGATCTGGGAGCCGGTGATGATGACCGGCTTGTGCAGATCTTCCAGCATGAAGGAGAGGGCCGAGGCGGTGAACGACATGGTGTCGGTACCGTGCAGGATCACGAAGCCGTCGTACTGCTCGTAGTTGTCACGAATGTCCTCGGCGATGCGCTGCCAGTCCGCCGGGGTCATGTCGGAGGAGTCGATGAGGGGGGCATATTCGTGGATATGATAATCCGGCATCTCGGGCCGGTGGAACTCGGGCATCCGGGCCAGACAATCTTCCATGAAACCCGCCATCGGCACATAACCGTGGTCGGAACGCTGCATCCCTATGGTGCCGCCCGTGTAGGCGATATAGATAGACTTCTTCACACCCTCTCCTCTCTCTGGACTGACAACCGGCAGACAATTCAAGGTTCAACCGGTTCCTTCACTTCCTATCCCGGTACCGCTCATGGGCGGGAAACTGGCGAATTATAGAGACTGCCACTGCAAATGACAGCAGTCATTGTTGCGGGCCGGAGCACACCCAGGACATAGTGTTAAATGCTAGGTTAATGCACTGTTTTGAGCATTAATATGATGAACATGGATATAAACGGTGATTTTTGCTACTATCCGGCGGATTTTTCATGAATGTCATCTGGATGCCTGATGAAATCGGGCTCGCATCGATCCCATTTTTGCCTGGGACTGGGCCTGTGGCCCCCTCTTGAACTGGCGCCTGCGCCACACTGTTTTTATCCCGGCTGAATCTGTGAGTCTTTCTCGCCAAAGACACAGCCGATCAACATGGGAGTACCGCATGATACAACTTGATTCCTACGCCACCCTGGTCGCCGCTACCCTGGTGCTGCTGCTCGGCCGTCTGCTGGTCAACCGGATTGGCCCCCTGCGTACCTTCAACATCCCCAAACCGGTGGCAGGCGGCCTGGTGGTCGCCCTGGTGCTGCTGCTGCTGCGCTCCACCATGCAGCTTGAACTGCAATTTGACACCACACTGCAAACCCCGCTGATGCTGGCCTTCTTCGCCTCCATCGGCCTCTCCGCGGATCTTGGCAGCCTCAAGCGCGGCGGCAAGGCGGTGATCACCTTCCTGCTGGTGGTCACCGGCCTGCTGCTGGTGCAAAACAGCCTGGGGGTCGGTCTCGCCACCCTGCTGGGTCTGGACCCGCACATGGGGCTGCTGGCCGGCTCCATCACCCTCTCCGGCGGCCACGGCACCGGCGCGGCCTGGGGCTCCATCTTCACCGAGAAGTACGGCGTGCAATCCGCCGCCGAGCTCGCCATCGCCTGCGCCACCTTCGGTCTGGTGCTGGGGGGGCTGATCGGCGGGCCTGTCGCCCGCTACCTGGTGAAGAAGGTGCAGGTGCCCGGCGAGGAGCACAACCGTGACGGCGCCCCCCAAGGCTTCGAGATGCCTGACATGGAGCGCCCCCTCACCACCTTCAGCGTGATCGAGACCCTGGCCCTCATTGCCATCAGCCTGAAGGGGGGCGAGATGCTCTCCCTCTACCTCAAGGGCAGTGCCCTGGAGCTGCCGGTGTTCGTCTGCGTGCTCTTCGTCGGCGTGCTGCTGCGCAACCTGCTGACCCTGCTGAACTGGCACGAGGTGAGCGATCGGGAAGTCTCCCTGCTCGGCAACGTCAGCCTGTCGCTCTTCCTCGCCATGGCGCTGATGAGCCTGAAGCTGTGGGATCTCGCCAGCCTGGCCCTGCCCATCTTCATCCTGCTGGCAGCCCAGACGGTGGCGATGGCGCTCTACGCCATCTTCGTCACCTTCAGGGTCATGGGCCGCAACTATGACGCGGCCGTGCTGGCGGCGGGCCACTGCGGCTTCGGTCTGGGGGCCACTCCCACCGCCATCGCCAACATGCAGGCCATCACCCAGCGCTTCGGCCCCTCCCACCTGGCGTTCCTGGTGGTGCCCATGGTGGGCGCCTTCTTCATCGACATCATCAACGCCGTGGTGATCAAGCTGTTCCTGGCCCTGCCCTTCCTGTAAGCCCTGCGCCAGACCCCGTATGAATGAGCCCACCTTTTGGTGGGCTCTTTGCTTGCTGGTTCCCGCACCTTGCACCTCCATGGCGTCTGGGGGCGTCCCATGACGCATCCCATCGAGGCGCTGGCCGGATGGCGGACAACAAAAAGCCCCGCACTCTCGTGCGGGGCTTTGACATGGGAGGGCGCCGGGATGGCGCCGCTTCCCGACCCGGCCTTACAGGATGAAGGTCGACACCTGCTGGTTCAGGTTGGTGGCGCGTCCCTTGAGGTGGTGCGCCTGATCCAGATCCCGCATGGCGGCGGCGGTGATCTCGTCGCTCACATCCTTGATGGCGGTGGTGTTCTGGGTGATCTCGCCGGTCACCTGGGTCTGCTCCTCGGCGGCGGTGGCGATCTGGCCCGCCATGTCGGAGATGAGGGAGACGGCCTGGGTGATCTCTTCGAGCGCGGCGGCGGCGGCATCGGCGTCCTTGACGCTGTTGTCCGCCAGCCCCTGGCTGGTCTGCATCAGGCTGACCGCGCGGGCCGTGGTCTGCTGCAGGGTCTCTATGGTGGACTGGATCTCCTGGGTGGAGTCCTGGGTACGGCGCGACAGCACCCGCACCTCGTCCGCCACCACGGCGAAACCGCGACCCTGTTCACCGGCACGGGCCGCTTCGATGGCCGCGTTCAGCGCCAGCAGGTTGGTCTGCTCGGCGATGCCCTGAATGGTGGAGAGGATGCCGGAGATGGCCTGGGCGTGGCGGCTCAGCTCGCCGATGACGCCGGTGGCCTGACCCACCTCCTCGGCCAGGTTGTTGATGGACTGGCGAGTCTGGTTCACCAGCATCTTGCCCTGCTCGCTGCTCTGGGCGGATTGCTGGGCGGCGGCGGCGGTGTTCTCGGCGTTGCCGGCGATCTCCATGGTGGCGCTCGCCATCTCGGTGACCGCGGTGGCGACCATGGTCACCTCCTGCTGCTGACGCTGCAGCTCTTCCACCGCGGCCTGGTTGGTCACCAGGCTGCGCTCCGCATCGGCGTTCAGCTCGTTGGCGAGCTGGCGGATGTTGCCAATCAGCTGGTGCTGGCTGCCGACGAAGCGGTTGAAGCTGTTGGCCAGCTGACCCACCTCGTCGTTGGCGTCGATCTTGATGCGCTGGGTCAGATCGCCGTTACCGTCGGCGATGCGGGCCAGAGCCTGGGAAACCTTGCCGAGCGGGCCCAGCAGCAGGCTGACCAGCCAGGAGATGGCGATGATGCTGCCCACCAGTACCAGCAGGGCCAGGCCGAGCTGGGTCATCAGCAGGGAGGAGAGGGGCGCCTCCAGGGTGGCCTTGTCCAGCACCAGCACCAGCTCCCAGTCGGTGTTCGGGATGTCTGTCGCCCACAGCAGCTTGTCGCGCCCTTCGTTGTCAAAATAGACGGGGAGCAGGCTGTTGCTGCTCTTGCTCTGTTCGATCAGGGCATTGGAGAGATCGTTGTCGATCTCGCTGGCGGGCTTCATCGCCTTGGCCGCATCTTTATAGGCGATGACGGTGCCATCCTTGTGCATCAGGATGGCGACACCGTCCGCCGGCAGGGCCATCTTGGTGACATCCTCCACCAGAGAGGCGATGGAGAGGTCGCCGCCGACCACGCCGCCCTGGGCCGGCTGGGCCAGGGTCACCACCATGACGTTGTAGGCCACGTCCAGGTAGGGTTTGGTCACTATCATGCCGCCCTTGGCCATGGCTTCCTGATACCAGCCACGGGAGCGGGGATCATAGCCGTCACGGTTGATGGAGGGATCCGAATCGTTCATCTTGCCGCTGCCCTCACCGAAATAGGTGAGCTGGAAACGGCCGGACACCTGGGCCTGTTGCAGGGCGTTGAGGGGGTCGGGGCCGGCCTTGTTGCCAAGGGCCTGGATCACATCGCGACGGGCGGCAAGCCAGTCACTGACGCTGGCGGCCTGCTGGCTGCCGAGGCGCTGTACCTGTTCCTGACTGCCTTGCAGCAACAGGGACTTCTGGCTGCTGTAGCTCTGCCAGGAGAGCAGCAGGATCACCAGGGAGAGGGCGATCACCACAGACAACAGTATCTTCTGCTTGAGTGATAGGTTTTTCATCGTGCTTTCTTCTTGTGGGGTCAGGAACAGGATTACTCGAAAAGTGCGCGGCACTCCATGTTGTTGTTAGCGGCCAAAGCGCACAGAACTGAAGCGCAGAATGACGCGGCTGGCGATATTTTCCACAAGAAAGCACAAAATGGCCTCCGAAATCGGCGACAGAAGGCGGCCGGGGCCAGCCAACCCTGTTTATTCCTTCCGCAATTGGCTAGAATATCCCGTTTTTAAATCACATCGACCCCGAGAGTTTTCACGATGTTTGAAGTCAATCCTGTATTAAACAAGCTTAAGGAGCTGTCTGAGAGGACCGAGCTGCTTAGGGGGTACCTTTGACTATGACGCCAAGAAAGAGCGTCTAGAAGAGGTCAATGCCGAGCTGGAACAGCCGGATGTCTGGAACGAGCCGGAGCGCGCACAGGCGCTGGGCAAGGAGCGCGTGTCCCTGGACAACGTGGTCACCACCATAGATACCCTGACCCAGGGCGTCGATGACGTCGAGATGCTGGTCAGCCTGGCGGTCGAGGGCGAAGACGAGGAGACCTTCAACGAGGCCATCGTCGAAGCCGATCAGCTGGAAGCCAAGCTGGTGGATCTCGAGTTCCGTCGCATGTTCTCCGGTCAGCACGACGGCTCCGACTGCTACATCGACATCCAGTCCGGTTCAGGCGGCACCGAGGCCCAGGACTGGGCCAACATGGTGCTGCGCATGTACCTGCGCTGGGGCGATGCCCACGGCTACAAGCCCGAGCTCATCGAATGCTCGGAGGGCGACGTGGCCGGCATCAAGTCCGCCACCATCAAGTTCACCGGCGAGTATGCCTTCGGCTGGCTGCGCACCGAAACCGGCGTACACCGTCTGGTTCGCAAGTCGCCGTTCGATTCCGGTGGTCGTCGCCACACCTCGTTCTGCTCCGTCTTCGTCTATCCCGAGATCGATGACGACATCGAGATCGAGATCAACCCGGCGGATCTGCGCATCGACGTCTACCGCGCCTCCGGTGCCGGTGGTCAGCACGTCAACCGGACCGAGTCCGCGGTGCGTATCACCCACGTCCCCACCGGGGTGGTGGTGCAGTGCCAGAACGACCGTTCCCAGCACAAGAACAAAGATCAGTGTATGAAGCAGCTGAAGGCCAAGCTCTACGAGCTGGAAATTCAGAAGCAGAACGCTGAGAAGCAAGCCCTCGAAGAGACCAAGTCCGACATCGGCTGGGGCAGCCAGATCCGCTCCTACGTACTGGATGACTCCCGTATCAAGGATCTGCGCACCGGCGTCGAGACCCGCAATACCCAATCGGTACTCGACGGCGACTTGGACAAGTTTATCGAAGCCAGCCTGAAATCAGGCCTGTAAACAGAGCAGCAGGAATCACCATGTCTGAACAAACCACTACTCCGGAAGTCGACCAGACTCTCGAACTGAACAACGAGATGACTGAGCGTCGCTCCAAGCTGGCCGCCTTGCGCGCCCAGGGCAACCCTTTCCCCAACGACTTCCGTCGTGACAGCCTGTCCGGCGATCTGCACGCCGAGTTTGGCGACAAGAGCGCCGACGAGCTGGTGGCCTTGAATAAACGGGTGAAGATTGCCGGTCGTATCATGACCCGCCGGATCATGGGCAAGGCTTCCTTCGCTACCCTGCAGGACATGGCTGGCAAGATCCAGATCTACGTGACCCGTGACGACCTGCCGGAAGGCTTCTACAACGAGCAGTTCAAGAAGTGGGATCTGGGGGACATAGTCGGCGTGGAAGGAACCCTGTTCCGCACCAACACCGGCGAGCTCTCCGTCCATGTGGGCGAAATCCGCCTGCTGACCAAGGCACTGCGTCCGCTGCCCGAGAAGCACAAGGGCCTGACCGACCAGGAAGCCCGCTGCCGCCAGCGCTACCTGGATCTGATCGCCAACGAAGAGTCCCGCAAGACCTTCATGATCCGCACCCAGGTGGTGGCCGGTATCCGCAAGTTCTTCAACGAGAAGCGCTTCATGGAAGTGGAAACCCCCATGATGCAGGTCATCCCGGGTGGTGCCTCCGCGCGTCCGTTCGTTACCCACCACAATGCGCTGGACATCGACATGTACCTGCGTATCGCCCCCGAGCTCTATCTGAAGCGTCTGGTGGTCGGTGGTTTCGAGCGTGTCTACGAGATCAACCGCAACTTCCGTAACGAAGGGATCTCGGTGCGTCACAACCCCGAGTTCACCATGATCGAGTTCTACATGGCGTACGCCGATTACATCGATCTGATGGATCTCACCGAGGAGCTGCTGCGCACCCTGGCCCAGGACATCCTGGGTGACACCAAGATCCGTTACGCCAAAGAGGGCGAAGAGGGCCTGACCATCGACTTCGGTCAGCCGTTCCAGCGCCTCACCATGGTCGAGTCCATCCTGAAGTACAACCCGGATGTGACCCTGGCCGACCTGGCCACCCTGGAGAGCGCCAAGGCCGTCGCCAAGCGCCTGCACATCGAGCTGATGAAGGGCTGGGAGCTGGGCCACGTGATCACCGCCATCTTCGAAGAGACCGTTGAGCACATGCTGCTGCAACCGACCTTCATCACCGAGTACCCGGCTGCCGTCTCCCCGCTGGCCCGCCGCAACGACAAGAACCCGGACGTCACCGATCGCTTCGAGTTCTTCATCGGCGGTCGCGAGCTGGCCAACGGCTTCTCCGAGCTGAACGATGCGGAAGATCAGGCCAAGCGCTTCCAGGATCAGGTGAACCAGAAAGAAGCGGGCGACGACGAAGCCATGTTCTATGACGCCGACTTCGTCACCGCGCTGGAACACGGCCTGCCGCCGACTGCCGGTCAGGGCATAGGTATCGACCGTCTGGTGATGCTGTTCACCAACAGCCACACCATCCGCGACGTCATCCTGTTCCCGGCCCTGCGTCCGCAACAGAAATAAGCCTGCCGCTCGGCCAGCCCGAGCGCGCTAGCAATAAAACGCCCCGCAACTGCGGGGCGTTTTTTTATGGCGAAGACTAAAGCTGCGAGCAGGATACGCCCGGCTGGCGACTTATGGGCCGGGCGGCAGCAGCCACTCCCCCTGCCACAGGGTCAGCGCCTGACCCGACATCCACACCCTGTCCCCCTGCAACTCGAGCACAAGCTCCCCGCCCCGGGCGGAGATCTGGCGCGCCCTCAGTTGCGTCCTGCCGAGGCGCTCGGCCCAGAAGGGCACCAGGGCGCAGTGGTTGGAGCCGGTGACCGGATCCTCCTCCACCCCGACCCAGGGGGCAAAGTAGCGGGAGACGAAGTCATGGTCCGGATCCCTCGACGGCGCCGTCACCATCAGGCCGCGACCGGGCAGGGCCCGCAGGGCGTGGAAGTCCGGCTTGAGGGCCTGCACCTCCTGCTCGCTACCGAGCACCAGCAGGAACTTGGCGCCGGCGGCCAGGGTCTGCAACGGCGTGCAGCCGAGGGCCTCGGCATAAGCAGGATCCAATGTCAGCGGAGCAAGGGGGATGCGCGGAAAGTCGAGCCGGATCCACTCCCCCTCGGCGCTGGCCTCCAGCAGGCCGCTGCGGGTCTCGAAGCACAGCGTCTGGGAGCGGGCCACGGCCCCGGTCTGCCACAGCACATGGGCCGCCGCCAGGGTGCCGTGACCGCAGAGATCCACCTCGACCGTCGGGGTAAACCAGCGCAGCCGATAGTGCGCCTCCCCCAGGGGGCTGAGGAAGGCGGTCTCCGACAGGTTGAACTCCGCCGCCATGGCCTGCAGCTCGGCATCGCTGCGCTCCGGCCCCAATACGACGATGGCGGGATTGCCCCCGAAGGGGTGCTGGCTGAAGGCATTGACATGAAACAGTCTGGACATCGGCAGATCCTGAGAGGCGGAAGGGGACTCAATATTGCGATTTTTATACCACAGCCGGGGAGCTGCCGAGGCGGATTTCGGCTTTATAAATTCATAAATCGCATAAAGAAGATATTTTTATTCTTTGTTGTTATTCATTGCACCCCTTAACCTGACCAAAAATCAGACCATGGAAGACGTGTGTGATGCAATTGACAGCCCCAATACCCAACATAAGCCCGCTCTCTGACGAGCAGCAGCGCCAGCTGAATCAGGTCTTGTCGACCCTCAACACCCAGCAACTCGCCTGGGTGAGCGGTTATCTCTACGGTATTTCCCAATCAGGCGTCCAGAGCGTCGCCACCAGCGCCGCCGTGACCGCCCCCGGTGGCAGCCTGACCATTCTCTACGGCTCCCAGACCGGCAACGCCAAGGGGGTCGCCAGCGCCATCCAGGCTCAGGCGAAGGCCCACGGCCTGCCGGTGACCCTGACCTCCATGGCGGACTACAAACCCAAGCAGCTCAAGAAAGAGACACACCTGCTGGTGGTAGTGAGCACTTACGGGGAGGGTGAGCCGCCTGAGAGCGCGGTGGATCTGTTCGAGCAGCTCAAGAAGGGCAAGATCGGCAAACTCGAGGGCCTCAAGTTCGCCGTACTGGGGCTGGGTGACAGCTCCTACGAATTCTTCTGCCAGACCGGCAAGGACTTCGACGACTTCCTGTCAAAAGCCGGAGCCGAGCGCATTCATGAACTCGCAAGCCTGGACGTGGATTATCAGGAAGCCGCCAAGACCTGGGGCGAACAGGCGGTCAATGCCGTCGCCGCCACCCTCTCTGCCGGCGCCGCGACTGCCAGCGTGGCGGGCTCGGTGCAGCAAGCCGTCGGCCATAGCCAGTATCACAAGGAGAACCCCTTCCCAGCACGGCTCTCGGTCAATCAGAAGATCACCGGCCGCGACTCCACCAAGGACATCCGCCATATCGAGATCAGCCTGGAAGAATCCGGCATCACTTATCAGCCGGGGGATGCCCTGGGCATCTGGTTCGACAACGACGCCGATCTCGTGGGGGAAGTGCTGGCCCTGACCGGTCTCACCGGTGACGAGGCCACCGCCCAGGGCCCGTTGCGCGCGGCCCTGACCCGCCACGTCGAGCTGACCCGGCTGCACGGCGGCTTTATCACTGGTCTTGCCGAGATCTCGGGCAATGCGGCGCTGAAAGATCTGGCCGGCGACAAGGCCCAGGTCAACGCCCTGGTGGCCAGCGCCCAGGTGGTGGATGTGCTCAAACGCTTCCCGACCGCCCTCAGTGCCGAGCAGCTGACCGGCCTGCTGCGCCCCCTCACTCCCCGCCTCTACTCCATCGCCTCCGCCCAGAGCGAGGTCGAGGAAGAGGTGCACCTGACCGTGGGCGTGGTGCGCTACCCCCAGGAAGATGGCACAGTGCGATCTGGCGGCGCCTCCTCCTACCTGGCGGACCGTCTGCCTGAAGACGCCGAGGTCAGAGTGTTCGTGGAGCACAACGACAACTTCCGACTGCCCGCCAACCCCGACACCCCCGTCATCATGGTGGGCCCGGGTACCGGCATAGCCCCGTTCCGCGCCTTTATGCAGGAGCGGGAAGCACAAGGGGCCGAAGGCAAGAACTGGCTCTTCTTCGGCAACCCCCACTTCACCCAGGACTTCCTCTATCAGGTGGAGTGGCAGCGTTATGTGAAATCGGGTCTGCTGTCGAAGATCTCCCTGGCCTTCAGCCGGGATCAGGCCAACAAGATTTATGTGCAGGACCGCCTGCGCGAGGCCGGGCTTGAGCTCTACCAGTGGCTGGAAGCAGGCGCTCACTTCTATGTGTGTGGCGACGCCAACCACATGGCGAAGGATGTGCAGGAAGCCCTGCTGGATGTGATTGCCGAACACGGCCACAAGAGCCGTGAGGAAGCAGAAGAGTATCTGAGCGAATTGCGTCGTGCCAAACGTTATCAAAGGGATGTCTATTGATGAGCAAACAACCTCTCTCTCACCAAAAAGCGGGACCGGTCGAAGGGCCGCTGGCTGACAACGAGCGCCTCAAGCGCGAGAGCAACTTCCTGCGCGGCACCATAGCCGAGGATCTGCAGGATCCCCTCACCGGCGGCTTCAACGGCGACAACTTCCAGCTGATCCGCTTCCACGGCATGTATCAGCAGGATGACAGAGACATCCGCCCGGAGCGCACCGCCCAGAAGCTGGAGCCCCTGCACAACGTCATGCTGCGTGCCCGTCTGCCCGGCGGCATCATCACCCCGGCCCAATGGCAGGTGATCGACAAGTTCGCCGAAGAGCACAGCCTGTACGGCAGCATCCGCCTGACCACCCGCCAGACCTTCCAGTTCCACGGGGTATTGAAGCGCGACATCAAGCTGATGCACCAGACCCTCAACAGCACCGGCATCGACAGCATAGCCACCGCGGGGGATGTGAACCGCAACGTGCTCTGCACCAGCAACCCGGTGGAGTCCGAGCTGCACCAGGAGGCCTACGAGTGGGCCAAGAAGATCTCCGAGCACCTGCTCCCCAAGACCCGCGCCTACGTGGAGATCTGGCTGGACGGCGAGAAGCTGGGAGGTGACGAGGAGCCGATCCTGGGTTCCAACTACCTGCCGCGCAAATTCAAGACCACTGTGGTGATCCCGCCTCACAACGACGTGGATATCCACGCCAACGATCTCAACTTCGTGGCCATTAGTGATCACGGCAAGCTGGTGGGCTTCAACGTGCTGGTGGGCGGGGGTCTGGCCATGACCCACGGAGACACCAGCACCTATCCGCGCAAGGCGAGCGATTTCGGCTTCATTCCGCTCTCCCACGTGCTGGAGGTGGCGGCCGCCGTGGTCAGCACCCAGCGCGACTGGGGCAACAGGGTCAACCGCAAGAACGCCAAGACCAAGTACACCCTCGAGCGAGTGGGGGTCGAGGCCTTCAAGGCCGAGGTGGAGAGCCGGGCCGGCATCCAGTTTGGCGAGGTTCGCCCCTATGAGTTCACCAGCCGTGGCGATCGTTTCGGCTGGGTGGAGGGGATAGACGGCAAGCACCACCTGACCCTCTTCATCGAGAACGGCCGCCTGCTGGACTTCCCGGGCAAGCCCCTCAAGACCGGTATGCTGGAGATCGCCAAGATCCACCAGGGGGATTTCCGTCTCACCGCCAACCAGAACCTCATCATCGCGGGGGTGCCCGCCGGCGAGAAGGCGCGCATCGAAGCCCTGGCGCGCCAGTACGGCCTGCTGGACGACGGCGTCAGCGAGCAGCGCAAGCAGTCCATGGCCTGCGTCGCCCTGCCCACCTGCCCCCTGGCGATGGCGGAAGCCGAGCGCATGCTGCCGGCCTTCGTCACCGACATCGAAGGGCTGCTGGCCAAGCACGGTCTGGCGAACGACGCCATCATCTTCCGGGTCACCGGCTGCCCCAACGGCTGCGGCCGCGCCATGCTGGCGGAGGTGGGTCTGGTGGGCAAGGCCCCGGGCCGCTACAACCTGCACCTGGGGGGCAATCTGGAGGGGACCCGCATCCCGCGCCTGCACCTGGAGAACATCACGGAGCCGCAGATCCTGGCGGAGCTGGATGCCCTGATCGGCCGCTGGGCCAGCGAGCGCGACGGGAACGAGTGCTTCGGCGACTTCGTCATCCGCGCCGGGATCATAGCCCCGGTCATCGACTCTGCGAGGGACTTCTATGCAGCCTGAACAGACTGATACCGAGCGGCTGGTGCGCACCGCCGACGGCCGGCTCGACCTCGACGCCCTGCTAGCCCTGGGCCGCGAGGAGCAGACCGAGGTGCTGGCCCCCCTCAACCGGGAGCTGGACGCCATGAGCGCCCCCGAGCGGGTGCGCTGGGCCCTGGCAAACCTGCCGGGGGAGCACGTGCTGTCGTCGAGCTTCGGCATCCAGGCGGCGCTGATGCTGCACCTGGTGAGCCGCGAGCGGGCCGATGTGCCCGTGGTGCTGACCGATACCGGTTATCTCTTCCCCGAGACCTACCGCTTCATCGACGAGCTGACCGAACGCCTCGCCCTCAACCTCAAGATCTACCGGGCCGAGATCAGCCCGGCCTGGCAGGAGGCCCGTTTCGGCCTCTTGTGGGAGCAGGGGGTGGAGGGGATCACCCGCTACAACCAGCTTAACAAGGTGGAGCCCATGGACCGCGCCCTGAGCGAGCTCGGCGCCCGCACCTGGTTCTCCGGCCTGCGCCGTGAGCAGGCGGGCAGCCGCGGCAAGCTGCCGGTGCTGGCCATACAGCGCGGCCGCTTCAAGTTCCTGCCGGTGATCGACTGGAGCAACAAGGACGTCTTCTACTACTTCAAGGAGCACGACCTGCCCTACCACCCCCTGTGGGAGCAGGGCTATCTCTCGGTGGGCGACGTCCACACCACCGCCAAGTGGGAGCCGGGCATGAGCGAGGAGCAGACCCGCTTCTTCGGCCTCAAGCGCGAATGCGGCCTGCACGAAGAGAGCGGCGAGCACGACGGCTCCGGCATCTGAGCCTGGAGCTCAGCCTGTTGCTGCGCCCCGCCCATAAAAAAACGCCCGGCAATGGCCGGGCGTTTTGCTTGCTGACATCCATGGACTGGGCCGAGGCGGGGTTTAGCCCGCAGATTTGTCTTGCGCTGCGGCGGCGCGCGCCTGGGTCAGCCAGTCATTGACCAGGGCCGCGTGTCCCTTGAGCCAGGCGTCCGCGTGGCGCTCCACATCCGCCGGCTTGTTCTGGCCCTTGTTCATCAGGCCGTTCTGGATGTTGATGTCGTTGAGGGGCAGCTTGACGATGGAGAAGAGCTTAGCGGCCGCCGGGTTGGCCTCGGCAAACTGCTTGTTGGCGACTATGTGCATGGTGTTCACCGCAAAGCCGTAGTTCTTGCCGTTCGGCAGCCGGGTCTTGTCCCCATCAGGGGCATCGGCGAGCACCTCCAGCCACACCACATCCTTGCCCGGCACCAGCTCGCTGCTGAGCCAGTAGGGGGTCCAGGTGTAGTAGAGCACCGGCTTGCCGGCCTGGTAACGGGCCAGGGTATCGGCGATCAAGGCCGCATAGTTGCCCTGCTTGTGGGTCACCGTGGGAGTCAGGCCGAACTCGTCCAGGTGATGGTTGATGGCCCCCTCGCAGCCCCAGCCCGGGTTGCAGCCCACCAGATCGGCCTTGCCGTCGCCATCGCCGTCAAACAGGGCCGCCAGCTTGGGATCCTTGAGCTGGCCCAGGTTGGTGATGCCGTATTGGGCCGCGGTCTTCTTGTCGATGAGGTACCCCTGGGCGGCACCGGCCACATAGGTGCCCTGACGGAAGAACACCTTGTCACCCCCTGCCTGCTCGTACTTGTTGTCCTGCAGCGGTATCCAGTTGAAGGCGAGGAAGGTACCGTCCCCCTGCGCCACCGAGGCGTAGGCCACGTTGTAGTCCACCTCCTGGGCGGGCTGCACCTCATAACCGAGGCGCCCCATCAGCTTGCTGACCAGCAGGCTCTGGAACGCCTCCTCCGGCAAGGAGCTCTGCAGGGGCTGCACCTTGACCCCCTCCCCCGGCAACTCGGCGCTGGCCATGGCGAGGGAACTCAGCAGCAGGGTGCTCAGGGTCAATCCTTTGGTGATCTGTTTCATGCTTTAACTCCTTGGTAATCGAGGGATTTGCCGCGGCCACACAGACGCAGCAGCAGGGCGATGGGACCGCGCTGATACCAGCGGCCGACCCGGCTGCGATCCGGCTGCCCCATCGCCTGGGTCAGTCGGTCGAGGACGATGGCCAGCAGCACTATGCCGAGGCCGCCGATGGAGGCGAGCCCCATGTCGAGGCGGCCTATGCCGCGCAGCACCATCTGCCCCAGACCGCCGACCGCGATCATGGAGGCGATCACCACCATGGAGAGCGCCAGCATCAGGGTCTGGTTCACCCCGGCCATGATGGTGGGCATGGCGAGCGGCAGTTGAACCTTGAACAGCAGCTGGGAGGGGCTGGCACCGAACGAGTGGGCCGCCTCCACCAGATCGGCGGGCACCTGACGAATACCCAGCATGGTGAGCCGGATCATGGGCGGCAGGGCGAAGATGACGGTCACCACCACCCCGGGCACGTTACCGATGCCAAACAGCATGACGATGGGGATGAGATAGACAAACGCCGGGGTGGTCTGCATGGCATCCAGCAGCGGCCGGGTCCAGGTGGAGAGGCGCTCGCTGCGGGCCAGCAATATGCCCACCGGCAAGCCTATCAGCACGCAGAAGAAGAGCGAGGTCAGCACCAGGGAGAGGGTCACCATGGCATCGGACCAGGCCCCGATAAGGCCAATCATCACCAGAGAAACAAGGGTGCCGAGCGCCATGCGCCCACCTACCAATTGCCAGGCGATCAGGGTCAGCAGCCCCATCATCAGGGTGGAGGGCACCGTCTGCAGCAGCTGGGTCATGGCCCCCAGGGCCAGCTCCACCGGCGCGCGGATCAGCTGGAACACAGGCCGCAGGTTCTCCACCAGCCAGCCGATGCCCCCCTCGACCCAGCTATCCAGCGGCACCAGGGCCTGCTGGAAGGGATCCAGCCAGTCGACGGCGGCACTGTTGTCGACCGCTGCGATCTGGCTCTGCCAGTCTGCCGCCTCTGTGGCCGTACTGCCCCAGGGATCCTCGGCTGGCGTGGTGGTGGCCGCAGCCCCCCAGGGATCGGCCTGTGCCTCGTCGGCCCAGGCGGGAGCGCTGGTCAATAGCAACAGCGCCAGCAAGCCGGTCAGCAGACGGTTAAAGGGGTTGAGATTCATACCGGGGTACTCCTGTCCAGGGTGTTGAGCAGATTGGCCTTGGAGATGAGACCCAGATAGGTGCCATCCTCCTCGACCACGGGCACCTGACAGGGTGCGGCAGCCACCTGGCTGATGAGTTCGTTGAGGGAGGTGTCCGCCAGTATGGGCTGGATGTCCGCCAGCAGCGCCTGCTCCAGGCTCCCCTTGTCACGGACCGCCCGGCCGAGCGACTCGACCGAGACGACCCCGAGGAAGCGGCGGCTGCGATCCACCACGTAGCCGTACTCCCGCTCCAGCTCCTTGAGCTGGCGCAGGGCGTTGCCCGGCCCGTCCGTGGTGTGCTTCTTGATGAGGGGGGTCTGCTTGCGGCTGGCCACATCCCGGGCGCTGAAGACGTTGGCGAGATCCACCCCGCGAAAGAAGGCGCGCACATAGTCGTTGGCGGGCTGGTTCAGGATCTCGTCCGGGGTGCCCACCTGCACCAGCTGGCCATCCTGCATGATGGCGATGCGATCGCCGATGCGCATCGCCTCGTCCAGATCGTGGGAGATGAAGACGATGGTGCGCTGCTGGCTGGCCTGCAGCTTGAGCAGCTCGTCCTGCATCTCGGTGCGGATCAGGGGATCCAGCGCCGAGAAGGCCTCGTCCATCAGCAGGATATCGGGGTCGTTGGCGAGCGCCCGGGCCAGCCCGACCCGCTGTTTCATGCCGCCGGAGAGGGCGTCGGGGAAGGCGTCGGTCCACGGCCCCAGCCCCACCTGGTGGAGCGCCTGACGGGCGCTCTGCTGGCGCTCCGCCAGGGGCACCCCGGCCAGCTCCAGCCCGAAGGCGGTATTTTCCAGCACGCTCAGGTGCGGCATCAGGGCGAAGGACTGGAACACCATGCTGATCTTCTTGCGCCGCACCTGGCGCAGTTCGCGCTCCGAGATGGCGGCTATGTCCTCGCCGTCGATCAGCACCTGGCCGCGGGTCGGCTCTATCAGCCGGTTGAAGAGACGCACCAGGGTGGATTTGCCCGAGCCGGAGAGGCCCATCACCACGAAGATCTCCCCTTCGTGGATGGCCAGATTGACATCCTGGACCCCCAGGGTCTGCCCGGTCTTTTGCAGTATGCTGGCGCGGTCGTGCCCTTTCGCCAGCAATTTGAACGCTTTTTCCGGATGTTCTCCGAAGATTTTATAGAGCGATTTCACTTCGAGTTTGACTGTCATACTGTCCTTTTTTTATGGCCGGCATCTTGCTGTTCCTGCTGCCGAACGCGCACCAATTACTTTTAACACTAAGTAATTTTGAGCCAAAACAAAAGAACCGTAAGAGTCCGCCATGACGAGCTAAGTCATAAGCATATGATTTTTATCACTTATTTAAAGCAACAAAAATTCAACAGATGACCGAAAAAGATCGGAAAAATATGAATAAACTGCATAAAGAGTCCATGCTCCATCCATTTCATGAGTAAAATCAAGCGAGTGAGAGGGATGAATGAGGGCGGCTCCCGGACAGAGGCTCCCTCCATCGGCACTCATGAAATGATTACAGAGCTAACCATATTTAATCCCTGTGCAGGGGAGGATTCAGGAGAGGGGTGAGCGGAGCAGGACCGATGCGGGGCACGGCGGCAAGGTCGCAAAAAAAGCCCCTCGCTGTGGAGGGGCCTTGCCGACGGAGGGGACTAGCGTCGCCGCCAGGTTTCGAAGCAGTAAGGATAAGGGTTCTTCTCGTCGGGCTGATGGGGATCGCTCTCGGTGCGCACCCAGTCGCTCTCGTCGAAGGCGGGGAAGCGGGTGTCCCCTGCCACCGCCAGATCGATCCGGGTCAGATAGAGGCAATCCGCCTTGGGCAGCAGCTGACCATAGAGATGCCCTCCCCCTATCACCATCAGCTCATCCACTTTCTCGCCGCTTGCCAGCAAGGCGAGCGCTGCCTCCACCGAATCGACCACCTCCACCCCTTCTGCGCGATAGTCGGGGTTGCGGCTGATCACCAGATTGCGCCGCCCGGGCAGCGGGCGACCTATGGACTCGAAGGTCTTGCGCCCCATCAGCACCGGCTTGCCGAGGGTCACCCGCTTGAAGTGGGCCAGATCGGCGGGCAGATGCCAGGGCATCTGGTTTTCCAGGCCAATCACGCGATCGTGCGCCATGGCGGCAATCATGGAAATGTGCATGGGTTCAGCCTCTTGCAGCCTGTCTCAGACAATGGGCCGGTTACGGTACACGACCAGGGAGGGGATCGCCAAACCGAAACTGAGGGCCCCCACGATAAAGAGCACCTTGAGGCCGTTGGTCACAGCGTGGTGGATAAGCTCTGTGGTCACCCCCGAGATGTTGAGCTCCACCACGGCGATCATGGTCTTGAACGCATAGGCACCCGGGATCATGGGAATGATGGAGGCGACGCTGAACACGGGACGCGGTGCCAGCAGGCGCTTCGACCAGTAGACGCAGACAAAGCCCACCGTGGTGGACGCCGCCAGGGTGGCCCACTCGATGGGCATGCCATAGTGAATGAGCAGGGTGCGCAGGCTGTGGGCCAGGGCGCCCCCCATGGCGCAATACTTCAGCATCCTCGGCGGCACGTTGAACAACATGGCGAAGCCGACCGCCGGCATGGCAGACCAGAACGCATCCCTGGCCAGCAGCAAGAGCAGTTCCATCATGGCTGCGTCCCTCCCGCCAAGGCGACCGGGCAAGGCACCGGCCCAGGGTTCAAGCTCGCGGCACAGAGGCGAAGCCCGATTGTCCCGCTCCGGGAGCGGGTAGTGTCATTGCATCTCATATGGAGTTCCACCACAGCTTCCAGCCCCAGATCCCGGTGACCGACATGGCCAGCACTATGCCGATGACGGCGCTGATGGTGAGCAGGGTCGCCATGCCCCAGCGGGCCAGCCCCAAGTTGAAGTAGCCCTTCACCATGTCGGAGACCGCATTGATGAGCGGGAAACCCGGCACCAGCAGCAAGACGCTGGCCGCCATGGCGAGATAGGGCTGGTCTCCCCACTGGAAGTAGGTGGCGCAGGAGGCGATCAGGGTGGCGACGAAGCCGGTCGCGGCGAAGTTGATGAGCGGGCTGTGGTGATGGCGAGCCATCAGCTGGCGCACTCGCATCGCCACCGCAGAGGCGACGAAGGTCACCAGGAAGATGGGCCAGTCGCCGCCGAACAGCACGCTGAAGGCGCCACAGGAGAGCCCCACCATGGGTACCACCAGCCAGGGGTGATAATGGAACGGCACTATGCCGTCGAGCCGCTGGCGCACCTCCCGCACACCGATCAGCTCCTTCTCCGCCAGGATGCAGATGCGCTGGACTTCGCACACCACCTGCATGTTGATCCCCTGATCCCGCACCCGGCGGGTGGTGGTGACGCAACTCCCCTGATAGAGACTGGTGAGCACTATGGCGCTGGCGGAGATGGCCATCTCGACGCTCTCCAGCCCCAGCGCCAACCCGAGCCGGACCGTGGTCTGCTCTATGATGCGTCCCTCGGCACCATGCTGGGCCAGCAACTGGCCCACCTTGACGATGATCCGGGTGATCTCTGTCTGTTGCTCCCGCGACAGCACCCTTCTTGGTGTGATACTTCTCATAATCCCTTAGAGTCGTAGCAAGATGAATTGTGCCGAGATATTACCCCAAGCGTTATATTCCTTCATCCATATCTGTGGATTTAGCGGGCCGTCATGGAATTAAATGAGTGCGCGACTGGGGTTTGCAGCAAATAAAAAACAAACCACCCTGTTTATTAACATTGGGTGGTTTGCGCCGAAGGAAATATTGAAAATAACGGTACAGGATGGCGGCCAATAAATTATTTCATCCTCGGATGATCCGCCAGCACTATCACATTGTCTGGCGGCTGACTCTCTTCGACTTGCGCCAGTGACTCCTCCTGCAGGTGAAGCATGTGACGGCGCATGGCATAGACGGAGTCGTGCATCATGTTGGCAATCCGGATGCAGCTGTCGAGGTTGTTCTTGGCCAGTCGGCGCTGGCAATCGATGCGAAACTGCAGGCCCCGCAGCCGCCGCTGCTGATCCGGCCCCACCTGGGCGATCAGCGCCTCTATCTGCTGGTGCAGCAAGGCATCGAGCCGCTCCGGCTCGGCCAGGGCCCAGTGTTTGAGCGTATCAAAATCTGGCAGCTCCATATCCCCTCCTGGCCAGACTCCCCGCACATCTCGGTACGACCACGCCCGGCACATCATTTCGCCGTCCATAGGAAGGTTATATAAGATGGTGGGGATTTTGGGTCAGTCGACTTCGAGCCACAGGAGTCCGCTTTTTCACCCAGCAGGCAAATATTGGGCGAGAGGAAAGATTTATTCTTTAGGATTCATGAAATTATCGTGATGTCGCATGCGTCACTTTTTTTATAAATTTTAAAGGCTTTTATGGATCTTCTTATTCCCTATTCATCGATAGCGAATAGATCTGCTTTTCGTTCGACTCTCAAGTTAAGCCTTTCCATCTCGTACCCGAGCCGTTGGTTTAACATATCTCACTGATTATGTTATTTTATTTATCACTTTTTCCAATGACCAAGGGTTGAGCATGAGCAAGGCAAGAATCGGTATCGTCACCGTCAGCGATCGCGCCAGCGCGGGCATCTATGAAGATCTCTCCGGCAAGGCCATCATCGACACCCTGAACGCCTATCTGACCTCGGAGTGGGAGCCCGTCTATCAGGTGATCCCGGACGAGCAGGATCAGATCGAGGCGACCCTGGTTCGATTGGCGGATGAGGAGTCATGCTGCCTCATCGTCACCACGGGCGGCACAGGGCCGGCCAGGCGGGATGTGACGCCGGAAGCCACCGAAGCCGTGTGCGATCGCATGATGCCGGGCTTTGGCGAGCTGATGCGGGCCGAATCCCTCAAGTTCGTGCCCACCGCCATTTTGTCACGCCAGACCGCCGGCCTGCGCGGCAGCTCCCTCATCGTCAACCTGCCGGGCAAGCCCAAGTCCATCCGCGAGTGCCTGGATGCGGTCTTCCCCGCCATTCCCTACTGCATCGACCTGATGGACGGCCCCTATCTCGAGTGCGACGAAGCCGTCATCAAGCCGTTCAGACCCAAGAAATAAGGCATTCCCCAGGACATGAACACGGTGGCCGGGTCTCCCCGGCCACCGTCATTTCCGCCCTATTTGCGGCCGTACACCTTGACCCCCGCCTTGCTCCCTTCCGAATTGCCATAGACCTCGATCCGCTTGATGCAGACCCGGCTACCGAGGGACTTCCAGCCCGACTCCTGATCCTCTTTCAGGCCCTTGTCAAAGTGCAGCGTCTTGCTGCGGTCATTGCCGTAGATCACCTTGACCCTGTCCAGGGTCAGCTCCCGCCCCGCCTTGACCATGATGGACCTGGCCGGTCGGCAAATGATGATAGGGATAATGGCTGGGTGGTCGCCTACCCCCAGCAGTAGGGTGTTACCCAGCCGAAATTCATCGTCGGCCATGGCCGGCGAGGCCGGGATCCAGAGCAGCGTGGATAGCAGACATGCGACCAAACTGCGGCGAGAAGAGGGTGAAACAGATAAAACGGGCATGATGCCTCCCTGAAAAGGGAGGCATCTTAATTAATCAAAGCTAAACCCAGGCTGTACTGGCACTGAACCCAAGCTGCACCCTGGCTGAACGGGGGCGACCCCGTCAGGGCCAGCGCTTGAAAATGAGGGAGGTGTTGATGCCGCCGAACGCGAAGTTGTTGGACATCAGGTACTCCACGTCCAGCATGCGGCCACTGCCCATCACGTGATCCAGCGGGGCACAGGCGGGATCCGGTTCGGTCAGGTTGATGGTGGGGGCAAACCAGCCCTCCCGCATCATCTCAAGGGCCAGCCAGGCCTCGATGGCGCCGCAGGCCCCCAGGGTGTGACCGAAGTAGCTCTTGAGAGACGAGATGGGGGTATGGTCGCCGAAGATGGCGGCGGTGGCGTGGCTCTCCGCGATGTCGCCGCGCTCGGTGGCGGTGCCATGGGCACTGATGTAACCGATGTCGGCGGGCTGGAGCCCCGCCTGGGCCAGCGCCATCTCCATGCAGAGCTTGATGGTCTCCTGCTGGGGCTGGGTCACGTGAGCAGCGTCGCAGTTGGTGGCAAAGCCCACCAGCTCGGCGAGGATGGTCGCACCGCGCGCCTGCGCATGCTCCAGCTCCTCCAGCACCAGGGTGCCCGCCCCCTCGCCTATCACCAGACCGTCCCGCTGCCGGTCGAACGGTCGTGGCGCCAGCTCCGGGTGGTCGTTCATCTGGCTGGTGGCAAACAGGGTATCGAACACCACGGCCTCCGACGGGCAGAGCTCCTCCGCCCCGCCGGCCACCATCAGGGTCTGGTAGCCATGCTTGATCGCCTCATAGGCATAGCCGATGCCCTGGCTGCCGGAGGTACAGGCGCTGGAGGTGGGGATGACCCGTCCGCGCAGGCCGAAGAACAGCCCGGTATTGACCGCCGCCGTGTGGGGCATCATCTGCACATAGGTGGTGGCCGTGATACTGGCGGTGCTCTTGTCGTTGAGCATGGTCCCGAAGGCGCGGATGGGATCCGTGCTGCCGATGGAGGAGCCGTAGGCGATGCCGGTACGCCCGTCGGTGAGCACCGGGTTGTCCAGCAGCCCCGCCTGCGCCAGTGCCAGCTCGGTGGCGACGGTGGCAAGCGCCGAGACCCGCCCCATGGCGCGGGTCTTCTTGCGCGGGTAGTGTGCCGGCAGCGCGAAGTCGGGGATGGGGGCCGCCAGCCGGGTGTTGAGACCGTCGTAGATGGCCCACTCCGGCATGCTGACCACCGCATTGCGCCCCGCCTGCAATCTGGCACGCACGCTCGGCCAGTCCTGCCCAAAGGCCGTTACCCCGGCCATGCCGGTGACGACTACCCGTTTCATACCATGCCCCCGTTGATGGAGATGACCTGCCGCGTGACATACCCTGCGATGTCGGACATCAGGTAGGAGACCAGGCCGGCCACCTCGTCCGCCTGCCCCATCCGCTTGAGCGGGATGATCTTCATCGCCTCCGCCTTCACCTCCTCGTCCACCATGCCGGTGTCGATGAGACCAGGTGCCACACAGTTGACCGTGATCTTGCGCTTGGCAAGCTCCAGCGCCAGCGCCTTGGTGGCCCCCATGATGCCCGCCTTGGCGGCGCTGTAGTTGACCTGCCCACGGTTGCCCATCAGGCCTGATACCGAGGAGATGGTCACTATGCGTCCGCCACGACGCAGGCCGATCATCGGCATGATGCAGGGCTTGAGCAGGTTGTAGAAGCCGTCCAGATTGGTGTGCAGCACCCCGTCCCACTCCTCGTCGGTGAGGGCGGGGAAGGCGCCGTCGCGGATGATGCCGGCGTTGCAGACCACACCGTAATAGGCGCCGTGCTCGGCCATGTCGGCTTCCAGCCGCTCGCGGCAGCCCTGGCGATCGGCGATGTCGAACTGGAGCAGGCGCCCCTGCCCCCCGGCCGCCTGCAGGCTCGCCAGGGTAGCCTCGCCACCGGCGCGGTCGCCATGGTAGTGCACCACGACGAGAAAACCGTCGGCGGCCAGCTTGAGGGCGATGGCGCGGCCTATCCCCTTGCTGGCGCCCGTGACCAATACGGTAGAGATCATGAAACGTCCTTCGCTAACAAATCGGATAATTCGCCGGGTGCGGGCTGATAGGTCGAGAGGCGCGCGGTGGCGCACTCCTGCCCAGCTTGCAGGATCCGGCATTCGAAACTGGCCATGCCGCCGTCTTGCAACAGGCAGCTGGCCTCTATGGTGAGCAGGGCCCCCGCCGCGAAGCGGGTGGGCTGGCAGCGGTACTTGCGGGTGCCGAGCAGCATGCCGATGCGCACCGGCTCGCCGCGCAGCCGCCCCTGCATGCCGGCCCAGGCGGCGATGGTCTGGGCCATCAACTCGATGCCGACCCAGGCCGGCAGGTTGCCCTCGCCATCCAGCAGCAGGGCATGGCGGGCACCGATGCGGGTCTCGCAGCGCACCTGCTGGGCGTCCACCGCGCAGAGCCGGTCCAGCAGCAGCATGGGGGCCCGATGGGGCATCAAGGTCTCGATGGCGGGCAGTGACGATGGGTCATTCATGGCATGTGCTCCCGAACAGCAGGCTGACATTGTTGCCACCGAAGGCAAAGGAGTTGGAGAGTACCCGGGGCGCTGCCAGATGCGTGGTACCGCTCACCAGCCGGATGGGGGCCAGCGCCGGATCCGGTGTCGTCACTCGCTGGGGGGGCAGTGGCAAGGAGCGCTCCAGCAGCAGACAGGCGAGCGCAGCTTCGATGGCCCCCGCCGCCCCCAGGGTATGCCCGGTGAGCACCTTGGTGGAGCTGCAGGGCACGCTGTCGCCAAACAGGCGGTGGACCGCCTGGCTCTCCATGGTGTCGTTGAGCCGGGTGGCGGTGCCGTGCAGGTTGACGTACCCCACCTGCTCAGGCGTCAGGCCAGCCTGGGCCAGCGCCATCTGCATGGCTGCCTCGGCGCCGATACCGTCTGGATGGGGCGCCGAGATGTGCCAGGCATCGGACGACTCCCCCGCTCCCAGCAACGCCAGCGGCGCAGGCTCTCTACTCAGCAGAAACAGCGCGGCGCCCTCGCCGATGTTGATCCCCTGGCGCGCCTCATCAAACGGCTGGCAACGCTCACTGCTGAGGGACTCCAGGCTGTCAAAACCATTGAGGGTCAGTCCACACAGGCTGTCGGCACCACCGACCAGCACCGCATCCGCCAGCCCGGCCGCCAGCAGCCGCTGGCCGCTGATGAAGGCGCGCGCGCTGGAGGAGCAGGCGGTGGAGAGAGTGTAGGCAGGCCCAGAGATGTCGAGATAACGGGCCAGAAATTCGGACGGGGAACCCAGCTCCTGCTGGCGATAGTCAAAGTCGGGGGGCACGGCCTCCCCGCGCCGGGCAGCCGCCACTGCCAGCTCGGCCTCGCCGATCCCGGCGGTGCTGGTGCCGAGCACCAACCCCACCCGCGCAGGGCCAAACGCCGCCAGCGCCTGGTCCAGTGCGGGGTGGATCTGGGCCAGGGCCGCCAGCAGCAGGCGATTGTTGCGCGAGGCATAGGGGGCCAACGCCGCCGGTATCTCGGGCAGCGCGCCTTCGACCCGCCCCACCGGGGTCAGGCGACCATTCAGCAACGTCTGGTGGTGGCGGGTGAGCGGCGTAATCCCCTCTGCCTGCCAGGCCAGCAGCGCCTCGGCGCTGGCATCGCGCCCCGTCCCCAGTGCCGAGACGAGCCCATAAGCGGCGATATAACAGCTCATTGGCTCAGGGTCTCCAGTTGCAGGCGGTAGTGGAATACGTGTTGCTGCAGGCCGACCGGCTCGCGCACGCCGTCGACGTCGCGGTAGCGGATCTCGGTGACCAAAGTGCCGTCGGGGGCGCGCAGCCGGCGCGTCAGCCCCTCGTCCCGCAGCGTCCAGCCCGGCGGCAGCTGCGGCTGCCAGCTGGCCAGCGGCCAGTAACAGAGCATCACGTCCGCCAGCACCTGGGTCACCGGCGGCATGCCGGTGGTGAGCAGCGGGCTGAGCTGTTCGGTCGCGATGCCCTGCTGGTCATAGCGCACCCGGAACAGCCGCACCCCGCTCGGTGTGAGACCGACAAGGGTCAGCTGGCGGCCGTCCGCCTCCAGCACCGTCATCAACTGGTGGCTGCTCTCCCCCACGCTGGCGGTCAGCAGCTGCTGGCGATAGAAGGGGGTGGCCAGCACGGGGGCCGGCAGCGTCATGACGTTGCCCTTGTCGAGATAGGCGGTGGGGGTCGGCTGGCTGCTGCAACCGGTCAGCAGCAGGACAACGAATACGAACAAGGCTTTCATGATGAGGTTGGCTCCCGGCCATGCGGCCCCGACAACTGCGGTCGTACCCGGTCCAGCACCAGGGGCGAAAGCAGGAAGGCGGTAAAGATACCGCCGCTCAGCACCAGGCCAAAGCCTGCGATGGCGGGGGTGTGACTCAGCGCCAGCAGACCGAAGGCCAGCTGGGTGGTGAGGTTGGCCAGCAGGATGGCGAGCAGGGTGGAACTCTGGCGCGCCGCCTCGCTGCCACTGTGGGCAAAGAAGAGGCCGTAGTCGATGCCGATCCCGAAGATGAGGCTGAGCGCCAGCACCCCGAACAGGGTGAGCGGCTGGCCGCAAGCGGCGAGCAGCGCCAGCCCCATGCCCAGCGCAATCAAGTTGACCAGCAGCACCCGGGCGGCACGCGCCGCGCCCATCCGCCGCCACAGCAGCAGGGCCACCAGCGCGATGGCCAGCGACAGCAGCTCCGCCAGCTTGATCCGGTAGTGGGCGAACAGCTGGCTCCACTCGCTGCGCTGATCCTGCCAATAGACGCCCTGCTCGGCCGCCGCCAGCGCCGTCAGTGCCCCTTCGTCTGCCACCCCCACCAACGGCACCCAGATGGCGACGCGGCCATCCGCCAGGGCGTGCCACAACAGGCGGCTCCCCTCGCTGACCGGGCTGGCCAGCCAGGCGGCCGGGGTCAGCCAGCTGGGCTCGCGAACGGGCACCTGCAGCGGCAGACCGACCGCCTTGAGCCGGCTCACCACTTCGGGTAGCAGGGCCCGGATGGCGGCGGCATCCTGCTGCTGGCGCGCCAGCGAGGGCAGCCAGCGGGCAAGGGAGACAAAGTCCTGCAGCGCACCGCGCGCCTTCAGCGCGGCCAGCCGGCCATCGAGCCGCTCCAGCCGCTGCAGCGTCTGCTCGCCGTCTGCTCCCGTCACCAGCAGGCCCTGCATGCCCCCCTGCTGGCCGGTGAGGGCCTGGATCCGCTGCTCCTGCCCCTGCAGCGCCACCGGTAAGGGTTGCAGCCGGCGGATGTCGTCATCCACCTGCAACCGGCTGATGCCGAGGGCCGCCAGCAGCAGACAGCAGAGCGGCAGCCCGACGCGCACCAACGGGCGCTGTTGCCAGGCCAGCAGCCAGCCCTGCAGCCAGCGCTGACCCCAAAGCGGACTGGTCGGCAGGGGGCCGGCCCAGAGTGGGAACAGGCAGAGCACAGTGATGAAGGCGCTGAACAACCCCGCCAGGGCGCACACCGCCAACTGCTGCAACCCGGGGAAGGGGGCGAACCAGAGCAGGCCATAGCCGATCAGCGTGGTCAGCACCGCCAGCGACAGGCTGGGCAGCAACTTCAGCCGGGTCTGGTGCGGCGTCTCGTCGCCGCCGTGCAGCCGCCGTTCGCACAAAAAATGGATGGCGTAGTCGATGGCGATGCCGATGAGGCTGCTGCTGATCACCAGGGTGAAGACATGGATCTCGCCAAACAGGATGAGCACGGTGCCGAGCCCCCACATCAGCCCCACGCCGATGGGCAGCAGGGAGAGCAGCAGCGCCCGGGTGGAGCGGAACACGCCCCAGATCAGCAGGATAACCCCGACCATGGAACCCAGCCCTATGGTGGAGATGTCCTGCTGAGCCAGGTTGCTGGCATGCTGGCTGTAGAAGAGGGTGCCCCGGCGCAGCAGTTCGGCACCGGGATAGGCCTCGACAAGGCCTTGCTCGGCTCCGGCCAGGGCGCTCAGCAGCGCCTGGTTGCGCTGGATGTCGAAGGCGGAGCGATCCAGCTCGGCCCGCACCATATACCAGTCGCGCCCCTCCTTGTCCCGGCTCACCAGCCAGCCCTCTTTGAGCTGCATGGCGCCACCGGCCTCCGCCAGCACCCCGGCCCGGGTCAAGAGCAGGGGATCGCTTTGCCACTCGGCGCGGGAGACACCGCCAAAGGGCGAATAGATCTGGCCGAGCACCCATTGGCTCCACCCTTCCGCCCCCCCGGCCAGCCGCGCACGGCTCACCGGGTCCAGCCGCTGCCAGGCCAGCCCATGCAGATAGGCCTGCCAAGCGGGGGCCAGCTCGGGCTGCTCCCCCTTGATGTGGGACAAGGCGGGTTGTTTGCCGAGCTGCTCCGCCCAGAATGCGGCGGCGGCCCGCCCATCCTGACCGGCAGGCAGGCTCAGCATCCAGACCAGCTGGCGGTCGAGCTGCTGCAACAGGCCCTGCTGCAGGGCCGGATCCAGATCGCTGCGGGATGCGTGGGGCAGCAGGTCCATCAGACTGGTGTTGATGCGACTGTGGGGCAGCTGCCAGGCCAGCACCGCCGCCAGCAGCAGGCAGAGCCAGATCCAGAGGGTACCGAGCCGGCGCCAGGTGGCTTCAGCGTGCAGCAAGGTAGGCTCCCCTCGTTCCAACCGGGGCGACACTAGTGGGCAGCAAAGCGGGCCTGCTCCTCAGGGGTCAATGGCAGGCTGCGCTCGCGCCAGCCGCTGAAGCGGATACGGGTGCTGTCACCCTGCCGATCGGCGATGAGCAGCTGATCCAGCTGCCCCAGCCCGCTCAGGGTCAGGCTGGCAAACACCTTGTCGAGCGGCGCCTGGCTGGGCACCAGCACCAGTTGCCAGCCCGCCTCCGAGCTGTGAAAGTCGATGCGGAAGTAGCGGCTCAGGGTCGCCTCGTCCGAGCCGAACAGTGCCAGCAGCATCTGGCTGAACTCGAGCAGCTGGGGGTTGTCGATGACGGTGGCGGGCTGGTCCGCCACCTGCTGTACCATGCGCGTCGGTGTCAGGGTGAGTGTCAGCGGAAAGGGCTTCTGCTGCTGCCACCAGAGGCCGAGATCCCGCACCAGCAAGAGCTCGCCGGAGGCCCTGAGGGGCTGGCTCAACCCCGCCACCTGCTTCTCCTGCTCGAAGCGGGCCTCCTTGGCCTGGCTCAGGGTCAGCAACTGCTGCACCTGGTCACGGGTCAGGGGGGCCGCCTGCAGCGGCCACGCCAGCAGCAGGGCCAATCCGACCATCAACCGGTTCAGAAAAGGAGTCACTCGCTCACCCCCAGCTTGTCCAGCAGCACCCTGGGCGAGGCCAGGCACATCTCGCCACTCGCCTTGTTCACCGCCACCTGGATGCTGTAACCCTTGCTGGTACGCGCACCGCTCTGCGCATCGAACAGCTCGTACTCGATCTTCAGCCGGTTCTGGTATTCGCACAGCCGCGCCTCGACCCGCACCTTCTGGCCAAAGCGCAGGGGTGCCATGTACTTGAGCCGCAGATCGATGATGGGCCAGAGGTAGCCGGACTCATCCATCTGCGGATAGTTGTAATCGATCTGCTCGAGCAAGGCACAGCGGGCCAGCTCGATGTAACGCACGTAGTGGCCATGCCAGGCGACCGCCATCATGTCCACATCGTGGAACGGGATCTCCACCTCGATGCTGTGGCTGATCATCCAGGGTTCACTCTGCATCTGAGGTTTCCTTGTAGAGATCGTAATGACGGGCCTGCAGACGGGCTATCAGGGCCCTGAGCTCCTGCTCCAGGGGCCTGTCCTCCACCAGGGGCGGGTGATCCGCCCTCACCGCCAAGATCGTCTCGCGCAGGGGCTGGCTCAGGGTCTCCAGGTCGCATTGCCGGGCGCCCAGGCTCAGCTCTACCCCCTGCACCGCCGCCAGCAGGCAGGCTGCCCCCACCTGCTCACTCAGGGTCAGCACCCGCAGCGCATCCCGCGCCGCTATGGTGCCCATGCTCACCTTGTCCTGGTTGTGACACTCGGTGGAACGGGAGAAGACGCTGGCGGGCATGGTCTGCTTGAGCGCCTCCGCAGTCCAGGCCGAGACGCCAATCTGCACCGCCTTGAAGCCGTGGTTGATCATGCAGCGCTCGCCGCTGGCACCGGAGAGGTTGCTCGGCAGGCCGCCGTTGAACTTGGTGTCCACCAGCTGGGCCAGCTGGCGATCCAGCAGGTCGGCTAGGTTCGCGATGGCCGCCTTCATGCTGTCCATGGCCATGGCGATGTGACCGCCGTAGAAGTGGCCGCCGTGCATCACGTGCTCCCCCTCCCCGTCGATCAGCGGGTTGTCGTTGGCGCTGTTGAGCTCGTTCTCGATGAGCTGGCGCCACCAGGGCAGGCTGTCGGCCACCACGCCGATGACGTGGGGGGCACAGCGCAGAGAGTATCTGTCCTGCAGCCGGTCGCTGTGGCGCGGCAGCTCGCCCGCCACCAGGTCCGCCCTCAGCCAGGCCGCGATCCCCTGCATGCCGGGGTGGGGTTTGGCGGCAAACAGCCGCTCGTCGAAGTGGAAGGCGTTGCCCCCCATGGCGACGCTTACCAGGGCGGTGATCCGGGTCGCCAGCCGCATCAGGTAGTCGGTGCGGGCATAGGCGAGGCAGGCCAGCGCCGTCATCACCGAGGTGCCGTTCATCAGCGCCAGCCCCTCTTTCGGCCGCAGGGTCAGGGGGGTGACCCCCAGCTCCCGATAGACCTCGGCGGCGGGGCGCAGCCGACCCTGCTGATGGAGCTCGCGCTCCCCCACCAGCACGGCGGCGACGTAGGAGAGCGGGGTCAGATCGCCGCTGGCACCGACGGAGCCCTCTTCGGGAATGCGCGGCACCAGATCCTGCTCCAGCAGCCAGCAGAGGCGTTCGAGCAGGGCCGGGCTGACCCCGGAGACCCCCTGCGCCAGGGAGCAGAGCCGGGTGGCGAGCACGGCGCGGCCGGCATCGAGGGCGAGATCCGCCCCCAGCCCGCAGCCGTGAAAACGGGTCAGGTGCAGCGGCAGCTCGGCCACCAGCTCGGTCGGCACCGGCCGGGTCACCGAGTCGCCGTAGCCGGTGGTCACCCCGTAGATGACACCCTCCTCCGCCAGCAGGCGGTCGAGAAAATCGGCCCCCCGCTGGATGCGGGCCATGAAGGCGGGATCCGGGTTGAGCACGGGCCTGGCACGGCGTTCGGCCAGGGCCACCACGTCTTCGATGGTCAGCGGCGCGGCGCCGAAGGTGACCCTTCTCATCTCACTCTTGTTCATCGGTCAGCTGCCAGAAATCAAAAAAGTTGAACCAGTCCAGGGGGGCCCGCAGACAGTGATGCTGCAGGCGATCGGCATAGGCCTGTACCCGGGACACGAGTATCTCTTGGCGCCCCTGCCGCGGCAGGGGGTGACCGTCGGCAAAGGGCTCGAAATGCACCCGAAAACGCCCCTGCTCCTTGAGGCCGAACAGCAGGTAGACCGGGCAGCCCAGCACGCTGCTGAGCACGAAGGGGCCGAGCGGAAACGGCGCCGGGGCGCCGAGAAAGTCGGCCCAGATCACCCGCTTCTCCCGGGTTACCGAGGTGCGATCGCCGACGATCACCACCCATTCCCCCCGCTCCAGCTTCTCCTTGAGCAGGATGGCGGTGTCGGCCCCCAGCTCCTGCACCTGGATGAGGTTGAGCCGCGAATCCGGGTTGATCTGCTTGAGCAGGGCGTTGAAGCGGGCCGCGTGGCGGGTGAACACCAGCGCATTGATGCGCAGCCCCTGCTTGCGGCTGCCCAGGGCACGGCACAGCTCCAGATCCCCGAGGT
This sequence comes from Aeromonas sp. EU05-FHT14A05, assembly GCF_058791175.1. Taxonomy (NCBI): domain Bacteria; kingdom Pseudomonadati; phylum Pseudomonadota; class Gammaproteobacteria; order Aeromonadales; family Aeromonadaceae; genus Aeromonas; species Aeromonas sp. EU05-FHT14A05. The sequence goes on along the minus strand of NZ_JBYTDH010000004.1, from coordinate 59,722 downwards.
GGGAGCCCAGCAGCAGGACGCCCTGACCGCTGTTGATGGCCGCCTGGTAGTGCTCCGCTCCCACCAGCTCGACCTCTTGCTCCGTGATGTCGCCACGCCAGCCCGCCAGCTTGTCGAGCGCCGCCTCGCCGAAGCGCAGGAAGTGGCGAAAGCTCGATCTCGGCTCGGCGGGCAGCGCCACCCCCTGCGCGCTGGCGAAGCGCTCGAGCCGGGTCAGATAGGCCTGGGATGCCTGGCGCTGGGCACGGCCGGTCAGCCAGAAGTAACCGATGACCGGGTAGAGCAGCAGGGAAAACCCGCGCCGCCCCAGCAGGCGGTAGCTGGCCAGCATGATCTGCATGCCGAGCAGCGATCCCCGCTCCGGGGTGCGCGACCAGTGGGTGCGGCGCTCGCGCCAGATCCGGGTTAACCGGGCGCCCAGGTGGCCCGGCCAGCGCAGGAGGCGCAGCAGCAGATCCCACAGCAGGCGGCACACCAGCCGGGTGTGCATCCAGGAGATGTCGAGGTTGTCGCGCCAGAGCCGGAAGTGGGAACTGCCGTCGGCGGGATAGATGACCCGGGTCGGCACGAAACGCACCGCCACCCCGGCCCAATGGAGGCGCACCATCACCTCGGTGTCGAAATCCATCCGCCTGCCGAGGGCCACCTGCTCCAGCAGCGCGCAAGTCGGCGTCAGCGGGTAGACCCGAAAGCCGCACATGCTGTCCTTGATGGCGAACGACAGCGTCTCGATCCAGACCCAGACATGGGTGATGTAGCGGCCGTAGAGGCGCCCCCTGGGCACGGAATCATCGTAGATAGGGCGGCCGGAGACGAGCGCCGCCGGGTGCTGGTCTGCCTCGGCCAGCAGGGCCGGAATGTCCGCCAGATCGTGCTGGCCGTCGGCATCCACCTGCAGGGCATGGCTGAAACCGAGCTCATGGGCGCGGCGCAGCCCCGTCATCACGGCGCCGCCCTTGCCCTGGTTGTGGGGGTGGCGCAGCAGGGTAACCCAGGGGTGCTGGGCGGCCAGCGCATCCAGTGCGGCGGCGGCCACGGGCTCGCTGCCATCGTCGACCAGCAGGCAGGGCAGCTGGTACTCGGCGAGCCTTGCCAGCACGGCGGCCAGCGGGCCGGAGTGGTTGTAACAGGGGATGAGAATGCAGGGCATCATGGGATCAGGCGCACCCGTCCGCTGCTCGCCGGCTCGTCTCCCAGCATGTAGCTGAAGAGGAGCTGGCCCTTGTCCGCCTGCCACTGCAGGCGCAGGCTGCACTCTGCCCCGGGGCGCAGCGGGCGCAGGAACTTGAGCTGATCCACCCCGTGAAACGGCTGTGTCAGCTTGAGCAGGTTGACGGCGTAGTGCATCACCCAGTGGATCTGGGTCACCCCGGGCAGCAGGGGCGCGCCGGGAAAGTGGCCCGCAAACCAGGGCAGCGCGGGATCGAGCCGCAGCCTCAGGCGCACGCCATCGGCCAGCACCTCGCAACCCAGTTCGGTCGGTAGCGTCTCCTGTGGCAGATTGTCAGCGGATGGGCTCATCGAACAGCTCCTTGAGTTGTGGCCAGGGGCGTTTGCCCTGGGCGTTGACGGGCATCTGCTCGACCCGGCGCACGCTGCGCGGCAGGGCGACCGGCTCGAGCCAGGGGCGCAGTTGCTGGCGCAGGGCCAGCAGGAAGCGTCCCTGGCCCAGTTCGTCCCAGCGGGCGGCCCCCGCCTCGCTCAGCACCAGCACGGCGCCGAGGATCTGGCGCTGGCCCTGCTGCAGGGGCAGCACGGCGGCCGATTCCACCTCAGCCAGGGCCTGCAGGCGCACCTCCACCTCGTCGAGGGAGATGCGCTTCTCCTCCAGCTTGATCACCCTGTCCTGGCGACCCAGCAGCGCGAACCCGTCACCCAGCAGGGCGATGCGATCGGCGCAGGCCAGCCAGTCGTCCTCTGCCAAAAAGGGGGAGCGCAGCAGCAGGCTCTGATCCGGGCCGACCCGTACCTCGACCCCGGGCAAGGGGGTCCAGGGGGTCTGTGCCTGGTGGCGCTGGCGCCAGCCGATGCCGCCGGTCTCGCTGCTGCCGAAGATCTCCACCGGCAGCTGGCCGAGCAGGGCCCGGGTCTGATGGGCATCCTCGACTTGCAGGGGGCCGCCGGAGGAGACAATCAGCCGGCAGCCGGCGGCGGGAATGGCCGGATCGAGCCGGCTCAGAAACGCAGGGGAGGCGATCAGGCACCAGGGGGCCGTTTGCAGCGCCAGCTGCTCCGGGTAGTCGATGGAGCGGCGATCGAACGGACGGCCGAGGCAGAGCGGCAACAGAATGCGAAACAGCAGGCCGTAGATGTGCTGGTGACTGACGCTGGCGAGCACCCGGGTGCCCGCCAGCAGCTCGCCCCACAGTGCCATCTGCACCCGCAACTCTGCCTCCAGCTGGGGCCAGGCCTTGGGGATCGCCTTGGGCTCGCCGGTGGAGCCTGAGCTGAACAGGGTGAGATCGAGGCGCTCGGGCGGCAGGGCCGCGCCGTCTGCCTCCGGTTTGTCATCCGCCGCCAGCAGCGGCAGCCTGAGTTGAGGCACGGCAAGTGCCGTGCCCGGCAGATCGCCGTCGGTGAGCAGGCCGTCGAACTGGCTCTGCAACGCCTGCAGGCCGGCCAGCCGCTGATGGCCCGGCAGGATCGCCTGATAGCCACCGAGGGCGCAGGCGAGCAGCGCCTGGGCAAACAGCAGGCTGTCATCGAAACAGAGTGCCCAGCGCGCACCCGGCTGGCCGGCGCCGGCGTGGCTGGCCATGGCCCGGGCCAATTGCAGGGTGCCGCGGCGCAGCTCGGCCAGGGTCACCTCGCCGTCCGGGCCGAAGGCCACCACCAGTTCGCCATCACGGTGCCAGAGGGTCTGCAGCAGCGTCATGGGGTCAACCTCTTCATTACTCGCCTGCGCACCAGATATTCCCCGCCCATCAGGCAGCCCATCAGGACATAGCTGATGAGACCGTTGTAGAGGCTCCAGAGCGCCAGATCCCCGTGCCAGATGGTGGCGGCCGCCAGGGTGCCGTTGATCACGAAGAAGCCGCACCAGACCTGGGTCACCCGCCGGGTGTAACCGATGGCCGCCGCCGGCAAATCGGGATCTTGCAGCCGGGCCAGCCGCTCCACCAGGCTCATGGGACGGGTCAGGCTCCAGCCAAACAAGCAGAGCAGGGAGAGGCTCACCGCCAATGGGTAGTAGAGCAGCCAGTGCCGGTCGCTGAACAGGGCGGACAGCAGGGTCAGCCCCAGGCCGATGCAGGCCAGCAGGCGGCCCAGCCTGAGCCACTCCGGCAGCGGGCCTAGCCGGGACCGCCCCTTGAGCAGGCCAGGCAGCAGCCGCAGCGAGAAGATGAGCAGCAGAGCGAGCAGCAGCGGAGTCTGACTGGCACGGGTCAGCCCCCAGTAGACTGCCAGCGGGTAGAGCAGCAGGGCCCCACCGGCCAGCCAGGAGATCCAGCGCGTCATGATTTGGCGCGAATCGGCATCAGGCGTCGGCCAGCAGACGCTCGACCGCATCCACCACGTCGTTGACGCTGCGCACCGACTTGAACTCCTCCGGCTTGATCTTCTTGCCGGTCAGCTTCTGCAGGTGCACCACCAGATCGATGGCGTCGATGCTGTCGAGCTCGAGATCCTGGTAGAGACGGGCCTCGGGGGTGACGGCCTCTTCGTCGACTTCGAACAGCTCGACGAGGGCGGCCTTGATCTGGGCAAAGATGTCATCACGGGTCATGGCTCAGGCCTCCCCTTTCGACTGGGCCTGCACCAGGGCGACCAGGGCCGCGACACAGGCGAAGTGGCGACGGGTATTTTCATCCTCGGCGGAGAGCACGATGCCGTAGCGGCCCTTGATGGCGAGGCCCAGTTCCAGCGCATCGATGGAGTCCAGCCCCAACCCGTCACCGAACAACGGTGCCTGGCTGTCGATGTCGTCAGGGGTGAGCCCCTCGAGGTTGAGACTGTCGATGATGAGTTGTTTTATCTCTAGGTGCAGGTCTTGCATAACTGTTCCATACGCTGTCATTGGGGCCCCGGTTGCAGGGCCCGGGTGAGAAACCGGGTCAACTGGCGGGCGGCCAGCGCACTGCTCTGGCCGGTGGCGACCACGTCTTGTGCCGCCACTTGCTGCAGAAATTCTATGGTGAACGTTGGCTTATTTTCCGGGATCTTGAACCATTTGTCCTGCTTGGTGAGAAAACGGGCGCTGCAGTGGATCCGCACCAGTTGCACCGGCACCTGGCCGCGCACCGCCAGCTGGGCCGCACCACGCTGCAACTTGATCGCCTCCCCCGGGGTAGTGCGGGTCCCTTCCGGGAAGATCAGCAGCAGGCCGCCGGCCCGGATCCGCGCCATGCACAGGGCCAGCAGATCCTCTCCCGCCACATTGGGCAGGTAGTCGGCCGCCCGCACCACACCACCGATGAAGGGGTTGCGCCAGAGGGACTGCTTGACGATGCAGTCGCACACCGGCATCTCGGCCGCCAGGATGACGTAGTCGAGCAGGCTGGGGTGATTGGCCACCACCAGGGCACCTTGCAAGTCTGCTGGCATGCCTTTCACCCGATAATCCAGCACCCCCCAGCCGCGCAGCATGCCCAAAAACAGCCGGAAGCTGTGGCGGATGCTGAGCTGAGCCAGGGTGCGGCGGCGCTCCCCGCGCAAGCAGAGCGCCAGCAGCGGAAACCAGCACAGGGAGAGCAGCAGGCCGCCCACCCCGAACAGGGTGAAGCCAAGGGCCGTGCCGATCAGCCGCCAGCCCCGGTTCAGCGCCGCTGCCATGCCCACTCCTGGCGGCCATCGCAAAGGGTCAGGGTCGGTTCATGCCGCAGCAGGGCCCGCCAGAAGGCCAGGCTCTGCGGCAGCGAACGGGCAGTGGGTTCCACTACGGGTCGCACGCCTTCGCAGCGCCACTGTTCGCCCGCCTCAAGCACCATCCCCAGGGCGTGGGGCGGCGCCTCATCCGGCAGCCAGGGGCGATGAAACTCGGGTACCGGCCCCTCGAAGGCCACCAGCATCACCCGCCGGGCACCGGCCTGCAGGGCCGCCACTGCCTCGGTCAGACCCGCCATCATGCTGCTTTCCCCTGCCGCCAGCGAGGTCATGGGGATGGCGGCCTTACCCTGGATGGAGCAGAGCCCTGCGGCAGTATTGTGCACCGACATGGAGAAGTCGGTGGGCGACAGCGTCTGCCCATCCGCCAGCGCCTGCAGCAGCGTCATGGAGCGGGCCAGCTCGCCATGGCGGCTGGCGAAGATGGCGTAATCGACAGCATGGCGAGCCAGCAGGCATAACCCCACCTGCACCGCCAGCCGGGACCCTTGGCTCAGGCGGCGCGCCATCATCATGGGGAGCAAGGGGGTAGCGGGAAAGGACGGGTCGACGGGCCAACGGCCCTGCTGTGCCCACCCCTGCCAGGCGGCCTCATCGGCCAGACCCGGAGACAGTGCCTGGCTATCCAGCAGCGAGAAAGAGAGCATATTTCAGGCAACCTGTCCTTAAAACGGTGGGTGGGAGCGAAGACGATAAAAAGCACTCATCCGGCTGGCAGAGCCTGTTCCACGGCATGGAATGGCGTCATCAGGTTAATACCGGTCGGATAATACCATTATTCATCAAAAATAATAGCTGGCGCAGATTATCCACCGCCTTGATGATTGAAAATAAATGATTTGTGTTGTCTTATTGCCATCCGCAAGTGGTGAATATTCTCTCCAAGGAATATATTATGAAACTCGTTAATAAAATTTGCATGGTGTTGACCTGTGTCCTGTTGGCCGCCTGTTCCACCAGCCAGCCCATTCGCAATATGGCCGCCAATCCGGTTGCTTTTAATTTGACCGATGAGCAGGTTGCCAATGCTATTATTACGGCCGGAACCAGCAAGAGCTGGGTGATGAAAAAAGAGCGGCCCGGGCTTATTCGTGGCCAGGTCAATGTGCGTCAACATCAGGCGGTGATCGATATTCCCTATAGCGCTCGCGATTATTCCATCAATTATGTGAGCAGCGTCAACCTTGATGACAAGGGCAAGGGCAGCATCCATCGCAGTTATAACCGTTGGGTGCTGGGTCTGAATCAGGCCATCCAGACCGAACTCGCCCGCGCCCAAAACCATTAATCCGGCAGGAGCCACCCCGTGAAGCATTATCAGACAGACCCCTACAACGCGCTGGAGGCCATCAGCGAAGCCCAGAAAATCGCTTTCGCCCCCATGCTGTTTCAAGCCAGCTGGTGTCTGCGCGAGACCGGGGTGCTCGCCTTTCTCGAGAGCCGCGGCCAGCAGGGCGCGCCGCTGGCCGACATCGCCCAGGCATGTGCGCTGAGCGAATACGGCGCCGGCGTTCTGCTGGACATGGGGCTCGGTGGTGGACTCTGCTATCTGGCCGAGGAGCACTATCTGCTGGGGCGGGTCGGCAAGTATCTGCTGAACGACCCCATGACCCGGGTCAATCTCGACTTCACCCAGCACCTCTGCTATCAGCCCCTCGCCCACCTGCTCGACGCCATCCGTCAGGGCACCCCGGCCGGCCTGCAGGTATTCGGTCCCTGGCAGACCCTCTACCCGCACCTGAGCGAGCTGCCGGAAGAGGCCCGCCGCAGCTGGTTTGCCTTCGATCACTTCTACTCCGACTGGGCGTTCCAGCAGGCGCTGGACAAGGTATTCGGCTATGAACCGCACCACCTCTACGATCTGGGCGGCAACACCGGCAAGTGGGCCCTGGCCTGCGCCCAGCGGGATCCCGCACTGCGGGTCACCATCCTGGACTTGCCCGAGCAGCTGGCGCTCGCTCGCCGCAACATCGAGGCGGCGGGGCTGACGGAGCGAATCCAGGGCCATCCGGTGGATCTGCTGCAACCGGGCCCCCTGCCCGGTGAGGCCGACATCTGGTGGATGAGCCAGTTCCTCGACTGCTTCAGCCACGAGCAGATCGTCGCCATCCTGAACCGGATCCGGCTGGCCATGAAACCGGACGCCCGGGTCTGCATCCTGGAGCTGTTCTGGGACAGGCAGGCCTTCGAAGCCGCCAGTTTCAGTCTCAACGCCACCTCCCTCTACTTCACCAGCCTGGCCAACGGCAACAGCCGCTTCTACCACTCCAAAGAGCTGTACCAGTGCCTGCGCGAGGCGCATTTCCATGTGGAGGCCGAGCACGAGATCCCGGGACCGGGCCACACCCTGCTGGTTGCCCGCCCGCTGCACACGAGGCCATAATGCCGACATCGACATGAAGATGATGATGAAACGAAAAGGAGCACGGCATGCCGCGTAACTGCATGGCACTGATGGCGCTCGGCCTGGCCCTGGGCAGCCTGATCAGCGGCTGCGCCGACATCAAGGAGGCGGGCCGCACCGTGGGTCACACCACCCGGGACGTGACCCGGGAGATTGGCCACACCACCCGGGATGTGACCCGCGAGATAGGTCATGGCACCCGGGATGCGGTCAAGCAGGTGGGGGATGAGATCAGCAAATGACAACGGGGGCCGAGGCCCCTGTTGTCATGAGGGCGTCAACCGCTCCACAGGGCCATCAGCCGGGACCATGGTCTCCTCCTGCTCGTGCGACAGCCCGGCGAAGGCATCGGTCAACGCCTTGATGGCGAAATCCGCCTTGCTTTAAATGCCGTAGTTGTGGGCCCGGCACCAGACATTATTCATTCATCTTTTCTCTCCCTCGTGGGCATGCATCACAGCAGCCTCAGGCTGCCCGTGAACGGCTGCCTGCCATTCGCCCAAGTTCAAAAAGGAAAGACAAAAACCACATTAAAAACAATTAATTAATATATTCCTGACGGACTGACGGCAGAACTGGTGCGGTAAAAAAGAGTTCAATGTCGATGGATAAATCATGAACAAATTCATCCACGACAACAGCCCATTAATTAGACTGCTGTCATTGCGCCAAGCAATAATTCAATATGCAGTGATTGCCGACCATTACGTAGATCCATATTAAATGCATCATCAATATCGCCGGCAATTATCCAATCAATAATAAAAATACTGTCTGACATTCTGTATCCCGCAATTCAGGTGATGCCATCCGCTGTTTCCACCCTCTATTTATTGCGAAAACGGATGGCCACGCTTTTCAATCAAGATAAGGATATATGATGAAAAAGTCCCTGCTGGCCGGTGCCCTGCTGCTCTGCCCCGCCGCCTTCGCTGCCACAGTGCACTGGGAATACAGCGGCGAGGCCGGCCCGGCGAAATGGGCCAGCCTGACCCCGGAATATGGCCAGTGCGCCGGCAGCAACCAGTCGCCAGTCAACCTCTCGGGTCTGGTGGAGGCCGAACTGGCGCCGTTGCAGTTCCACTACCTGCCGGGTGGCAAGACGCTGGTTAACAACGGCCACACGGTGCAGGTCGACTATGCCCCCGGCAGCAGCCTGGAGCTCGATGGCATGAGCTTCGAACTCAAGCAGTTCCACTTCCACGCCCCCAGCGAAAACCTCATCGAGGGCAGATCCTATCCGCTTGAGGGGCACCTGGTGCATGCCAACGCCAAGGGGGAGCTGGCGGTAGTGGCGGTGATGTTCGAGCCGGGCCAGGCCAATGGGGCACTGAGCCAGGCCTGGCAGGACCTGCCAGCCAAGGCGGGGGAGATCCACGCCTTCAAGGAAGCGGTCTCGGCGGAGTCACTGCTGCCCGCCCAGCGCGACTACTACCGCTTCAGCGGCTCCCTGACCACGCCGCCCTGCTCGGAAGGGGTCCGCTGGCTGGTGATGAAGCAGCCGGTGCAGGTGGGCCAGGCCCAGATCGACGCCTTCAAGGCGGTGATGCACCACCCCAACAACAGGCCAGTCCAGCCCCTCAACGGTCGCCTGGTGCTGCAATAACGCCCCCGGCAACTCACAGAGCCGAGATGAAAAAAGAGGGCCCGCTGGCCCTCTTTTCTATTCACCACGAGCCGTTACAGGCTGGCGGCAATCTTTGCCCCCAGGGCCGCGTTGTTGAGCACCAGCTGGATGTTCGCCGCCAGGGAGTTGCCGCCGGTCAGCTCGCACACCCGGGCCAGCAGGAAGGGGGTGGACTCCTTGCCCTTGACCCCCTGCTCGTCTGCCTCTCGCAGCGCCTGGGCAATGGCCGCGTCTATGTCGGCCTTGGGCATGGCGAACTCGGTCGGGATGGGGTTGGTGACCACGGCGCCGCCGGCCAGGCCCAGCTCCCACTTGAGGCGCAGCGCCTCGGCGATGGCCGCCGGGGTATCGAGGCGGTAATCCACCTTGAAGCCGCTCTCCCGGGTGTAGAAGGCGGGCAACTCCTCGGTCTGGTAGCCGATGACCGGCACCCCCTGGGTCTCCAGGTACTCCAGGGTCAGACCGATGTCGAGGATGGACTTGGCGCCGGCACAGACCACGGCCACCGGGGTCTGGGCAAACTCCTGCAGGTCGGCGGAGATGTCGAAGGTCTCCTGGGCGCAGCGGTGCACGCCGCCGATGCCGCCGGTGGCGAACACCCGGATCCCCGCCATGGCGGCGATGATCATGGTGGACGCGACCGTGGTCGCCCCCAGACCCTTGTTGGCCAGCACGAAGGGGATGTCGCGACGGCTGCACTTGGTGGCGGCATGACCGGCACGGCCCAGCGCCTCCAGGGCCCCCTCATCCAGACCCACCTTGAGGCGGCCATCGATGATGGCGATGGTGGCCGGCACGGCGCCGTTGTCCCGCACCACCTGCTCCACCTGGCGCGCCGTCTCCACGTTCTGCGGATAGGGCATGCCGTGGGAGATGATGGTGGACTCCAGGGCAACGACGGGTTTGCCGGCGGCCAGGGCTTCGGCGACTTCAGGTTGGATATCGAGGTAAGCGTTCAACATGGGTACTCCTCCAGCATGCGTTCAACGGCGGCCTTGGATAGGCCGGAAAAGACGGTATCGGAACAATTGACGGTGAGGGCGGCGCAGCCGAGGGCGAACCGGGTCGCCTCCATGATGCCCTGCTCCAGCAACCAGGCGTGGGCCAGCCCTGCCATGAAGGCATCGCCGCCGCCGGTCACGTTGACGACAGGGCTGCCGAGCACGGGCAGATGGCCCTGGCACTCCCCGTCGCTGTAGAAGATCCCCTGATCGCCGAGGCTCAGGAACAGCCGCTGCACCCCGGCGCGGTGGAACCAGGCCGCCGCCATGGGCCAGGTATCTGGCCCGGCGATGCGGAAGCCGCACAGCTGTTCCGCCTCACTGCGGTTCGGCTTGAGGGTGTGGATGCGGTGCAGCCAGGGGCGGATCTTCTCCACCTTGGCCACAGAGACGGTGTCGACGAAGATGATGTGCTCACCCTGGCGCTCAAACAGCCAGTCCAGGGTGTGGGTGGCGAGGTTGGTGTCGAGGACCCAGAGCCGCGCCGCCTGCAGAAAACCGCTCAAGGGGGTGAGCCTGGCCGGAGTCAGCTCGTCTATGATGCCCATGTCGTTGACGGCGCAGCTCATCTCGCCGCTGCCATCGTGCAGGCTGAGGTAGCAGGAGGTGGCCTGCCCCTCCAGCACCAGCACCTGGCGCACGTCGACCCCGGCGCGCTGGCTCACCTCCAGCAGGTGATGGCCGTACTGATCGTTGCCCACCGCGGTCAGCAGCCGGGTGTCGGTGCCGAGCCGCGCCAGGTTCTCGGCGATGTTGCGCCCCACCCCACCGGCGGAGGTGCGCACTCGACCCGGGTTGGAGTCGCCGATACGCAGGTTGTCGTGGCTGCAGCCGCAGATATCCATGTTGGCGCCGCCGATCACCACGGCGTAGGGGCCTTCGCGCAGCACATAGCCGCGCCCCTGCACATAACCCTGGCGCATCAGGCTGGAGATATGGCTCGCCAGCGCCGAGCGGCTGATACCCAGTCTGTCTGCCAGCTCCTGCTGGGCAATCATGGGATCCTGGCGCAGCAGGGCGAGGATCTCCTGTTCACGTTCCGTCATAGACAAACATCCAGTTACAAACGTTTGTCCATTATTTCCGAAAAACGTTTTCCCGCCATCCTCTCGTGCAAGAAATGTCGGGTCAGCCACAAAAAATCACCGGGCAGTGCCCGGCGATCAAAACATGGTTTTCAGATGATGCCACTCAACCCAGCTGCACCCAGACCTCGCCCCCCTCCAGCCTCACCGGCCAGCAGGCGACGCTCAGGGCCGGATCATCCAGGCAGCGACCGTCCATCAGGGCGTAGCGCTGTTTGTAGAGGGGGGAGGCAACCACGGGCTCGCCCCCGGCGTCTCCCACCAGGCCGCGCCCCAGCACCGCCACCCCGGCCAGGGGATCCACCCCGTCCAGGGCATAGACCCGCTCTCCGAGGCGAAACAGCGCCAGCACCCGCCCATTCAGCCAGGCGCTGCGCCCAGCCTGCTCCGGCAGCGCCGCCAGCTCGCACACCCGATGCCAGGCCCCGGTCGCTGACTGCAAGGTCTCTTCTTTTATGTCGCTCATACCACCTCCTTGATACTGATATCCGGTACCCATTGCCCCCGCTCCTCACGGCGCGGCGGCGTCTCGTCCTCGGGCCGGTTGACGAAGGCCTCGAACAGCTTGAGCTTGTCAGGATCCGCCAATGTGCTCTTCCACTCGCACTGCCAGGTGCCGACTATCTCCCCCATCATGGCCTCCAGCTCGTCCCCGATGCCGAGCCTGTCTTCGATGATCACCGACCTGAGGTAGTCGAGCCCCCCTTCCATGTTCTCCATCCAGACCGAGGTGCGTTGCAGCCTGTCCCCGGTGCGCACATAGAACATCAGCAGCCGGTCGATGTAGCGGATCAGGGTCTGCTCGTCGAGATCGGTGGCGAACAGGTCGGCGTGGCGCGGCCGCATGCCGCCGTTGCCGCACACATAGAGGTTCCAACCCCGCTCGGTGGCGATGACGCCGATGTCCTTGCTCTGGGCTTCGGCACACTCCCGGGTACAGCCTGAGACCGCAAACTTCAGCTTGTGGGGCGCCCGCAGCCCCTTGTAGCGGTGCTCCAGGGTCTGGGTCAGGGTCATGGAGTCCTGTACCCCGTAGCGACACCAGGTCGAGCCAACGCAGGACTTCACGGTGCGCACCGACTTGCCGTAGGCCTGGCCGGTCTCGAACCCCGCCGCCACCAGCTCGCCCCAGATGGCGGGCAGCTGGTCGACCCGGGCACCGAACAAGTCGATGCGCTGGCCGCCGGTGATCTTGGTGTAGAGGCCGTACTTGCGCGCCACCTCCCCGATGGTGATGAGGCCGTCAGGGGTGATCTCCCCCCCCGGGATGCGCGGCACCACAGAGTAGGTGCCGTCCTTTTGCAGGTTCGCGAGGAAGGCGTCATTGGTGTCCTGCAACCCGCGATGGGGCTTCTCCAGCACGTGCTCGTTCCAGAGCGACGCCAGGATAGAGGCCACCGTCGGCTTGCAGATGTCGCACCCCAGCCCCTGGCCGTGCTTGTCCCGCAGCGCCTCGAAGCTCTTCAGCTCGCCGACCCGGGCCAGGTGATAGAGCTCCTGGCGGCCGTAGGCGAAGTGTTCGCACAGCCCCTTGTCCGCCTCCACACCTAGGTCCGCCAGGGTCTGATCCACCACCTGCTTGAGCAGGTTGCTGCAACCGCCGCAGCCGGTGCCCGCCCTGGTACAGCTCTTCACCGCCGACAGCTCGTGGTTGCCCGCCCGAACGGCGGCCACCACCTCCCCCTTGCTGACGTTGTGGCAGGAGCAGAGGATGGCGCTGTCCGGCAGCACCAGGGGGGCGGGGGCGGCGCCTGCCTCCCCCACCAGCAGGGAGAGCGGCGGCTGGGGCAGTGCCACCCCGTTCTGGTAGTACTGCAGCAGCCGCTCATAATCGGCGCCGTCCCCCACCAGGATGGCGCCGAGCAGGCGGCTCCCCTCGCCGTCGGTCACCAGCTTCTTGTAGATGCCCTTGACCCTGTCCAGCAGCAGCAGCTCCTGGGCACCGGCGGTGCTGGCGTGGGCGTCGCCGATGGAGCCCACGTCCACCCCCATCAGCTTGAGCTTGGTGGACATGTCGGCCCCGACAAAGCGGGTCTCGCCACCGCACAGGCTGGCCACGGCGGCCCGGGCCATCTGGTAGCCTGGGGCCACCAGGCCGAAGATGCGCCCCTGCCAGAGCGCGCACTCGCCGATGGCGAGGATGGCGGGATCCGAGCTGTGGCAGCCGTCGTCGATGCAGATGCCGCCGCGCTCCCCGACCGCCAACCCGGATTGCCGGGCCAGGGCGTCGGCGGGGCGGATGCCTGCGGAGAACAGCAGCACGTCGGTCTCAAGGTGGGTGCCGTCCTTGAAACGCAGGCGGTGGCGAGCCTGCTCCCCCTGCTCTATGCATTCGGTGGCCTTCTCCACCAGCACCTCGACCCCGAGGGCCTGGATCTTGTCTCGCAGCACGGCGCCACCGCTCTCGTCGAGCTGCACCGGCATCAGCCTGGGGGCGAACTCCACCACCTGGGTCTTGAGGCCGAGCAGGCGCAGGGCGTTGGCCGCCTCCAGCCCCAGCAGGCCGCCACCTATGACCACGCCGCTGCGGGCCTGGGCGCAAGCATCGCGGATGGCGGCGAGATCCCCCAGGGTGCGGTAGACGAAACACCCCTCCCGCTGATGGCCGGGGATGGGGGGCACGAAGGGAACCGAGCCGGTCGCCAGCACCAGACGGTCGTAAGGGAACTGCTCGCCGTTGGCCAGGGTCAGGGTGCGGGCGGCCCGGTCGAGCACCTCCACCTCGGCCCCCAGCCGCAGCGTTATGCTGCTCTCTTCATACCAGGCGGGATCCGCCATGCGCAGCGCCTCCGGGGCCTTGCCGCCGAACACCTCGGAGAGGTGCACCCTGTCGTAGGCGGAGTCAGGCTCGGCCCCGAACACGGTCACCTCGAAGCGCGCCAGCCCGCCCGCCGCCACCAGCTGCTCGACGAAGTGGTGACCCACCATGCCGTTGCCCACCACCAGCAGGCGTTGCTTTTCGGCGGATCCGGCGCTCTGGCGATCGATCAGGTCCACGCCATCGCCGATCACCCACTGTTGCTCTTTGTCAGCCATATCTCTCTTCCTTGAATCCGGTGGGCTCAGGCGCGCAGCTTGCTGCGCACTTTCTCGGCCGCCTTGAGGGGGGTCACCTTGCGCTGCTTCTCGTAGAGGAAGCGCAGCACCTGCTGGCGCAGCTTGTGGTAGTGGGGGTCATCCGCCAGGGCGACCCTGTCTCTGGGCCTTGGCAGGTCCACCGTCAGGATCTCGCCGACGGTGGCACTGGGGCCGTTGGTCATCATGCAGATGCGATCGGAGAGCAGCACCGCCTCGTCCACGTCGTGGGTGATCATGATGACGGTGTTGCCAAGCTCCGCCTGGATCGCCATCAGGGCATCCTGCAGATGGGCCCGGGTCAGGGCGTCGAGGGCGCCGAACGGCTCGTCCATCAGCAACACCTTGGGGGAGAGCGACAGGGCGCGGGCGATCCCGACCCGCTGCTTCATCCCCCCCGACAGCTCGTGGGGCATCTTCTGGCTGGCGTGATCCATCTGCACCAGGGAGAGGTAGTAGTCCACCCGCTCCGCCACCGCCCGCTTGTCAGACTCCACCTGGGCCACCGCCAGCGCCACGTTCTGCTGGACGCTGAGCCAGGGCAGCAGGGCGTGGTTCTGGAACACCATAGCCCGCTCGGGCCCCGGCCCCGCCACCTCGCGGCCATCGAGGATGATGCCGCCGAGGGTCGGCTCCAGCAGCCCGGCCACCAGGTTGAGCACCGTGCTCTTGCCGCAGCCCGAGTGACCGATGAGGGAGACGAACTCCCCCTTCTCGATGCGCAGGTTGACCCGGCTGAGGGCCTCGAAGCTGCCCTGCTCCGTCTCGAACGAGATGCCGACGTCGCTTATCTCCAGATAACTCTTCATTGGCTCTTCTCCTGCCTGAATAGGAATGTGATTAACGCAGCACCTGGCGCTTGTCCCAGGACAACCAATGCTGCAGGGCCTGTACTGCCCGGGTTTTCTCGCAGCGTCGTTAGCGCAGTACCTGGCGCTTGTCCCAGGACAACCACTGCTGCAGGGCCAGCATGCCCCTGTCCAGGGCGCAGCCGATGAGGCCTATGGTGATCACCGCCACCATGATGCGGGCCAGGGAGGCCGAGCCGCCGCTCTGGAACTCGTCCCACACGAACTTGCCGAGCCCGGGGTTCTGGGCCAGCATCTCAGCCGCGATCAGCACCATCCAGGCCACCCCCAGGGAAAGCCGCAACCCGGTGAAGATCATGGGCAGGGCCCCGGGCAGCACGATGCGGTGCACATGGGTCACAAAGGAGAGGCGCAGCACCCGGCTGACGTTGTGCAGATCCCCATCCAGCCCCGCCACCCCCACTGCGGTGTTGATCAGGGTCGGCCAGAGGGAGCAGAGGGTCACCGTCAGGGCCGAGGTGAGGAAGGATTTGGCGAGCCAGGGGCTCGGGTTTGCGTAGAGGGCGCTCACCACCAGCGTGATGAGGGGCAGCCAGGCCAGGGGCGACACCGGCTTGAGCAGCTGGATCACCGGGTTGGCGGCGCGATAGAGCCCCTGGTTCATGCCGAGCAGCACCCCGCACGGGATGGCGATCAGGGTCGCCAGAGTGAAGCCGCACAGCACGGTGAGCAGGCTGGTGGCTATCTGATCGAAGAAGGTGGGGCGCCCTGTGTAGGGGCGCAGCTTCACCTCGGCCGCCGGATCCGCCGCCAGCCTTGCCGCGTTGCGAACCTGCTGGCGCTCGAGGAAGGCGCTCGCCTTCTCCCGCTCCGCCAGATGCTCCTGCCCCAGGGACCAGAGCTGGCTGGCGGTGGCGAGCGGCCCCGGCAGGGTGCCCAGACTGGTCTGCACCTGGCTCGCCCCCCACTGCCAGAGGCCGAGGAACAGCAGCACGCCGAGCAGGGGCTGCACCAGGGTTTTCCAATCAATGATTTTCCACTGAAGTCGTTTCATTGCGCTCTCCTCGCTCATTGCACCCGCTCATCGCCCTTGAGGCCGATGGCGAACTGCTGCAGATAGGCGTTGGGGTGGCGGCCGTCGTAGATGAGGCCGTCGATGAAGCCATCCTGGGGGCCGCGATAGCCCTGCTCGCTGGCAAAGTCCGGGAAGTCCGTGGCCTTGAGCTTGCCCTCGGCGATCAGCGCCTCGGCGGCCTGGCGATAGACGCCCGGTTGATAGACTGCCTTGGCCACCTGCTCGAACCAGGCGTCCGGCCTGGCGTCGGGGATCTGGCCCCAGCGCCGCATCTGGGTCAGATACCAGATGGCGTCGGAGTAATAGGGGTAGGTGGCGTGGTGGCGGAAGAAGACGTTGAAGTCAGGCAGCTGGCGCTTGTCCCCCCTGGCATACTCGAAGGTGCCGGTCATGGAGCTGGCGATCACCGCCTCGTCGGCCCCCACGTACTCGGGCTTGGCCAGCAGCTTGGCCGCCTCGCGCCGGTTGCCGTTCTCTTCCGCATCCAGCCACCAGGCCGCCCGCAGCAACGCCTTCACCAGCCGCACATGGGTGTTGGGGTGGCGCTCGGCCCACTGCCGGGTGACGCCGAACACCTTCTCCGGATTGTTGCGCCAGATCTCCTGATCCGTGATGACGGGCACCCCTATGCCCCTGGCGACCGCCTGCTGGTTCCAGGGCTCACCCACGCTGTAGCCGGCTATGGTGCCCGCCTCCAGGGTGGCGGGCATCTGGGGCGGCGGCGTCACCGACAGCAGCACGTCCGCCTGGCGCTGGCCCGAGTTGTCGCCGAGCTTGGGGGCATAGAAGCCGGGGTGCAGGCCGCCTGCCGCCAGCCAGTACCTCAGCTCGTAGTTGTGGGGGGAGACGGGGAACACCATCCCCATGTTGAACGGCTTGCCCCCCTGACGGTAGTCCGCTACCACGGGCTTGAGGGCGGCGGCGTTCACCGGGGGCGGCACCTGGCCCGCCTTCGCCTTGGGCAGCTGGGGCGCCATGGCGGCCCAGACGCTGTTGGCCACCGTGATGGCGTTGCCGTTGAGATCCATGGCAAAGGCCGTCACCAGCTCGGCCTGGGTGCCGATGCCGATGTGGGCCGCCAGGGGCTGGCCCGCCAGCATCTGGGCGCCGTCCAGCTCGCCGTCTATCACCCGATCCAGCAGGATCTTCCAGTTCGCCTGGGCTTCCAGGGTCACATAGAGCCCCTCGTCCTCGAAGTAGCCCCGCTCGTAGGCCACCGCCAGCGGCGCCATGTCGGTCAGCTTGATAAAGCCGAGCCTGAGCTCCTCCTGCTCGGGGGCACCCACAGCCGCCAGCACCGGCAGCGACAGCGCCGCCAGCAGCAGCCCCGCACATCCTTGTCGTCCCTTCATTGCATCTCCTCGCTCGGTTCAGGGTCTGGGCATTCGCGCCAGTCTGTCGGGGGGATCGCTGTGCTGCCTCGTTGCAGCGCTGCGACCCGGACAGCGTGTTGCGACCAAAAAAAGCCCCACCGATCCGGGATCGGTGGGGCCTCTTTGCCCTGTTGCAGCGAGGTGGCCGATCTGGCCCCTCACTGCGTCTCTTCACTTCATTGCACTCGTCTTCTTGTTATTTTGTTATTCACTTTCCGTGCCAGCTCGTCCAAGCCGCATCGGGCGGCCCTTTCCGGTCTTTGTCTCCCCGCTTTTTCCCCCAACTTGCCTCAATTAGGCGCAATTGCACCAAAACGGTTTGCCAGCGGGGCGCTCAGGCGGGCAATGCCTGCAGCAGTTGCCGCGCCAGCTCCCCCAGGCTCAGGTGGCGGCTCATGGCGGTGCTGCGCATCAGGCGGTAGGCCTGATCCTCGTCCAGCCCCTGATGGCGCATCAGGCGCCCCTTGGCCTGCTCGATGAGCCGCCGCTCCTCCAGCTTCTGGCGCAGCTCGCTCTCGGTCTGCATCAGGGCCTGCACCATGGCGAGCTGGCTGCGGGCGAGGCGCAGCCACTGCTCCACCGGCTCCCGCTCGCCGCACGGATGGGGCACCAGCAGCACCCCCTGCTGCAACAAGGCGAGCTGGGTGTCGCCCCCCAGCCGCTCGCAGAACAAGAGGCGCGGCAAGCCGGGCCAGAGGGAGAGGCCGAGGCGCACCTCGGCGCCGAACTGGCGGCAACTGACCAGCAGGGCGTCCCCCTGATCCATCGGGGTCAGCAGCTGGCGGGTGTCGAGTATCCTGGGCTGATGGCCGTAGTGGCTGACCAGCAGGGCCAGGCGATTGGCCTGGCCCGGATCATCGGCGTGGATCAGCAGGCGGGAGGGGGGGCCGTCCTGGCCCCGGGGAAGAGTAGTCATGGCGCTCCTTGCCAACGGCTATCGCAACGTGTCTGCCGAAAATGCCGCAACATGAAGGCCAACTATTTGAATCTACCTCCTTTTTATCCATCAGGAGGTAGTGGGGGTAGAGGGGAAAAACCGGCTCAGGCCACCCGCTCCATGGTCTGGTTCAGCAGGGCCTGCAGCTCGGCGCCCAGGTTCACCACCTCCCCCATGATCATCAGCACGGGACTCTGGCCGAGCAGGGCACGGGCGGCCTGCTCCAGTCCCTCCAGCCTGGCGTGATGGATCTGCTGGCGCGCACTGCACCCGGCCACCACCAGGGCCACCGGCAGATCCCCGGATGCCCCCGCCGCCAGCAGCCCCTGCCGGATCTGGGCCGCCCGCTCCAACCCCATGTAGAACACCAGGGTGTGGCCGGCCCGGGTCAGCCCCTGCCAGCCTCTATAGTCCCCCTCGTCCATCAGATGGCCCGTCACCAGGGTCAGGGAGCGGGCCAACCCCCTGTGGGTCAGGGGGATCAGGGTGCTGGCGGCGCAGCCCAGAGCCGCCGTGATGCCGGGCACCAGCTCGGCCTCTATGCCGTGGCGGGCCAGATGCAGCGCCTCCTCCCCGCCCCGGCCGAATACCAGGGGATCCCCCCCCTTGAGGCGTACCACCCGCTTGCCGGTGCGGGCCAGGGCCAGCAGCAGGGCGTTGATCTCCTCCTGGGTCGGGCTCGGCTCGCCGCAGCGCTTGCCCACGTCGAAGCGGGCCGCCCCCTGGGGGATCCGGGTCAGGATCTCGCTCCCCACCAGGCGGTCATAGACCACCACCTCTGCCGCCTCTATGCGGTGCAGGGCGCGCAGGGTCAACAATTCGAGGGGCCCTGGGCCCGCTCCTACCAGACTGATTTGGCTCATCGCACACTCCTTGTGTTGCTGCCCAGGCCTCAGGCCTAGGCGATATAGACATGCTTGATCAACAGCTTGTCGATCTCTGGCAGGCAGGTACCGCAGTTGCTGCCGCAGCCAAGCAGGGCCTGCAGCCCCGCCAGCTCGCTCACCCCCTGCCGGGTGATGGCATCGACGATGCGCTGCTCCGACACCCGCAGGCAGGAGCAGACCAGCCGGCTCTCCCCGGCCAGGGCCAGGCTCAGGGTCTGGCTCAGGGCCCCCGCCTGCAGCGGCGTGCCGAGCAGGCTGGCCAGCAGATCCACCTTGATGTCAGGGTGCCGCTCCCCCACCAGCAAGATGCCCTCGATGCGGTCCCCGGCCAGGGCCAGGGCGAGCCAGCCCTCCTTCAGGGGCAGCCGCAGCCAGTGCCCCTCCGACCCCAACCGCTGCCACAGCCCCTGGGGGCTGTCGGACCAGGAGGCCAGCAGGGTGCAGTTGCCCTCGGGCAGGGGGCGCCTGGCCCACCAGTCCACCGGCTCGCGCCAGTCATGGCGGCCGCACCAGAGCCCCTGCCAGCGGGTGGCCTGCGCCCTGGCCTGCACCCGCCCCTGCTTGAACATGGGCTGACCGGAGAGGGGATCCACCACGGCGGCGATGAGGCGGTTGACCGCCCCCTGGCTGCACTGGCTGTCGGTCCAGTGCATGGGCAGGAAGGCCTCCCCCTCCCTGAGCCCCTCGTCCAGCCCCACCAGCAGCAGGGCCTCGCCGAGCTCGCTGTGAAGGCGCACCAGATCCCCCTCCCTGGCACCGAGCGCCAGCAGGCTGGCGGCCCCCACCCGCACCCTGGGCCAGGGCTCGGCCTCCTGCAGACGGGGCACGTGGCCGGTGCGGGTCATGGTGTGCCACTGATCCCGCAGCCGGCCGCTGTTGAGGAGCAGGGGGAGATCCTCTCCTGGCTCGGCCTTCGGCTGCGGGGGGAAGTGCTGGGCCAGGGGCAGCAGGCGGGCCCGGCCATCCGGGGTGGCGAAGCGCCCGTCCTCGAACAAGCGGGCACGGCCCCGGGGCCAGTCGGCGTTGACGGGCCAGCTCAAGGGTTCCAGCGCCTCGAATTCGGCGCGGCTGAGGCGGGCCAGCCCCGAGATGTCGAACTGGCGAGCCCCGTCGTTTTCAAACCCGGAGAGGGCGGCATGCTCGCAGAAGATCTCATGCTCGTGCTCATAGGCGAACCCCTCGCCAAAGCCGAGTCGACGGGCGAGCCGGGTCAGCGCCCACCAGTCGGGCCTGGCCTCCCCCGGCAGGGGCAGGAAGGCGCGCTGGCGGCTGATGGTGCGCTCGGAGTTGGTGACGGTGCCGCTCTTCTCCCCCCAGGCGGCGGCCGGCAGCAGCAGGTGGGCGAGGCGCGCCGTGTCGGTGTTAGCCGTCACCTCGGAGACCACCAGCAGCTCGCAGCGGCTCAGGGCCTCGCGCACCCGGTTGCCGTCCGGCAGGGAGACCGCCGGGTTGGTGCCGAGCACCCAGAGGGCGCGGATCTCCCCCCTGTGCACCGCCTCGAACAACTCGACCGCCTTGTGCCCCGGTCCGCGCACCATGGTCGGGCTTCCCCAGAAGCGCTGCACCCGATCGCACTCGGCCTCGCCAAAGCCCATGTGGGCGGCGAGCTGGGTCGCGAGCCCCCCCACCTCGCGCCCCCCCATGGCGTTGGGTTGCCCCGTCATGGAGAAGGGGGCCGCCCCCGGCTTGCCGATGCGGCCGCACAGCAAGTGGGCGTTGATGATGGCGTTGGCCTTGTCCACCCCCTGGTTGGACTGGTTGATCCCCTGGCAGAACAGGGTGACCGTCCTGGGGGTGCGGGCAAACAGCTGGTAGAAGCCGAGCAGATCGCTGCGGGAGAGGCCGCAGCTGCGGGCCACCTCGTCCAGTTGCCAGGCGGGGTCGTCCAGCGCCGCCGCCAGCGCCTCGAAGCCGCTCACATGTTGCGCCACATAGGCCTGGTCCCAGCCGTCGCTGTCGAGCAGGTAACGGCACAGACCGTTCCAGAGCGCCACGTCGCTGCCGGGCTTGAGGGCCAGATGCAGATCCCCCTGCTCCGCCGTCATGGTGCGGCGGGGATCCAGCACCACCAGCCTGAGCTCGGGGCGGCGCGCCCGCGCCTGCTGCAGGCGGCGAAACAGCACGGGGTGGGTCCAGGCGGTGTTGGCACCGGTGAGCACCACCAGATCCGCGAGCTCCAGATCCTCGTAGCAGGCTGGCACCAGATCCTCCCCGAAGGCGCGCTGGTGGGCCACCACCGCCGACGACATGCAGAGCCGGGAGTTGGTGTCCACGTTGGCACTGCCGAGGTACCCCTTCATCAGCTTGTTGGCGACGTAGTAATCTTCGGTGGTGAGCTGGCCAGACAGATAGATGCCGATGGCCTCGGGCCCGGACTGGGCCATGATGGTGGCAAGGCGATCAGCCAGGGTGTCCAGCGCCTCCTCCCAGCCGATGCGCTGCCCCAGCCAGCGCGGATAGAGCAGGCGATCGGGGAAGGCCAGGCTCTCCAGCAGGCTGGCCCCCTTGACGCACAGGGCGCCGCCGTTGGCCGGATGATCTTCATCCCCCTGCAGTTGCCAGCGCTCCCCCTCCCGGCTCAACCGGATGCCACACCCCACTCCACAATAGGCACAGGTGGTCTTCATTCCCTCGCTCCTTGTCGCCGGCAGCCCCCGGGGGCCGCCCCTTGTCCCGTTTGATGGCAGGCCCATAAAAAAAGCGTCCGCCCCCCTGCGGGGACGGACGCCTTTGTCCGGATGAGCCTGGATCATCTTGTATGGGGAAGGGACTGCAAACCCCGCGCCAGGATGCCAGGTGCGCCGCCATTGGGTGCCAGGGTGCAGGGCTGCGCCAGGGCGGTGCAACTGCTCCCTTGTTGGGCCCGCCGGACGGGAGTCGGCGCCACAGGCTGGGCAAGGGGCGCGCCGGGGGTATAATGCGCCGCCACAGAGGAGAACGAGATGAAAGAGTCAGGTTACGACGCCGCGCAGCGGGTCGATGCACGGCCGGATGCGGCCCCCGATTATTGCGCCATCGGGCTGGTCAATCCCAAGTCACCGGAGAACGTGGGGGCCGTGATGCGGGCCGCCGGCTGCTACGGGGCAGAAGAGGTCTACTACACGGGTCAGCGCTTCGAGCTGGCACGGCGTTTTGCCACCGACACCAAGCAGATGGTGGAGAAGATCCCCCTGCTCGGGGTCGAGGATCTGCTGGACTTCGTCCCCGAGGGCTGCACCCCTGTGCTGGTGGATCTCATCGAGGGAGCCACGTCTCTGCCGGACTACGAGCACCCCGCGCGGGCCTTCTACATCTTCGGCCCTGAGGATGGCACCCTGGAGCCCGCCCGCTTCGCGGCGGTGAAGGAGGTGATCTACGTACCGACGCAGGGTTGCATGAATCTGGCGGCTTCGGTCAATGTGATCCTCTACGATCGGCTGGCCAAGCAGCTGCGTGCCAAGTAAACAACAGGTGTTCTACGTAACCACACCTCAGGGTTGCATGAACCTCGCGGCCTCGGTCAATGTTATCCTCTACGATCGGCTGGCCAAGACGCTGAAGGCTGAAGGCTGAGCAAGACGGTGATCTACGTGACCACAGCCAATGGCTGCATGAACCTCGCCGCCTCGGTCAATGTCATCCTCTACGACCGGCTGGCCAAGACGCTGAGGGCTGAAGGCTGAATGCCAAGCAAGAAGATGAGCCTGGTGGCCAGCCAGCAGGCCGCCTCAATCCTGTGATGGCGCCTCCCTGCGCACCTTGGCCTCCTGCTCCCTGATAAAGTCCTGGTAGTCGTCGTAGAGCCGGTTTTCCCGATAGATACGTGCCAGTGTCCCCTCCCTTATCAGGGTGCGCATGCCGGGATCCCAGAGCCCATGCAGCTGCCTGCCCTTCTCGTTGTCGGCGAAGATGGGGTAGGTCGGGATCCAGCGCAGGAACACCTGTGCCAGTTCGGGCGGGAGGGCGTCCCTGGGGTAGAGGGCACCGTCGGTCAGGTAGTAGCGATAGCGCCCCTTGAGCAGCAATTGCAGCGCCATCTCATGGCTGTCTATCTCGAACCAGCGCATGGGCACCGGGATGAACTTGTCAAAGGCCCAGCCCCGCAGCCAGAGCACCTCCTGCTCCTTGAGGCTCTGCTCGCCGTCCCAGTGCGGCAACCAGCGGCTCTGCATCACCACGCTCACATAATCCGCCGAGTCGGGGTAATCGGGCTGATGGGTGCCTTTCACCTCTCCACGATAGACCCCCATCGCCATGTCCCCCGCCTTCTGGGACACCACCGCCAGCGCCCGCTTGTAAGGGACCAGGTGCGGGCGCACCACATAGCCCTCGGGCTCATAGATGGCGCGCACTATGTCCAGATAGACACCTTCGCCATCCTGCTGGCAGAAGCCGGGCCAGTCATCGCAATAGACATGCAGGGTATCCGCCCGCACGGGCCAGATGAGCAGCAGGCAGCAGAACAGAAAAAGACGAACCATGGGTTTCCTCAGTGGTATGACCGTCGGCAGGCGCTCATCGCCAGGCGGTCCGTTCAGGCATACTGATAGCATAGAAAGCCAGCGTGCCCGGTGACATTTTTCCCGATTTTGCGAGCGGGTCGAGGGTTATTGCCCCCTCGATCGGTATCATGAACCATAAGATTCATTAGTGACCTAACTGAGGGGAGCCTTCTCATGCCAACCATCAAATCCCTGCTCTGTCCCGTCGATTTTTCCGAGATGTCCAAGGCCGTGCTCGACTACGCCGTCTTCATGGCCCAGAGCCATCAGGCCGAGCTCAAGCTGGTCCACGTGGTGGATCAGCTGCACGGTTTCGACAGCTACAAGATCCTGCACATGACCGCCATCGAGATCACCCACGAGATGGAGCGTCAGGCCAAGAGCCAGCTCAAGGAGCTGGTCGCCAGCCTGCCCATCTCGGCCAAGTTCGAGGTGCGCTTCGGCCGCGCCGCCGACGAGATAGTGATCCAGGCGAAGGAAGACAAGGTGGATCTGCTGGTCATGGGCAGCCACGGTCGCTCCGGCATCAGCCACCTGCTGGTGGGCAGCGTGGCGGAGTCCGTGGTGCGCCACGCCCCCTGCCCGGTGCTGGTGGTGCGCAAGTAACTCCAGCCCCCGACCACAAGGCCAGCCCATGCTGGCCTTTTTGCTCTCTATGCCCCCTCAACCGTGGGCATAGATGACGCTGCCCCCCTTGATGGTGTCTATGATGGCCCTGGACTGCTCCCTTGGCAGGGCCGGGCAACCCCAGCTGCGGCCCAGCTTGTCATATTTTTGCAGGTGTCTCGGGCTCGCATAGTCAGCCCCGTGCACCACGATGGCGCGCTTGCGGGCATTGCTGTTCTTGCCGGGACTGAGTCCGTCCAGGCGCAGGGAGTAGCCGTGCTTGCCCTGGTAGGTTTCGGCGGTGCGATAGACCCCGAGGGAACTCTGCCGGGAATTCATCTGGTTGGAGAACTGGCGCGCCGCCAGCTCCCCCGAATTGCGACCGTGGCTGACCCAGGTGTGGTAGAGCAGCTTGTGGCGCTTCACGTCGATGACGAAGAGGCGGCGCATGGTCGAGGGTTTGCTGTAGTCGATGATGGTGAGTATGGGTTTGCGCTTGTGGCGCACATCTTGATAGCCCTGCAGGGCCTTGCGGAACACCTGCTTGTCCAGCTTGCCCGCCAGACCCAGCTGGCGATAGAGATCCTGATCCCAGCTGGCGTGACTGTTGCTGCTGAAGCAGAGGGCCCCCAGCAGCAGCGGCAGCCCCAGCCAGAGGCTGGCCAGCCGCGACATCCAATACTGTCGCTTCATCCTTGAAGTCGCTCCCCTTCCTGAACTGGCGCTCTGAATGACGCCATGTCTCGCTGGATAGTTATATGCAAGCCACTGATAGTGCGCAATAAAAAACCACAAAAATGCCGACCTGAGTCGGCATTGACGGCACTGTGCTGACGACCTGGCTCAGGCACGGATCAGATAGTCCGCCTGACCGACCCACTTGTAGCTGGTCAGCTCGGTCAGCCCCATGGGGCCACGGGCGTGCAGCATCTGGGTCGAGACCGCGACTTCGGCCCCCAGGCCAAACTGGCCGCCATCGGTGAAGCGGGTGGAGGCGTTGACGTAGACCGCCGCCGAACCGGCACCGTTGACGAAGCGCTCCGCATTGGCGAGATCGTTGGTCAGGATGGCGTCGGAGTGGCCGGCGTTGTGCTGGCGCATGTGGGCGAGCGCCTCGTTGACGTCCGCCACCAGCTTGATCCCCAGGGTCAGCCCCAGCCACTCGGTGTCGAAATCTTCCGCTCCCGCCTCGCACAGATTGTCGCTGCCGGCCAGCAGCGCCATGGCGTTGAGCGCCCCCACCAGGGTCACCTTGCGCTCGTTCATCAGTGCCACCAGTTGCGGCAGGAAGGTGGCGGCCACCTTCTCGTGTACCAGCAGGGTATCGAGGGCGTTGCAGGCGGAGGGGCGTTGCACCTTGGCGTTGTCGATGACCGCCAGGGAGCGCGCCAGATCGGCGCTCTCGTCCACGAAGATGTGGCTGATGCCAAAGCCACCGATGATGACGGGGATGGAGCTGTTCTCCTTGCACATCTTGTGCAGCCCGGCGCCGCCGCGGGGGATGATCATGTCCACATAGCGATCGAGGCGCAGCAGCTCGCCCACCAGGGCCCGGTCAGGGTTGTCGATGTACTGCACCGCATCACCAGGCAAGCCCGAGGCCGCCAGCGCGCGCTGGATCACCCGTACCAGCTCCAGATTGGAGTGGAAGGTCTCGCGCCCACCGCGCAAGATGCTGGCGTTGCCGGTCTTGAGGCAGAGGCTGGCGATGTCGATGGTGACGTTGGGACGCGCCTCGTAGATGACGCCGATGACCCCTATGGGCACCCGGCGGCGGGAGAGGCGCAGGCCGTTCTCCAGCACCCGGCTGTCGATTTCGGCGCCGACCGGATCGTCAAGGGAGATCACCTTGCGCACGTCCGCCACTATGCCGGCGAGGCGGGCGGGGTTGAGCAGCAGGCGATCCAGCATGGCTTCCGACAGGCCGGCGTCGCGGCCTGCCGCGATATCCTTCTCGTTGGCAGCCAGGATCTGCGCACTGTGCGCCTCCAGTTCATCGGCGATGGCGGCCAGCGCACGGTTTTTCTGCGCCGTGCTGATGGTCGCCAGCTGATAGGCGGCCTCGCGGGCCGCCTGCCCCATTCTCTCCAGACTCATAATGTGGTTCCTTTCTGAGTGCCGCCTTACGGCAGCACCATGTCATCTCTATGAATGGTCCATGGCCCCGTTACTTCAGGCTCTGGGCCGATGCATCACAGCAGCACCATATCGTCTCTGTGGATGGCCCATGACTCCATAGCCATGGCCGCAGCCGCAGGGTCTATCAGGGCCGACAGCTCACAACAGCACCATGTCGTCTCGGTGGATGGCAACGGCGCCATAGCCGTAACCCAGCACGGCCTCTATCTGATCCGAGTGTACGCCCCGCAGCTTCTCAAGCTCCAGATGATCGTAACGGCAGATGCCGCGGGCCAGCTCGCTCCCCTGGGGGCCCAGGATCCGCACCACGTCGCCTCGGACGAAGTCTCCCTTGACCGCGACTATGCCCTTGGGCAGCAGGCTGGAGCCCTTCTCCTGCATGGCGGCCACGGCCCCCTGATCCACCTGGACTTCCCCGTGGGGGGGCGGCCCTGCCAGGATCCAGCTCTTGCGCCCTTCCAGCGGCGAGGCCAGGGCCGGGAACAGGGTGCCCACCCGCTCGCCGGCGGCGAGGCGACCGATCACTTCCGGGATCTGGCCGGTGGCGATCACCACGTTGACCCCGGCACGGCGCGCCACATCGGCGGCCTGCAGCTTGGTGGCCATGCCGCCGGTCCCCAGACCGCTGACGCTGTCACCGGCGAGGGATCGCAGGGTATCGTCTATGGTCTGCACCTCTTCGATGAGCTGGGCATCCGGGTTGGTGCGGGGATCCGCGGTGAAGAGCCCCTTCTGGTCGGTGAGCAGGATCAGCAGATCCGCATCCGCCAGGATGGCGGCGCGGGCGGAGAGGTTGTCGTTGTCCCCCACCTTGATCTCGGCGGTAGCCACGGCGTCGTTCTCGTTGATGACGGGGATGATGCGGTGATCGAGCAGGGTGCGCAGGGTGTCGCGGGCATTGAGGTAACGCTCCCTGTCCTCCAGATCGGCGCGGGTCAGCAACATCTGGCCGATGTGCAGGCCGTAGAGGTTGAACAGGTCCTGCCATACCCGGATGAGCTGGGTCTGGCCCACCGCCGCCAGCATCTGCTTGTTGGGCAGGGTCGGCGCCAGCGGAGGGTGCCCCAGGAGCTCACGCCCGGCGGCGATGGCGCCAGAGGTCACCAGAACGACACGGTGTCCGTGTCGATGCAGGGCGGCACACTGCCTGACCAGCTCCACCATGTGGGCACGGTTGAGACGGGCAGATCCCCCGGTGAGCACGCTGGTGCCCAATTTGACGACTATGGTTCTGTTTTCCATGGGAACAAAGGGTTAGAAAAGTAAGGAATCCCTTTATACCCACGGCCCTGTTGCCCTGCAAGGCAATTAAGCCTCACCGCTGTCATGGCAAAGAAGGAGGCCCTGCGGATCCATGACCGCAGGGCCCGGGCGGATCAGGCCGCTGTCACATTCAGCTCGGCGGTGACCTGCTTGGCAGGAGACAAGGTGCACTCCAGCAGGGTCAGCTTGGCGCTGATGAGTTTGTAGAAGTGGTTGAGGGTACGCTCGACTTCGGCCTGATGCTTCTTGGGCAGCGGCTTGTCGATCCACGCCCCGTCCGCATTGTAGAAGCCAACCTGATAGTGATAGCGGAAGCTGTGGTCCTCCTGCTCCAGCACTAGCCACCAGCCCCAGAACTCCCGCTTGTCCGGCGCCGGTTTGGCGCTGACGCAGACGGAAAGGCAGTCGAAGCGGTAGCGTCCCTCCTCGCACAGATCCTCGCGCAGATAGGGGCCAATGGCCGCGAATTGCCGCAACAATCGCTTGTAGGTCACTCTTTCTGACATGCTAACCTCCCTGTTGAACAAGCCATACCATCACATGATGATGTTACATTTTTAGTTCTATATCATGTACATAAGTGTTTCTTTAGCCAATCTACCGTCTCTTTGAGCGCCTCGTCATACACCTCCAGCAGAGGCTGTTTGTCAAACACCACCGCCTTGCCATTGCGGCTGGCGGAGGCCAGGGCCCGGACATCCTGCTCGGGACAGATGAAGTCACGCTTGTGGCCGATGCTCAGGATGGGCACAGAGGTGCGACTCCCCAGCAATCCCTGGGTCTTGAGGGAGAAGACCTGGCACTTGGTGCGCAGCAGATCCCACTGGGCCGCATCGGCCCCCAGGCGGTTCGCCAGCCCGTCCCGCATCATGCGCGGACAGCGGGCAAACATCTCCTGATTGGTAAACACCTGATTGATGCCGGCCCCGATGCAGACCACAGTCCTGAGCTTGAAGGGTTCGATGAAGGCGAGGCGCGCCGCCACATTGCCGGCGAGGCGGAACCCCACCATGGCGATGCGCTGATGATCGACCCAGGCCACCTCGGAGAGGTGGTTGAGCACCGCCTGGTGCAGGCGACTGGTGTCCTGCACCAGCGGCCAGTGCTCCGCATAGCCGGTTCCCGGCATGTCCAGGGACAGCATGCCGATGCCGTGGGGCTCGAGGCACTTGAAGTAGAAGTTGAGGAAGTCGACCTGGAGGGCGTCGATGCCGCCGCTGACGATGACCAGAGGCACAGGCCTGTCGGTGGTGGGCAGGTGCAGGTAGCCCTGAATGGTCTTGCCCCGGAACGGGACCTGCAGCTCCTTGAGGGGCACCTTGAACAGCCTGCCAGCCTCGCGGTAGGCCATGTTGCAGAGCAACTGGGCCTGATCCGCCAGCTCGTCATTCTTGAGGTGGGGATAGCTCGCGATGGAGTAGTAGCGCACCGCCTTGAGCAGATTCTTCAGCGCTCCGGCGCTATCGCCCTGGCTGACCAGCTCGCGCCCGGCATTGAAATAGCGGCCAGCCAGCTGGCTCCACTCATAGACCCAGTTGCCGGGCACATAACCCTTGATGGTATCCAGATAGCGCTCGTGGCTGCGTTCTCCCTGCCCCATGGCGATGCGGGCCAGGGTCTGCTCCACTTCCACCGGATCCGCCCCCTGCCAGGCCCAGGTCGGCCGGCGCAGCAGGCGATACCAATGGGGCGACAGGGCGCCGTCGATGAAACTCTCGGCCAGGGAGCTGTCCTGCTCTTCGACCGGGCTGGAGTTGGATATTTCGGAGGTTTCCAATACCTTTTTGACCCGGGTGAACAGCTTTTCCGTCAGGTTGGTATCGTCGTTTGGTTCCAAGATGGTGACTCTTCTGTCTCAAACAATGGCCCATCTTAACCACTTTTCACCGCGGGCAGCCACATCATAAACACATAAGGCCCCAAACAGGGGCCTTATGAAACCGTCTTGCCATAGGCGCGAGCAACCCGCCCCCGCAGCAGTCAGGGGCGGTGCGCCAAGGCAGCGTCGATTACTCTTCGTCGCAGATAGGGTTGGCAAACTCCAGCGCCATGTCCCAGGGCTGCTCAATCCAGGTGTCCTGCGGGATGGCCACTTCGAAGTCATCCACCAGCGGCTCGCCCATGGGCTTGGCGAAGATGGTGATGAACTTGGCCTTGGGATAGAGGTCACGGATCGCCTTGGCGGTGCCACCGGTATCCACCAGATCGTCCACTACCAGCCAGCCTTCGCCGTCACCAGCGGTGGTGGCGGCCTTGACGACCACCAGCTCACGCTGGCTGTTGTGGTCATAGCTGGAGATGCAGAGGGTTTCGACGTTGCGAATGCCAAGTTCGCGGGCCATCAGGGCAGCCGGTACCAGGCCACCACGGCTGACCGCGATGATCCCTTTCCACTGGCTGACGGGCAGTTGGCGACGGGCCAGACGGCGCGCTTCACGTTGCAGGTTATCCCACGACACATAGAATTTCTTTGGCATGCTATCGATCTCAACGAGTTATAAAGGCAATCACTTAAGACGTAAGAGTCCCGGCAGACACACGGGATCCGGTAAATTCTGGCCCCCGTTTCCTGAATTTTGCTTGCACTTTTGCGGCCTCAGGGGTGAACCCTCGGCAGCAAAAAGCAGATGCATTGAAAGCAGGACGGGCATGGCTGGCGGCCATATCGATCGAAACCCAGACCTCAGGCCAGCTATTGGGCCGGTATGATAGCACCCTTTGCAGATAAAATGACTGGCAAACGTATGCGAAAAACAGGAAAAGTCGGCCATCTCCTGCCAGCTTCGCCTCCCCTCGGGGCCAGGTCCTCATCAACAGGGTGCTCATTTGAAGAGCAAACCTCGAATTTCGGGTAAAAAAATAGCAGGGGGAGGATGGAACCCTCACACACCTGCTGCTTTTCTGCTTTCTCTATCAGCCTGGCTGACTGCCCGTCTTAACGACGACCGGCGTAGGGGTTCGGATAGTTGAAACCCTGGGTATAGAGAGACTGGGCAAACCAATAGGTTGAATTGCTGCCTGACATATTAAAACTCCTGATTGCTTAACAAGTTACGTACCTATAATGCGGGTTCAGATCCTTGAACAGACACTCGGTTCCGTGGAGGCGCACTTGCTTTGCTTCGGTTCCATGGAGGCATTGATTGTCATCCTGACAAGTGGTTGACCCACGGCGGCTAATTTACCACCCGGCGGCAAAAAGACAATATTTTTGTGATGCACATCACGAATTTCATCTTCTGCTGGTACACATAGGCAAGGCAGTCATGTCCGCCATTCAGGCTCCCTTTATCAGCACAAGCAGACCGCAATTTGCGCAGATCGCTCACATTTTTGTGTGATTGACTGTATTATCGTTACCCTCTTCTGCGGCCCACTGGGCCCTGTCCATTTCCGTGCTGGTAAGGAGTCCCGACGTGGCACAGCTTAGTTCTCTGTCTCCCAAGTTGATTTGGCAATTCTTCGAGCAGATCTGCTCCATTCCCCACCCCTCCAAGCACGAGGCCAAGTTGAGCGCCTGGATAGTGCAGTGGGCCCAGGGAGAAGGCCTGGCGGTCAAGCAGGACGCCGTGGGCAACATCATCATCAAGAAGCCGGCCACCCCGGGCATGGAAAACCGCAAGGCCGTGGTGCTGCAGGCCCACATCGACATGGTGCCCCAGGCCAATGCCGATACCCAGCACGACTTCACCAAAGACCCTATCGATGCCTACATCGACGGTGAATGGGTCACCGCCCGTGGCACCACCCTGGGCGCCGACAACGGCATGGGCATGGCAGGCTGCCTGGCCGTGCTGGCGGACAAGACCATCAAGCACGGCCCGCTGGAAGTCCTGCTGACCACCGACGAAGAGACCGGCATGACAGGCGCCTTCGGCCTGGAGGCGGGCTGGCTGGAGGGCGAGATCCTGCTCAACACCGACTCCGAAGAGGATGGCGAGGTCTACATGGGCTGCGCCGGCGGCGTGGATGCCAATATCCGCTTCCCGCTGGAGCTGGTTGCCGCCACTGAAGGGGAAGGCTTCGAGCTGCAGGTCAAGGGGCTGCGTGGCGGTCACTCCGGGGTCGACATCCACCGCGGTCGTGGCAACGCCAACAAGCTGCTGGTACGCCTGCTCAAGGCCGCCGAGCCGCTGGGGGTGCGTCTGGCCGAGATAAGCGGCGGCACCCTGCGTAACGCCATCCCCCGCGAAGCCCGCGCCACCCTGCTGGTGCCCACCGCCAGCGTCAGCGAGTTCAAGGCCCTGGTTGACCGCTACGCCGGCATCTACCAGAGCGAGCTGGCCGCCACAGAAGCGAACCTGACCGTGTTGCTAAGCGCCCGGGACACGCCCGCCAAGCTGATGAGCGAATCCCTCCAGACCCGCCTGCTGGACGCCCTGGTGGCCTGCCCCAACGGGGTGATGCGCATGAGCGACGCCATCCCGGGCGTCACCGAGACCTCCACCAACCTGGGGGTCATCAAGACCCTCGACGGCGAGGTCTATGTGCAGTGCCTGATCCGCTCCCTCATCGACTCCGGTCGCGAGAGCGTAGAGCAGATGACCCGCGCCCTGTTCAGCCTGGCGGGCGCCAGCTGTGAATTCACCGGCGCCTACCCGGGCTGGGCACCGAACGTGGACTCCCCCGTCATGGCCCTGGTGCGCAACAGCTACCAGACCCTGTTCGGCGAGATGCCGAACGTCATGGTGATCCACGCCGGCCTCGAGTGCGGTCTGTTCAAGAGCGCCTACCCGGATTGGGACATGGTCTCCTTCGGCCCGACCATCCGCGGCGCCCACGCGCCGGGCGAGAAGGTACACATCCCGGCGGTCGAGCGCTTCTGGCAACTGCTGGTCCACGTGCTGGAACAGATCCCGGCCAAGTAAGCACTGCCTCCCCTGCCGCTTCATGCCCCGCCCAGTGCGGGGCATGTCATTGGTGCTCCTCCTTGCTCTCCCTGCGTTGCCTCTTCACAGCCCCTTCCGCCCCCTCTTGAAATCGTATCCATAAGCAACCCTGTATTTGAAAACCTTTTCCATGATTTATGTAAATTTACAACACAATAAGTTGATCGAGATCACAAAAGCCTCTAGCATCAAAGTGTGACCAAGGTCACATGAAACAATAATCAACAGAGCGAAGAGGTAAGACTATGTTTGAGAACCTGGCAGTGCTGTTCCACCTGAAGGGTGCATCCAGCAAGAAAGGCACACAAGAGAAAGACACTTATGCGCCTTCGACTCGCAACTACTACTTCCGCTATGGCGCCTGATGTCGCCCGTCCGGAAGTTGACATTGACGACGTAATAAAACTACAAAACAACTCAACAATTCACACCACAGCCACCCCCTCGGGGCGCTGTCCTGCCCGGGCCAGATGTTCCACGGCCAAACCTGAACTCCAACCATGAAGATGGGGCCCACAGGCCCCATTTTTTATTGCTCGTCCCCGACGCCACCTTGCTGTGATACCGGCCCTGGCGCAGTGGACGCCGGCATCAGACCGCCTTTCCCAGCGGCGCCGCCTCCACCGCGGGCAAGGGGAAGTGACAGGCCACCTGATGGGCCTCTGTGCCACAGGTCTCCAGACTCGGCGAGGTGGTGCGGCACAGCTCGGTGGCATAGGGGCAGCGCTGATGGAAGTGACAGCCGCTCGGGGGGGAGATGGGTGAGGGGACGTCCCCGGTCAGCAGGATGCGCTGGTTGCGCCTGCGGGGATCCGGCACCGGGATCGCCGAGATGAGCGCCTGGGTATAGGGGTGGCGCGGGTTCAGGTAAAGCTGCTGGGCCTCGGCCAGCTCGACGACCCGGCCCAGGTACATGACCGCAATCCGGTCCGAGATGTGTTTGACCACCGACAGATCGTGGGCGATGAAGATGATGGCCAGGTTCATCTCCCGCTGCAGGGTGAGTAGCAGGTTCACTATCTGGGACTGCACCGAGACATCCAGCGCCGATACCGCCTCGTCACACACCAGGAGTTTGGGCTTGAGGGCGATGGCGCGGGCGATGCCGATGCGCTGGCGCTGACCGCCGGAAAACTCGTGGGGATAGCGATCCACCGCACTCTTCGGCAGCCCCACCTTGTCCAGCAGCTCCAGCACCCAGCCACGCCGCTGCACTGTGTTGCCTTTGCCATGGATGATGAAGGGCTCTTCCAGGATCTGGCCCACGGTGTGGCGGCTGTTGAGGGATTCTGCAGGATCCTGAAACACTATCTGCATCTCCTGGCGCAGGGATCGCATCTCCCCGGGTGACAACCGGGTGATGTCGCGCCCCTCGAAGCTTATCTGCCCCGCCGTGGGCTCAAACAGCTTGAGCAGGGAGCGGCCGAGGGTGGACTTGCCACAGCCGGACTCCCCCACCAGCCCCAGGGTCTCCCCCTGCTTGAGATCGAAGCTGATGCCATCCACCGCATAGACGGTGTAGGGCTTGCGCAAGAAACCGCCCCCCATCTTGAAGTGCTGTTTCAAGTCTCTTACCGACAACAAGACGCTCATATGCTCAACTCCTTCCAGTGGTGGCAGGCCACTGCGTGGCGATCGCTCAGCTGCTCTGTCACCGGGTTGGTGCCCACACAGAGCTCGGTGGCGTGGGGGCAACGGTTGGAGAAGCGGCAGCCCGCTGGCATCTCGTGCAGGGCGGGCACTTGGCCCTTGATGGTCTTGAGCAGGCTCTTGGGCACGTCTTCGAGGCGCGGGATCGAGGCCATCAGACCATGAGTATAGGGATGGCGCGGGTGGTCAAACAGCTCGAAGATGTCGGCCCGCTCCACGGCGCGGCCCGCATACATCACCACCACCTCGTCGCACAGCTCCGCCACGACCCCGAGATCGTGGGTGATGAAGATGATGGCCATGCCGGTCTGGGCCTGCAGCGCCTTCATCAGATCCAGGATCTGGGCCTGGATGGTGACATCCAGCGCCGTGGTCGGCTCGTCGCAGATGAGCAAATCCGGCTCGCAGGCCAGCGCCATGGCGATCATCACCCGCTGGCGCATGCCGCCTGAGAGGTTGTGGGGATATACGGCGAAGCGCTGGGCCGGCTCCGGGATCCCCACCTTCTGCAGCATGGCGATGGCGGCCTCCTTGCGCTGGGCCTTGCTGAAATCAGGCCTGTGCAGGTGAAACACCTCCATCAGCTGATCCCCGACCGTCTGTACCGGGTTGAGGGCCGTCATGGGCTCCTGGAAGATCATGGAGATGCGGTTGCCACGCACCCTGTACATCTGATCCGGCGCCAGGGTGAGCAACTCCTCCCCCTGAAAACGGATGGAGCCGGCAACCACCTGACCGTGGGGCCTGGGCAGCAGCCCCATGATGGCGAGCGAGGTGACGCTCTTGCCGCAGCCGGACTCGCCGACTATGCCTAAGGTCTGGCCCGGGGCGACCTGGAAGCTGACCCCGTCGAGCACCTTGATCTTGCCGTCATCGACCGTGA
The DNA here is from genome assembly GCF_058791175.1 of Aeromonas sp. EU05-FHT14A05. NCBI lineage: Bacteria > Pseudomonadati > Pseudomonadota > Gammaproteobacteria > Aeromonadales > Aeromonadaceae > Aeromonas > Aeromonas sp. EU05-FHT14A05. Next base: position 24,714 of record NZ_JBYTDH010000004.1, on the reverse strand, counting down.
ACTCCACCTCGAGATCCCTGACCTCCAGGATGGGGGCCCTGCCCTTGCCGTTATCGGCGGTGCACTTTCCCCCATTCTCTCGAACGTTCAGGATGGGGGCCTCTGTCTCTGCCATCGTCTCCCCCTTCTCAATGATGCGCATAGGTCTTGTCGATCAGGGTGATGGGAGCGAGCGACTCACCCGCTTCCTTGGCCTTTCGGGTCTCTTCCTGCACCTTGGGATCGAGCCAGAGCAGGCCGCCACTGCTGTGGGGGTAGCCATCCATGGGCCAGTAGAGCAGATCCGGGGTGTTACGGGTGGCGGGCACCTCGGGCAGCATCAGGTGGCGCCAGCTGCTGGCCCGCACGTAGTTGAGCTGCACCCCGGGCACGAAGATGGCCAAGTCATAGATACGCTGCTGGATCTGGCGGGAGATCCCGGCCCGCTTGGTCATGTCGAACTCGACGTTGTAGGCGTCGATCAGGGCGTCCAGCTCCTTGTCGGCCACGTTGAACAGGTTGTTGGTCTGGGGCTTGTTGGCGTTGTCGGAGTGGAACGACTCCCAGTATTGCGGGTAGAGACCGCCGCCACCCCAGCCGAGCCAGGCCGCCTCGTGCTTCTTCTCCAGCATCACCTTGAAGCCGGTGGCGCCATCCACCAGGTTGAGCTCCAGATCCAGGCCCGCCTTCTTGGCCTCTTCCTTGAGCACGGTCAGCCGCTTGGAGTGCTCCTGGCTGGTATAGGTCAGCGCCAGGGTCAGCCGCTCCCCCTTGTCGTTTTGCAGGATGCCGTCCGGCCCCGGCTTGTTGTAGCCACCCTTGGCGAAGTACTCCCGCGCCTTGGTGATGTCATAGGCCCGCTCCGGCAGCTTGATGTCGGTGAATTCGCCAAAGCCAGAGCCGAAGGTGGTGGCCCTGTCATAATCGCCGTGCAGCACGGTTGCTATCATCTTGTCCAGATTCATGGCGTGCTGGATGCCGAGGCGCACATTCACGTCCGCCAGCTTGGGGTTGCTGACGTTGAGGTGCACCCCCTGCCCCCCCTGCTTGGTGTCTGTCATGGCCATCACCTTCTGCACGTACCCCTTCTTGTATTCCGGGGTCACGGCTTTTTCATGCCACCAGTTGGGCAGTATCATCTCGAAGGTGTCCAGCTCCCCCTTGAGGAAGTGGCGGAACGCTATGTTGTGATCCCGGATCACCTGCACCTTGATGCGGTCGAGGTTGAATCTGTGCTGGTTGTAGCGATCCTGCTGGGCCCACCAATCCTTCTGCTTGCTGAAGGTGATGGACTTGCCCTTCTTCACCTCGCTCATCACATAGGGGCCAGTGGTCGGCACCACAGCCCAGTTGTACTGCTTCACCCAGTTCGGCCCCATCTTGTAGTAGTGCTTCGGCTGGGGCCACAGTTCGGTGGTGTTGAGGAGATCCAGCCTGGCCTTGCGGCTGCCCGCCTTCACCAGGATGGTGTGATCGTCGACCTTCTCCACCGCCACCACCTCTGTGGTGTAGTAGTTGTTGAACCAGGGCCCCTTGATGTCCTTGGAGCGCATCATCTCGTAGCCGAAGGTGTAGTCGTCGGCGGTGACCGGCTTGCCGTCAGACCATTTGGCGCGGGGATCCAGCTTGAAGTAGACGGTCTGGCTGTCCGGTGCTATGGCCCAGGCGCTCGCCAGCGAGGGAATGGGGTTGCCGGTGTTGGGGTGGAAGCTGATGAGCCTCAGCTGGTTGTCCAGGATGAAGGAGCGGAACGAGCCGTTGGAGTCTGGCCCCACGGTGCGAAACGTCAGCGGAAAGCTATCGATGAAGAGGTTGAGGGTGCCACCGGGCAGCGCCTTGGGGGAGGCGAAGGTGGGGTCGGTGTCGTTGGTCTCCCACTTGAGATCCGCAGGCAGGTTGGCGGCCCACACCCAGGATCCGTTCACCAGCACGAAGAGAGCACCTATCCATTTGATTTTATTGTTCATGTTTGACTTCCAAGTCAGGCCCCTGCACCGGGGGCGTCTCAATTAAGGGTTGGATACCCAGGGCCCTGAGGCAGGCCCCGGGTCACTGATAACGGGTAAACTTGCGCGGATCGAATGCCTCGCGGATCGCCTCCCCGATGAAGGAGACCATGATGAGCACCAGGCTCACCGCCGCCACCACAGAGCTCACGATCCAGATGGCATCCAGGTTGTTGATCCCCTGGGAGAGCAGCTCCCCCCAGCTCGGGGTCGGCGGGGCCAGGCCGAAGCCCAGATAATCCAGCGCCGTCAGGGTGGAGATGTTGCCCACCACGGCGAAGGGGGCCAGGGTGACTATCATCATCAGGGTGTTGGGCAGTATGTGGTGGAAGATGATCCGCCCCGTGGTCGCCCCCTGCGCCCGCGCCGCCATCACGTAGTCCCGTGCCCGCTCCTTGTAGGTGAGGGTGCGCATGTACCAGGTGATCCCCATCCAGCCGAACAGCACGTTGATGCCGACAAAGAGGCCGAAGTTCGGCTTGGCCAGCGACACCAGGATCATGATGACGTAGAGGAAGGGCACCTGGGACCAGATCTCGATGAAGCGCTGCAGGATGAGGTCAAAACGGCCGCCGAGAAAGCCCATCATGCAGCCGATGCTGACCCCGATGACATAGCTCGCCACCAGGGTGATGAAGGCGAAGCCGATGGCGATGCGAAAGCCGTAGACCAGCCGCGCCAGCACGTCGCGACCGCTGGTGTCGGTGCCGAGGAAGTGGCGCTCCGCCAGGCTCGGGGCATAGGGCGGGTAGGCCTCCTCCTTGAAGTCCTGCTCATAGGGGTTCCAGGGCACCAGGGGCAGCAGCACCCAGTCCCCCTTCCCTTCCTGCGCAAATTTGCCCTTGAGCTGGCGGTAGTTGGTCTCGTACTCGTAGTCGAGCCCGAAGTGCTGGCCCGGGATCACGTCGCCATAGGTGGGAAAGTAGAGCTCTCCCTGATAGCTCACCGCCAGCGCCCGGCTGTTGACCAGCAGCTCCGCCAGCAGGGAGATGACCACCAGGGCCGAGAAGATGACAAAGGAGTAGTAACCGCGCTTGATGGACTTGAAGCGCTTGAGTTTTTTCAGCGTTACCGGGTTCAGGTTCATGGTCAGTCTCCAAACCGTACGCGGGGGTCAACAGGAGGTGCAACGCAGATATCGGAGACTAGATGGCGTGATATCAGCATCGGCATGGCTAGAAGGGTCTGGTTCATGGTCAGTCTCCAAACCGTACGCGGGGATCAACGAGGGCCACGCAGATATCGGAGACGATATTGCCGATGAGCATCAACATGGAGGTGATGGCCAGTATGCCCATGACGGTGGGGTAATCCCGCTCGACGATGGCCTCGTAGCCGAGCAGACCTATGCCGTCGATGTTGAAGATGGTCTCGATGAGGAAGGATCCCCCGAAGAAGACGGTGAGCACGGACCCCAGGTGGCTGGCGATGGGGATCAGGCTGTTGCGCATGGCGTGGTCGGTCACCGCCTTGCGAAACGGCAGCCCCTTGGCCACGGCGGTGCGCACGTAATCCGCCGACAGGTTCTCCATCAGGCTGTTCTTCATGGTCATGGTGAGGATGGCGAAATCCCCGATGGCGTAGGCGATGAGCGGCAGCAGGGCGTGGGCAAAGACGGTGCGGATCTGATCCCAGCTGCTCTCCATGTATTCGAAGTCCTCCCCCGGGAAGCCCCCCATGGGCAGCCACTCCAGGTGGAAGGCGAAGACGGTGATGAGGAAGATCCCCACCACGTAGGCGGGTAGCGCATAGGCCATGTAGATGAGCATGGAGCTGAGCGAATCGAAGCGGGTGTTGTGCCTGAGGGCCTTGGCCACCCCGAGCGGGATGGAGACGGCGTAACTCAGCAGGAAGGTCGCCAGCCCGAAGAAGGCGGTCACCGGCAGCCTCTCCTTGATGAGATCCCACACCGGCTCGTAGTAGCGGGTCGACTCCCCGAGATCCAGCACCGCCAGCTTCTGCAGCCACTCCCAGTAGGCGATCAGCATGGGCTTGTCGAGGCCGTAAAACGCCTTGAGCTCCTCGATCTGCTCATCGGAGAGCGCCTGCGCCCCCTTGCTGCCGCTGGAGCGACCTGTCTCGTTCTGTGAGACCTGCGCCTGCAGCAACATGCGCTCGACCGGGCCGCCCGGCACGAAGCGGGTGATGGTGAAGACGAGCAGGGTGATACCGAGAAACGTCGGGATGATCAAAAGCATCCGACGTAAGAAATACGACAGCATGGTGGAACCTCGTCCTTGTTGTTCTTTTATGGTCAGTCACATCCGGTGACCGGCCTCTCCTTCCTGGCATTACTCACTGAATTGACTGGTATTGGCAGACAATCCCGCTCGGTCACTGTAAAAGCTCTGCAACAAAAATCAAGTAGAACTAAGCCCATCAATCGTCAGTGACGTTCGCAGCATCACTCACTGATGTTTTTTTCCAAAAAATCCAACTTCAATATAAAAAACTGCTACGCCTTCTCATTTAACTTGTTTTTAATAATTAAAAAATTAATTACACATCCGTTTAAATCCAACAAAAAATCAATAAAAACATACAGATAAAATCAAACACCCTCTGATCTCATTTTACCTATTAAAGAAGAGGGAAATATCCCAACACCGAAACCTGAACAGAAACTGCCTCGCGACCGAATACAGATTTAAATACTGAAAAAATGTCATTACGCGATATGAAGAACATCGCGACAGGCGATTTATCGATAAGTTCAAAAATAATCAATAAAATGGCAAAATACAAAATTAACAACATCTTTACATTAATGTTCGCACTCCTTGCGGAATAAAACGCCAAAAAAAATGCCACCGCCCTGCATAGTCTTCTGACGCCCCATCTCTTCCCCATCCTGGCCGCTCCATTTGACGTCAATCATCAAACCTTGATAAGCCTTACGCACCGCTCCAACGAGGGCGGTAAGGGAAGCAAACAAAAAAACAATCAGGAAGGATACTAACGATGCTTAGGAAAAGCAGACTCTCTGCTGCCGTAGCGTTTGCCTTGGCGAGCGCGGCAGTTGTGGGCACCCCTGCCCTGGCCGAAGAGGGCCAGAATGTCGAAAAACTGCAGAAGATCAAGGTCACCGGCTCGCGGATCTCCCGGGTCGATGTGGAAGGATCCACCCCTGTCGTCTCAGTGACCAAGGCAAAGATCGAGCAATCCGGTCAGCAGACCGTCGCCGATTACCTCAAACAAGCCTCTTACAACTCCTTCGGTGGCGTCTCCCCGGCCTCCGGCAGCTCCTTCCAGTCCCAATCCACCGTCGGCCTGCGCGGCCTGGGGTCAGAGCGCACCCTGGTGTTGCTGAACGGCAAGCGGGTAGCGGGTTCCCCCACCATGGGCGGCACCTCCATCAACCTCAACACCATCCCCATGGCCGCCGTTGAGCGGGTCGAAGTCAACCTAGACGGCGGCTCCGCCATCTATGGTTCCGACGCCATCGGCGGTGTCATCAACGTGGTGCTCAAAGAGGGCTACGACGGCCTGACCTTCCAGGGACGCCTCGGCTCCCCGACCGAAGAGGGCGGTGACGAGAGCAGTGGCTCCGTCGTGGCAGGCGTCAATGGCGAGAAGGGCTCGCTGATGGCGGTCTACGAGCACGACAAGAAGGACGTCATCTACAGCCGTGATCGTGATTATCTGGCCAAGCAGGGCAACGATGCCCCCAGCGCCTACGGTCGCAACGTGGAGGGGATCACCGGCCTCGACGCCAACGGGGATCCCATCTGGAAATACGGCCCCCTGGCCGGTGCCACCAATGCCGACGGCAGTTGCAAGGAGCCCTTCATCGGTTTCGAGGGCGGCTGCAACTTCAACTACGGTCAGGTCGCGGCCACCACGGCCTCCCGCAGCCGTGACACCCTCTACGTGAATGGTCGCTACCACATCAACGACACCGTCGACTTCGTGCCGCAGATCATCGGCTCCCGGGTCGAGAGCTTCGGCCGCTTCGCCCCCGCCGCCGGTGCCTTCGCCATAGATCCGTCCAACCCGAACAACGCCCAGTTCTTCACCGACAACGGCCTGGACGCCGCCGCCACCCAGGGTCTGGGTGAAGCCGCCTACGCCTACTACCGCTTCAGCAACGTCGGTCCCCGTGACAACTATGTCACCGACATGACCGGCAGCCTGAACCTCGGCTTCGAGGGCACTGTCACCACAGAATCCGTGGGCGACATGCAGTGGAACGCCGGTTACATGTACTCCAAGACCGACAACAAGGAGAACGGCACAGGTTACGTGCTGCAATCCGCCGCCCAGCAGGCCATCGCCGACGGCAAGTTCGTCGGGGGCGAGTTCGATCCCAAGAGCACTGCCGCCATGGCAGCCGACACCAGCCGCCGCTCCACCATGGACTTCTACCAGTGGTACGCAGGTGTCCAGTGGGACATGGGTGAGCTGCCGGCCGGTCCGGTCAGCTGGTATGCGGGCGCCGAGTACAACGACTGGGTCTATACCGACAAGTACGATGCCCAGTCCGAGGCCGGCAACATCATCGGCTCCTCCGGCAACTCCTCCGGCGGGGTGCGCGACGTCACCGCCGCCTACATCGAGTCCCTGGTGCCCATCACGGATCAGATCGAGCTGAACCTGGCCGGTCGCTTCGATGACTACAGCGACTTCGGCAGCGCCTTCTCCCCCAAGGCGAGCCTGCGTTACCAGCCGCTGGACAACCTGATGCTGCGCACCTCCTGGTCCCGCTCGTTCCGCGCCCCCAGCCTGAGCGATCTCTACGCGGCTGACTCCTTCTCGGCCGACTGGGCCAAGGACTATGTCTACTGCGAGGCCAACGGCATCTCGGCGGCGGACTGCCCGAACCGCCAGTACGACACCACCCGCACCTCCAACGAGGAGCTGAAGGAAGAGACGGCGGACACCTGGAACTTCGGGGTGGCCTACAGCCCGCTGGATGACCTGAACCTCTCCCTGGACTACTACACCATCAAGATCGAGGACGTGATCCAGCTGAACACCCTGCAGTCCGTCATCTATGACGAGCTGAACAACGGGGGCTCCAGCAACGTCACCCGCAACAGCCAGGGCAAGATCAGCGGTGCCATCGCCCCCATGGTCAACCGGGGAACCCTGAACACCAGCGGCCTGGATCTCAAGCTGGATTACCGCTACGACCTGACCTCCGCCACCATCCGCTATGACCTCGGCGGCACCTACATCCTGGAGTACAAGGAAGGCCTGTACGCCGGTGGCCCCGTCATCGACAAGATTGGCCAGAACGGCAAGCCGCAGATGCGCTTCAGCTCCGGCGTGGGTGTCAATGTGCCCCAGTGGTGGAACATGGATACCTACCTGAGCGCGAACTACATCGACTCCCAGAGCCAGGACTACATCGCCGACACCGGTGAGGAAGTGGGCCACATCGCGTCCCAGACCACCTGGAACCTGAACGTCGGCGTGGATGCGCCCTGGAACGGCAAGATCCAGGTCGGGGTGAAGAACATGTTCAACGCGGGCCCGTCCCTCGAGAGCGATGGCTTCACCTATGACGAGGAGCTCTACAGCATCGACGGTCGCATCTACTACCTCGACTACGCCCAGAAGTTCTGATCCACCAGGAAAGTGACGAGCCGGCCCCCTCGGGCCGGCTCTGCCCAAGGTTCCAAGGAAGTCACGGAGATAGGGTAATCCTATGAAAAAAAGGACTATTACAATGAAGAAAGCGCTCCTCGGCAGCCTGGTTTCGGCTGCCCTGCTGACCAGCTTCAATCTGAGTGCCGCCTCTGCCGGTCAGGCAGTGGACGCTCAAGCCGCCACCGACAATGCCTCCAAAGTATCCCAGCAGAAGATCGACAGCTACGCCGAGTCTGCCGAGTCTGCCCTGGCCCAGTACAAGGCCGCCCTGCGCCAGGTCGACAGCCTGCGCACCTACAACGAGCAGGTGGGCAAGATGGTCGACTCCCAGAGTGCCGAGCTGGCCTCGATGCAGCGCCAGATAGCCCAGATCGATCAGACCAGCACCGAGGTAGTGCCCCTGATGCTCAAGATGATCGACTCCCTCGATCAGTTCGTCGCCCTTGACCTGCCGTTCCAGAAGGTCGAGCGGGAGGACCGCGTGGCGGCCCTGACCGACCTCATGAACCGGGCCGACGTCACCATCTCCGAGAAGTACCGCAAGATCCTGGAGGCCTACCAGATCGAGGAGGGCTTCAGCCGCACCATAGAGTCCTACAAGGCCAGCCTGGACAAGGATGGCAGCGAGAAGACCTACGAGTTCCTGCGCGTCGGCCGCATCGCCCTGCTCTACCAGTCCCCGGATGGCAACGAGACCGGCATGTGGAACAAGAAGACCCGCCAGTGGGAAGAGCTGCCCCAGGAGTATCGCAGTGCGGTTGAACAGGGCCTTCGCATCGCCAAGAAGCAGGCGCCCCCCGCGCTCATCAAGCTGCCGGTTCAAACTGCGGAGAAAGCATCATGAAAGGAATCAGACTCGCCATTGCCTCCCTGATCGCGGGAGCCACCCTGATCACCCTGCCGGTGACCGCCGCCGAGAAACCGGTAGACCTGAACGCCCTGCTGAGCCAGGTCAAGGCCGCCAGCACCAGCGAATCCCAGCTCAACAAGGAGCGGGAGGCCCGCTTCCTGGCTGACAAGAACGAGCAAGGGGCCCTGCTGGCCAAGGCCAAGGCGGATCTCGCCGCCGAGACTGCCAAGGGCGAGCAGCTCAAGGCCACCTTCGATGCCAACGACAAGCAGCTCACCGAGCTGACCGAGACCCTGCGCCAGCGCTCCGGCAACATGGGCGAGATGTTCGGCGTGCTGCGCCAGTTCGCCGGCGAGTTCAAGGGGATCTTCAACGCCTCCGCCCGCCGGGTCGAACACCCTGAGCAGACGGCCCTGCTGACCCGCCTGGCGGAGAGCAAGGAGCTCCCCTCCAGCGACGATCTGACCGCCTTCTGGACCACCACCCTCGGCCGCATGGTGGACGGTGGCAAGGTGAGCCAGATCCCGGCCACCGTGGTCTACGGCGAGGGCAACCAGGCCGAGAAGACGGTGACCCAGATAGGCGAGTTCAACACCGTCTCCGAGGGCAAGTACCTCACCTTCGTGCCGGAGACCGGCAAGTTCGAGCAGCTCTCCCGTCAACCGGAGAAGAGCGTGCTGGAGCCGATCGCCGAGTTTGAACAGGGCAACGGCGCCGTCGAGCCCATCTTTATCGACCCGTCCCGCGGGGTGATCCTCTCCCTGCTGGTGCAGTCACCGACTCTCAAGGAGCGGATTGATCAGGGGGGTGAAGTGGGTTACGTCATCATGGTGCTCGGCGTGCTCGGCACCCTGCTGGCCATCTTCTGCGGTATCCGCCTGTCGTTGATCGGCTCGTCCATGCGCAAGCAGCTGAAATCCGAGCAGATCATCAAGGGCAACCCCATCGGCGAGATGCTGGGGGCCTATCAGTCCCACCGCGGTGACAACATAGAGGATCTGGAATCCAAGCTCGACGAGATCATCCTGCGCAACGTGCCCAAGTTCGAGAAGGGCATCAGCATCATCAAGCTGATCGCCTCGGTCGCGCCACTGCTGGGTCTGCTGGGTACCGTGGTGGGCATGATCGCCACCTTCCAGGCCATCACCCTGTTCGGTACCGGGGATCCCAAGCTGATGGCGGGCGGCATCTCCGAGGCCCTGGTCACCACCATGCAGGGTCTGGTGGTCGCCGTGCCCATGCTGTTCCTCTACACCATAGTGCAGACCCAGAGCCGTCGTCTCATCCAGGTCCTGGAAGAGCAGAGCGCCGGTTTCGTCGCCCGTTATCAGGAACGTCTGCACGCCGCCAAAGCCGCAGCCTAAGGAGTCACCCATGTGGTTCTGGTTGATTGAAGAAGTCGAGTCGGTCCGCCGGTTTCTGGGATTGGGGGGCGACGTGCTGGTCGCCCTGTTCTTCCTGACCCTGATGATGTGGGCCCTGCTGCTGGAGCGCTGGTTCTACTTCATGGCGGTCTATCCCAAACAGGTGAAGCAGACCAAGGCGACCTGGCTGGCCCGCAGCGATCACCTCTCCTGGTCTGCCAAGCAGATCCGGCGCGAGCTGGTCTCCCGGGTGGCCATGGCGGTGGACAAGGGGATGCCGGTCATCAAGGTGCTGATCGCCCTCTGTCCGCTGATGGGGCTGCTCGGCACAGTGGTGGGCATGGTGCAGGTGTTCGACACCCTGGCCATCACGGGCACGGGTTCCCCCAGGGCCATGGCCTCGGGGATCTCCAAGGCGACGGTACCGACCATGGCGGGCATGATTGCCGCCCTTTCCGGCCTGTTTTTTGTCAACCAGCTCGATCACAAGGCCAAGTTGGCGGTGCAGAAGCTGGAAGACAACCTGAAACACGGCTGATGCAGGATGCACATCCCCGGCAGGCTCAGGCCCGCCGGGGCACAGAACAAGCAAGGAGTTTTTTGCCATGAGAAAACGTCACAGCGACAGCGGTGCCGATGAGGCGGCCATCGATCTGACCCCCATGCTGGACATAGTGTTCATCATGCTGATCTTCTTCATCGTCACCACCTCGTTCGTCAAGGAGTCCGGCGTGGAGATCAACCGCCCGAGCGCCAGCACGGCCGAGACGGTGAAGAAGGGGAACATCATGGTCGCGGTCCGCGAGAACGGCCAGGTCTGGGTCGACAAACGGGTCGTCGAAGTGGGCGCCGTGCGTGCCAACATCGAGCGGCTGCGGGCGGAGAACCCGGAGAGCGCCGTGGTGATCCAGGCCGATACCGAGTCCCGTTCCGGGCTGGTGGTCCAGGTCATGGATCAGATCCGCATGGCCGGTGTCCAGAACATCTCCATCGCGGCGAGCAAGAGCAGCTGATGCCGGAGCGAGCACCATGAGATACCTGATAGCGATAGCTGTCTCCTGTGTGGTGGTGTTCTTCCTGTTTCTGGGAATGAACAAGCTCATCACACCGGATCACCGGGAGCTGACGGAGAGAGAAGACGTCACCATGACCGACTTCATTCGCCTCAAGCCCCAGGAGACCCTGCAAGAGAAACAACGGGAACTGCCCAAACCGCCGCCCCCGAACCGCCCGCCGCCCCCACCCGAGATGGAGGTGGCGAGCACGGACAGGCCCAAGATGGACAGTGCCCCCATGGACATGCCCAAGCTCGACATCCCGGTCAACATCGGCGGCGGCAACGCCCTGGGTGCCTACAGCACCGGCGGCGGCGGTGGCGGCATGGGCGGCAACAACGGCGCCATGCCCATGGCGACCTTCGAGCCCATGATGCCCCGCAAGGCGGCGCTGGCCGGTCTCGCCTCCGGCAAGGTACTGGTGGAGTTCACCGTCACCGAGCGCGGCACCGTCAGCAACATCCGGATCGTCAAGGAAGAGCCCCGCAGCTACGACCTCGGCAAGGAGGCGCGCAAGACCATTGCCAAGTGGACCTTCAAGCCGGCCATGGTGGACGGCAAGCCCCAGGCAAGCCGCATGCAGCAAGAGATCGAGTTCGCGGTCAACTAAGGAAGGTGGCGATGAAAAAGTTACATACCCTGATCCTCGCCCCGGTGGCCATGGCGGTACTGCTCAGTACCGCCGGCTGGGCCGCCGAGCAGCCCGCCCTGTCTGATCGCGCCTACCGCGCGGTCAACAAGGCCCAGGCGTTGATCACCGAGAAGAAATACGGCGAGGCCAATGCCAAGCTGCAGGAGGCGCTGTCCGGCGCAGGCGAGCGGGTCTACGACAAGGGGGTCATTTTGCAGACCCTGGGCTTCGTGGCCGCCCAGCAGGAGAAATACAGCCAAGCGACCAGATACTTCGCCGATGCCATCGCCACCGGCGGCCTGCCGCAGCCGGTGGCCCAGCAGGTGCGCTACAACCTGGCCCAGCTCTATATGGCGGAGGGGAACTTCAAGGGCTCCATCAGCACCATGAAGGAGTGGTTTGCGAACCTCGGCAAGGAGGAGAAGCCAACCCCGCACGCCTACATCACCCTGGCCAACGCCCATGTGCAGCTCAAGCAGTACCGGGAGGCCATACCGGCGGTGGATCAGGCGATCAAGCTCTCCGCGGGCAAGGCGCCGGAGTCCTGGTATCTGCTGAAGATGGCGGCCCACTACGAGCTGAAACAGTACAAGCCGGCCACCGAGGTGCTGACCGCCCTGGTGGACAAGTACCCGGAGAAGAAGAAGTACTGGACCCAGCTCTCGGCCATGCACATGCAGGCGGGCAACGATGCCAAGGCCCTGGCGGCGCTGGAAGGCGCCTACAACCTCGGCATGCTGACCGAGGCGGCCGAGTTGCAGCGGCTCGCCAACTACCTGGCCTTCGCCGGCATTCCCCACCGCGCCGCCCGCGTGATGGAGAAGGCGATGAAGGAGGGGACCATCGAGAGCAGCGCGGCCAACTACAAGACGCTGGCCAACTACTGGCATCAGGCCAAGGAGCTGGATCCGGCCATCGACACCCTGGCCAAGTCCTATCAGCTGGCCCCCAGTGCAGAGCTGCAGCTGAAGATGGCGCGCATGATGATCCAGAGCAAACGCTACAAGGATCTGGTCGCCCTGGCCGCCAAGCCCGCCGCCAATGCCAGCGGCGAGCAGCGGGCGGATCTGAAGTTCCTGACCGGGGTCGCCTACTTCGAGCAGCAGAAACCCAAGGAGGCGCTCAGCGCCTTCACCCAGGCCGCCCAGAATGGCAACGTCAGTGGTCGCGCCTCCCCCTGGATCAGCTTCCTGAAGGAGCAACAGGGCGGCGCCGTCACTCAATAAACCGGCACGCCATGGGCAAGCATCCGCCCATGGCGACTGCCCATCCACAAGGGGGTCAGCCCCGCAGCTTGCCTGGTGGCAATTGGCCGCTCTTCGGAGCGGTCTTTTTTATGGTCCCCTCCCCCGATTGTCACGAGATCCCTTCCTTGTATGAGGCGCAAAAAAATCCGGAGCCTGGGCTCCGGATTGGGTCATTGGGTTGACGCGGGGTAAGCCCCTCAACCGATTATCAGTAGTTGCACACCCGCTTCAGCAGCCGGGACAACTCAGTAGTTGCACACCAGCTTCCAGCTGCCATCGCCCGCTCTGAGTTCGCTGCTGGTACAGCATCCGGGACAACTCAATAGTTGCACACCAGCTTCCAGCTGCCATCGCCCGCTCTGAGCTCGCTGCTGGTACAGCAGCCGGGACAACTCAGTAGTTGCACACCAGCTTCCAGCTGCCATCGCCCGCCTTGGGCTCGCTGCTGGTCCACCAGTTGGCCTGCCACACCGCCTTGCCGTTGGTCATGCGGTCGTTGCCATTGGCGTGATCCCCGCGTGGCCAGGTCGGATAGGCATTGTAGTCCGCCGGGTTGACGTTCTGGCTGGCACAGGTGGTGCCACCGCTGCCGCCGTCACCACCGCCACTGCTGCCCAGCACCGCCTCGGCCAGGGCCGGGAAGTCGGACTTCAGGCCTATGGTCTGGCTGCCGGCAATCAGGCGCATGCCGCTCGGCACGCCGGCGGCCGGCAGGTAGTAGGTCATGGCCACTTCCACCTCGGTGCCCGGCGCCCAGGCCTTCCAGGCCGGCAGCGTCAGGGCCACCTTGTGGAAGTCCTTCTCATTGGCGATGCCGTCGGAGTTCTGGTTGCCGCCGCTCTCCACCACTTTCAACCCCATGCCGCTCTGGTCGGTGATGGTGTCGGAGGTGGAGGTGGGCATCAGGAACTCGATGCGGGTGCCGCCCGGTATGGTCTGGGTCGACTTGTTGGTGAGCTTGAGGGTCGGGTTAATCGGGTAGTTGGAGTCCCCTTCCTTGAAGCCGGAGAGGCTCACGCCGATGTCGAGCTGGGCGGCCGGGGCCGGCAGATCGTTCTGCTTCAGGGCCGCCTTGTCGGCCTTGCTGAACTTCTCGTAGGCGAGGCTGGTGAGGGTGCTGCCCATCACGTACTCGTTCTTCGCGGCGTCGAAGTCATAGTCCCCCGCCATCTCCCAGAACATGACGCCCCCCAGACCCCGCTTGACTATGTAGTCGAGCTTGTGACCCATGGACTCTTCATCTTCGGTGGAGAGGAACACCTTCTTCTGCTCGTTCCACAGCCAGGGCGCGTGGGCCTTGTCGTCGTAGTAACGCACATACTGGCCTTGCATCACGTGGGCCGGGTTGTTGGGATCCAGACCCCAGGCCTGGCCGTAGCTCGGCAATGTGGTGATGCCGAGGCTGGCCGCGTGCTCCAGGTTCTTGGCATGCCACATGGGCACGGCGCCACCGCCTATCTCCTTGCCGTTCTTGTCCAGATCATGCCAGATGTTGTCGATGCCCACCGCCCCATTGCCGCAGGGGATGGTGCTGCCACCTGTGCCCGGCTGGCAATCGCTCTGGCTCGGCAGCGCCGCCTTGCCCCCCAGGCCGTGGGTGCCACCGGTGACCCCCTGCCAGCCACGGGTGTAGTAAGGCACCCCTATGTTGATCTTGCCCGCCGCCAGGGCGCCGCGGAAGTAGTGGGCCGCCCAGGCGGAGTTGAGGTAGCCGATGCCGCCAAACTGGGCCTGGGTGTAGACACCCCACTGGGACAGCTCGGGATCCGCCTTGTTGTCGAACAGGGCGGCGTTGTGGCCGACGAAGTGGTTCCAGGCGCCGTGGAAGTCATAGGTCATCAGGTTGACGTAGTCGAGGTACTGAGTGACCTGGAAGTTTTCCATGCCACGCAGCAGGTAGGCCGAGGCCGGTGAGGCGATGGTCAGCATGTACTTGCGACCGTCCTCGGTCCCGGCGCTGTCGAGCTTGTTGCGCAGGGTCTTCATCAGCACTTCATAGTTCGCAAACAGCTTGCCGCGACACTGGTTGGAGAGCGGGAAGTCGTTGGGGTTGCCCGCATCCTTCATGGAGGTGGGGTACTCGTAGTCGATGTCCACCCCATCGAAGCCGTACTGGCGGATGAAGCCCACCGCCGAGTCGGCGAAGGCGTTGATGCCGGCGGTGTTGACCGAGCAGTCACCCTTGGTGGTGGCGGCGTAGAAGCCGCGAGTATCGGCCCAGCCCCCCACGGAGATGAGGGTCTTCACGTCCGGGTACTGCTTCTTGTACTTGGACAGCAGGTTGAAGTGGCCCTGATAGGCGAACTCGGGATCCATCTCGGCGCCCGGCACCCCGTTCCAGGTCAGCTTGGTGGCGGCGTCATCCACCTTGATGGTGTGGCTCTGCTCGTCCACCGCCGCGAAGGCGTAGTTGATGTGGGTGATCTTGTCCCAGGGGATGTCGCCCACCAGGTAGGCTGGCAGGCCGTTCTTGCCGGTGCGCCAGGAGGTGAAGTAACCGATGACGCGGCGGCCATGGTCATCCCCCATGCACTCGCTGCCGTCGGCGCGGTAGATCTGGCGCACGTCGCAGGAGAGGTTGCCGCCGGTGGGGGGCAGGGCCGCCTCTTCCACCTGGACATCCACCTGGGCCGACTCGCCAGAGAGATTTGCCTTGTCGGTCGCCACCAGCTTGAGGCCGGTCAGCCCCTTGTTCTGGGGCGTCCAGCTCAGTTGCCAGGGGGCGCTGCTGTCCTCGCCCACCTTCTGGCCATTCACGAAGAGCTCGACCTTGGCGACGTCGTCATTGGCGTCGGTGACATTGCCGCTCACGGTGAGGGCGCGGCCCAGGGTCACCCTGGCCCCGGCGGCGGGGCTGGCGATACTCACCCTGGGGGCCTCGGGCGCCACCACGGCGGCGACCAGGAAGCTCGAATCCGCCTCGCTCAGCACCTTGCCGTCTTTATCCAGCGCCCGGGCCTTGAGGGTGTGATTGCCCACGCCGGCGGCAGACCAGCTGGCACTCCAGGGGGAGGCCGTGGCCGTGGCGACCAGGGTGCCGTCGATCAGGTATTCCACCCGGGCGAGCGCCGTGACCGGGCCGCTCAGGGTCACCGCCAGGGCCAGGCTGGCCCCTTCGCTGACGCTGCTGCCCACGGCGGGGGAGCCGATGGCGACCACCAGGGCCGGCGGCGGCACCTCGCCGCCAAAGAGTTTCCAGGCATCGGCCCAGACGGCGCCGACACCGGGTTCGTAGTGGTAGGGCGACGCGCCGCACCAGCCGGAGTAAGGGAATTCCTTGCATTCATAGAGGGCGCCTGCGTTGCTGACGATGTCGCCAGCCTTGTAGGCGGTGCCGGCCTGATAGGCGGGGTAGGCGGCCTGCGCCCAGGCAGGGACGGCCGCAAGGGCGACCAGCATGGCGAGCCTGCTGGGCCTCAAGATCTGTTGCATATTGTTATCATCCTTGTTTTGTCTTGGCTTTTAAGACCGGGAAAAGCGCAATCGCAACAGGGAACAAGGGAGCGACAACAGGCCATGGACGGGCCACAAACCCTCAAGTCACCCTGGGTAACCCCGCTGTCTGGCCCGCTTGGGGCAGATCGGAGGCTTTGCGTCCCGGCATCACTGCCGGTTTGCCCTTTGCCTGGGTTCCGTGAGGAACGGCTCGAGTATAGGAAGCAAGTGGCAACCGCTCAATCTTTATTCTCTAAGGAAAATATGTGAATGCCGGCCGGCTCACACTTCCCCTCAATCGGCCAACTAACTATTAAGTCATTAATATCAATCTGTTAGCCACGTCAAAAAAACGGGCTCAGCCTCTTTTGTCTCCCCATAATGTGCGTTGCCTCACTGGTCAGAGCTGCCAGAAATGTGACAATGCGCGCCCTTGGCCAAAGCGCCAAGGCTATGGAAACACTGGCAAAAATAAAAAAAGGAATACCCATGAAAGGAAGACCTACCCTGCTGTCCCTGGCCGTGGGGCTCGCCCTCGCGTCCCCGTCTCTCCATGCCGCCGGCTTCAGTTGCCCGGCCGACAGCGCCCTCACCCCCATCCCCGCCATCCAGGGCAGCGGCGACAAGAGCCCGCTCGTCCCGGGCGATCTGTTTGAAAGCCCCGGGACTGTCAAGGTCAAGGCCCTGGTCTCCGCCCTCGGCGAGAGCCTGAACAGAGGCTTCTACCTGCAGGATCTGCAGGGGGACGGCAACCCCGAGACGTCGGACGGCATCTTCGTCAACCTCAATGACAAGCAGTTCGCCAGCAAGTACCCGGGCATCCAGCCGGGCGCCCTAGTCTGCCTGGAGGCCAGGGTCGAGGAGTTCTACGGCCACACCCAGCTCAAGCCACTGGTTGACGGCAGCGCCCCGCGCCTGGCGGTGTTGGCCCAGGGCGAGGCACCGGCCGCCACGGCGCTGCGGGTGCTGGAAGGGGAGACCCTGGCCCGGGCCCTGGAGCGCCACGAGGGGATGCGGGTGCGCCTCGACGAGGACAGCGCGCTCAAGATAAGCCGCAACTTCAGCTACGACTACGCCGCCAAGCGCAACAACCTGGTGCTCGCCCACGGCGCCCCGCTGATGAAGCCGACCCAGCTCCATGTGGCGGGCAGCCCAGAGGCCGTGGCGCTGGCCGAGGCCAACGCAGGCAACCGCGTCTTCCTCGAGTCGGACTTCAAGGCCGCCAACGGCAAGCTCCCCTGGCTGCCAGCCTGGGAGCCGGAGCAGGGCTATCTGCGCATCGGCGATGCCCCGCTCAACCTGGAGGCCATGGTGGGCTACAGCTATGACGAATACCGGCTGATCGTGCCCAAGGATCAGCGCATCACGGCGGGGGATCTGCTGCGCACCGACGAGAACGACCGCCAGGGCGCACCGGCCCGGGCTCATGGCAGCGACCTGCGGATCGGCAGCTTCAACGTGCTCAACTACTTCACCAGCCACTCCAGCGTGGGGGGCGCCCTCAACGTGCTCTGCGCGGATCAGGCGGATGCGGACAGCGCCAAGGGCTGCAACCGCGGCGCCAAGAGCCTGGAGGAGTTCCAGTTGCAACGCGCCAAGATAGTCAACGCCATCGCCGAGATGGACGCCGATCTGCTCGGCCTGATGGAGATGGAGAACAACGGCTTCGACGAGCACGCCGCCCTCCACGATCTGGTGCAGAGCCTCAACGCCCGCCAGAAAGAGGCGAGCAAGCACTACGCCTTCGTCACCCTGCCCAAGGCCCTGCTCACCGAGGAGCGCTTCTTCGGCGGCGACGCCATCATGGTGGCCATGATCTATCGCCCCGCCCTGCTCACCCCGAGCGGGGATGCCGAGGTTATCCGACTGCCTGAGCAGCGCTACACCACGGGCGGCGTCGCCAGGAGCGCCGGTCAGCGGGACTCCCTGGTGCAGCGCTTCACCGTGGCGGGCAGCGACGCCCCCCTGACCCTGGTGGTCAACCACCTGAAATCCAAGGGATCGGGCTGCTACGAGAACGGGGATGGCAAGACGGAGCCTGCGGATCTGCAGGGCAAGTGCACCGAGTTTCGGGTGAGCGCCTCCAGGGTACTGGGGGAGGCGGTGAGCAAGATGCCGGGCCAGGTGCTGCTGGTGGGGGACTTCAACTCCTACGCCAAGGAGGATCCCATCCGGGTGCTGACCGACTATGCGCCGGTCGCGGGGGAGCGTCAGATCCGCTCCGCCTCCCACACCTTTATCGGCGAGCAGCCCTATGAGCAGATGGGCCAGGCGGTGGGCAAGAGCTATGGTCTAGTGGACTTGAACGTCAAGTTCAACCAGGCGAAGGCCATCTCCTACAGCTACGAGGCCGAGCTCGGCACCCTGGACTACGCCCTCGCCAACCCGGCGCTGGCAGACAAGGTGGTGGCGGTGGCCGACTGGCACATCAACTCCTTCGAGAGCAACCTGTTCGAATATGGCGGCGCCTTCACCGGCGATCTCATCAAGTCGGACAACCCCTTCAGCGCCTCGGACCACGACCCCGTCATCGTCGACCTCAAGCTCAAGGAAGAGAGCAAGGGGGGTGGCGGTGCCATGGGGGCACTGCTGCTGGCCCTGTTGCCGCTGGCCTGGCGGCGTCGGCACTCGTCATGATCCGCATTGAATAATGCTAAAAGCCCGCGACAGCCGCGGGCTTTTTCATTTTGGTCATTTGATTTGTAAATGAAGAGGCAGTTATCATGAAAAAAATAAATGCCCGAACAAACAAAAAGGCCACCGCAATGCGGTGGCCTTAAGTGTTTGGTGGAGCTACGCGGGATCGAACCGCGGACCTCTTGCATGCCATGCAAGCGCTCTCCCAGCTGAGCTATAACCCCAACTCACCTCGGCGCTACCAAAGTTATCTCTGGCAACGGAGGCGCATGATAGGCATCACCCGCTTTGCTGTCAACCCAAAAATAACGCCCGCTGGAGCGTTTAGTCAAAATTCAGGCAGTTAGCTGTTTTTACCGCCAACTGCGGCGCTATGTCGCTGTTTTATGTCATGAATCTGAGCGCCGCACAAAAGCAAAGGGCCCCCTTGCGGGAGCCCTTTTTCAAGCAATGGCAGAGGCTTACTCGGCCGCCATCCGCGCTTCGATATAGGCCAGGGCACGATCGATGCGGGCCAGCACCCGCTCCTTGCCCACCAGCGCCATCACGGCATCGATGGCAGGGGACTGGCCCAGGCCGGTCACGGCCACGCGCAGCGGCATGCCGACCTTGCCCATGCCCTGACCCAGTTCGGCGGCAGTGGCTTCAATCAGCTCATGCAGCGCCTCGGTGGTCCAGGTCTCCAGGGCCGCCAGTTTGGCCCTGGCCAGGGTCAGCGGCTCGGCAGCGACGCCGCGCAGGTGCTTCTTGGCGGCCGCTTCGTCGATGGCCTCGTACTCTTCGAACAGGTAGCGGCTCTGGGCGGCCACCTCCACCAGGGTGTTGCAGCGCTCGGCCAGCAGGGTCACCACGGCAGGCAACGCCGGGCCCTTGCTGGTGTCGATGTTCTGGGCGGCCATGTGCCATTCCAGGTGCTTGGCCACATAGGCCGGATCCAGGCTGCGCATGTAGTGGTTGTTGAGCCACAGCAGCTTGTCGGTGTTGAAGGCGGAGGCAGACTTGGAGATGGCATCCAGGCTGAACAGCTTGATCATCTCGTCGAGGCTGAAGATCTCCTGATCGCCGTGGGACCAGCCCAGACGCACCAGATAGTTCAGCAGGGCTTCCGGCAGGTAGCCGTCGTCGCGGTACTGCATCACGGAGACAGCACCGTGGCGCTTGGAGAGCTTGGCGCCGTCGTCACCCAGGATCATGGAGACGTGGGCAAACTCAGGCACGGGCGCGTTCAGGGCCTTGTAGATGTTGATCTGGCGCGGGGTGTTGTTGATGTGGTCTTCGCCACGCACCACGTGGGTGATCTCCATGTCCCAGTCATCGACCACCACGCAGAAGTTGTAGGTCGGCGCGCCGTCGGTGCGGCGGATGATGAGATCGTCGAGCTCGGTGTTGGCGAACTCGATGCGGCCACGGACGTGGTCATCGAACACCACTGAGCCTTCGGTGGGGTTGCGGAAGCGAATGACGTGGGGCGCATCGGCCGGGTGATCGTGGGCGGCATCCCGGCACTTGCCGTCATAGCGGGGCTTCTCGCCGCTCGCCATCTGACCTTCGCGCAGCGCCTCCAGGCGCTCCTTGGAGCAGAAACACTTGTAGGCGCGGCCATCGGCCAGCATCTCGTCGATGATTCCGTTGTAGCGATCGAAGCGCTTGGTCTGGTAGTAGGGGCCCTCATCCCAGTTCAGCTCCAGCCATTCCATGCCCTCAATGATGGCGTCGATCGCCTCCTGAGTGGAACGTTCCAGATCGGTATCCTCGATACGCAGCACGAACTCGCCGCCCTGGCTCTTTGCGAACAACCAGGAATAGAGTGCGGTACGGGCACCGCCGACATGCAAAAAGCCGGTCGGGCTGGGAGCAAAACGGGTTTTGACTTTCATCTTTAAGCCTTGTGTAGAGGGCCTTGGGCCAATGCGTTAGAAAAAACCGTCGCATTTTAGCACTCAGAATCACGGATGGGAAAACCATGCAATAGTCGGGGCCTAAACAGGTCTTGATTCGGCCGGGGTACCGTTCTTTGAGAGGGATCGCAGAACCGCCCCTCATTTTCAGCTTTGCTGATCAACATTGCTGGAGGAATCTCCCGCCATGCCGATAATTCATACAACTTTCTACTCACAAGGAACACGAGATGCAGTTTCGCTCCATCCAGAATCGCATCCTGGTACTGGCGGGGGTCGCCATGACCACGGCCCTGGTCATCCTGATCCTGCTCAACCAATACTCGAGCAAGCAGTCCCAGCAGCTGACCATCAGTTCCAGCCGCGCCGCCCTGCAGCAGGAGGCCTGGCAGAAGGTGAGTGCCAACGCCCGCGCCGAGGCCGCCACCATCACCCAGTTGCTGCAAAAGGGACTCTCCTATACCCAGCAGATGGCCAGCGTCTTCGCCCAACAGCAAGGGGGCAAGCTGCCGCTGGATCGCCAGCAGGCCACGGATCTGCTCAAGGCGCAGCTCGGCCTGGAACCCCAGCTCTACGGCGCCTTCGCCGGCTTCGAGCCCAACGGCTTCGACGGCCAGGACAGCGCCTTCGCAGGCCAGAGTGCCCTTGGCAGCGATGACAAGGGGCGCTTCGTCCCCTACTTCTATCGCGACAAGGAGAACATTGGCTCGGATCTGCTGCTCTCCATCGAGAAGAGCGACCCGGACGAATTCGGCAATCCGGCCAACGACTACTACGCCTGCCCGAAACGGGAGGGGCGCTCCTGCCTCATCGATCCCTTCAAGGTGGACATCAACGGCCAGCAGGTGCTGGTGAGCACCATCACCACCCCCATACTGGTGGGCGGTCAGTTCAAGGGCATTGCCGCGCTGGATCTGGCGGTGGACTCCATCAGCCGCCAGGCCCAGTCCCTCAACAGCAACATCTATGACGGCAAGGGAGAGACCCTGATCGTCAGCGCCGCCGGCGTCATCACGGGCACCAGCGGGGACCCCGGCCTGCTCGGCAGCCGCGCCGACAAGCTGCTGGGCGACGGCTGGCAGCAATACCTCAAGCCCGAGCTGCAACGCCAGGAGCTCGACGAGGCGTTTCGCATCTCTGTGCCCATCGCGGTGCCGGGCATGGCCCGCAACTGGGCCATCATAGTCACCCTGCCCTATCAGGTGGTGCTGGCGGGGGCCGATCAGCTGGAGAGCCAGCTCACCGAGATGAACCGGGCCGCCATGACCCAGCAGCTCATCGGTGCCCTCATCGTTCTGGTGCTGGCCCTGGCCACCATGCTGGTGATCGCCCGCAGCATCACGGGCCCCATCCGCCAGATGGTCAGCCTGGTGGATGACATCGCCGATGGCGAGGGGGATCTCACCAAGCGCCTGAACACCCGCTCCCAGGACGAGCTGGGGTCACTGGCCCGCGGCATCAACCGCTTCATCGACAAATTGCAGGTGCTGCTCGAGGACGTGCAGAAGACCGCAAGCGAGGTCCATCGCCACGCGGGGGATACCGACCGCATCGCCGGCCAGACCGACAGCAACCTGCAGCATCACCAGGCGGAAATGGAGCAGATGCTGACCGCGGTGCAGGAGATGTCCTATGTCAGCCAGGAGGTGGCCACCCACGCCAACAACACCGCCGACTCCGCCAAGCAGGCACAGGGGGCGGCGGATCAGGGCAAGGTGCGCTTCCAGCAGGTTATCCAGTCCATGCACAAGGTGGCGGCCGAGGCGGGCAAGGGGGCCGAGGTGGTCGAGGGGCTGGCCCACGACAGCGAGCAGATCACCAGCATACTCACCGTCATCCAGGGCATCGCCGATCAGACCAACCTGCTGGCGCTCAACGCCGCCATAGAAGCGGCCCGGGCCGGCGAGCAGGGGCGCGGCTTTGCGGTGGTGGCGGACGAGGTGCGCAAGCTGGCGGGCAACACCCAGCAGGCGGTGCAGAACACCCAGGAGCTGATCGAGAAGATCCGCCACAGCTCGGCCAATGCGGTCAATGCCATCCAGCAGAGCCAGCAGCTGACCCATCAGGCGGTGGGCGAGGCCGATCTGGCGGAGGCGGCCCTCGACAGCATCTTCCAGGCCATCGCCACCATCAACGACATGACCTATCAGATAGCCTCCGCCGCCGAGGAGCAGAGCTCGGTTTCCGAGACAGTCTCAGGCAACCTGTCAAAAACCAACGCACTGGCCAACGACATCGCCCAGGATGCGACCAATACGGCGAAAGCCAGCCAGGCCTTGCGCCAGGCGGCCGAGCGTTTGCAGCAGTTGCTGGGGCAATTTCGTCTCAGCTGATAATTTTCATGCTCAGGGCTCTCCCCCTCGGGGGCGAGTCCGTTTACCATAGGCGCTATATTTGCCTGATGGCAGGCAATGTAGTGAGAGGTAAATGCCGTGCCCACCCCGGACCGTCGCCCACGTGGCCATAACAGACGAGCCCAGCAGCGTCGCCAAGACGAATCACAAGGAACCCTGCTCCATCGTATCAATGCCGCTACCCTGCCCCTGCGTCAGCGCCTCGGTCAGGGCATGAGCGGCCTTGGTCAACGCAACAAGGAACCCAGAACCAGCTCATTCAAGCTGGCGAGCCCGCTGCCGCGCAAGCACACCATAGGCCTGCTGGTGCTGGTGCCTCTCTGGCTGTTGCTGCTGGCCTGGGAACCCGCCCCCGCCGCCCCCAGGGCGGCCCCTTCCGGTTCACTCGCCGTGCCGCTGGCGGTGCCGACCCAGGCGCTGACCGTGGGCAACGGGGCCGCAGGCAGTGCGCCGGTCGCAGCCAAACCGGTCGAGGAGAAGGTGGATGGCACCTGGCTGCAGCACGAGGTGCAGGCCGGCGAGACCCTCTACTCCATCTGGCGCAAGTTTGAACTGCCCGGGGCCGAGCTGAGCCGCCTGATCGCCATAGAGGGGCCGGACAGGCCGCTGACCCGGCTGCAATCGGGCAAGTCGGTGTTCATCCTGGTGGACACAGGCCGCCGCATCCAGCGGGTCGAGATCCGCTCCTTCGGTCAGGCAAACTACCGCTACGACCGACAGGGTGAAGGGTTCGCCCTCAAGGAATAAAAAAACGGGAGGCCATGGCCTCCCGTTTTTTTGACCAGAAGCATGAAACAAGCCGCTGACTTCCCAATACTTTTAGCTCGCTCAAAAAATGAAAAGTGCCAAATTGACAAGGGATCGGGCTCCAGTACAATCGATTGTGCTTTAGACAGGGATTGTACTGCATGCCACTGGAACAAATTGACGTAGTCAGTCATGGGTAGGCCCCTGCATTCTAGGCAAATGCTGCCCAACAAGGCGTTAGTTTCATTTTGTTATAGATAGGACTTACCACATGTCTGACATTCGCACCGGCCAAGTAAAATGGTTCAACGAAACCAAGGGTTTTGGCTTCATCGAGCAATCCCAGGGACCGGACGTTTTCGTTCACTTCTCCTCCATCCAGAGCACTGGTTTCAAGACCCTGGCTGAAGGTCAAAAAGTCCAGTTCACCGTGACCCAGGGCAAGAAAGGCCCCCAGGCTGAGAACGTGACTCTGCTCTAAGCCGCACTCGTGAACTCGCAGGAGGAGCCAAGGCCCCTCCTATTTTTTTGCCCGCCGTTTCCCCTTCCCCGCCACGCCCATAAGCCTGTTCGCAGCAACCACAACCCTCCCCAACACCTGTGCACAAACCGGCTACAGAAGACATGGGTCTGATCTGGCTGAATGCCGGATACGACAAATCATCGCTGCGCGATGTGATGGACAATTCAAATGGATGATGAGGACTTCGAAGAGAGATTGGAGCGGGAAACGAGACTCGAACTCGCGACCCCAGCCTTGGCAAGGCGCGGATCATGCTCTACCAACTGGATGTGGCAATGAGTGCGTTGAAATATTGGATTTGTGTACTTCGAGGAGAGAGATTGGAGCGGGAAACGAGACTCGAACTCGCGACCCCGACCTTGGCAAGGTCGTGCTCTACCAACTGAGCTATTCCCG